>NZ_JAHUTM010000007.1 GCF_019209905.1 Corynebacterium sp. TAE3-ERU12 | reverse complement strand
GCCCTTTGTGGGCTACGGATTTACCTATAGCCCGGCCTACACGCTTACACCACCATCCATCAGGTGGCACGGCTACCTTCCTGCGTCACCCCATCACTTGGCTACTACCAGCTCAGGTCCCCTGCATCCCCCAACCACAACCAACCACAAAGGGCTAGCAACGGAAAGGTTCAGGAGGGTTAGTATCACTGATTCACCATGGGCGCGATATCACGGGTACGGGAATATCAACCCGTTGTCCATCGACTACGCCTGTCGGCCTCGCCTTAGGTCCCGACTCACCCTGGGAAGATTAGCTTAACCCAGGAACCCTTAGTCATCCGGCGGAGGAGTTTTCCACTCCTCATTCGTTACTCATGCCTGCATTCTCACTCGCGTACACTCCACCACACGGTCACCCGGCAGCTTCAACGCAGTACACGACGCTCCCCTACCCATACAACAAAAGTCATATGCCGCGGCTTCGGCGGTATGCTTGAGCCCCACTACATTGTCGGCGCAGGACCACTCGACCAGTGAGCTATTACGCACTCTTTCAAGGATGGCTGCTTCTAAGCCAACCTCCTGGTTGTCTTCGCGATCCCACATCCTTTTCCACTTAGCATACCCTTAGGGGCCTTAGCCGGCGATCTGGGCTGTTTCCCTCTCGACTACGAAGCTTATCCCCCGCAGTCTCACTGCCGCGCTCTTACCTCACCGGCATTCGGAGTTTGGCTGATGTCGCTAAGATGATAGTCCCGCTAAACCAACCAGTAGCTCTACCTCCAGGAGGAAACACACGACGCTGCACCTAAATGCATTTCGGGGAGAACCAGCTATCACGGAGTTTGATTGGCCTTTCACCCCTACCCACAGCTCATCCCCTCAGTTTTCAACCTAAGTGGGTTCGCGCCTCCACAGAGTCTTACCTCTGCTTCACACTGGCCATGGGTAGATCACCCCGCTTCGGGTCCAGGACATGCCACTGACTCACCCTCATTAGGATTCGCTTTCGCTACGGCTACCCCACACGGGTTAACCTCGCGACATGCCGCTGACTCGCAGGCTCATTCTTCAAAAGGC
Organism: Corynebacterium sp. TAE3-ERU12; assembly: GCF_019209905.1. Classification (GTDB taxonomy): domain Bacteria; phylum Actinomycetota; class Actinomycetes; order Mycobacteriales; family Mycobacteriaceae; genus Corynebacterium. The sequence goes on along the minus strand of NZ_JAHUTM010000007.1, from coordinate 296 downwards.
ACGCCATCACAACCACAAGGGCTGCTCTGACGGATTGTTAGCACACGGTTTCAGGTACTATTTCACTCCCCTCCCGGGGTACTTTTCACCATTCCCTCACGGTACTCAATCCGCTATCGGTCATGAAAGGTATTTAGGCTTACCGGGTGGTCCCGGCAGATTCACAGCAGATTCCACGAGCCCGCTGCTACTCGGGAACACAACCAACCCACACACATGCGTTTTCACGTACCGGACTCTCACCGTCTACGGCAGGCCATTCCAAACCACTTCCGCTAACACACATGCACAAGCTG
>NZ_JAHUTM010000006.1 GCF_019209905.1 Corynebacterium sp. TAE3-ERU12 | reverse complement strand
ATATTTTTGTGTGTGTTGTATCGGTGTATTAGTACCGGTCACCTCCACACCTCACGGTGCTTCCAGATCCGGCCTATCAACCCTGTCATCTACAGGGAACCTCATACGAAACCTTATCTCAGAACAGGCTTCCCGCTTAGATGCTTTCAGCGGTTATCCCTTCCGTACGTAGCCAACCAGCCATGCTCCTGGCGGAACAACTGGCACACCAGAGGTACGTCCGTCCCGGTCCTCTCGTACTAGGGACAGCCTTCTTTCAAGTTTCCACGCGCGCGGCGGATAGAGACCGAACTGTCTCACGACGTTCTAAACCCAGCTCGCGTGCCGCTTTAATGGGCGAACAGCCCAACCCTTGGGACCTACTCCAGCCCCAGGATGCGACGAGCCGACATCGAGGTGCCAAACCATCCCGTCGATATGGACTCTTGGGGAAGATCAGCCTGTTATCCCCGGGGTACCTTTTATCCGTTGAGCGACACCGCTTCCACAAGCCAGTGCCGGATCACTAGTCCCTACTTTCGTACCTGCTCGACGTGTCAGTCTCACAGTCAAGCTCCCTTGTGCACTTACACTCAACACCTGATTGCCAACCAGGCTGAGGGAACCTTTGGGCGCCTCCGTTACTCTTTGGGAGGCAACCGCCCCAGTTAAACTACCCACCAGGCACTGTCCCCGACCCAGATCATGGGCCAAGGTTGAGATATCCAATCCGATCAGAGTGGTATTTCACCAACGACTCACACACCACTGGCGTGATGTGATCGAAGTCTCCCACCTATCCTACACAAACCGAACCGAACACCAATGCCAAGCTATAGTGAAGGTCCCGGGGTCTTTTCGTCCTGCCGCGCGTAACGAGCATCTTTACTCGTACTGCAATTTCACCGGGTCTGTGGTTGAGACAGCAGGGAAGTCGTTACGCCATTCGTGCAGGTCGGAACTTACCCGACAAGGAATTTCGCTACCTTAGGATGGTTATAGTTACCACCGCCGTTTACTGGGGCTTAAATTCTCCGCTTCGAACCACAAGGGCTCTAACAGGTCCTCGTAACCTTCCAGCACCGGGCAGGCGTCAGTCCGTATACATCAACTTCCACGTTTTCGCACGGACCTGTGTTTTTAGTAAACAGTCGCTTCCCTCTACTCACTGCGGCCATCACACGCTCACCACGAACAGTGGGTCACACGCAATGGCCCCCCTTCTCCCGAAGTTACGGGGGCATTTTGCCGAGTTCCTTAACCACAGTTATCCCGATCGCCTTAGTATTCTCTACCTGACTACCTGTGTCGGTTTCGGGTACGGGCCATGACATCACATCGCTAGAGGCTTTTCTCGGCAGCATAGGATCACCGACTTCCCCACAACTGGGTACGCATCACGTCTC
>NZ_JAHUTM010000004.1 GCF_019209905.1 Corynebacterium sp. TAE3-ERU12 | reverse complement strand
ACGCTCTCCCGATCTTGGAGCCACAGTTGGTCCGGGATGTCTCCGGCTGCCACGCGGGTGGCTGCCTCGGCTTGGCGGTGCCAGGTCTGCTCATAGTCGACTGTGCCGAGGTCACTGATAGCAATCGGTGCCTGGTGTGCGCGGATGGAACCGGTAGTGGTCATGGTTTCTACTCTCAAGACAGGTGCTGAAATGAGTGTCGGCCCGGACACTGACGAGGTCAATGTCCGGGCCGACGGTGGTGCTTTTTTAAAGCTCCAGGTCCTCCATGAAGTCCGCCTTCTGCAGGCGGTCCACGATGGTGGTCATGAAGCGGCCGGCGTCTGCGCCGTCGACCAGGCGGTGGTCGTAGGTCAGCGGCAGCAGGGCCATGGCGCGCACGCCGACGTAGTCATCATCGTGGTCGGTGATAACAACCGGGCGCTTGCGGATGGCGCCGGTACCCATCATGGCTGCCTGCGGCGGCACCAGAATCGGAGTGTCAGTCAGGGCGCCTTCAGAACCAATATTGGTGATGGTGAAGGTGCCATTGGACAGATCCGAGGGCTTCAGCTTGTTATTCCGGGCACGCTCAGCCAGGTCAGCAATAGCCTGGGCCAGCTGCGGCAGGGTCATGTCCTGGGCGTTGTGGATGACCGGGGAGAGCAAACCACGTTCAGTATCCACGGCAATGCCGAGGTTGACCTGCTCGTAGTAGGTGATCTCCTTGGTCTTGTCATTCCAGGAGGCGTTGACGTTCGGGTGCGAGACCAGAGCCTCAACAGCTGCCTTGGCGAAGAACGGCAAGAAGGTCAGCTTCACACCATGCTTGTCCTGGAAGGCCTGCTTGTACTCCTTGCGCAGGTCCCAGATCTCGGTCATATCGGCCTCGTGGACCTGGGTGAGCTGTGCGGACTCCAGCAGCGACTGGTGGGTCTTCTTCGCCGTGATCTCACGAATCCGGTTGACCTTCTGGGTGGTGCCGCGCAGTTCAGCCAGCTCGGGGCGCACACCAGCAGTCGACCAGCGGGACTTGGCATCCTTCTTCTCGTCGGAGTCAGCGCCGGAGTCGGAGCCGCCCTCAGCGGCCTTGAGCACGTCCTGCTTGCGGATACGGCCGCCGATGCCGGAGCCCTCAATGGTGGAGAGGTCCACGCCATGCTTATCGGCGAGCTTGCGTACCAGCGGGGTGACGTAAGGAGCGTCCTTCTTCTCGCCCTTAGCGCCGCCCTTATCGGCCTTGGAATCAGCCTTGCCGGTGGACTTGTGCTCCTTCTGGATGCCCGTCTCGTCCGGCTTATCGCCCTTAGCGTTCTTGCTATTGGGCTTCTTGGCTTCCTTAGCCTTCTTCTCCTCGGACTCTTCCTTCACCTCTTCGGCGTCGGCATCATCGTCGTCAGAGCCGGAAGTATCACCGGACTCACCCTGCGGCTTGTCCTCTTCCTTGTCGTCGGCCTCATCGGCGGACTCGTCCGAATCGTCGGAATCATCGGAATCATCGGAATCATCGGAGGAAGCGGCGTCTTCATCGCCGATGCGGCAGATGACTTCGCCGACGTCGACGGTGTCGTCTTCTTCGGCAAGAATCTCGACGACAGTACCGGCCACGGGGGAGGGCACCTCGGTGTCGACCTTGTCGGTAGAGACCTCGAGCAACGGGTCATCAACCTCAACGGTGTCACCAACGGAGACAACCCAGGTGGTGATGGTGCCTTCGGAAACGGACTCGCCAAGCTCCGGCATCTCAACGTCGGTAGCCTTGCCGCCCTTAGCCGAGCCAGAGGACTTCTTCTCGTCCTTCTTCTCGTCCTTCTCGTCGGACGTGGACTCTTCTTGCTTATCCGCAGACTCATCGGACTCGTCCGAATCATCGGAATCATCCGAATCGTCGGAGGAAGCAGCGTCTTCGTCACCAACGCGGCAGATGACTTCGCCGACGTCGACGGTGTCGTCTTCTTCGGCGAGAATCTCCACCACGGTACCGGCCACGGGGGAGGGAACCTCGGTGTCGACCTTGTCGGTAGAGACCTCGAGCAGCGGGTCATCAACCTCAACGGTGTCGCCTACCGACACCAGCCAGGTGGTGATGGTGCCTTCGGAAACGGACTCGCCAAGCTCCGGCATCTCAACGTCGGTAGCCTTGCCGCCCTTAGCCGAGCCAGAGGACTTCTTCTCGTCCTTCTTGTCGGACTTATCCTCGTCCTCATCCGACTCAGCAGCATCGTCCGAAGCGTCCTCGGCCTCATCGCTGTTGTCGGAATCATCGGAATCATCGGCGTCGGCTTCGTCCTCGTCGCCGACCTCACAGATGACCTCGCCAACCTCGACGGTGTCATCCTCCTCGGCAAGGATCTTCACCAAGGTGCCGGCCACGGGGGAGGGAACCTCGGTGTCGACCTTGTCAGTGGAGACCTCCAGCAAGGGCTCGTCGACCTCAACGGTATCGCCGACCTGCTTCAGCCAGGTAGTAATCGTGCCTTCAGTGACGGATTCGCCTAATTCAGGCATCTCGACAGAGGTCGCCATGTGTGTGTACTCCTAGGCAGCTCTCGAATAAATCAGTGGTTATGGGAAAGGATACCGGGTCGACGTCGATAGCGCCGAGGCTGGTCGAAGTAATGTGCGCCGAAGCGGCCAGCAGGCGCCCCAGGGCCGACCAAAAAGATCGGCCCACAAGGGCGCCTGCGGTTAAACCTCCAGCTACTCGGCGATGTCCTCAATTGCCGCGAGCATGGTGCGCACCGGCACACCGGTCGCACGCTTAGGCGTGTAGCCCCACGCCGCATGAGTATTAAACGCCGGGGCGGCAACGTCGATATGCACCCACTGCGTCTCACCGGACACGAAATTCTCCAAGAACGCGGCGGCCACACTCATACCGCCCTCCCGGTTGGGGCCAATATTCTGCAGATCCGCCCACTGCGACTTCACGCCCTCAACATGATCTTCCGGGATGGGCATAGCCCAACCGCCCTCGCCCAACTCCTGGGACAGTTCCGCCACCCGGTCCCGGAACTCATCGTGGCCCAGCACGCCCGGGGCGCGGCTGCCCAAAGCAATCATCTGCGCACCAGTCAAAGTGGCAGTGTCAATGAGGTAATTCGGATTATCCTCGCAGGCACGCACCAAACCATCAGCAAGGATCAGACGACCCTCGGCGTCAGTATTGAGCACCTCGACGGTCTTACCGCCGTACTGAGTAATGATGTCGCCCGGGCGGTACGACTTGCCATCAGGCATATTCTCCGCCATCGGCACCGTGGCAATCACCGTCACCGGCAGGTCCAGTCGCGCAGCCAACACCACGGTGGCGATAACCGCAGCGGCACCGCCCATATCCAAAATCATGGTGTTCATCGACGCACCCGGCTTCAACGAGATACCGCCGGTATCGAACGTAATGCCCTTACCCACCAGGCCAAAGGTGCGCCCGCCGCCCTTATGCGTCATACGCACCAAACGCGGCGGCCGCGCAGAACCACCACCGACGGCCATAATGCCGCCATAGCCCTGTTCGGCCAGGGCAGCGTCGTCAAGCACCTCAACCTCAAGACCTGCATCCTTGCCCAGCGCCTCCGCCGCAGCAGCGAAAGACCCCGGGAATAAGGCACCGGAATGAGTATTGGTGAAGTCACGAGCAGTGCACACCGCATCAACCACAGCCGACGCCCGGGCAACCTCATCATCAGAGGCGCCAAGCACAGTCACAGTAAGGTCGGCGACCTCGTCGGCATCGCTCTTTACACCCGGGTAGTTGTACCCACCAAGGCCCGCACCCTCCAGCGCAGCCAACGAATCGAAAACCCCCAGAGTGGACACCACGTGCTTCGCCTTGCCGACGGCACGCAGAGCCGCACCAGAAGCGCGACGCACATCATCAGCGCTGGGATCCTCCGAGCCCAGGCCCACAGCCAAAACCTTCTCCGCAGCCAACCCCTCAGGCGCCGGGATGGTGGTCGTGGCCTCCAACTTGGTGCCAGCCTCCACCGCAGACAACCCCGCCAGGACATCCTGGGCGTGATCGGCGAACGCAGCGTCGCTGACTAACTCCACACCATCATCGCCCTGCAATACAGCCACAATGAGCGTGTCAGTATCGGCAGGCAGCCCGCCCTGGGCGTCGGCACCAGCCAAACGGACGCGACGACCCACTACCGGCAAAAACTCACCCAGCACCGCGGCATTCGGGGCGTGCGCATAACTCGACTCGGACATCTATTCACCTCCCGCCAGTGGGCAACCCCACCGGCTATCGCATGGTCTCCACACACACCGTACCGACGACGTCAATGCCGACCTCTGCCTGCGACGAAGCGCAGGAGAGTTACACTTATCGGTCATGGCAGCCCTGAATTTCGAGATCAAGCCCAATCCGTCACCACGCGACGCCGCCGAGCGAAACGCCATCCTGGCTAATCCCGGCTTTGGCCAGCACTTCACCGACCACATGGTCCTGATCGACTGGGACGCGCAGCAGGGCTGGCACAACGCCCGCGTCGAAGCCTATGGGCCGATCCCGATGGACCCATCGACCTCCGTGCTGCACTACGGACAATCCATCTTCGAGGGCATGAAAGCCTACCGGCATGACGACGGCTCCATCGTCTCCTTCCGCCCGGACCAAAACGCCAAACGCTTCCAACGCTCGGCAGAACGCATCGCAATGCCGTTCTTGCCCGAAGACCTATTCCTCGAAGCCGTGCGCCAACTCGTCGATATCGACCAGGAGTGGGTGCCCGCAGCAGGCAGCGAAGAATCGCTCTACCTGCGCCCCCTGATGTTCGCCACCGAACAGACCCTCGGCGTGCACCCATCAAATAGCTACACCTTCCTCCTGATCGCCTCCCCGGCCGGCTCCTACTTCTCCGGCGGCATCAACCCAGTAACCGTCTGGCTCTCACACGAATACGTCCGCGCCTGCCCAGGCGGCACCGGCGCCGCAAAATTCGCCGGCAACTACGCCGCCTCACTAGCCGCCCAGGCCGAAGCCGAAAAGCACGGCTGCGACCAAGTGGTGTGGCTTGACGCCATCGAGCGCACCTATATCGAAGAAATGGGCGGCATGAACCTCGCCTTCATCTACGGCACCGGCGATGACGCCAGCAACCTCAAGCTGGTCACCCCAGCACTGTCTGGCTCCCTGCTGCCCGGCATCACCCGCGACTCGCTACTCACCGTCGCCGAAGATATGGGTATGCACGTCGAACAGTCCCGGGTATCCACCGCCGACTGGGAAAACGACGCGGTCTCCGGTGAAATGTCCGAAGCCTTCGCCTGCGGCACCGCCGCAGTGATCACACCAGTCGGCACCGTCCACTACCGCGACGGCTCCTTCCAGATCAACGGCGCAACCACCGGGGAATGGACCATGAAGCTGCGCGAACGGCTAACCGGCATCCAACACGGCACCGTCGCCGACACCCACGGCTGGGTACACACTCTGGTTCCGGCCACATAACCCGACCACACAAGCGGCCACCGCCCCAGACACAGGGGAGGTGGCCGCTGGCGTACGCGCTACCGACGTCGGAAAGCCCGCACCCAAGCCACAACGACGGTGACAATATTCACCGCCACACACACCATTGCGATAGTGAGAAACGCTAGCGCCCGTTCCACCTGACTCACGATGTACTCGTTGCTCAGCGGAGACGGGTTATGGGCGAACGTGGCGAGGTGATAACTGCTATTCCAGGCGGCGCATAAGCAGGCCAGCGCACAAATCGTCAGCAGCAAAGAAACAATACGGAGGGTGCGTTCGCGGGTCATAGCCGGCTAGGTTACCGCGCCGAACAGCACAGCCCCGAACACAGCGATGCGCCCCATAGCTTCAGCTACAGAGCGCATCTGTGAAGTCGACCCGGTTGACTCGTACGTGGCGCCCCGGCAAACGGTCGACGCGTTCCTCAAAGTGGGCGAGTCCCGGAGGGGAACTTCACTTGCCGCCTCCCGGCGGTATGCCCATAGCGTATGCCGTTCTCTAATGGCCGGTCAAGGACTTTCGGAGCAATGTTGATTCCGGGGGTAGTGGAGTGGTGCGAATAGTGCTTTTAGGGGTCTAAAAGCCCAGCTGAGGGCCTATGAATCCCGAAATGAGCGGGGGTAGATGGCTTAGGCTAGCTGCGCTGCGAATCCCGCAGCAACGCCACCGCAGACTGCAAAACCGGCAAAGCAGCAGTCGCACCAATCCCGCCACCAACAGAAATTCCATACGACAACAACGGCTCACAACCCAGATGACGCAACGCACGACCATGCGCCGGATGAGCCGCCTCATGCCCAGCAACCCACCAAGCCCGCGCCCCCGGGGCCAACTGCTCAGCAACCAACGCAGCCGAGGTCACCACCACGCCATCCAAAATCACCGGAGTACGACGCACCGCCGCCTGCGCAAGGAACCCGGCCATCGCCGCAACCTCCGCCGTCGCCGCCCGACGCAGCATCTCCACCGGTTCACCACGCACACCACGAATCCGAAACATCACATCGCGCACCGCAGCCACATTGGCCTTCCACCGCGCAACACCAAGATCCATATCGGACCCCACCAGCGCCACCGGCTCCGCATTCGTCACCGAACCAATCAGCGCCGCCGCAGACACCTCAGCGCCCACACCAGTATCAGCAGCAATCAGCACCTGAACATCACTATCGGCAGCATCATTGGCCAACGCCATACCGGCCTCAAGCGCGCGAGACACCTCCGCGTCGCTCAGACCGTCGGAAAGCTGCGGAGCAGAACCACCCCGACACACCCGAAACGGCGACTCAGACTCCCGATCCAAACTGATATCAGCAGCAAAAACCCGTGCGCCCTGGGCATTCGCTACCGCGCACAACGCAGAAGTACCAGCAACCGTGTCATCAAAAACCGCACCAGCCGAAAGCGGCTCAGACACACCCGAAAACGGCGAATGCGCCCCAACATCGGCAGCCTCAGAAGTCTCCCCGGCAAACAACACCACACGCGCATCCACCAACGCCCGCGGCGGAACCGCATCCTGACACGCAGCCAACCACACACCAAGATCCCCCACCCGGCCAAGAGAACCCGGAGGAATCGGAAGACGGCGAATAAGGGCGCGAGCGCGCTCAGCGGCCTCGGCATCCGGCGCCGAAACGGGGCTAAAAAACTCCTGCGTCATGGCACACAGGGTAACTGAGACCGCCCAGCCAAGAGCGGTCGCAGCCCCCGGAGGCTAAAGCTTGTCGCCAATCTCCTTCTGCGGACGCGGAGTACGCAACCGACGCGGCTGAGAAGCACGCGAATAGGCATAAAAGCCCATCCGGAAACCCGTATCCGTCGTCGACGGGAACTGCTCACGCACAAGACGATTCGCGCGGCGACCAATCACCACGCCCTCACCAATGAGCACCAAAATAAACACCATCGAGAACAACGAGAAATACGCCGCCACCGTCGGATACGCCTGGCCAACCAACATCACCAACAGCAACACCAACGCAAACGGCATAAAGAAATTCGCCAAGAAACGACGGGTATCCACCCAATCACGCACCAACTTGCGCTCCGGGCCCTGATCCCGCGGCAACAAATACCGCGGATCGCCCGACGCCATGCGCTCATCAGCCACCCGACGAGCCTCCCGACGCTCCGCACGCTCACGGGCCTTCTTCGCCTTGTACTCCTCCTTCGACATCGACGCCTTCTCCTCCTTGCGCCGCTGACGAGCCTCCTTCGACGTCATCGGAGGGCGCACCGGGCCGCGGCGAATACCCTTCGCACGCTCAACCTCATTGCGCTTCGGAGTGGCATGCCCCTTCTTCGGGGTATAGCCCTTCGGCAAATGCTCCTGGTCGCCGGCGTGGCCATCGCCGGCGTGGCCATCGTCGGCGTGGAGCTCGCTCGCAGCCACGCTGCCACCAGCGGAGCCGGAGCTGCTGGTGGTGTTGGTGCTGGTGCTATCACTGTTGCTGGTGCCACCTCCCTCAGCGGAGTCAGCGGGGTGGGAATCGGACTTCGAGTTCTTCCAGGGCAATTTCACGAGTCTTAGCCTAAGGGATACCGACAAAGCCTGGGGAATACCTCAGGGCGTGGCGACGTTGCCACCAACAGCTAGCCGGTACCTTGCCGTGTAGCCTTATCCCACGTGGACCCACCGCGGCTAGGCCCCGGGCCCGCCCGCCCGGACAACACGTCGCACTGACCGCGTTGTTCACCGCGGCGAAACTAATCCGAGAAGGAGAACACGGATGACCACCGCTCAGACCACCGGCGTCAACCTCACCGACGCCGCAGCTGCCAAAGCCAAGGCACTGCTGGACCAAGAAGGCGCCAACAACCTCTCGCTGCGCATCTCCGTCGCCCCCGGCGGCTGCGCCGGCCTGCGCTACCAGCTCTACTTCGACGACCGCGACCTCGACGGCGACATTTCCGAGGAATTCAACGGCGTACGCCTCGTAGTCGACCGCCAGTCCGCCCCGTACCTCACCGGCGCCACCATTGACTTCGCGGACACCATCGAGCAGCAGGGCTTCACCATCGACAACCCCAATGCCACCGGTTCCTGCGCCTGCGGCGACTCCTTCAACTAAGTCGCCCAAGCCGTACGCAGCGCGATACCGGCGTGTGTAGCGCTGGGGTGTAGCGCTGGGGTGTAGCGCTGTGTGCTGCGCTGTGTTCTGCACGGCGAGAAAGCCGCCGGCCACGATTATGTGGTCGGCGGCTTTTGACGTGTGGGGTGCAGATCCGTGCGAATTTTGCGTGGTGTGTGGGGGCGGGGGCGCTGCTTCGTAGATCCGTACGAAAGTGGCAGATCCGTACGGAAATTCGCACGGATCTGCGCAATTGGTACGGATCTGCCTGTGGGGCGGGAAGCTGGGCCGAGAAGAGGTCTGGCAGCAGGAGGGCGGCGAGGGTGCGGCGCCAACGTCGGCAAGCACGCGGGGGCTGCGGTGCTGCGGGGGCGCTGCTACGTAGATCCGTACGAAAGTGGCAGATCCGTACGGAAATTCGCACGGTTCTGTGCAATTGGTACGGATCTGCCGGTGGGGCGGGAAGCTGGGCCGAGAAGAGGCCGGGCAGCAAGAGGGCGGCGAGGGCGCGGCGCCAACGTCGGCAAGCACGCGGGGGCTGCGGTGCTGTGGGGGGGGCTGCTACGCAGATCCGTACGAAAGTGGCAGATCCGTACGGAAATTCGCACGGATCTGCGCAATTGGTACGGATCTGCCGGTGGGGTGGGGTGAGGCGCGGTGGAATGGTGCGGGAGCCAGGCAGTCGGGTGGCCCCGCGCCGGGCCCCTACAGCTGCACGGGGTAGTGGTGCTCCTCGATTTCCGGAGAAATCCGGCCTTCGATGAAGATGCCGTGCCAAATCATGAATGCCAGCACCGTCCAGAGGCGACGAGAGTTGTCGTTGCGGGTCGGGTGGTGCTCGTCGAGCATGCGCTGTACCGCGGCCTTGTCGATGAGCTCGTCGGTCTGCGATTCGCGGATGATGTCCTCGGCCCAACCGCGCAGTTCATCGCCGGCCAGCCAGTGCCGAATGGGCACGGGGAAACCGAGTTTGCGGCGGTTGAGGACGTGGGCGGGCACGATTTGTTTCATTGCCTGGCGCAGCGCGTACTTGGTGGTGTTGTGGCTGACGCGCATGTCGACCGGCAGCTTCTCCGCGACTTCGAAGACTTCGCGGTCGAGGAAGGGCACGCGCAGCTCCAGCGAATTCGCCATGGTGATTTTGTCGGCCTTGACCAGGATGTCACCGCGTAGCCAGGTGAATAGGTCGAGGTGCTGCATGCGGGTCACCGGGTCCATGTCTTTCGACCGGGCGTAGATGGGGTGGGTGACGTCTCGGTGGTCCCATTCGCGCGGGGCCCAGGGCAACACGGTTTGTAGCTGCTCGTAGTTAAAGGAGCGGGCGTTGCCGTAGTAGCGGTCTTCGAGGTCGGTGGAGCCGCGGAGCAGCAGCGATTTGCCGCGCATGCCGTCGGGAAGCGCTTGCCCCACAGCGTGCAGGCCCTTCTTGAGGGGGCCGGGGATGTGCTCGAAGGGTTTGAGCGACAGTGGTTCCTTATAGATGGTGTAGCCGCCGAAGAGTTCATCGGCGCCTTCGCCGGACAGCACCACTTTGACGTGTTTACGGGCTTCGGCGGCGACGAAGTACAGCGGTACGAGCGCGGGGTCGGCGACGGGGTCGTCGAGGTACCAGATGATTTTCGGTACGGCGGCGGCGAATTCTTCCGGCGAGACGACCTTGATGTGGTGTTCCACGCCGATTGCTGCGGCGGTTTCGGCGGCGACGTCGACTTCGGAGAAGCCTTCGCGTTCGAAGCCGGTGGTGAAGGTCATCAGGTTCGGGTTGAACCGTTTGGCGAGGGTGGCGATAGCGGTGGAGTCGATGCCGCCGGAGAGGAACGAGCCGACCGTGACGTCGGCACGCATATGCTTGCCGACGCTGTCCTCGAGCACCTCGGCGATTTCATCGAAAACGGCTTGTTCGCCGCCTTTGGGGACCTCAGCGATGGGGAAGCGGGGGTCGAACCAGCGTTGCTGGACGACGTCGGAGCCCGGAGCGAAGGTGGCGTAGCAGCCGGACTCGAGACGGCGGATGTCGGTGTGCAGGGTTTCTGGCTCGGGAACGTACTGCAGGTCGACGTAGTGAACGAGGGCGCGGCGGTCGAGGTCTTTATCGTCGACGCCGAGTTCGGGGGCCATCTCCAGGATGGATTTCTTCTCCGAGGCGAAGGCGGTGCCGCGGTCGGTGGAGGCATAGAACAACGGTTTGATGCCGAAGCGGTCGCGGGCGATGAACATTTCGCGCTTCTTGGTGTCCCAGATGGCGATGCCGAACATGCCGCGCAGGTGCTTGAGGACGTCGACACCCCAGTGGTGGAAGCCGACCACGATGGGCTCGCCGTCGCCTTCGGTGTGGAAGGTGTAGCCGGCCTTGGTCAGCTCTTTGCGGAGCTCAATGTAGTTGTAGATTTCGCCATTGAAGGTCATGGCGTAGCGGTCCGGTTCGTCGGCCGGGCCCCAGGTCAGCGGCTGGTGGGAGTGTTCCAGGTCGATGATGGACAGGCGGTTGAAGCCGAAAACGACGTCGTCATCGTGCCAGGTGCCGTCGGCGTCGGGACCGCGGTGGCGCATGCACGGCAGCGCCCGGGCGATAGCGGGTTGGACGTCCGATGCGTCGCCGTTGTTGGCGAGAAAACCGAGGAGGCCACACATAATCCGTGGTTCCTTTCCTGGATGGGGAGATGGCGATCAGCCGATAACGGGTTAAACCCTAGCTAAGTGGGTGGGGGTAGTAGGGGCGAGGCTGCCCGCGCGCCGGGAAGTGGGTCTGATCCTGCTGGTGGAATCACAGAAAAACCCGGGTAAAAACGTAAGACTCGCCCGCAATTGTGGGCAATGTTCTTAAGTTTTTATCAGCTGGGTTATACTCGGGGGCATCCAATGTGGGCAGTCCATTGTGGAGAATTCACAGGAATGGACTACTCTGCAGTGTGGAGATTGAATCGCTACTGGCATGTCATATGTAGGTAGCGGTCGCTGTTGACAGCGTGGATCAGGAAGGCAGACACACGTGAATCGCTTTAGGAACTACGGGGCCGCCCGCAAACTCGGCGTCCTCGGCGTCCTCGGAGCCGGGTCAGCCCTGCTCACGGGTTGCGAAGTGAACCCGCCGGACAACGCCTTTTTCAGGTTATTGCGCTTCGGCTGGCCTCAGGGTGTGACCCCTGAGGCCCAGGCCATGGGCAATTTCTGGGTTTGGATCTGGGTTGCCGCCTGGTCTATTGGCGCCGTCGTGTGGGGCATCACCCTCTTCTCGATGTTTAGCTTCACCGCGAAGAAGGCTAAGAAGAAGGGCGCGGGCGAATTCCCGCGTCAGACGGCATATAACGTCCCGCTGGAGCTTGTGCTGACGTGCGTGCCGATTCTTATCGTCATGACGATCTTCTTCTTCACCGTTCAGACGCAGGACAAGGTCACTGCTATGGACAAGGACCCGGAGGTCGTCGTCGACGTCACCGCTTTCCAGTGGAACTGGAAGTTCGGTTACGCCGAGGTCTCCCCGGACCTGGCCGGCGGTTCTGCTTATGAGGGCCGCGTGCCTTCTGAGGACCCCGAGGTCTTCTTCACCGGTGAGCACGGTCACGTCCCCGCCGGTGAGACCCGTCAGCAGAAGGACTACCCGATTCACGGTCGGTCCAAGGCTGATGTGTCCTACCTGCACTTCAACGAAATCGAGACCCTCGGTACCACCGACGAGGTCCCGGTGCTGGTGCTGCCGATGGACACCCCGATTGAGTTCGACCTGGCTTCGGCCGACGTCGCCCACTCCTTCTGGGTCCCGGAGTTCCTCTTCAAGCGCGATGCGTTCCCGCACCCCGATGCGAACAAGTCGCAGCGCCGCTTCCAGATTGAGGCCATCTCCTCCGAAATGGTGGAGAACCGTCGCGTGGAGAACCCCTCCGCCCGAGTGAAGAGCGCCTTCGTCGGTCGCTGTGCTGAGATGTGCGGCACCTACCACGCCATGATGAACTTCGAGATTCGTGCGGTGTCCCGTGAGGACTTCGCCGAGTACCTCGATTTCCGTCGCAACAACCCCGACGCCACCAACGCCGAGGCTCTGGAGCACATCGGTGAGCCGGGTTACGCAGTGTCCACCAGCCCGTTCAACCCGGGCCGTACGGACTCCCGCGACCAGCAGAACACTGTCGACCTCAACGCCCAGAACTAGGGCGAGGAGTAGAGGAAAGGCCTGACTAATGAAGTCAACTGCCAAGCTGTTTTACGGCCTCACGGTGTTTATGTTCACCGCGACCGTTGTCTACGCACTGTCCACCGCATTCCTGCAGGACACCGGCAACGTTATTAACGAAAACCACGGTCGCCTCGAGTGGGCCGGTGTCACCGGTCTGCTGCTGGGCACCCTGATGACCCTGATGGTCGGCGGGTACCTGCACTTCACCGAGCTGCGCTCCGATATCACCCCGGCCGATTTCGAGGAAGCAGAGATCGTCGACGGTACCGGTACCCTCGGCTTCTTCTCCGCCAGCTCCATCTGGCCGTTCGTGATGACCATGGGCATCCTGCTGATGGGCTACGGCATCGCCTTCATGGCCTACTGGCTCATCCTGCTCGGAGCCGCCATTCTGGTCTTCGCCGGCACCCGGCTGAATACCCAGTACCTGGTCCCGCCGGAGAAGCACTAAGCCTTCACCGACCCCGCAGCGAAAAACCCCGCCACCGACATTCTCGGTGGTGGGGTTTTCGTATGGGTTCGTGGCTGGGGCGCTTAGGCGAACTCCACTGGGCGGCGCCCCGGCGGCAATTCCGCAACATCGCCGTCGGTGACTACCAAATGCCGGGCCTCCAGTCGCTGCACCATGCGCCGGTCATGCGTGACGACGATGACAGTGCCCGCAGTAGCGGCAATGGCGTCCTGAACCTCCTCAATGAGGTCCACACTGAGATGGTTGGTCGGCTCATCGAGGATGAGAACCTCAGGCGGATCAGCAACCACTAAAGCCAACGCAACCCGCCGCTGCTGGCCGACGGAGAGGTCACCCACCGGGCGCTCCGCGTCGCTCGGCGAGAGCAGCCCAAGATCGTCCAAGCTCACCTTCGTGACCGACAAAGCGTCGTAAAGCTCATTAGCAGTCTTCGTGGCATCCGGCCAGCGCTGCTCCTGCCTCAGCATCGCTACGCGCGCCTCCTGGCCAATACGGGCCTCCCCGGCGGCCGGGGGAAGCTCACCGGCCAGCACGTCGAGCAAAGTGGACTTACCGGCACCATTGGGACCAGTAATCACCACCGTGTCGCCCGGGCGGATAGTCAATGACCCCACCCGCAACCGTTCCGGTACGACAACACCACGCAGCTTGAGGTGAAAATCGTCATCGCTGCCGGCTGGGGCGCGTTTGGTGGACGGTGCCTTGGTCAATGGGGCGTCAAAACCCAGCAGGGCAGGGGGTTTGGGGACGCCATTTTCATCCAGAACCTCGAGGCGACCACGGGCAGCCCGGATGCGGCGCGCGGCGGTCCGGTCCGCGCGGGAACCGGCATGGTTGAACGAGATCTTGTCATTATCTGTGCGCACCACCTCTTCTTCGGTTGCCTGCTGGGTCTTCTCAATGGTGCGCTGAAGGTCGCTACGTTCGCGTTGTTCGGTACGCCACTGGTGCTCCCAGAGCTGCCGTTCGTGGCGGCGGTGCTTGTCGTACTCGCTCCAATTGCCGCGGAACAGGCCAATACCGGGCCTGCCCGGGATGAGGTCACCAATATGGGTACAGGTGGCGTCGAGGAAATCCCGGTCATGGGTAGCCAGTACAACAATGCCGGGGTGGTTTGTGATGGTGTCAATGACCAGCTGTCGACCACGCTCATCGAGATGGTTCGTGGGCTCGTCGAGCAGCAGGATCTCAGGCTTGCGGATAAGTGTCAGCGCCAGCCCGAGGCGGGCCCGCTGGCCACCGGAGAGGCTGACCGTTACTTGGTCTAGGGTTGCCGACTCCGGGCCTTCAGTATTGAGGCCAAGGTGATCCAGGATGACCTCAGCATTGTGCTCGGCATTCCAGTCATCGTGGGCCATGACGTCGGAAAGCTGCGCGGAATACGCTGCCTCGGCGCGGGCGGCGGTCTGGGGGTCATCGCTAGCCATATCCGCGGCGAAGTCCTCCAGGGCCTGCAGGCGCCGCCTCGCCGGGCCTAGGGCCTCCTCGACGAGCATCCGGCCGGTGGAATTAAACGGTGCTTCCAGTTCCTGGGAGCCAAGGGCGCGCACGCCGATATGGTGCACGCTGCCGGAGGTGGGCTTGCGGCGGCCGGAAAGAATCCACAGCAGCGTCGATTTGCCCGCCCCGTTATCACCCACCAGGCCCAGCACACTGCCGGCACCGAGCATGAGGTTGACTTGTTGGAGCACCGGCGTGCCGACGTAGTCGAAGCAGATGTCATTCGCGGTGAGCTGGGTGGCCGCACCGGTGGCGGACGAAGTTGTCGGGTCGGCCATGATGGGTGTCTCCTCGGTGGGCTGATGCTCGCGAGCCGCGGAGTCAGTGACGGGGCTAGGTTGGGCCCGCGATGGGGGAGGGGAGTGCCGGATGTGCACCCCGCTGATAGGGGTAATTCTACGCCGCTGCCAGGCAATTCAGATAACTGGGTGGAGAGACCAAAAATGCCCCTCCCGAACGAATCGGGAGGGGCACTTGGGAGCGCGTCAGAACTTAGTCGCGGGAAATCTTGCGAGAGCCGACGTTGTCGACCTGCTCGCCGAATTCCTTGCGGCGGCTTTCGTTGGTCGCCTCGAGTTCACGGAGCATCTGCTGCTCCTGAGCGTGATTCTCGTGCTCAATCTTGGCGGCCTGGTCAGCAATCTCCTGGGAATCCGGGGAGAAGAAGCTACCGCGACCCGGGTGGCCGGCGGCACCAAGCTCGTTCATCTGCTTGGGCACGTAGGCACCCTGGTAGTCGAGCGGCACAGCGTGGCCGTGCTCGTCGACCGGGCCGATGGGCTGGTGGACCTCAATGAACTCACCAGACGGCAGCTGGTTGATGACACCGGTCTCGATGCCGTGCTCCAGCACCGCGCGGTCCGAACGCTGCAAGCCAATGCAGATTCGGTAGGTGACGAAGTAGGCCACCGGCGGCAGCACGATAAGACCGATACGGCCAACCCAGGTCATCGCGTTCAGGGAAATCTCGAAGTGGTACGCGATGAGGTCGTTACCACCGGACAGGGTCAGCAGCGCGTAGAAGGAGAGCGCGGCTGCACCGATAGCGGAACGAACCGGCACGTCGCGGGGACGCTGCAGCAGGTTGTGGTGAGCATCGTCGCCGGTGAGCTTCTGCTCGATCCACGGGTAGGCGACGAGCAGTGCAACCAGAAGGCCACACAGCACCGCAACCCAGAACACTGCCGGGATGGTGTAGTTGCCGAAGTACAGCTCCCAGGCCGGCATGACACGAGCCGCGCCGTCGGTCCAGAGCATGTAGATATCCGGCTGCGAACCAGCGGAGACCTGCGAGGGGTTGTACGGGCCCAGGTTCCAGATGGCGTTGATCTGGAAGATGCCGCCCAGCAGGAACAGGAAGCCGGTGGTGATGAGGCCGAAGGCGCTGGCCTTCACGGCGAACACCGGGAGAATACGCACGCCGACAACATTGTTCTCGGTACGGCCCGGTCCGGGGAACTGGGTGTGCTTCTGGTACCAAACCAGTGCCAGGTGGGCACCAATCAGGCCGAGCAGCAGAGCCGGAATGAGCAGCACGTGAGCGATGTAGAGGCGGTCGATGATGATGTCGCCCGGGAAGTCACCGTTGAACATCATCCAGTGCATCCAGGTGCCGATAATCGGCAGGCCAATGATGATGGCCGACATGATTCGCAGGCCGACGCCGGAGAGCAGGTCGTCGGGAAGCGAGTAACCCATGAAGCCCTCAGCAATGGAGAGCAGCAGCAGGATGCAGCCAATAACCCAGTTAGCTTCACGCGGCTTGCGGAACGCACCGGTGAAGAAGATGCGGAACATGTGCGCCAGGATGGAGATGGCGAACATCAGCGCAGCCCAGTGGTGGACCTGGCGGATGAACAGACCACCGCGCACCTCGAAGGAGAGGTTCAGTGCGGTCTCGTAGGCGCGGGACATCTCCACACCGTTAAGCGGTGCGTAGGCGCCGTCGTAGATGACCTTCGACATCGAGGGGTCGAAGAACAGGGTCAAGTAGACGCCCGACAGCAGCAGAATAATGAAGCTGTACAGGGCGATCTCGCCCAGCATGAAGGACCAGTGGGTCGGGAAGACCTTGTTGATCTGCGTCCGCATACCGGACGACAGCGTGTAGCGGTCGTCGATATTGCGGCCAGCTTTAGCTAGGTGGTTTTGGCTCATGACTTACGCTCCCAGAAGGCCGGGCCGACGGGCTCGATGAAGTTGCCCTTGGCGAAGAGGTAACCATCGTCGTCGACATCGATGGGCAGTTCGGGCAGGGCCCGGGCCGCCGGACCGAATACCGGCTTGCCGTAATGCAGCGCATCAAACTGCGACTGGTGGCACGGGCACAAGATGCGGTTGGTCTGCGCCTCGTAGAGCGAGGTGGGGCAGCCGATGTGCGTGCAAATCTTCGAGTAGGCGAAGAAATCGCCGTAGTGGAAATCTTCCTGGCCGACGCGCAGGGTGGCCCGGGCGGCGTCCTCGGAACGCAGACGAATCAGCATCACCGGGTTACGGGAACCGTGGATGGAGTGCATATGCGCCTCGTAGACATCAGCCTGCGGGTCGTAGTCCGTGCCGTCGTTGACGTCGTCAGCCGGCAGCGGGAAGACAGTCTCCATGGCACCAGCGGACAGGTCCTCCGGGCGCAGCCGCACCAGGCGGGAAATGCCCTGAGTGGAGTAACCGTGGTGGGACTCCTCGGCAATAGCGCCGGTGTCACGGCCCAGGTAAATCTTTTCGCCCTTCTCAACCAGGGTCCAGCCCGTGGTCCACAAGGTGCCGTCGCCGGTCACGTCGAGTTCGTGAGCAGGCTTCCAGGGGTTCTTGATGAGGCCACCGACAATCGGAAGCACCATGCCGATACCGACCATTGCGGCACCGGCGCCAGCCAGGCCCTTAATGGCGGTGCGGCGACCCAGGGTGGAGGTCTGCCACGAGTCGTTGAGCAGAGCAACGATGGTGCGCTGGTCAACTTCCTCCGACGGGCCGTCGTGGCGGCGCTGAACGGAGATTTCCTCGGGGATGAACTTCTTGGTGAACTTCACCGCAGCAACACCCATGCAGATGATGCTGCCACCAAGGGTGATGCCCAGCATCGGGGTGTTGAGGGTGTACCACCACAGGCCTTCCTCGCCGAGGCCACGGTACTGGTCCGGCCAGAAGAGGTAGACGCCGATGAACGCCAGGCCGAGGATGACGCAGAGCGCCAGCCAGATGCCTACGTCGAGAGCCGCGCGCTTTTCAGCGGGGTCATTCTCGATGGGGAAGCGTTCCTTGCGGAAGGCGATGGTGACGTCGTCAAGCTCAGCGCCGAGGCGCGCGAGCTCTTCATTGCTCATCGCGTCGAGCTCGGCGGAGCTGTATTTGCGGGTGTTTTCGTTATTGCTCACTGACGGGATCCAATCCACAGGGCCGCGGCAACAAGCGCGACGATACCGACCAACCACATCAACATGCCCTCGGTAACGGGGCCGATACCGCCGAGACCGTAACCGCCCTGCGGCGGGGTCTCCTTGGCGGACTTGATGTAGGCGATGATGTCCTTCTTCTCATCAGCGGTGAGCTGACGGTCGGAGAACTTGGGCATGTTCTGCGGGCCGGTAAGCATGGCCTGGTAGATCTCCTGCTCATTGGCAGGGTCGAGGACAGGTGCGTACTTACCACTGGAGAGCGCGCCGCCACGACCGGTGAAGTTGTGGCAGGAGGCGCAGTTCAGGCGGAACAGCTCGCCACCACGGGCGACGTCGGCGGGGTCAATCTCGCCGTTGGGGCCAGCATTCTTACCGCGCAGCGACTCCATGGCGATGGAGCCATCTTTATCGCGGACGAGGCCAGCGCCGCCGCCGTGGGACTGCACGTAAGCGGAGAGCGCGAGAATCTGCTCTTCGTTGTACCGCGGGGTCTTACGGGGCGCCTGGGCGCTATTCGACAGCATCGGCATACGGCCGGAGTGCACCTGGAAGTACACAGCGCCTTCACCGACACCAATCAGGGACTTACCGCGGCCCTTGACGCCCTGCAGGTTGGCACCGTGGCAGGTGACACAGGCAACGTCATAGAGCTCCTTACCCTGCTGGATAAGAGCGGATTCTTCGGGCTGGGCCTGGGCGGTTTGTGCGTCCGGGGTTACGGCGTCGGCCAGGATGCCCGCGCCGGTGAGGGCGAGGGCGAGCGCCAACAGGCCGGAGGCGGCCCGGCGCATCTTACGGCGGGAGCGCTTGGTGCGCGCCGCCGCGGAGGACCGTCGGCCCTCCTGTGCGGGGTTATGGGTTTCCATCATTTTCCTTTGGGATGTCGTGGAAAGTGGATGGCTGCAGGCAGCGCATCGGGTGGCGGCCGAAACGGCTTACTGGATGAAGTAGATGGTGATGAACAGACCGATCCACACAACGTCAACGAAGTGCCAGTAGTAGGACACAACAATCGAAGCGGTGGCCTGGGCCGGGGTGAACTTGGCTCGTGCGGTTCGGATCAAAACAACCACGAAGGCCAGCACACCCGCGAGAACGTGGGCTGCGTGGAAGCCGGTGGTGATGAAGAAGACCGATCCGTAGATGGAGTTCTGAATGGTCAACCCGTGACCGACCAGGGTGATGTACTCGAAGGCCTGGCCCACGAGGAAGATCGTGCCTAGTGCGATGGTGAGGGCGTACCACTTACGAAGTCCAAACACGTCGCCACGTTCGGCGGCGAACACGCCCCACTGGGCCGTGAACGACGACGACACCAGGATCACCGTGATGACGAGGGCATACGGCACATTTAGGTGCTCGGTACCCCAATCCCACGATTGTCCCTGCCCGTTTGCGCGAGACACGAAGTACATCGCGAACAGGCCGGCGAAGAACATTAATTCCTGAGACAGGAACACGATCGTGCCGACGCTGACCATATTGGGTCGGTTCAGCGTCGTGGCACGATTCGGTGCTGCCATACCTTGGTTGCTAACTGCGCTCGTCACACTGACAGTATGGCGTGTTCTTAAGGAATAGTCACATTAACGCCCCCGATTTAGGAGCAGAATTTTTAAAGCCGCAGGTCAAGGGGTTGTAAACCTTAGAAGAAACATAATTTTCGGAGTGTCGGGAACTTCTTAGGTTTCTATCCGACGGGCCTCTGTAGGGCCCGGGCGCGGCGAGCTCGACTCGACCGCGGGCGCTGTAACTATCTGCCAGCGCCAGCTCTGCGGCGCCAGGATCAGCAGTACACCACTGGCGTTATCATAATAGCCGCCGAGGGCACAGTGACCGCTGTCGGCCCGAATCGCAGGAATGACCCCTTTTGTAGACCCGTCGATATATAAGGAAGAGGCCAGCAATGGCACAGCCTGAGGCAGTAGATACGCGCGCCCAGTGGATTGAGGTGCTTGCCACCATCGGTGCCGGCAAGGAGGTGCCAGCCGACGGCGTGCGCTTCGCTATGGACGAGATCATGTCCGGCCGCGCCGATGAGGTACATATCGCCGCCTTCGCCCACGGCATCTTCGCCAAGGGAATCACCGCCGCAGAACTTCATGCAGCTGCCGACGGCATGCTCTCTTTCGCCTCCCCGCCGGATGCGCCCGACGCCGCCCGGGCTGTCGACGTGGTCGGCACCGGTGGGGATGGCGCCCACACCGTCAATATTTCCACCATGACCGCCATGGTGGTCGCCGCCGCCGGCATCCCCGTCGTCAAGCACGGCAATCGGGCGGCCTCCTCGAAGTCCGGTGGCGCGGACATGCTCGAGGCCCTCGGCATTGATCTCGATACTGACCGTATCGTCGCCCCGCATCATCCGGACTTCTCACTGACATTCATCTTCGCCAAGAATCACCACCCGGCGATGCGTTTCGCCGGTCCGGTGCGCGCCAAGCTGGGCGTGCCGACGGTCTTTAACCTCCTGGGCCCGCTGACCAACCCCGCCCAGCCGCCAGCCAGCCTGGTCGGCTGTGCCTTCGCCAATCAGCTGGACACCATGGCCGGTGCTTATGCGCAACGCGGCCAGCAGGTGCTGGTGGTACGCGGTGATGATGGCCTTGATGAGATCACTGTCACCGGGCCGACTCAGGTGCGTGTTGTCCATGACGGCACCGTGCGTGCCGACGTGATTCGCCCTGAGGACTTTGGCCTGGAATCAGCACCTATTGATGCGCTGCGCGGTGGCAGCCCTGAACATAACGCCGATATTGCGCGCAAGGTCTGGTCGGGCGAATTGGACGGCCCGATCCGTGATGCGGTCTTGCTGAATTCGGCGGCGGCCATCGCGGCCTCGCGTGGGGTGGGGCAGCGCCCGGTTGTTGAGGCCATCTCTGAGGCGATGGATAGCGCCCGCGAGATCCTCGATTCGGGCCGTTGTGCCGAAATCCTCGCCGATATCGTCGGCTAGGTTTTCTTCCTCCTATATAGAAGGACTACGTCGGCCTCGTTTCGCGCGCCTCTCGGGCTTGTGCTGCCCACTGGCGCCACACCCCAGCCCCGGCCGCCGGTGAGGCCCACACCCCATCGATCGGGCCCAGGCGGACCTCCGGGCGGGTGAGCCATTCGTGCACCACCCCAATCTCATGGGGGTTCGCCCCGCGCAGCACCAGGTCCGCATCATCGGGTAGGACCGTTTCGGCTGCGTGGGTCAGCCGCTGGGCGATCCGCGCGGTATCTGCCGCATTGCTGGAATAACCGGCAGCGGCGAGCCTGCCATGGCGAATAATGGCGATCTCCCACCCGCCGCGCTCACTGGGGCGCGCCGCCTGGATTTGCGATACCGCGGCAAGGCCACCGAGGCGCTGCCGTCGGTCGGCCGCGACAATAATCTCGGCAACCAAGTCACGGGTAAAAGCCGCGCGGCGATACCGGCCCTGCAGCGCTAATTCGGTGACCTTGGCGACCAGGGAACCGATGAGGTCAGCCCCGCCCTGGTGTAGTTCGGTGGCAATGGCGAGCAAGTCGCCGTCGACGTCGGCAAGCAGACTCAATGCATTCTCCGCAGCTGCGCGGCTGCGGAATGGGCCAATGGTGTCTGGGGCAGCGCCGATACGAGGTGCGCGCTTAATGGTGGGGGAGCCGTCGGCACGCGCGCACAGGTACCAGCCACGGCCCGGGTGTTTGCGCTGCCGGTTATATGGCGGCTGCAGGTTCGCCAGCATGCGGGCCTCACGAACCTCGGCATCTAAAGCGTGGGCGCACTCTACGGTGTCCACACGATCGGCGAGCAGCACCATCTCGGACATGCGCTTGCGGGGGTCGGACCCGGTGAAGTACTGGCCGACGCGGCGGCGCAAATCCGACGCAGTACCTATATATAGGGGAATACCGGTAGAGCTACGGAAAATATAGACCCCTGGTCGATGTGACACCCCGGCGATGAGCTCGCGCTTGGCGGCGATGCGGGAATCGCGCGGTGGGGCATATGTGGCGAGCTCGTCGAGGGTATCGACATCCTGACTGCCGAGGCGCTCAATGAGGAAGTGCAGCACATCGACGGTGGCGCGGGCATCGTCATAGGCGCGGTGTGCGCGGTTGATCTCGGTGCCGACGTAGCGGGCGAGATCACCTAGCCGAAATGAGCCGACCTCCTCGCGGTCGAGGAGCTGCCGGGCCAACCGCAGTGTGTCAACCACGGTGGGGTGTGGCCAGCGCAGCCCCAGTTCGACAGTGTTCGCGCGCAGGAAACCCATATCGAATGAGGCATTATGCGCCACCCAGGTTGCGCCTTTGGCGAAAGCGAGGAAGTCGGGCAGCACCGTGGAGATCTGGGGTGCATTGGCCACATCTTCGTCTGTAATGCCGGTCAGAGCAGATATATGGGGCGGGATGGGGGAGCCGGGATTGACCAGTTGGCTGAAGGTGTCCTCGATAATGCCGCCGCGGACGCGGACTGCACCGATTTCAATGATGGCCGCAGCATCTGGTTTGAGGCCCGTTGTTTCTAGGTCAACGACGACGAAGGTGGTCTCCCGCAGCGGCTGTGCGGTGATGGGGGCAGGTGCGGTGCCGGCGCAGTTGGGGGCCTGCGTTAGCGATAACTGCGCGGGATCGTCGTTCACGCGGTCTACTTTAAGGCGACGGTGGACATCGTGATGTCCGGGGTATGAGGGTGTCGAACACCCCAAAACCAGCCAATGTGGCCCGAATCACACTTTGATTTTCGGCTGCGTGACGCCGGGTTGGGGTGTCGGGAAATTGTGAGAGACGTTCATAGATAGAAACTGCTGGTACGGCTTAGGACACAAGATGATAACGACGGTTCGTTACGCTGTTATCTCATTCGTTATCGAGCTGTTATCGGGGCCTGGTTAACGGCACTTACTCGCCGAAAATTGCGAAATGCCGACCGTTGTAGTGGACACAGCTTGATTACATTTCGTAACCTTGCCGAGACATTGCAGGGAAGCTCAGAACGAGCAACCCCGCAACGCACGGACAAGACAACCGGTTCCAACAGGAGCCGGGCCGGGATTTGGATTTACGAAGCCCCCGGATACATACGGAGTTTCCAGCCCTCCCGGCTGGTTCGAACAAAATCTTTTGGAGATCATTTCATGGGTAAGCACCACAACCGCGGCAACTTCGCCCGCAATGCCGCCGTCGCCGGCGCCACCTTCGCCTCCGTTACCGCTATGGCCATCCCGGCCGGCGCCTCCCCGCTGCAGGAGTTCGGCGTCCCCGCCGAAATCGACAACCTCGTTGAGCAGGGTGCCGGCTACGCCTCCGACATCTCCGGTGTTGACGTCAACCGCGCCACCGACGTCATCAACCAGGCTGTCGGCAGCAGCAACTTCGCGGAAGCCGCCGTTGCGCCGAAGGCCATCTCCACCGGCCAGCGCATTGTTGATGCCGCTCGCTCCAAGATTGGTTCCCCCTACGTGTGGGGCGCTACCGGCCCGAGCTCCTTTGACTGCTCCGGTCTGACCTCCTGGGCCTACAGCCAGGTTGGCAAGTCCATCCCGCGTACCTCCCAGGCTCAGGCCTCCTCCGGTATTCCGGTGGCCCGTGGCGCCATCGCCCCGGGTGACATCATCGCTTTCTACTCCGGTGCGACCCACGTGGGCATCTACTCCGGTGGTAACAACGTCATCCACGCCCCGCAGGCTGGCGACGTCGTCAAGGAAGCTCCCATGAACTACATGCCGTACCACTCGGCGGTTCGCTACTAAGAGCCTCCGGATAGGGGCTAAAAACACCCCATCCGCCGCACCAGTCACACTGGTCACAAGCTTTTCGCAATACCCCGCTGCCTGGTTGGCGCGGGGTATTTGCGTTGCTACGCTCGCTGAGGTCCCGGGTCTCATCCGGTGCCCCGCCACCGCTATCCGACTCGCACGTCGTTAACTGTTTGTGAAAGGTTCTTCCGTGAACACACCTGTCAAGGGCTACCGCACGCTGCTCATCGCAAGCGTGGCAGCGATGACCATGCTGCCTGTGGTCAGCCCTGTCGCCGTAGGCCAGCAACTCACTGCCGACGGCATCGACCAGGAGCTTGAAGACCTCTCCCGCAAAACCGAGGCCAATACCGAAGAGCTCATCAAGCTCGACGAAGAGGTCAAGGAAGCCGATAAGGAGATCCAGGCCCTGCAACAGGTGGTCGACCGCAATACCGCGGCCGCCGAGCGTGCCCGCAACCACGCCGAAGACGTTCGCAAAGAAGCCCGCAAATACGCCCGCCAGCGCCTGCGTGGCACCACCATGGACCCGGTCACTGTCGCCCTGGGCTCAGCGGACCCCCAGGACGCTATCGACCGTTCGGCCTATGCCGCCCGCATCACCCGCGAGCAGGAAGAAGCCCTCGGTGCGGTTGCCCAAGCACAGCGCAAGGCCGCGCGGAAGCACACCCTGGCCGCCACCGCCGAAGCAGAAGCTCGCTTCGAGCGCACCCTGCTCGACGAAAAGCGCAAAAAACTCGAATCCGAACGCGCCAACCTCGAACAGCAGCAAGACAAAGTCCGCGATATGGTCGATTCGCTCAGCCCCGCCGAGCTGGCCAAGTGGCGCGCCAAGAACAACCCGGTAACCGCCGGCCTAGAAAGCCTCATCGGCGCCTCCGGTGCCGTCGATGCGGCTATGACCAAGGTCGGTGCCCCCTACGAGTGGGGTGCCACCGGTCCGGGCTCCTTTGACTGCTCCGGCCTCATGTACTGGGCGTACTCCCAGATTGGTATCTCCATCCCGCGGACCTCCCAGGCGCAGCTAAGTGGCGGCACCCCGGTGTCCCGGTCCGAACTGCAGCCCGGCGACATCATCGGCTACTACCCGGGCATCACCCACGTCGGCATGTACGTCGGCAATGGCCAGGTCATCCACGCCTCCGATTACGGCATCCCGGTGCAGGTCGTCGGTATCGATCAGGCTGGCCCCTACCAGGGCGCAGTTCGCTACTAGGCCATGTCGCAGCCAGCGTCACACCCGCGGGTGCTGCTGATCACCAATGATTTCCCACCGCGCGCTGGCGGTATCGAGTCCTACCTGCGGGACTTCTGCGCGCAGCTGCCGCCTGAGTCGCTGACGGTCCTGGCCTCCACCAGGGCACCGCAGCACGATATCGACACCCACGACGCCGCCGCCCCCTACGAGATTGTGCGGCTGCGGGATCGGGTGCTGCTGCCACTGCCACATGTGGCCCGCGCCGCCGCACGCATCATCGCCGAACGCAAGATCGACGTGGTGTGGTTCGGCGCCGCCGCCCCGCTGGCCTTATTAGGCCCGGCGTGCCGACGTGCCGGCGCGAAACGCATTGTTGCCACCACCCACGGCCATGAGGTCGGCTGGTCGATGATTCCCGGCGCCCGCTTAGCGCTGCGCCGCATTGGCCGCAGTGCCGACGCCATCACCTATATCTCGAATTACACCCGGCGCCGGTTCGAATCTGCCTTCGGCACGAGCTGCCAGTACTTCTGGATGCCCTCAGCCGTCGACGCCACATTCTTTCACCCCGACGCCGCCGCAGCCGCCCGCATCAGGCAGCGCCACGATATCGCCGCCGACACCCCGGTCATTGCCTGCATTTCGCGGCTGGTGACCCGAAAAGGCCAGGACATGCTGATTCGTGCATTGCCTGAACTCATCGGTGACTATCCTGCGGTGCAGCTGCTTATTGTCGGCGTCGGCCCTAAAGAAAAAGCCCTGCGTCAGCTCGCTGAGCGTTTTGGGGTCTTAGGCCACGTCATTTTCACCGGGCGGGTCGATTACGCTGACCTGCCCGGCTACTACGCGGCGGCCAATATTTTCGCCATGCCCGCCCGAACCCGCGGTGCTGGTCTCGATGTCGAAGGCCTCGGCATTGTCTACCTTGAGGCACAGGCCTGCGCGGTACCGGTTATTGCCGGTGATTCCGGGGGAGCGCCCGAAACCATCATCGATGGCAGTACCGGCATGGTCTGCCCGGGCGGCGACTATCACGCCATTGGGCGAGCCATCTCAGGGCTGCTCGCCGATACCGACCGCGCAGTGGCGATGGGCCAGGCCGGTCGCCGCCACGTGGAACAGAACTGGACCTGGTCGGCGATGGGGGAGCAATTGCGGGCCGTGCTTGCCGGCACCGCAGCACCGAATTAACCCACCGACGAGGTTGGTTTCCGGCGCGGTTCCGGCTGCACCGGTAATTTGGTGGCATGAGCGAGCGCACGCACGCAGATATCGTCATCAACGCCCCAGTCACCGACATCCTCGATGTCATCGGCGACATCGCTGCTTATCCGACGTGGGCGACTGGCACCACCGAAGCTGAGGTCACTGAAGAGGGCACTGCCCCACTTCGGCCCCGCCGCGCCCGGTTTGTCATTGATGCGATGTTGCGGGATGAATTTGAACTCGAATACACCTGGACCGATACCGCAGTGTCGTGGACCCTGGTTCGTTCACACCTGCAGAAGGCACAAGATGGTCGCTACCAATTGCAGCCCTGCGAAGAAGGCACCCGCGTCACCTACGAACTAACCGCCGATACTGCCGTGCCGATGTTGGGCATGCTGCGTCGCAAAGCCGAGCGGCGCATTATCGACACCGCCTTGAGCTCTCTGAAACAGCGCGTGCACAACCTCGGAAAAGCATGACTGAGCCGGCCTCGCTGCGCCCGTGGCTGCATCTGGTGTGTGATGGCGCCCCGCCACCGGCTGATGCTCAGGAGCTTGCCGACGGTGATAATTACGCCGCCGTCGCCGAGCTCATCGCAAGCCTGCCGACCGGGCCCGATAGCCAACTGGGGGACAACCTTCTCAGCGCTGTCACCGGATTCGCCGGGCTGGAACACCTTGCGGTGTGGTTGCGTGCCCACGCCCAATACCGCGCCACCGGCACACCGGTTTTTATCCGAATCGGCGGCACGGACGGAGAACATCGCGCATGGTTGCGTCGGTTGCGTGGCCCCGGCGAACTCGCTGAATTACTTGATGCGATGAGCCCGCCACTGGCGCGGCACCGCGATATGCCGCCGGTTTTTGGCGAGGCATCGCGGCGCGCCCACGCAATAGATGGGCTTTCCCGACGGTGTACCGCGTTCCATGCCTGTGTGGCCAATGGGGAAGTGGCCGTCCACCCGGGCGGTGCTGCAACCGCCGCCGCAGCCATCGCCACCTGGTTGGGTGTGTGCGTGGCGCCAACGTCGGAAAGCAACCATGCCACCGGGTTACGGCTGTCCAGCCGGGGTCGTGATGATGACGGCGAGCTTGGCTATACCGCGCGTATCCCCGTGCCTTGTGGGCTGACCGAACACCCATTGAGCCGTCATGACGTCAAGGTTTCGGTACGCGGCGGGCACGCCATTATCAGTGTTGACCGGTGGCGGCGGCGGTTCACTCTTCCTGCGGTGCTGGGGGCCTGTGAGCTTACCGACGTCGAGGTTCGCGGAGCCGAGATGGCCAGTGATATTACGAGGAATGGCAGCAGCGACGATATTCTGTTGACATTCCGTTCCGTCGCGGGGCTATTGCCGCGCACCCAATAGGCTCAGCCACGCCCAGGCGTGGACCCAAGGAGACACCGTGACCACCACTATGGCCACCGGGCGCCCCCGCACCGTCGCGGGCGCACCCGCAATCGGCTTCGATATCGGTGGCACGAACCTGCGCGGAGCCGTTGTGACCGACACCGGCGAGATCATCGCCCGAGCCCAGCGCCCCACCCCCAACGTGGAAAGCGAACTCGAAGACACCATCGCCGACACCGTCTTTGAACTGCGCGCCGAAGTCCCGGAGGCAGAAGCTGTCGGCCTTGCTGTAGCTGGTTTCCTCGACGCGCAACGACGCCGAGTGCGGTTTGCGCCGCACCTGCCGTGGCGCGACGCCGATGTCGCAGACCGTCTGGAGCAACGCCTGGGGCATACCGTCACCCTGGAACACGACGCGAATTCAGCGGCGTGGGGTGAGTACCGTTTCGGTGCCGCCCAGGGGGCCAATACCTGGGTGTTGTTTGCGCTGGGCACCGGTATTGGCGGGGCGATGATGCATAACGGCGAAATGTTCCGTGGGGCCTATGGCACTGCGCCTGAATTTGGGCATCTTAGGGTCGTAGCAGGTGGGCGTGAATGCTCCTGCGGTAAGCGTGGTTGTCTCGAGCGGTACTGCTCGGGCACGGCGTTGGCCTATACCGCCCGGGAGCGTGCTGCCTCTGGCGGCTATAGCTCGGATCTGGCTGAACTGGCGCTGCGGCCAGGTTCCGCATTGACCGGGACGGCGGTGATGACGGCCGCCGCGGCCTCGGATCCCTTGGGCTGTGATGTGCTCGATGAGTTCTCTGAGTGGCTTGGTCAAGGCTTAGCCCTTACCGCAGATGTTTTCGACCCGGAGCTCATCGTTATCGGCGGCGGACTTGTGCGCGACCATGAGCTCTACCTTGACCGGGCGCGGGCTGTTTTCGCGGAGTCGATTACCGGTGCGGGGCACCGCCCGGTGGCTCGGGTTGCCCCCGCGCAGTTAGTTGCCGACGCTGGGCTCATTGGTGCTGCGTCATGCGCGATGGCTGATGCGCAACAACGATCGGCATAGCCGCCCACCTGCACAAAAGCTGAACGGCGCTCTTTATTGTCGGGGCCTGCAGTGCTATTTCGGGCACAATTAGTATGATTTGCTCGTGGCAAAAAAAGTGGGCAATAAGTGGTACTTCTTCTTCAAGTACATCCTGATCGGGCCGTGGCTGTGGGTCTGGAACCGGCCGCGCCATTCCGGCTTCGACAAGCTCCCCGACGAGGGGCCGGTCATCTTGGCGTCCAATCACCTTTCCGTGATGGACTCGTTCTTCTTGCCGCTGGTGCTCAAGCGTGAGCTGACTTTCCTGGCGAAGAAGGAATATTTCACCGGTACCGGCATTAAGGGCGCGGTGCAGCGTTTCTTCTTCCACTGCTTGAACCAGGTGCCCATTGACCGCACTTCTGGTGATGCCGCCAAAGACGCGCTGAATGCGGGCTTGAAGGTTCTTGCTCGCGGCGAAGTGCTCGGCATGTACCCCGAGGGCACCCGTTCACATGACGGCCGCCTCTATAAGGGCAAGACCGGCCTGGCGCGGGTTGCCTTGAACTCGGGCGCGAAGGTTTACCCATTGGCGATGTTCGACTCGGAGAAGGCCAATCCCATCGGCACGTGGGTACCGCGCCCAGTCAAGGTTGGTCTGCTTATCGGTGACCCGTTGGACCCGGCGGATTACCGCGATCGCGGCGATGAGTACCACTGCGCCCGTGCCATGACTGATGACCTCATGGCCACGCTGCAGCAGATGTCTGGCCAGACCTACGTCGCGGCGTACTCCGCCGACGTGAAGAATTCGTTGGCCGCTGGGGAGGGCTACCCCGAGGGCGCTGAGCCCGGTGGTGAGCTGGAAACCCCGCCGCCGCCCGGTGCTGGTTCGTTCTGGACTAAACGGTAGCCTGAGCCTCGTGCGTTATTTCTACGACACCGAATTCATCGAAGACGGTCGGACCATCGATCTCGTCTCTATTGGCGTCGTGGCTGAGGATGGACGCGAGTTCTACGCGGTATCAACCGAGTTTGATGCCCGCGCCGCCGGTCCGTGGGTGCGCCAGAACGTACTCAATCAGCTTCCCAGCCCCAGCAGTCCGACGTGGATGTCGCGTGCTGCCATCCGGGATCGGTTGGGGGAGTTCCTTCTTGCCCCCAATCAGGGTGATCCTGAGCTGTGGGCGTGGGTGGGGGCGTATGACCACATCGCGCTTGTGCAGTTGTGGGGCGATATGACCAAGCTGCCGCGGCGGATTCCCCGTTTTACCCGGGAGTTGAAGCAACACTGGCTGGCTGCGGGGTCTCCGAAGCTGCCGAATCAAAATGATGGGCGGCATGACGCACTCGCTGATGCGCGCCATAACCTGGCCCGATACCGGGCTATTGAGGCCCATTTGCGCTCCTGACCACACTGTGGGAAAAGAAATGGGATAGCCGACGGCGACGGATCGATTCGCACCACGTATTATGTCCCGCGTGAGTTGGAGCATCGATGTACCCGTATCCGAGCTGCCCGATCTGCCGCCTTTGCCGCAGGACATTCGGGAGTCCCTTGACGACGCCCTGAGCCGTCAGGCCCTACAGCAGCCATCGTGGGATCCGTATCAGGCTGAGAAGATTCGCCGGATCCTCGAATCGGTACCGCCGATCGTCGTAGCTCCAGAAATCCGCAAACTGCAGCGAGAGCTCGCCGCCGTCGCAAATGGCGAGGCTTTCCTGCTGCAGGGCGGTGACTGTGCTGAGACGTTTGAGTCGAATACCGAGCCGCATATCCGTGCGAATATCAAGACGCTGCTGCAGATGGCCGTTGTGCTGACCTATGGCGCCTCCACCCCGGTGATCAAGATGGCGCGTATTGCCGGCCAGTACGCCAAGCCGCGCTCGTCTGATATCGACGGTGATGGCCTGCTGAGCTACCGCGGCGATATGGTCAACGGCGTGGACGCCACTGAGGCCGCCCGCGTGCACGACCCCTCGCGCATGGTGCGTGCCTACGCTAACGCCGCCGCAGCGATGAACCTGGTGCGTTCCCTGACTACGTCGGGCACCGCAGACCTGCACCGCCTGCACGAGTGGAACCGCGACTTCGTCAACGATTCGCCCGCAGGTGCTCGTTATGAAGACATCGCCGCGGAGATCGACCACGCCCTGGACTTCATGGCCGCCTGTGGGGTGTCTGATAATAATCTGCAGACCGCCCAGATTTACTGCTCCCATGAGGCCCTCGTGGTCGACTACGAGCGCGCCATGCTGCGCCTGGCGGAGGACCACGACGGCGAAACCGCGCTGTTTAACCTCTCCGCCCACCAGCTGTGGATCGGCGAGCGCACCCGCGGTATCGACGATTTCCACATCGCCTTCGCTGCCCTCATCGGCAACCCGGTGGGTGTGAAGATCGGCCCGACGATGACCCCAGAGGAGGCTGTGGCGTACTGCGAGAAGCTCAACCCGCTGCGCCAGCCCGGTCGTCTGACGCTGACCTCGCGGATGGGCAATGACAAGGTCCGCACTGTGCTGCCGCCCATCGTGGAGGCTGTTGAGGAAGCTGGCCATAAGGTCATCTGGCAGGTCGACCCGATGCACGGCAATACCCACACCTCGTCTAATGGCTACAAGACCCGCCACTTCGATCGCGTCGTCGACGAAGTGCAGGGCTTCTTCGAGGTGCACCGCAGCTTGGGCACCCACCCCGGCGGCATGCATATCGAGCTCACCGGCGAGGATGTCACCGAGTGCCTCGGCGGCGCCCAGGACATCTGCGATGTTGACTTGCCGGGCCGCTACGCTTCGGCATGTGACCCGCGCCTGAACACCCAGCAGTCGCTGGAATTGGCCTTCCTGGTCGCAGAGATGTTGCGCCACTAACTGTCCACAGAAAAATAATCCGGCTGGGACGCGGTGAGTCGCGTACCAGCCGGATTTTCTATGCCCTGGGGAAGCCGGGGTCAGGCTGCGCGCACGGAGACTTTATCGTCCTTGTGCATTGTCTTGCCCGGCCGTGGGGATTGGGTGATGACCAGGTCATCATCGGTCGGATCGCCCTTGACATCCAATTGCAGGCCCGCCTCTTCGGCCTTATCTCGGGCATCGCCCACACTGGAGCCGATAAGCAACGGCACTTCCACGCGGTCCGAGATGAACAGCGTCACCCGCGGGTTGGCGGGGTCAACGACCTTGCCGGTGCTGGGGTTGACGCGTTCGACCTCACCGGCCTTGCGGGAGGAGTCGTTATCGATACGTACCTCCTCGACCACAATGCCCGCCTCGTCGAGTTTCTTGCGGGCATCTTCTTCGCTCATTCCCACAACATCTGGGATCTCCACACCATTATTGATGGTCAAGGTCACTTCGCTATCGCGTTCGAGTCCGGTGCCGACCTCTGGTTCGATTTTCAACACCTCGTCGGCCTTGGCGTCATCATCGAATTCTTCGTTGGTGGAGTCTTTCACCCTCAGCCCAGCGTCGGAAAGTATTTTTCGGGCTTCTTCTTCGGTCATCCCGACCACGTTGGGAACCTTGACCGGGGCTGGCCCCTTGGAAAGGAAAACAGTCACTTCACTGGCGACGTTTACTGTTTCGCCGGGGGCGGGGTTGGCTGAGACCACACCACCATCGGGGATGTCATCAGAAAAGACCGCTTCGCCGCGTTTTTCTTTTAATGTGCGCTCCGACAGCAGCTGGGAGTAACGCTGGGCCGAACGGTCCGGCGGCAACGGCGGCACCGTTGGTTTACCTAAAGAGATCAGCACCTCGATGGCATCGCCGCGCACCGCACGCGAGCCTGCCGACGGATTGGACCCGGCCACCGTCCCGGCGGGCACATCATTGCTGTACTCCTCCCCAGAAACCGGGTCGAAGCCAGCCTTGACGATGGTGCGCACAGCCTCTTGGCGGCTCATCCCGCTGATTTGGGGCACCTCGCCGTAGCGGCCCGAACCAAGCCACCACGCACCAACAAGAACAGCGGCGGTGGCGATAAGGGCAATAATGACCCACAGCGCACAACCAGTCCGGGTGCGTTTGCGGCCCT
The DNA here is from genome assembly GCF_019209905.1 of Corynebacterium sp. TAE3-ERU12. Classification (GTDB taxonomy): domain Bacteria; phylum Actinomycetota; class Actinomycetes; order Mycobacteriales; family Mycobacteriaceae; genus Corynebacterium. Next base: position 160,779 of record NZ_JAHUTM010000004.1, on the reverse strand, counting down.
TGGTTGGCTCAGGGCCCCGCGGACTTCGCCCAGGCCCACCAGCAGGCGCACTCCCTGGCCCACCAGTAGGCCCACCAGCGGCGCCCATAGCTGCGGCCCCAGCGGCCGGGACGACGCTGGTATCCGCATTATCGGCGCCACCCTGTGGAGGCAAAATAGCCGTCATGCCCTCAGGGTTAGTGCGGGTGGGGTCATCGTCGGGCTTGCTCCACGCCAGATCAACCCTGGTTTCAGACTCCGTATCGTCATGCGGGCCAAAAGTGCCGGGGGCGGGGGCTCCAGCAATAATCGCGGTGCCGGTGATTCCCGGCTCAGTGTCGTTCGTGTCACCCGCAGCGTCGTCAGGCAGCTCCGCAGCCCGGTGTGCAGCCGAGTCCTTCGGGGACGGCACCGTAAATGACGGCAGCGCCAAATCCTCAGCCACCGACGCCAATTGTGCACTGAACTCGGCGGCGGTGGGGAAGCGATCCGCTGCGGATCGGGCGGTGGCATGTGCCACCAACTCATCAATTTCTGGGGGAATGCCGCCGATAGCGGTACTGGGCGCCGGGACATCCTTGTCCAGGCGCTGCATGGCTATCCCCAAAGCGGAGTCGCCGGTAAACGGCATTGTCCCGGTGAGCAGCTCAAAAAGCAGCACACCGGTGGAATACACGTCTGAGGCAGGGGTGATATCTGCACCAGTGACCTGCTCGGGGGAGAGGTACCCGGCAGTGCCCACAATCGCGGTATTTGCGGTGACTTTAGCGTCGGCCGCAGCGCGCACCAGCCCAAAATCGGTGAGCTTGACCTGCCCGGAATCACTGATCAGAACATTCTCGGGCTTAATATCGCGGTGCACCATGCCGCGCTTATGGGCCAGCGTCAAAGCCTGCAATACCGGCTGCACGACCGCCACCGCTGCGTGTGGGGGCATGGGGCCACGTTCATCGAGGAGTTCACGCAGGTTGCCGCCATTGACGAACTCCATGATCACAAAAACGTGACCGGAGCTATCCGCCCCCTGGTCGTAGACATTGACCAAGCAGGGATCACTGATCGCGGCGACTGAGCGGGCTTCTCGTTCAAAGCGGGTTCGGAAGGCCGCGTCGTCCTGGAACCGGGGGTCCATTACTTTCGCGGCGACTACGGTGCCCAGGCGGGTGTCAAGAGCACGGTAGACCGTCGACATACCACCGCGAGCGATCTTGGGGCCGATTCGGTAGCGGCCATCGAGGAAGTCGCCCTGTCGTAATTCAGTCACGTGTAGCTCCTCTGATTAATTCGCACACCAGTATGGCCGACGTGACACCGCTACGGCTAACGCACCGCAGTAGTAGCGCCGCTACCATGAGTGCCGTGAAGAAAATCCCAGCCTGCACTGATGTCCTTGACCCGTCCGAGCCGGTGCTGCCGGTGCCGGATGTTGCCGAGCGCCTTGACGTCCCGGTTACCCGCGTGCACGCAATGCTCCAGGAACGCACGATTCTCGCTGTTCAGCGTGACAATATCGCCCAGGTGCCGGAGCGCATGCTCACCGAAACTGAGGTCAACCGGTTCCTTCCCGGGGTACTTGCACTCATGCACGACGGCAATTACTCCGACGAGGAAACGTTGGATTGGTTGTTCACCGAGGATGACACGCTTCCCGGGCGGCCCATTGACGCCCTACATGGGCACCTGGCCCGCGAGGTACGCCGCCGCGCCCAGGCGATGGCGCTTTAGCGCAGCACAGCGCGTGCCGACGTGAGCGCTGCCTGGCCAATAGCTGCTGCCCCGTAGGGAATGGCAATGGCCAGGCGTCGTCGCGTTGGCACGACCGCCCGCCCCACAAAGGGGTCATGCCCCTGGGCGGCTATCCGCTCCAAGATGTCCCCGTAGAGAATCCGCGCAGTGCGGATAGCCGGCCGTGCCGGGCCGGAGAGCAGCTGCACCCCGGGGTCCGCATCGCGGTACATGGATCGGTTGACCGCAGCGAAATGCCGCATCGCGGCGGTGATTTCCTTTGTCGCGTGGCCTCGTTGCGCGCATTGGTGCAGCATTTCCGGGTCCACGCCGAAGGCTGCCCATTCGTCGGTAGGCAGATAGATACGACCCCGGCGCAGGTCCTCGGCGACATCGCGCAGAAAATTAGTGACCTGGAAAGCATTGCCCAACGCAATTGCGTACGGCTTGGCCTCTTCGGGGGCAGTGGTGGTGCCCAATACCGGAAGCATCTGCAGACCAATGACCGCCGCCGAGCCCCACATATATTCGGTGAGTTGCTCCCAGGTGGCGAAATGGGCGCGGTGCCCAGTCGCGCCGGGCACGTCCATCAGCATGCAGCGCGCGAAATCTGCGAAAAGGTCCGGTTGGATATCCCAGCGCACGATGGTGTCTGCAGTGGCCGCAGCAATGGACCATTCCTGCTGGCTAAGCGTGCTTTCCGGAGGTGTTTCTGGCGTGGGTTCGGCGGGCGGGTTGTGGTTGATGAAGTCAATGAGTGCGCTCTGTAGCCGGTGGACGTGGTCCTCGGTGTCGGCCGGGTCATTGACCGGCCCTTCAATATCCACGACATCGTCGACAGTGCGGGCCCAGGCGTAGAGGCACCACACTGCGGTGCGCTGTTCAGGTGTGAGCAGGCGTGCGGCAAGGGAATAGGTCCGCCCGTGACCGGCGGAGATGGTGTGGCATAGCTGCCGGGCCGCGGCGAGTTGTTCCGGTGCGATTCCGGTTATGGCGGGCTCAGCGGCATCATTGCGGTGCATGCGTGGTCTCCCATCGTCCGGCGGAAATAGGGGCGGCATCCGGCAGCGCCGGGTCATCTCGGTTGTCGATACCGGCGACGCTGTAGTCAACCGCCTTATCGGCGCCGTCGCCGTGGACACCACGCCACACCAGGCGAGTGGACCACACACCGTGAGTGAGCCATCGGGTAGCGGCTATTGCGCTGAGGGTGATCGCAATCATCCACCCGGGTTCGTAGAAGCGGTTATTGCCGCCGCCGGCGAATGACATACACAAGATGATGGTGCCCAGCACCGTAATATTCACCACCCAGCGGCGCGGCCGAATCGATCCCACAAGCACAAGCAAACTGCTGTGGTACCAGGGCAGAACAACTGAGTTGAAGACCACGATCGCGCCGTGGGCAGCGGCCATGCCTGCCACTGCGCGGCGCGGGGTATTGCGGAATACCAACCAGCTGCCGATCAAGCCCGCCACCAGGCACAGCGCGGAGATCGGCCGGGCGATATCGACGACGGTATTGAAGGTGATGGTGTCGGTGAAGTAGACCGCTACCGACGAGATAATCCCGGCTACCGCACTGGGGGCGGCTAGCGGATTGATGACCTTGACATTGCCGCTGAGCTCAGAAATCCAGCCCCAGCCGGCCCCGGTGATCCAGGTGCACACAGCCAGCACGCCGAGCGTAATAGCCGACAACATCACGCCCACACCAATGATCTCGCCGAGGCGGCCGAAGGTGGTGCGCCAATTGCGGATGGGGGATTTGCGAGTAAGTGCGATCCACACCATGAACGGCATGGCGATTATCGCGGTTGCTTTCAGCGCCACGGCGACGCCGACCAGGGCGGCACCGGCGGCTGCGCCAGGCAGAGGTTTTAGTGCCAGCGCTGCGGTGATGCCCGCGCCGACAAGCGCCAGCATGAGTGCCTCATTGTGCATACCGCCGACTAAGTGGAACAGCACCAAAGGATTGAGGACACCGATCCATTGCGCGAGGACAGGGTCTCCACCTAAACGCAGGGTGATTCGTGGCACGGTCCAGGCAATAGCCAGCACCGAAAGCAGGCACAGTAGGCGGAATACGATGATGCCGCCGGTGACACTATCGCCGGTAATGCTGGTGATGAGCTTGCCCAGGCCCAGGTGAAGCGGGCCATATGGGGTGGTGGTGTTGCGCCAGTCCGCTGATACTTCATAGAGCAGCGGGCCGGGATTCACCGCTGGGCCTTGGGTATATGGGTCGAAGCCGTCGCGCAGCATCGCGCCCTGAATGATGTAGGAATACACATCGCGCGAAAACAACGGACCCGATAGGGACAGCGGAATAAGCCACCACATGAAGGTGCGGTTGACCTCGCTGAGCTTCGTTTTCCAGCCCAGATCGGAGGACTCTGCTGTATCGACCGTGCCGCCACGCCAGATCATCTCCCGCCCCAGGCGCAGCCATGCAGCCAGCACAACAGCGGCACCGACCCAGATGACAAGCTCAAAGACGGCGAAGCCGTGCCCGTAGGTCATCCAATCCAACCCGAGAGCGTCGACAATGCCGCCGCGGTAGCGCGTAGCGCCGGCTCCGTAGGAACCCACCGCCATCAAAGACATACCGGTGACGCCGAGGCGTACCGGTGTCGAGGCGACAGCCGAGCAGAGCTTGTTCATGAGTGGATCGCCTTGAACCTATCTGCGGCAAGAGCACCGGAGAGCATGACGGTGGGCACGCCGACGCCAGGCACTGTGGTCGAACCTGCGTGCACCAGGTTGGCGGGGCCAGTCGAGGAGTAATTACGGGGCCGGAACGGCCCGGTCTGCCGGAACAGGTGCGCTAGGCCAAATGGGGTGCCCGCACCCATACCGGTTGCCGCCCATGTGGTGGGGGTATCCACCCGGCCGTACTGCCAGTGCGTGGAGATACCGGTGTATCCGCGCAGTTCCAGGGTGGCGGTGAGTTCGCGGATGTAGGAGTCGGCCACGGTGTCCCACACCACCGGTGCGGAGTTGAGGTTTGGGCATGGCGCCAGAATGCTCAGTGGCTCCCAGGCGCGCCCGTCGGTGCCTTTAATAATGCGGGCCGGGTCGGTTACTGCTGGACGGGTAATCAGCAGTGAGGGGTCCGTCATCACGGTGCCGCCAGTAGGGGCACAGATCTCGTCGAAGGTGGCATCCCAGTTCTCGCCGAAACTGATGGTGTGGTGGGCTTCTGGCCAGGTGTCGGTCACTGTTGTTGGGGCTGCGCCATGTGCAACAACTGCCGACGGTGACCATCGTCGCGGCACCTGCCGGTGCCTGGGCTTCGCGCCGGCCGCCGCTAACCAGTGGTCAAGTACTGGGTAATCCACGGTGGCGATAAAGCCATCGCAGCTCACCGATTCGGTGATGCCATCGGCAACGACGGTGACGTCGGTGACGTCGCCACGTCGACCAGGGGCGACTGTGAGACCTTGCACAGCAGTACCAAGGCGAATTTCGCCGCCTGCTGCGCGCACACCACGGGCCAATAGTTCCGGTACCGCCCCGGAACCAGAGCCGGTCGCAGAGGCTACGGGGTAGTGCACGCCGATGCCGGTATCCATATGGGAAATGCACCCGTAGACGGCGCGGGCATCTCGGGGGCCGACCCCGGCATAGAGGGCCTGGAAACTAAAGACACGCCCGAGTTCCTCATCGCCCAGTCTCTTATTGACCTGTTTGCCCAGCGACCCGAAAGCCCCGAGGCGAAGCAGCTCAATGAGGCGCTTCATGGTGGTGGTATCACCCACCATGTCCAATGGGGAATCATAAGAGCGATTGAGGAACCGGTCATAGGAGGAGTTAAAAAGCTTCTCCAACCAGCCGGTCATGGCGCGATGCCCGGAGACGGTCGTGCCGATGTGCTCCCTAGGTGTGCCCTTGGCCTGCAGAAACTGTTGGATCTGGTTGGCCATGAATACCTCATCGCCGGAGACATCAAGTGTCCGGCCCCCGGGGTAGCGGGCGTGGTAGGCAGGGTCTAGCCGCTCCATCTGCCAGAGCGGGTCAAGCTCAGTGGCAGTGAGCCCAACCCCGGCGAGGGCATCGTCGATAAGCGAGGGCATGGTCAGCACCGTGGCGCCAGTATCAGCGCGTATCGTGCCGACGCCGGGGATAGTGACATCCTCGGTGGCGCAGCGCCCGCCGACATGGTCGCTGGCCTCAAGCACAGTCACCCGGTGGCCCTTCGCCAATAGGTGCAGCGCAGCGGTCAACCCAGACAGGCCCGCACCTGCGATAACAATATGTTCACGGGTGCCGGGGACCTGGTTGGCTGTGGTGGAAGATTGCAGTTGCGTCATAGCTTTCGCACCGTGACTTTCTCAGCGAGGGAGCGCAATAATGAGCGGTGCTCCTCGGCAAGTTCGGGGATCTCGAGAGCATCCAGTCCACGTTCGGTACGTCGAGCGATCTCTTGCTCCATCTTGTCGTCGGCGCCAGTGGAACGGATCAGCTCGGTGAGTTCGGAAATTTCCTCCAGATCGGTGACAACCCCCAGGCTTTCATTGAGGTAGGTCGCCTTATCAGGGGCCGTTTCCTGCAGCTTTTCCAACGCGGTGGCCAGCAACATTGTGCGCTTGCCTTGTCGCAGGTCATCGCCGGCGGGTTTTCCGGTGACTTCGGGGTCGCCGAATAAGCCCAGTTGGTCATCGCGTAGCTGGAAAGCAATGCCGACGTTGCGGCCGTAGGTGGCCAGGGCGTGAGTGATGTCCTCGGACGCATCAGCGATTTCCGAGCCGATGAGCAGCGGACGCTCAATGGTGTACGCCGCTGTTTTATAGGTATTGATGCGTTCGGCGACCTCGAACCGGCCATCACCGGAGGTCTCGGCCACAATATCGATGGCCTGGCCACCGAGAACCTCGGTGCGCATCCGCCACCATGAGTTCTGCAGCCGCACCAGTGCCGCAGTGGACAGGCCGGATTCGCGCAGCATGTCATCTGCCCACACCATTGCCAGGTCGCCGCCGAGGATCGCCATCGCACGGCCAAAAGCACCACCGTCGCCATGCCACTGGGAGTCCCTGTGCACCGCCTCGAAACGACGGTGCACCGTGGGGTTGCCGCGTCGCGTATCCGAGGCATCAATGATGTCGTCGTGAATCAACGCGCACGCCTGCACCAACTCCAGTGCGGCAGCTGCGTGAAGCACTGCGGCGGGGTCCTCGGCTGTGTCCGCGCCACCGCTGGCGAGCCAACCGGCCCAGAGGAACGTCGGGCGGACACGTTTTCCGCCCTGAAGTGTGAATTCATTCACCGCATCGACCAGTTGGGTGAAATAGGGGTCGATCTCGACGGCGGTGTTGCGCCTTGAATTAAGGAACTTCCGCAAAGATGCGTTGACTGCCGCCGGTACGTCCTCAGGACCGGGTAGAGGTGCTGTGGGCTGTTGTGCCATACGCTTCACTCTAAACGAGACCCGGACACTGCCTGGGATTTAGCGCACAAAGCACGTCTTGATATTAGGATGAACAGACATGTCTATTTTACCGTCGTACGGCACCGGAAAGCAGGTGTCCATTCGCCGCGCGCTAAGTCTCTCAAGCCCAGCTGGCGTACCCTTTTCGGTCGAGTTCATGCCCCCGCGCGACGATGCCGCAGAAAATAGACTATTCACGGCAGCTAGCACTTTTCACGACCTCGGTGTTTCCTTCGCATCAGTCACCTATGGTGCAGGCGGCACCAGCAGGCAGCGCACAGTCCGAGTAGCTGAACAGCTATCGCGCCAACCGCTGACCACCCTGGTGCACCTGACCCTGGTAGACCACTCCGTCGCTGAGCTGCGCGAGATTCTGCGTGACTACCGCGACCGAGGCCTCACGAACTTGCTGGTCCTGCGAGGCGACCCGCCTGGTGATCCCACTGGCCCGTGGCATACCTCTGCAGGTGGGTTGCAGTACGCCTCCGAACTCATCGACATGATCCGCTCTGAGGATGAGTTCAGCGGATTCGAGATCGGTATCGCCTCATTTCCCGAAGGGCATTACCGCTCGCCGGATCTTGACGCCGATACGAAGTACACGTTGCTGAAACTCCGCGCCGGCGCTCAGTACTCCATTACGCAAATGTTCTTCGATGTCGACCACTATCTGCGGTTGCGGGATCGACTCGCCAAAGCGGACCCCGACCACGGCACAAAGCCCATCATCCCTGGTCTGATGCCGATTACGTCATTGCGCTCAGTGCGTCGGCAAGTAGCCCTATCTGGTTCGGCGCTGCCGAAGGGACTTGAGGACCAGCTCATCAAGGCCGCTGACGGTGATGAGGAAGCCAATCGTGATGAGATCCGCAAGATAGGTATTGACGCTTCCACGCGCATGGCTGACCGGTTGATCTCAGAAGGCGCGCCAGGGCTGCACTTCATGACGCTGAATTACGCCCGTGCCACCCAAGAAGTCCTGCACAATCTGGGTATGGCCCCGCCGTGGGGGAAGTCGCAGTCCATTCAGCGCGACGGTTTCTGATGAGCTTGTCGGGCTTACCGACGACGGTGGCGACTGCGGCGCCGCGGTGGCTGCACCGGCCGACCCCGGTCATCGCGCGCCCATAGGAAGACCAGCAGCGCAGAGATCAGGCCCGCACCCAGGAACAGCATGGACCACCGGGTAAACATGCGTGTACCTGAGGGGCGTCGCGGGGCGTTGGCGAAAATAGTGCGTGCCTCGCCGCCTTCGACAACCCAGCTGGCGCTGTCACCATTGATCTCGCCATTGGAATTCGTCACCGGGCCAGGGAAGTTCATGGTGACCTGCATCCTGGTGTCCGGGCCCTCATTGAAATCGGCGTAGCCGGTCATGGCGTTATTGCCGTCATTAGTGGGCTCGAGTTCGACCTCGACGTGGCGGGCACTGGCTTCGGCGACGGTGCGGGCAAGGTCGTCGAAGGGCACGTCGTACAGCTTCACAGTCATGACATTGCGCCCATCCTCGAGGGAATCCTCAGTGCGCATTATTTCCGATAAATGCGACGGGGGACGCCAGTTGGTGGGGTCGATCTCGCTGCCGACGGGGGCGGAGACCCGAACCGTGCCGGTGACCTCGTCTTCAGAATCGAGGGTGAGATCGGCTTCGGCATCAACACAGCCGGTCAAAAATGTGCCAGCGGTGATAGCCGCGACAGCGCCCAGGGCGATATGGCGTCGCTTCATCGCTGGTTCCTTTCGGGTGTCGACTGATGATGTGTGGTCGGTGGAGTAGCGGTCAGTGGCAATTCCGCGCCGAGGATTGCGAAATAGCGTGGATCGCCGGGGAAGCGGAATTGGCGTAGTACGTCGGTAAAGCCTAGACGGCGATAGAGCCGCCATGCACGATTGTCCTCACCAGTTACCTCTGGAGTCGATAGCAGCACATACCGTTCCGGCCTGGTGCTCAGTAACCGGCGCAACATGCGCTCGCCGAGACCATGACCCTGATGATCGGGGTGGACATGGATTTCGGACAGCTCTGCGTAGTCATTCATGATTGCGTGGATCTCATGCAGTGAACGCTGATTGGCGGCTAGCCCACCGCGGACCTGCTGATTCCACCACTGGTGGCCGGCGCCGGAATGGCTGTAGGCCACTGACACAAGCGGGTAGCGAGGATCTCGGGCGGCCACCTCAGGCGGCACTGATGGTGGGTGCAAGATACCGCCTACGGCAGCCCAATTGGGTTCATTTTGTTGCTGTACCCAGGCGCGCATGCGGTCCGTTCTGATGGCAGGGTTATAACCCATCGCGTCGATATAGATATCGACGGCTTCCTTCATCCGGCCCCGGAGTACTTCGCGGGGCAGCGCAACCACGCTGTATTCCACGCGTTTAGTGAACCATGAGTTATCGCTTTCGTGGGGCGAGCCCAAGGAATTTCTGCTGAAGAACACAAAATCGCTCGAACATGCGTTCTAATTTCGAACAGTTAGGCGATGGTGATGTCCGGACGCTTCCTAAAGTGAGGTGCACCGGAGCACAAGCCCGGCACAGCAGGAGGAGGGAATATCCAATGGCATATATCTACGATTTCAACTCGGCTGGCTTCCGTGAACAGTCTCAGGTCATGGCTCCTGGCGGCAATATTCGCCTGTGCCTGGATTACCTCCAGCGGGGAAGCGCTGCGCTACGCGAAGCACGCACTGCTGAAACCGCTGATGCAATCGAGCTGGCATATCTCGCTGCGGTGCGCGCGGCCAGTGCGGCGCAGGCGTTGCGCCCACCACGTAAGCGGTATCGGAGTCGGGTTATCTGGGCGAAGCTGCGACAAGTCGCCCCGGAGTACACCGACCTTGCGGACTTCTTCGAGGAGCGCGACTATGCCTGCGAGCGCGTGCGGGTCGGGATGGATCGCAATCCCTCGTCTGATTTCGCTAGAGAGCTGATCGATGCCGCGGCTGATTTCCTAGCCCGGGTGGAGCTGGAGTCTGGAGTTTTGCCTCTGGCGGCCTGATTTTCCAGCGACTGGGCGACATCTGGTTAGTGGCACGTACACTTAGGGCAATGAGGCGGCAGTTGCTCCCGGGAACAAATACGTGACTGCGGCCGTTAAATGAGGAAAGAGGTCTGTTGTTGACCGCTATCCAGTAGTGAGTCGACAGTTGGAGGGAAACCATGGCGTTATCGGAGCAAGAGCAGCGGATGCTCGATGAGATCGAGTCCGCGCTCCATGCCGAAGATCCGAAGTTTTCGTCGACGATGTCGAGCAGCATTTTCGACGAACGCTCCGGGGTAGCTACCCGCGGCCTCAACATCCAGTCGCTCGCTATCGGCGTGCTGGGGTTGGCGCTACTGCTTGGCGGTGTGGCGCTTGCGCAGGTGAATCTTTGGTTCCTCGCGCTATCGGTGGTTGGCTTCCTGGCTATGTTTGGCGCCGGTGTCTGGGCTATGACTGGCTCCGGCGATGTGAAGGCATCGGCCAAGAAAACGCAGAAGGTAAAGTCCGCCCCTCGTCGCGGTAATGGCGGTAACTCCGGCCCGGGCTCCATGGAATCCCGTTTCCGCGGACGCTTCGGATAACCCACCTCGACCCTTTACAGCCCGCCTGCACGGTATGTGCAGGCGGGCTTTTCTGTGTCCGGACAACCTGCAGTGGCCGCCATAGGCGCTGTTGATAGGGGTGTTTTTGGGCGGGCTCTGAAAATTTCCCACTTTGCCCCACCAGAATCACCCACTTCGTCCCACTAGGGCGGTTGGGGCTCGATGGTCTGTAAAAATTGGGGCGAATTTGCACTGATGTGACGCCAGATACGAAGCGTGTCAAGTAAAAATCCGGCTGATTTTTGAGGTTTTTGGGACTTTGCCCCATTGCCAGGTGCCGCGTGTAGATCTCTCAAAAATGCTAAATAACTTGGTGTTTCGCCGTTAGTTGACCCTGCTGTCAATGTGGAAAAGAGGTACCTTCCACAAAAACGTCCGCTGTGTCGGGTTGTTGGTGGGGGATAGTGGGGTACAGTGGGGCGTGATGTTGGACCAGTGGACTGACATCACAGGAAAAAGACCCATAGCTGAACACGACACACAGACTCACCGGACGCGAGTGCGACCGGGCAATACACGGGGAGAGGAGCCGGCGACATGTTTCTCGGCACCTACACCCCAAAGTTGGATGACAAAGGCCGCCTGACGCTGCCAGCGAAGTTCCGCGAGGACCTCGCCGGTGGACTGATGGTCACCAAGGGCCAAGACCACTCTCTAGCGGTCTACCCGAAGGGCGAGTTCATCGAACTAGCCCAGCGCGCTACGAAGGCATCCCGCACGAACCCTCGTGCACGTGCCTTTATTCGAAATCTGGCGGCCAGTACTGACGAGCAGCGCCCCGATGCCTCGGGACGCATCACGCTCTCAGCTGACCACCGCGAATACGCCCGGCTGACGAAACAGTGCGTAGTGATCGGCTCGATCGATTTCCTGGAGATCTGGGACGAAGAGTCCTGGAACGCCTACCGGGCGGAGCACGAGGAGAACTTCTCCGAAGCAGAAGACGATGCGCTCTTCGACGTGCTCTAGCTACTCGGAGGCTGGGAGCGTCCGCAAGGACTCTGCCTGGCTGGGCCCTGGTGTACTTCCCCGACACCAGGTCCTGGTCGGGCAGGGCCCTGTGCACGCTCCCTCATTTATCAAGGACAGCTTTTAGGTCCAGCTCAACACTTTCGGGAGGAGGGAGCATGACCGGTACAGATGACAACCGTCGCAGTGGTGAACACGGTCATGTCCCCGTCATGGCGGATCGAATCGCCGACCTCCTCACCCCAGGCATCGAAGCCATGGGCGATAAAGCCGTAGTCCTTGACGCCACCCTCGGCGCCGGTGGACACACAGAGCACCTGCTGCAGCGTTTCCCATCAGTCCACATCATTGGTCTTGACCGCGACCCAGTAGCCCTCGGCGGCGCGGTAGGGCGCCTATCCGGTTTCGGTGACCGTTTCGGTGTCGCCCAGGTTCGCTTCGATCAGCTTTCCGACGCAATCGCCGACGGTGACGGCGCCGTTTTCGAATTAGCACGCGCTCATGGCCTCGCCGGCGCACTATTCGACCTTGGCGTTTCCTCAATGCAGTTAGATCAGGTGGACCGTGGTTTCGCCTATCGGGTCGACGCGCCACTAGACATGCGCATGGACCCCTCCGGCCCACTGACTGCCGCTGACGTACTTAACACCTATTCCCACGGTGAACTCGCCCGTGTGCTGAACACCTATGGCGAGGAACGCTTCGCTGGGAAAATCGCCTCGGCCATCCTGCGGGAACGCGAAAAAGAACCATTCACGACCTCGGCACGCCTCGTGGAGTTGCTCTACAGCACTATCCCGGCTGCCGCTCGCCGCTCGGGAGGCCACCCCGCCAAGCGCACCTTCCAGGCGTTACGCATCGAGGTCAACCGCGAACTCGAGTCCATCGAGAACGCACTGCCAGCCGTCTGCGATGAACTAGCCGTCGGCGGCACTGCTGTGTTCATGAGCTACCAGTCGCTCGAGGACCGCATTGTGAAGGCCTACTTCGCCAAGCGGACCACGTCGACGACGCCACCGGACTTACCGATGGAACTCCCCGGCCACGAGCCGTCATTCAGGTTGGCGACTCGTGGGGCGGAAAAAGCCACCAAAGACGAAATCGAACTCAATGCCCGAGCAGCTCCTGCCCGGGTGCGGGCGATTACCCGAATCCGGCAGGACTCGGCGCCGCCAACGCTCCGCAAACCATAACCAGCACCACAACCAGCACCAGCATTAGCAGCGCAGCCGACCAGGGGAGAAATACCATGGCAGCCACTATCACCGCCGGGCCCCGCCCAGGGGCCCAATCCGGCGTAGCCACGCCAGCCCGGCCGCGTCCGCGCCGTGCCTACCGACGCCGCTTGGGTTCACGCCAGGTCGTCACGGTCCGCGGACGGCGGATCACCCGCGACCTTGACCAGCGTGTTGGCGGCAAGCTCGCCCTCATTACCTGTGCGCTAGCTGTCGTCGCGATCGTCGTCGCCCTGGTGCTTTCTGGTCTATCCACACAGACCTCCATGCAGATCTCCGCCGCCCGCGATAAGGAACAAAACCTCACCGACCAGGTGGAGGTTCTCGAACGCGATGTGGAGTACCTACGCTCTACCGCCGAGATAGCCCGACGCGCCGCAGAGATGGGCATGGTTAACCCAGACCAGCCCGCCATCCTGGCCAAGGACAATAACGGCGCTATCGTCGAACTTCGCCCCGGCGAAGCGGAAACCCGCGGCATCCTCGATGTCAACGGTGCCCCCATGCGTCCGGATAAGCCGACCTCCGACCCGGCTAAGACCGATAATGTCCCGGGCCTGAGCGGCAACCCACGGCGTGGTGCTTCCGGTGTGCCCTACGCCCCAGGCGGTCCGGACACGGGTAACGCCCCCGCACCGGCACCGGCCCCGGCACCGGCGCCCGCGCCGGCACCTGCTCCCGCCCCGGCTCCGGCTCCTGCTCCGGCCCCTCGTGTCGAGCAGCCGCAGCCAGCTCCACCGGCCCCGGCCCCGCCAGCGGCGAATCCCCCCGCCCCGGCAGTAAACTAACCCGCACATGACGGCTGCGTAATACAGCGCACTAGTCCCCTCGGAGGTGCCCGATGACTCCCCAGTCCGGAGGCGATCGCCGGTACCAACGACCAGGTAGCGACGGTGCCCGCGGTGCCGGGCGATCCCGTGCTACGGATCGCTCCCGGCGAATCACTGCACGCGAGAACACTCGAGCGCAGCGCGACACCGGTGCCCAGCGCACCGGCACCACCCGCCGCAGCATGAGCAGTGCATTCGCCGCGGCGAACCAGATGGGCAGCACCAAAGCTGATTTCCCCACCCGCCGCCGTTTCGTGCAGATAGCCGGCATTCTCGTCGTCCTCGCCCTCGTCGGACGGCTGGCCTGGCTACAGCTTGTGGCCGGCCCAGAACTAGCCGAACTAGCCGCTGAACAGCGCACCGTGGTGCTGGTCGATCCTGCTCGTCGCGGCAGCATCAATGACCGCTCCGGTAACGCGATCGCCTTCACAATGGAGGCCCGCTCCATCACCGTGCACCCCAATTCACTGCGTGACTATATGGAGGAGCGCCACCGACTGTGGCCCGATGAAGCCGCTGAGCCAGATGAGCGGATGAAGCAGATCGCCGACGAGCTGCCGGGCCTTATTGGGGTGCGCGACCTCGACGCAATCGACGAACGCACCGGTGGCCGTCGGCGTGCAGGCGCCAGCGCCAAGGAAGAAGAAGGTGCCGCGCCTACGCCCGATGACATCAGCTCCACAGAAATCCTCAAAAAGCTTCAGGACGAGAAGTCGACCTACGAGGTTTTGGTGCGCAATGTCGACCCCGATAAGGCAGCCGCGGTAGTTGAAAAATTCCCCGAACTTGTTTCCGAGCGCCAGGACATTCGTCAGTACCCCAATGGGGCAGTGGCGGCCAATGTCGTCGGCAAGATCGGCATGGACGGTGTAGGCCAGTTCGGTTTCGAAGCCGCCCGGGACGCCAAACTTCAGGGTGTCAACGGTGGCCGTACTGTCGATATCGCCGCTAAAGGTTTCGCAATTCCGGGTTCTACCCGCGATGTGCTCAACCCGATTGACGGCACCTCCTATGACCTCACGCTCGATATTGACATGCAGTACCAGGTGCAGCAGCAGCTCGAGCAGGCCAAGACCAACTCCGGGGCGAAGAACGCCGCCGCGGTGGTGCTCGATGCGCATACCGGTGAAATCCTCACTATGGCCCAGGCGGGTACCGCGAACCCCAATCGGGATATTGGCGCCGAAATTGACCGTGGCCGCGATATCGGAAATATCGCTGTGACCAGCCCCTTCGAGCCTGGTTCGGTGGCGAAGATTATTACCGCCGCAGCTGCTATTGAAGACGGCCTGACCACCCCAGATGAGGTGCACACTGTCCCCGGCAGTATCGATATGGCCGGTGTGACTGTCCGCGATGCCTGGGAGCATGGCGACGTGCCGTTTACCACTACCGGTATTTTCGGCAAGTCCTCCAACGTCGGCACGCTCATGTTGGCTGAGCGAGTAGGCCAGGACCGTTTCGCTGAGATGCTGGGGCTTTTCGGCCTGGGCCGCAGCACCGGTGTGGAACTTCCCGCTGAATCTCCAGGCCTGGTGCCTAGCCGCGAGCAGTGGTCGGGCGGCACATTCGCTAACCTGCCGATCGGGCAGGGCATGGCGATGTCGCTATTGCAGATGACCAGCGTGTATCAGACGGTGGCTAATGATGGTGAGCGCATCCCGCCGCGCATCGTCGAGTCCGCCACCGCGCCGGACGGTACCGTCACCCGGGCGGAGCGTCCCGAGGGCATTCGTGTGATGTCCCCGGAGACCGCCCGTACGGTGCGGGAGATGTTCCAGGCCGTGGTGCAGTCTGACCCCACGGGGGTGCAGATGGGTACCGGCACAGAAGCTGCGGTGGAGGGCTACCAGATTGCGGGTAAGACCGGTACCGCCCAGAAGGTGGACCCGAATACCGGCGCCTACTCGAATTCTCAGTACTACATCACTTTTGCAGGTATCGCCCCTGCGGATAACCCGCGTTTTGTGATCGGCATCATGCTTGATGAGCCGGTGCGTGGTGTGCATGGTGAGGGCGGCCAGTCTGCGGCTCCGTTATTCCACGACATTGCGACGTGGGCGTTGGATAAGTACAACGTGCCGCCGTCGCCGAAGCAGGAGGGGCAGTTGGTCCTCCAGGCTGATTAGTTCCACCACCCGCCCGACATCGTGACCTGACATCAAGGAGAAACCATGAGCGTCACCCTGAACCTCCTCGCGGAGATCGCTGGTGCCACCCTGCATCCCGCTAGTGCCGGTGATCTGCAGGTTTCCGATATCGGCATTAATGCTGCCGAGGTGCCTGCCGACGGTATTTTCGCCGCGGTGCCGGGCACGCGGTCGCATGGCGCCCGTTATGCCCACCAATCGCAGGGGGTGGCGGTGCTTACCGACGCCGCCGGCTACGAGATATTGCAGGAGGCCGGGGACCCGCCGCCTGTTCTCCTCGTGGATGAGGTGCGCCCAATTCTTGGCCGTGTCGCCGATGCTGTCTATGGGCACCCGTCGGCGGAGATGACGGTTATCGGTATTACGGGTACGTCCGGCAAGACCACTACCACGTACTTGTTGGAGGGGGCGTTGATGGCCGCGGGCCGCCGGGTGGGGCTGATTGGCACTACCGGTACCCGCATTAATGGCCGCACGGTGCCTTCCCATTTGACCACTCCGGAAGCCCCGGAGCTGCATAAACTTTTCCGCACCATGGCTGATGAGGGCGTGACCCATGTGGTGATGGAGGTTTCTTCGCATGCTGTGATGTTGGGCCGGGTGGGTGGTTTGGCTTTTGATGTCACTGCCTTTTTGAACCTTTCGCAGGATCATCTCGATTTCCACGACACGATGGATGAGTATTTCGCCGCTAAGGCGTTGCTTTTCGATCCTGCCGGGGACCTGCATGCACCGCGCACTGTGATCTGTACTGATGATGCCTGGGGGCAGCGGATGGCTGAGCTTGCCGACGGCCCGGGCGTGAGGGTGACTACTGCAGCGACTATGGCGGCGAACCCGCCGGTGGAGGATGCGGATTGGGTGGCCGGCCCGCCGGAGGTTGCCATCAATGGGCTCCAGCATGTTGTGGTGCGCGGCCCGGAGCGCGATGTTGACCTTGAGGTTCCGCTTCCTGGTGCGTTCAATATTGCTAATGCGACGGTGGCGTGGGCGTTGCTTGATGCTGTTGGTTGCGCCACTGATGAGGCCCGCGCTGGGCTTTCCGACGTTGCCGTGCCTGGCCGGATGGAACGTATTGATGAGGGCCAGGATTTCTTGGCTGTTGTCGATTATGCGCATAAGCCGGCTGCTGTGGGGGCGGCCCTGGATACCTTGCGGGACCACCTCGATGGCCGGTTGATTATTGTGTTCGGCGCTGGTGGCAATCGTGATCGGACCAAGCGCGCGAAGATGGGGGCCGAGGCGGTCCGGGCTGCCGACGAGATCATCATTACCGATGACAATCCGCGTCATGAGGACCCGGAGGCTATTCGCCAGGACATCATCGCAGGCGCGGAGGAAGCTGCAGCACGCCGCGGCGATGGCCAACGGCCGAGGATTCATAATATTGCTGGTCGAGCTGCGGCTATTGCGGCAGCAGTGCAGTTAGCCGGCCCCGGTGACGCGGTGATTGTTGCTGGTAAGGGGCATGAAACCGGTCAGGATGTGGGCGGGCACATGCACCCCTTTGATGACCGTATTGAGTTGCGCCGCGCCCTTCGCGATGCACGAGGAGACCAGAAGTGATTACTCTTAGCGCGCAACAGATCGCCGATATCACCGGCGGCACATTGCACAATATTGACCCCGGGACTGCGGTCGCCGGCCCTGCTGAATTCGATTCCCGCGCGATCACCCCGGGCTGTATTTTCCTGGCGCTGCCGGGTGCCCGTGTGGACGGGCACAGTTTTGCTGAGGCCGCCGTAGCCGATGGTGCTGCATTGGTGCTGTCGTCGCGTGTTGTTGACGCGCCGTGTTGCGTGGTGGAGCCGCTGGGGCCGCAGAGCTCGAATAGTGATGCCTTCGCCCATGACCCCGATGGCGCTGGTGCGGCGGTATTGGCTGCACTGGGTGCGCTGTCCCGGCACACCATCGACGTGCTTGCCGACGATGGGCTCACCGTCATTGGGTTGACCGGCTCGGCCGGTAAGACGTCGACGAAGGACATGGTGGCGACTGTGCTGCGCACCACGGGTCCGACCGTTGCCCCGCGTGGTTCTTTTAATAATGAGATCGGTCATCCCTACACGGCGTTGCAGGCCACCCCGGAGACGAAATTCCTCGTTGCTGAGATGTCTGCGCGCGGGATTGGGCATATTGCGCACTTAGCCCAGTTCGCTCCGCCGCGGATCGGTGCGGTCCTCAACGTCGGCAGTGCCCATGTGGGCGAGTTTGGTTCCCGCCAAGCCATTGCCCAAGCCAAGGGCGAGTTGGTGGAGGCCCTGCCCGATGCTGCCCATGGTGGGGTAGCGGTTCTTAATGCGGATGACTTGCTGGTCACCCCGATGGCCGCGCGTACTGAGGCTGCGGTGGTGACATTCTCCGCGGGCAGCCATGAGGCCGATATCCGGGCCACCGATATTGAACTCGATGATCTTTCCCGGGCTAGTTTCACGCTGCTGACCCCCGATGGCACTGCGGGCCGGGTTAACCTGCAAGTGTTCGGCGCCCACCAGGTTGAAAACGCTTTGGCGGCTGCTGCGGCAGCACGCGCGGCGGGCATTAGTGACGGGTCGATTGTGGCGGGATTGAGTGCCCATACTGCCGCCTCGGCGCACCGGATGGATGTGCAAACCCGCGCTGATGGGCTCACCGTCATTAATGACTCCTATAACGCTAATCCTGAGTCGATGCGCGCTGGTATTGATGCCCTATCGCGTACGGCAACAGCTCGCGGGGGCCGTGCGATTGCGGTGCTCGGTGAGATGGGGGAGCTCGGCGATAGCGCCGAGGTAGAGCATCAGCGCTTGGCTGGGGTGCTGGCCAGGCGTGGTGTGCACCATCTGGTCGCGGTGGGGGATTCGCCTGCTGTGCGCGCCCTGCTGGCAACTGCTGAGGATGCGGGTATAACCAGTGTGTCCGCACCTGATGTGGACACAGCGGTGCGCGCAGTGACTGATTTAGCGCAGCCGAATGACGTCGTGCTGGTCAAGGCGTCGTATGCAGGTGGTTTATGGCGAGTAGCCGAAGGTGTACTCGCCGATGAGCGAAACGACGAAGGGGCACAGAAATGACCCAGCTCATGCTGAGCGGCACAGTCGCATTCATTGTCTCGGTATTTCTCACCCCGGTACTTATCCGGCGGTTCTCCGCCGTCGGTATCGGCCAGGAAATCCGCGAAGAAGGGCCGAAGAGTCACCTGCGTAAGCGTGGTACTCCCACGATGGGCGGTATCGCCATCATCGCGGGCATTGTTGCCGGCTATATCGCAGCCCATATCCTCGGCCTGGTCACCGTTGGTTCCGGGCCGACCGCCTCGGGCCTGCTGGTGCTGTTCCTCACCTTGGCGATGGGTGGACTGGGCTTTGCTGATGACTTCATCAAGCTGCATATGGGCCGTAATCTCGGCCTGGATAAAAAAGCCAAGCTGCTCGGCCAGCTCGCGGCTGCACTGATTTTCGGCATCCTGATCCTGCAGTTCCCGAACCACCTCAATATCACCCCGGGTTCTACGCACCTGTCGTTCATCCGGGACTTGCAGACCTGGGATATCGCTATTGGTGGCGGGATTATCGGCACCATCATCTTCTTGGTCTTTGTTTTCCTGGTGATTGGTGGCTGGTCCAATGCGGTCAACCTCACCGACGGTCTTGATGGCCTCGCCGCCGGCACGATGTCGCTGCTATTGGCCTGCTACTCGGCGGTGTGTTTCTGGCAGTTCCGGTACAGCTGTGGTGAGTCCGTGGTGCAGGGCTGCTACACGGTGCGCGACCCGTTGGACGTGTCGTATCTCGCGGCGGCTGGCCTGGGTGCCTGCTTAGGCTTTTTGTGGTGGAATGCCGCCCCGGCGAAGATCTTTATGGGCGATACCGGCTCGTTGGCCCTGGGTGGTCTCGTCGCTGGTTTGTCCTTTGTCACCCGCACCGAGTTGCTCATGGTGGTCGTCGGTCTGCTGTTCGTGCTCGAGCTGCTGTCGGTGGTCATCCAGGTCGCTGTTTTCCAGACCACCGGTAAGCGCCCGTTCCGGATGGCCCCGCTGCATCACCACTTCGAAAACGGCGGGTGGGCTGAGACCACCGTCGTTATCCGCTTCTGGTTGCTCGCCGCTATTTTCACCATCACTGGTTTCGTTATTTTCTATGGCGATTGGCTGATTGAGACAGGATTGCTCTAATGACCAGCACCACCACCGCCCCTTCCACTCCGGCCGACGCTGAGCTGCTGAACCTGGTGCGCTCCGGGCGCATTATTGTGGCGGGCGCTGGTGTCTCCGGCGCCGGTATCGCCGGGATTGTGCACGATATCGGTGCCACGGACATTGTCATTGCCGATGACAACACCGAACGCGC
This sequence comes from Corynebacterium sp. TAE3-ERU12, assembly GCF_019209905.1. Classification (GTDB taxonomy): domain Bacteria; phylum Actinomycetota; class Actinomycetes; order Mycobacteriales; family Mycobacteriaceae; genus Corynebacterium. The sequence continues at coordinate 140,544 of NZ_JAHUTM010000004.1, read as the reverse complement.
CACTGCGTTGGCGCAGCGTTATGGCGCCCAGGCCTGCACCGTCGACCAGGCCTGCGCCGACCTAGGCAGTACTTCTTTGGTGGCGGTGTCGCCGGGATGGCGGCCCGATTCGGCCCTGCCCAGTGCCGCGCTCGCCGCTGGGGTGCCGGTTGTGGGCGAGGTTGCCTTGGCCCGTGCTGGTGATAGGGCCGGTATCTGGGGTGCGCCGCGCACTTGGCTGGTGGTTACCGGCACCAACGGTAAGACCACTACCACCGGGATGCTCGCCAGCATTCTCGGTGCCCGCGGTCAGGCTGTCGGCAACATTGGTGTTGCCCTGCATGAAGCGTTGACCGCCAGCCCCCGGGTGGAGATCCTCGCCGCGGAGCTATCCAGCTTCCAGTTGCACTGGGCTCCGCAGGTGCGTCCCGACGCTGGCGCCTTGCTCAATCTGGCGGAAGACCATATTGATTGGCACGGCAGCTATGCCGAATACGCCCGGGCGAAGGCACATGCCTTAACCGGTGATATCGCCATTTATGGCGCCGAGGATGATGACGTTGAATCCACCGTCGAGCGGTTGCGTGCCGACGGTGACCTCGCCCCGACCGTGGTGGGTTTTACCGCCGGGGTGCCTGAGCCAGGCCAGGTCGGCGCGGTCGATGGCTGGCTGGTGGATCGCGCATTCGCCGACCAGGACTCGGAGGAGGGCACCGGGATCATTGCCACCTCGGAGATCACGCCGCCGGGGGTGCGTGGTGTGCGCAATGCCGCCGCAGCTGCCGCGCTGGCCCGGGCTGTTGGCATCGATGCGGACACTATTGCCGCAGGGCTGCGGTCTTTTGAGGTAGCAGCGCACCGGGGCCAGATTGTGCACCGTTCCCACAACGGCACGGTGGCGTGGTGCGATGACTCGAAGGCCACGAATCCGCACGCCGCAGACGCTGCTATGGCTGGGGTGGACAATTTCGTGTGGGTCGCCGGTGGTCAGCTCAAGGGCGCTGATATCACCGATGTGGTCAATACCCACGTCGCCCAGATGTCTGCGGCAGTGTTGCTTGGCCAGGACGCGGCAATCATCGCCGATGCGCTTCGCGCGGCCCGGCCGGACCTTCCGGTGACTGTGATTGATGATACTGACCCCGAAGCCGCGATGCGTGCGGCCTGCGCTGCGGCCAGCGCAGCAGTGACCCCCGGTGGGGTAGTGCTGTTGGCCCCTGCCGCGGCCAGCCTGGATATGTACACCGGTATGTCTCAGCGTGGTGAACTCTTCGCCGCCGGTGCGCGCGAAGCTACCGGAGAGGATGTCTGATGAGTCAGCGCGCAACAACACCTGAGTCCGCATCGGCTGATACATCCAACAACCGGATGCACTCCTTCATGGAGAAGGTGTCGGATTACACGTCCCGGCCGCTGTTTGACTACCACAGTCTGTTGTTCATCACGGCGATGCTCACCGGCTTCGGCTTGGTGATGGTGTTGTCGTCCTCGATGGCGATCTCCGGTGATGAATCCGGCAGCGTGTGGGCTATTTTCCTGCGTCAGGCGATTATGGTCGCCGTCGGCCTGGTTCTCTTTGCCCTGGTGTTGCGGATGCGCATTGATACGGTGCGCTCTTTGGCGACCCCATCGCTTGTGGTTTCTTTTGGTTTGCTGTTTGCGGTATTGGCCATGGGTGTGGGCCTGGAAGAAGTTGGTGCCCAGTCCTGGCTGGCCATTGGCCCGGTGAATGTGCAGCCCTCCGAGTTCGCCAAGATCGCTTTGGCCCTGTGGGGCTCGAAGCATTTGGCGCAGCGGATGCGTACCGCACGCACCCAAACTGAGCTGTATGGGCTCTACGCGGTGGTCTCGGGCGTCATTTTGGTGCTGGTGATTCTACAGCGCGACCTGGGTATGGCTGCCTCTATTGCCATCGTGGTGATGCTGCTGGCACTGTTCTCCGGTTTGCCGTGGCGTATTTTCGCCGGTGTCTGTGGTGCTGCCAGTGTGTTCTTTGTTTTCTTCGTGCTGCTGGAGGGCTTCCGTTCGCAGCGCATCATGGTGTTCGTCGACACCTTATTCGGCAGGTTCACCCAGACCCAGGCCAGTGGCTACCAGTCCTATCAGGGCGTGTTGTCGCTTGCCGACGGTTCCCTCACCGGTGTGGGGCTGGGCCAGTCGCGTGCGAAGTGGTTCTACTTGCCGGAGGCGAAGAATGACTTCATTTTCGCCATCATCGGTGAAGAAACCGGGTTCTTCGGTGCCGCCCTGGTGATTTTGTTCTACGCCGCCCTGGGCTGGGTGGGTTTGCGCATCGCAATGAAGCAGGCGGACCCGTTTTTGAAGTTGTTGGCCGCGACGCTGACTACTGGCACGGTCATCCAGGCTTTTATCAATATCGGCTATGTCGTGGGCTTGCTGCCGGTCACTGGTCTGCAGCTGCCGTTGATTTCCGCCGGCGGCACCTCGGCTGTGGTGACGTTGGCGGCGATGGGGCTTCTGGCTACCTGCGCTCGGCATGAGCCAGAGGCGGTTTCTGCTATTCAGACCAGTGGCCCGCCGCTTATCGATCGGTGGTTGGCGCTGCCGGAGCCGTTGCCGTATGAGCCTTCTCGTACGGGTACCGGTGCTTCCCGGGCGCATCGGCAGCCGCAGCGTTTTGGTCGCCCGGTGACCCGCCCGGATGAGGATGAATTGTCCCCGCAGGAGTTTTCCCGCCAGCGGCGCAATCATCCCGTCCCAGAGCCTGCGGGGCAGTGGGAACGCCGCTCGCCGCGCCGCAGCCCTTCACGGGCAGGTCGGGAGGCGGCCCGGGAATCGGTGCGTGATTCTGGCCGCAGGGGCCAAACACCTGCGCGCCAGCCTCGTTCCCGCGGGGATAACCGGGTCACCCGGGATGCGTTGAATCCGCGTGCCCATCGTGATTCCGATCTCGGCCGGGATGGCCGTGGCAGTGCCTCACGGAGCCGGTACGGTGAAGTAGGCCGCCGCAGTACCCGTCGCGGTGGCGGATCCAATGGGCCGGCTGCGGGACCGGACAGGAAAAGAAGGTGACTGCGAACAGCATGAACACCCCAACCCACGCACCGTCCATCGTCGTTGCCGGCGGCGGCACCGCTGGTCATATCGAACCGGCGATGGCTGTTGCCGACGCAATTATTCGCTTGCGTCCCGACGCTAAGGTCACCGCCCTGGGGTCCCCGCGCGGCTTGGAATCGACTCTTGTGCCTGCCCGTGGCTACCAGTTGGAACTCATCCCGCCGGTGCCGGTTCCCCGCAAAATCAACCTTGACCTGGCCCGCCTGCCATTTCGGGTGCTCAACGCGGTGCGCGCCACCCGGGCGGCGCTGCGCCGGGTAGAGGCTGATGCCGTTATTGGTTTCGGTGGTTATGTCGCGGCCCCGGCTTATTTGGCATGCCGGGCTGGCCGCAAGATTCCCTTCGCTGTACATGAGGCCAATGCCCGCGCCGGTTTGGCCAATAAGCTTGGTGGCTGGTTGGGTGGCGTGACCATGGCGGCGGTACCGGGTTCGGGTATTGACGCTGAGGTCGTCGGGATTCCGGTGCGCGATTCGTTATCGCACGTGGACCGCGAGCAACTGCGCGCTGAGGCTCGTGAATTCTTTGGCCTGCCCGCACAAGGCCCGGTGTTATTTGTCACCGGCGGCTCCCAGGGGGCGCGCAGCATTAATGACGCGGTTGTTGCCGCCGCCCCGTACCTGCGTGCAGCCGGGGTGGCTGTGCTTCATGCCCACGGGAAAAACAACGAGGTCAGCGTCGGCAAGCCAGACGGTGACCCGATGTATGTCACCCGCTCGTATATCGATCGGATGGACCTTGCTTATGCCGCGGCTGATCTTGCGCTGTGTCGCTCTGGTGCGATGACGGTGGCGGAGGTGTCCGCGACCGGGTTGCCGGCGGTGTACGTGCCGTTGCCGCATGGCAATGGTGAGCAGGCACTTAATGCCACCAGTGTTGTTGAGGCCGGTGGTGGCATCATTATCAATGACCACGACCTTAACCAGGCCACAGTGCGCGATAGCGTTATCCCACTGTTGACCAACCCAGAAAAGCTCGCGGAGATGTCCGCGGCAGCATCGGTGGCCGGTTCCCGGGACGCGGCCGATACCATTGCCCGCCGAGTGTTGCGGCTGGCGGGGGTCGAGGTCCCCGTCGGTGACAACACCATCGGAATGGCTTAAACTCACTCCACTTCGCGCACCCCGCTACGAAAGGCAGGCACCATGACCAGCGGATCGAATACCGCCAGCGACGCATCGGCAACCGGCGGCTCGCTGCCCGCCAGTGTGCACATGATCGGTATTGGCGGCGCCGGCATGTCCGGTGTTGCCCGCATTCTTCTCGCTCGCGGTGTCACCGTCAGTGGTTCCGACATGAAGGAATCTCGTGCGGTGGTGGGGCTGCGCGCAATGGGGGCGCATATCGCCGTCGGCCATGATGCGGCCAACCTGGATCTCGGTGGGGAACCCGAGGCGGTCGTGGTGTCTTTCGCCGCCATCCCGGAGACCAACCCGGAGCTTGCTGAGGCACGCCGCCGTGGGGTGGAGGTGTTGAAGCGTTCCGACGTGCTGGGCATGTTGATGCAGGACTACCGGGCCCTGCTTATTGCCGGCACCCACGGCAAAACATCGACGACGTCGATGGCAGTGGCTGCGCTGCAGGCGGCGGGGGCGGACCCGTCCTTTGCTGTTGGTGGCCTGATGTCGAAGGCTGGGGTCAATGCGCACCACGGCACGGGGGATGTGTTCATCGCCGAGGCTGATGAGTCCGATGCCTCGTTGCTGACGTATCGCCCGCAGGTTGCGATTGTGACCAATATTGAGGAAGACCACCTGGACTTCTTCGGCACTGCCGACGCCTACTACCAGGTCTTTGATGATTTCGCCGATCGGGTGATTGAGGGCGGCACCTTGGTGGTGTGTGTGGAGGACCCGCGTGCTGCGGAGCTCGGTGAGCGCGCGGTGGCCCGCGGGATCAGGGTGCTCGGTTATGGCGGTGCGGAGCACCTCGCCAAGCACCCGGATATCCCCGCTGGTGCGGTGCTCGGTGGGTGGAGCTCCACTGGCGCAGGCGCTGAGGTCACGGCGACGGTGCTGGGCGAAGACACTGTGGTGCACCTGCAGCAGCCTGGTCGACATATGGCGCTGAATGCGATTGCCGCTCTGCTTGGGGGCCGTTGTGTTGGTGCCGATTTGTCGCGCATGTCTGCTGGTCTGTCGGACTTTACTGGTGTGCGCCGCCGTTTCGATTTCCACGGCGTGATCAGCGAGGGTGAGTGCGCCGGGGTGCGTGTGTATGACGACTACGCCCATCACCCCACGGAGGTCCGTGCGGTGCTTGGGGCCGCCCGTGAGCTGGTGGCCGAGGCCGGTGAAGGTCATGTCATCGCGGTATTTCAGCCGCACTTGTACTCGCGTACGGCAGCTTTTGCCGATGAGTTCGCCGCGGCTTTGGATATTGCCGATAGTGCCGTCGTGCTTGATGTTTTTGGTGCCCGGGAGGAGCCGATGCCGGGCATTAGTGGCGCCACCATTGCCGATAAGACCACGGTGCCGACGGTGTACGAACCGCATTTCACCGCCGTGCCGGCGCGCGTGCGTGAGATCGCGGGACCAGATGATGTCATTCTCACCATCGGTGCGGGCAGTGTCACCATGCTTGCCGACGAGATTCTTGGGGAACTGCAGTGAAACGACTCGGTGGGGTAGTCCGGCGCAGCAGAGTGCTGTGGGCCGTGGCCGCTGTGGTCCTCGTGGCGATTATCGGGTGGGCCGTGTTGTGGTTCACCCCGGTCGCCACTGTCGCCACGGTGCGAGTCGAGGGCGTGAAATACGCCCAGCCCGCCGAGATCACCGAAAGTTCTGGTGTCGTTGAAGGCCAGAAGATGCTGCGCATTGACCGTCGGCACGCAGCTGAGAATGTGGTGCGGCTGCCGTGGGTGAAACGCGCGACGGTCAGTCGCAGTTGGCCCAGCACTGTTGTTATTGAGGTTGTGGAGCATTCACCCCAACTTTTTATTCGCGGTGAGCCTGGTCAGGACCGGTTGATTTCGGCCCAGGGGGAAGTTTTCCTCACTGCCGCTGCACCTGAGGGGACCACGGAATTGGTGACCCCGCCGGAGCAGGAGGCTGAGGTAATCCCGGCAGCGCTTGAGGTGCTGGGGAAATTGCCTAAGGAAGTACGCGAACAGTTGGTGCGTATTGATGCGCCGTCGCCGACAGCAATGACTGTTGTTCTTGTTGATGACCGGCTGTTTTATATCGGTAGTGAGGATTCCGCGGCCGATAAGGGCATCGCGATTCGCGATGTGATGGGCCGGGAAGAGAACAACTGGAATGTGTCGAACCCCGAGCAGCCTGCGGTTCGTCCCTAAATTGGCGCGGGCCTCGGCCGGGTGCGGTGCGCCGATTGTATCCCTCAAGTGTTACTTGAGGGTAGCGACACGCCGCGCTGGTAGTTCTCGGCGCAGCACCGGTCTATGAACGATGATGTCTTGTGAGCAAGCACGGGCACGCACAGCAGCACTAAAGGAAGGGCGAGCACACTTATGACCTCCCCGAACAATTACCTCGCCGTCATCAAGGTCGTCGGAGTCGGCGGCGGCGGCGTCAACGCCGTTAATCGCATGATCGAGGAGGGCCTCAAGGGCGTCGAGTTCATTGCCATCAACACCGACTCCCAGGCACTGATGTTCTCCGATGCCGATATCAAGCTTGATATCGGACGTGAGAAGACCCGCGGCCTCGGCGCGGGCGCTGACCCCGAGGTCGGCCGCGAATCCGCTGAGGACCACAAGGACGATATCGCCGCAGCCCTCGACGGCGCCGATATGGTCTTCGTCACCGCAGGTGAAGGTGGCGGCACCGGCACCGGCGCGGCCCCTGTGGTCGCCTCCATCGCCAAGAAGGCCGGCGCACTGACCGTCGGCGTGGTGACGAAGCCCTTCTCCTTCGAAGGTCGCCGCCGCACCAAGCAGGCCCTGAGCGGTATCGAAACCCTCAAGGAGGCCTGCGACACCCTCATCGTCATCCCGAATGACCGGCTGCTGCAGATCGGTGAAGCCAATATCGGCATGATGGAAGCCTTCCGCTACGCCGACCAGGTGCTGCTCAACGGTGTGCAGGGCATTACTGACCTCATCACCACCCCGGGCATGATTAACGTCGACTTCGCCGACGTGCGCTCCGTGATGTCGGGTGCGGGCTCCGCCCTGATGGGTGTGGGCGCCTCACGTGGCGATAACCGCGCTATGGCCGCCGCTGAGATGGCCGTGAACTCGCCGCTGCTGGAAACCGCCATGGACGGCGCTACCGGCCTGCTGCTGTCCTTCGCTGGTGGCTCCGATATGGAGCTGCTCGAGGTCGGCGAGGCGGCCGCATTCGTTGAGGCCAAGGCCGACGAAGACGCCAACATCATCTTCGGCACCATCTTCGATGACAACCTCGGCGACGAAATCCGGGTCACCTTGATTGCCACCGGCTTTGATGCCCCCGTGGCCCAGGCCCCGCAGTCGCGCAATGAAGCCGCCAACCCGCGCCAGCAGGCCACTGCAAGCACCAGCCTGCCCGGCGGCGACAACCTCGGCGATGATGCCGATGCCGGCCGTGAGCAGGAACGTCAGTCCTACGAGCGCCAGGTCGGCAACCAGCACGATTCTGAGCGCCGCGCCCCGCGCCGCTCTGGCGGACTGTTCACCAACAGCTCCGATGATTCCCGTGATGCGCGTCGCGAGCGTCGCTATGACGGGCCGGACTCGGGTCGTCACCGCGATGAGGATGATGGCCTCGGCCTCCCGGGATTCCTGTGACCCCCAGCACTAACCGCAGCACCCGCCGCGTCCGAAAGGTTCTCACCACTCGGCGCGGCGGGTGTTCTGCTCCGCCCTATGACAGCTTCAACCTGGGCATGCATGTCGGCGATGACCCAGATGCGGTGCTGGAAAACCGCCACCGCCTCGCCCGTGGTCTAGGGCTGCACCCCAGCCGGCTGGTGTGGATGGACCAAACCCACTCCACTCATCTTGCGGTGGTGGGCAAGCCGCAATCTGCGCCGGTGCCCGATACGGACGCGATCATCACAACCTGCCCCGATCTTGCGTTAGTGGTGCTGGTTGCCGATTGTGTGCCGGTGTTGCTTTCCGACGAGGACGCCGGTGTGATCGCAGCCGTCCACGCCGGGCGGCAGGGGGCGCGCAATGGGATCGTCGCGGCCACTGTTGAACGCATGGTGCGACTAGGTGCTGATGTGTCGCGGATACATGCTTTGCTCGGGGCGGCGGCTTCGGGCCATTGGTATGAGGTGCCCGAGGAGATGGCTGCCGACGTCGAAAAGCATTTGCCGGGCTCGCGCACCACGACTGCGGCGGGCACACCCGGGCTCGATATTCGGGCCGGACTTGTGCATCAGCTCTACGATCTAGGGGTGACCAAGGTCGATAGTGAACCGCGCTGCACCATTGCTGAGCAGGACTACTTTTCGCACCGTCGTGACGGTGTTACCGGCAGGCAGGCCGGGGTAGTGGTGCTGCAGACACAGCGATAGCTGAAAGCCATTCAACACGCCGGTTATTCGGTGTGTCGGAGTCCCCAATTACTGCATTCAAGCTGTACGTTTAGGCACAACACACCGTCGCGACAGGCAACCCCATCTGCCGTTGTGGCACCAGGCACACGACAAAGGACAGACATGGCCGATCTTCTGAACAAGATCAATGACTTCTTCGGGCTCACCCCGGACGCCGGCAAGGTCGATTACGACGACTACGACGATGGCTATGAGCGCCGCGCCGATAGTGGTTATGACGCCCGGTACAGCCGCGACTACGACCGCGAGGACTACGACACCGGCTATGACCGCCGTGATGAGTACGCTCGCGGCTACTCCTCCCGCGGATATGAGCGCGATTATGACGACTACGACGATGATCGTGGCTACACCCCGCGCCTGCAGCCGCTGGCGGAACCGGTTGTCCCGGAGCACATCGAAATCGCGCCGCGCGCGAACTTCTCCGACCGCTACTCCGAGGCCCGCGAAATCGGTCAGCACTTCCGCGATGGCGATATTGTCACCTTCGACCTCTCTGGCCTGGAGATGGAAGAAGCCAAGCGGTATATCGACTTCGCCGCCGGTCTGACTTTCGCCCTGCGTGGCCGCATTGAGCGCGAAGGCGCCACCACCTTCACCATCCTGCCTGAGGGTGTGGAGATGCCGGCTGCTGGCCCCGACGCACTGTCTGTCTAGGTTGTAGCGCGTGAATACTTTCCTGACTTTGGTGCTGATCCTGCTCCAGCTGTTCACCTACCTGCTGCTGGTGCGGATCATCATTGAGATGATCGCCTCGTTCTCGAGGGCCTGGCAGCCGCCGCGCTGGTTCGCTGTGATTGGGGAAGTAATTTTCACGATCACTGACCCGCCGGTGAAGCTGGTCCGCAAATTCATTCCGCCGCTGCCCATGGGTGGGGTTCAGCTCGACTTGTCTGTGCTCGTGCTGTTCTTTGCCCTGTTCATTCTGCAGGTCATCGTCGGTGCGTTTATGTAGCAACCTCGGTACTGCCGGTATCGATGTGACCAAAGGTGATGCCGGCACATCCCGTGTCAGATGGGGCCAATGACATGACGCGGGGCTGCCGGGGCAGTAGAAAAAGTTGCGTCTGATGGTGTAAAAGCGCCGTTAACGGTTAATATAGTTCTTAAGAAATGTAGCCGTGACTATGTAAATCTTTGTATTTCCTGGTAGAACACTATTCAGGAATTACTGGTGAACTACGTAGCGTGGTCACTGTCAACAAACTGTGAAGGGGAACTCTCCAATGCCGCTCACTCCCGCTGATGTGCATAACGTAGCTTTCAGCAAGCCGCCGATTGGCAAGCGCGGTTACAACGAGGATGAGGTCGACCAGTTCCTCGACCTCGTCGAGGAAGCCCTCGGCGAACTGCAGGACGAAAACGCGGATCTGCGGGTTCGTGTCGACGACCTCGAGCGTGACCTTGAGGAAGCCCAGTCCAAGCAGGGCAGTGCCCCCGCCGCCGTCCCGGCTGGCCAGCAGGTCGATGAGCGCAAACTGCGCGCCAATATCGAATCCGAGCTGCGCGCCGAGTACGAGCGCCGCCTGAACCAGGAAGTCGAGCGCGTCCGCGCCGAGGCCCAGGATCGTGTCCGCGAGGCTGAGCGTCGCGCCAATGAGGCCGCGCAGAAGCAGCAGCCGGCCGCGCAGAAGGCCGAGCCGAAGAACGAAGCCCCGGCTAAGCCTGCTCCGCAGGCCGACGCCGCTAAGGGCGAGGCCAACGCAGAGACCCACATGCAGGCCGCCCGCGTGCTTGGTCTGGCCCAGGAAATGGCCGACAAGATGACCAACGACGCCCGCCGCGAGGCCGATGAGCTGGTCACCAGCGCTGAGCAGCGCGCCAAGGAGATCACCGCCAGCGCCAACCAGGAGTCCGACTCCACCCTGTCGGCTGCCCGCAAGGAAGCCAGCGAGACCCTGAACAACGCTCGCCGCGAGGCCGAAGAGCTTGTCACCAAGTCCCGCCAGGAAGCCCAGTCCACCCTGCAGGACGCCAAGCAGCGTTCCGAGCAGATGATTTCCGATGCCGACGCCCGCTCCTCGGCCACCGTCGCTTCCGCCGAGAAGCGCGCCGGTGAGCTGCAGGCCGACGCGGAGCGCAAGCACACCGAAATCATGACCACGGTCAAGGAACAGCAGGCTGCCCTGGAGTCCCGCATCGAAGAGCTGCGCCTGTTCGAACGCGAGTACCGCACCCGCCTGAAGACCTTCCTGGAGTCCCAGCTGGAGGACCTCAACTCCCGCGAGTCCGCCGCACCGGCCGACGGGTACAACAACTAAACATCCCAGTTTTCCGCACCGCCCTGCCTCTTACCCCTGGAGGCAGGGCGGTGTTGTGCATTGGCTAGGCCCATGTGAGTTATACTTCGCCGTGCACGCGCATTGATCCGGCTATCACCGGGGAGCGCTCCGGAAGAACAGTGTCGGCCCAGTGGGCGGCCACTTAGTAGAACCGGACGGGTCGGGCCCGGCATAGCCCGCCACGAGCGGACCTGAGTATCACGTTATGCGCAGGTCAAGCGGGGTGGTACCGCGTTGGCGCTGCATACCGGCAGCAATGGCGTCCCCGTGTCGAGCAGCAACGGCAACCGACATGGGAGACCTTTCTAGTGACTAAGCCCACCCCGGCAGGCGGCGCCTACCCGCGCACCGACCTCTTCGGCACCAGCGGTAATGCTGGTAGCCCGAAATTCCCCAAGCTCGAAGAAGACGTCCTGGCCTTCTGGGAGTCCGACCAGACCTTCCAAGCCTCCATTGAGCAGCGTGCCGACGCCGACGAGTACGTCTTCTATGACGGCCCGCCATTCGCCAATGGCCTGCCGCACTATGGCCACCTGCTCACCGGCTATGTCAAAGACATCGTCCCCCGGTACCAGACCATGCGCGGTAACCGAGTGGGCCGCGTTTTCGGGTGGGACTGCCATGGCCTGCCCGCCGAGTTGGAAGCCGAAAAGCAGCTCGGTATTACCGATAAGGGCCAGATTGAGGACATGGGCCTGGCGAAGTTCAACGACTACTGCGCCAGCTCCGTGTTGAAGTACGCCGATGAGTGGCGGGAGTACGTCACCCGCCAGGCCCGCTGGGTCGATTTCGACGGTGGCTACAAGACCATGGACCGCGACTTCATGGAATCGGTCATCTGGGCCTTCAAGGAGCTCTACGACAAGGGCTTGATCTACCAGGGCTTCCGGGTGCTGCCGTACTCCTGGGCGGAACACACCCCGCTATCGAACCAGGAAACCCGCCTGGATGACGCCTATAAGATGCGCCAGGACCCCACGGTCACCATCACCTTGCCGATCCTGGAGGCAACCGGGGACGCTGATCGCAGCCTGGTCGGCGCCAAGGCTCTGGCCTGGACGACCACCCCGTGGACGTTGCCGTCCAACCTTGCCTTGGCCGTCCACCCCGAGATCACCTACGCCCAGGTCCAGGTCGGCGACGACGGGTTGGAAGAGTTCGCCGGCGAGCGTGTGCTCATCGCCAAGGCACTGATGGGCTCGTATGCCAAGGAGCTCGGTAAGAATGCCGAGATCCTGTCCGAGCATCCCGGCACTGAACTGGTCGGCCTGCGCTATGAGCCGGTCTTCGATTATTTCCGTGATGAGCCGAACGCTTTCCAGATCATCTCCGCTGACTACGTCACCGTCGACGATGGCACCGGCATCGTCCACCAGGCCCCGGCCTTCGGTGAAGACGATATGAACACCTGTGCCGCCAATGGCATCGGCGTGGTCATCCCGGTGGATATGGACGGCAAGTTCACCGACCAGGTGCCCGAGTACGAAGGCCAGCTGGTCTTCGACGCTAATAAAGACATCATCCGGGACTTAAAAGCCAAGGTGCGCTGCTTCCAGCACAAGACCATCGAGCACTCCTACCCGCACTCGTGGCGTTCCGGCGAGCCGTTGATCTACATGGCGTTGCCGTCCTGGTTCGTCAAGGTCACCGCTATCCGGGACCGCATGGTGGAGCTGAACCATGAGCAGATCCGCTGGTCCCCGGAGCATATCCGCGATGGCCAGTTCGGTAAGTGGCTCGAAGGCGCCCGGGACTGGAATATTTCCCGTAACCGCTACTGGGGCGCCCCGATCCCGGTGTGGGTGTCTGACTCTGAGGAGTACCCGCGCATTGATGTCTACGGCAGCCTCGATGAGCTTGAGCGCGATTTCGGCACCCGTCCTGAGTCGCTGCACCGCCCGTATATTGATGAGCTGACTCGCCCCAACCCGGATGACCCGACCGGCAAGTCCACTATGCGCCGCGTGCCTGAGGTTCTTGACTGCTGGTTCGAGTCCGGGTCGATGCCGTTTGCGCAGAAGCATTACCCGTTCGAGAACAAGGAATGGTTCGAGTCGCACTCGCCGGCCGACTTCATTGTCGAGTACTCCGGCCAGTCCCGTGGCTGGTTCTACACCCTGCATGTGTTGGCCACCGCGCTGTTTGATCGCCCGGCCTTTAAGGAAGTCGTCGCCCACGGCATTGTGTTGGGCTCTGATGGGCTGAAGATGTCGAAGTCGAAGGGCAATTACCCCAACGTCAACGAGGTCTTTTCCCGCGATGGTTCCGACGCGATGCGCTGGTTCTTGATGTCCAGCCCGATTCTGCGCGGCGGTAACCTCATTGTCACTGAGCAGGGTATCCGCGAAGGCGTGCGCCAGGCACTGCTGCCGATGTGGAATGCCTACTCCTTCCTGCAGCTCTACGCTGCCAAGCCAGCGGAGTGGGCCACTAACCCCACTCACGTGTTGGACCGCTATATCTTGGCCAAGTTGGCTGAGACCGTCGATAAGGTCACCGAGCGTTTCGACGCCACCGATATTGCCGGTGCGTGCGATGAGGTGCGGTGGTTCTGTGACGCGCTGACTAACTGGTACGTGCGCCGTTCCCGGGATCGTTTCTGGGCTGGTGATAGTGAGCACCCCGAGGCTTTCAACACCCTCTACACCGTGTTGGAGACCCTGACTCGGATCGCGGCCCCGCTGCTGCCGATGGCCTCTGAGGTCATTTGGAAGTCGCTGACCGGTGGCCGTTCGGTGCACCTGACTCAGTGGCCTTCGGCCGCTGACCTGCCGCGCGATCCGGACCTGGTGGACGCAATGGATAAGGTCCGCGCGGTGTGCTCCGCGGCATCTCGGGTGCGTAAGGCCAACCAGCTGCGCAACCGCCTGCCGTTGCCGAAACTGACTGTTGCGCTTCCCGACGCTGGCGCCTTGGAGCCCTTCGCCGCCATCATCGGCGATGAGGTCAATGTTGATGATGTTGTGCTTACCGACGATGTCGCCTCGGCTGGCCGCTTCGAGATCGCTGTTAATGCCCGTGTTGCTGGCCCCCGCTTGGGTAAGGACGTGCAGAAGGCCATTAAGGCGGTCAAGACCGGTGATTATGAGGTCACTGGGGACACTGTGGTTGCCGGCGGCATTGAGCTTCACGACGGCGAGTTCACCCGCCGCCTGGTTGCCGAGGATGCTGACTCCACCGCAGAGGTCGACGGTGTCGATGGCCTGGTTGTGCTGGATATGCACCTCGACGAGTCCCATAAGGCCCGTGGTTGGGCCGCTGACCGGGTGCGGGAACTGCAGGAAGCCCGTAAAAACGCGGGCCTGGAGATCACCGACCGGATTGAGGTCACCATGAGCGTGCCTGACTCCCGCCTGGAATGGGCCCAGCAACATGGTGAGCTCATTGCCGCTGAGGTGCTTGCCACCAGTTTCAGCGCCGCCGCTGATGGCCACACCCGCAGCAATGACCTTGGTGACGGCTGCAGCGCCGATATCGCCAAGGCCTAACCACGGCCGCATATGACGGTTAAGCCCCGGCTGCGATAGTGATGTCGCAGCCGGGGCTTAGACTTGGTCCCCATGAACCGCTGGGTGCTGCATATCGACATGGACGCGTTTTTCGCCTCCGTCGAACAGCTCACCCGACCCACCCTGCGCGGCCGCCCAGTGCTCGTCGGAGGTATCGGCGGCAGGGGAGTAGTGGCCGGCTGTTCCTATGAGGCCCGCGAATATGGGGCGCATTCGGCAATGCCGATGATTCAAGCCCGCCGCCTCATGCCGCCCCAGGCGGTGGTGGTCAGCCCCCGGAAAAATATTTATGGCCCGGTATCGCACCGGGTGTTCAGCATTATTCGGCGGCGGGTGCCGGTGGTCGAACAGCTCAGTGTGGATGAGGCTTTTATGGAGCCAGCTGAGCTGCACGGGGCAACGCCGGAAGAAGTCCGCGAATGGTCTGAGCAGTTGCGCGCCGAGATCCGCGCCGAGACGGGGCTGCCGTGTTCGATTGGTGCAGGTTCCGGCAAGCAGTACGCCAAGATTGGTTCCGGTATGGCCAAGCCCAACGGGGTGGCGATTATTGACCCGGCGCGACGTCATGAACTGCTTGACCCACTGCCCGTCGGCAAGCTGTGGGGTATCGGGCCGGTCTCTGAAGCCAAGCTGCACGCTATCGGGGTGCGCACCATCGGCGATTTTGCCCAGATGAGCCTGCGCGATGTGGAGGTCTCCTTGGGTCGCACCAACGGCCCGGCGCTGTGGAATCTTGCCCGCGGGCACGATGACCGGCCCGTCCAAGAACGTGCAGTGGCGAAGTCCATTTCCGCCGAGTACACCTACCCCGAGGACCTCACCACCCAAGCCCAGGTGCATGCAGCTATCGACCGGGCGGGGCAACGCGCCCATGAACGATTGCTGCACGACGGCCGTGGCGCCCGCACGGTGACGGTGAAAGTGCGCTTGGCTGATTTGAGTAGCCATACCCGTTCAGAAACTCTCCCATTCGCCACCATCGACGATGAGACCCTGTTGGCGATTGCGCACCGGATTGCCTTCGAGGTGTCCGAAGTCGGGCCGATGCGCCTGGTCGGGGTTGGCCTGTCCGGGCTGGACAGCAATATTCAGGAAGTGATGTTCCCCGAGCTCGATCGCGACGGGCGTGCTCGCGCCCCAGCACCGCAGCTCGATTTCGTCGACGCCGGTTTCGCTGATCCCGAGCCCGCCGCTGTGATCACCGATGAGCTGACAGCCCAGCCGGTCATTCTGCCGGAGTCGAAGCCGGTGGACTCATCCTGGTACACCACCGCCGATGTGCATCACGACGACTACGGCCACGGGTGGGTGCAAGGCGCAGGGCACGGTGTGGTCACCGTCCGCTTTGAAAGCCGCAGCACCGGCCCGGGCCGGGCACGCACCTTCGCCGAAGACGACCCGGCACTGCGGGAATGCACCGCCGTGTGCAGCCTGGACTGGGCAGACTGGTTCGCAGCTGAACACGACGACCTGCCCGACACTGACGCCCCGGATATATAAGGAACCATGAGGACACACCGCAGCACCGACCGAGTAGACGATCCTGGAACAACGCTGCCGCCGAGTAACGACACAATGTGGCAACGCATGGTCACCGGGCAGTGGTATCTGGCAAGTGATCCCGAGATCGCTGCCGCTAATGCCCGGGCAATGCGGCTAGCTGCTGAATTCAACGCCTGCTGGGCCACCGATAGCAGCCGCGGTCATGACATTGTGGGCCAGCTGCTGGGAACAATTGGCCAGGGCAGCACCGTGCGCGGCCCGATCCAGGTTGATTATGGCTGCAACCTGCATATCGGCCAGCGGGTGTTCATTAATTTCGGCCTCATCGCGCTTGATGTCGCCCCGATCCATATTGGCGATGAGGCCCAGCTTGGCCCCGGTGTGCAGTTACTCACCGCCGTGCACCCGATTGCCCCAGGGGCGCGCCGGGCGGGGATCGAGGCCGCCGACCCGATTGTTATTGGCGAGGGGGCCTGGATTGGTGGTGGCGCGGTCATTCTCGGTGGGGTGGATATCGGCGCTAATGCTGTGGTTGGTGCCGGGGCGGTAGTTACTCGTGATGTGCCTGCCGACACTGTGGTTGCGGGCAACCCGGCGCGGATTATCCACGACCGGCGGATGCGCAGGGTCTAGTACTGCCGACGGCACATTGATACGGATAGATAGTTTCCACAAACGCGAAAGTAGGCTAGCCTTTCCTAGGATTGTTTATTGACACTTGAGAACGTAAGGAAGCAACTATGGCGACGTGGGTGGAACGGCGCTGGGAACCGCCACATACCGCCACGTCACACCGGAAAACCGGCGCTGGACGCACCTACCGCGCCTACGTGCCCAGCCCCTTAAGTTCCACCGCCCCCACCATCCCCAGCAGCGTGGCCACCCGCTCCCTGGAGATCGAACACGCCATCATCGATCTCACCCAGACCCCGGGATTCGACCAGGCCGCACCATTCCTCATGCGCGCCGAAGCATTAGCCTCGTCCAGCATTGAAGGTGTGGTACCCACCCCACAAGACGTTGCACTTGCGGAACTGGCCCAATACGCCCGCATTAATGGCACCAGCCCTGAGGCGCGCCAGGTTGCTGCGCAGATCAGTATCCTGTCCAACCTCGGGCACACACCACCAGCACGTCAGCCGTTCACCGTGGGCACTATCACCGATATGCACCGGGTGCTGCACGGGCCGAAGGGACCGCACCTGCGTCAGGAACAGAGCTGGATTGGTGGTTCGCTATTCCACCCACTATCCGCCGAATACGTGCCACCACCGCCGGAGAATATCGCGGACCTGATGGTGGACCTGGTTGGTTATCTCAACGGGGCAACCCACGGCGCACTTATCCAGGCCGCATTCGCGCACGCCCAATTCGCCGCCATCCAGCCCTTAGCTGGCTCTAATGGGGAAATTGGCCGCGTGCTGATCCACGCTGTGTTGCGTCGCCGCGGGCTGAGTTCGGCTGTGCTTCCGATCAGTGCGGTGCTGGGTACCTGGCCGGACCGATACGTCAACGGGCTCGCTGGATACCGCCATGACGACGCCGGTGCAGCGCAGTGGTTAGAAATCTTCCTGGAAGCAACCGCCCTTGCCGTTGACCAAGCCCACCGCTGTATTGACGACATCGCCCAATTACGCACAACCTGGGCGGCGCGGTGCTCCCAACGCCGCGAACGCGTCGGCCGACGCCGGGAACTGCGCTCTGATTCCATCGACGCCCATATCCTCGCCAACCTGGCAGAACACCCGATGGTGACCGCCGGCACCGTGGCGACAATCTTTGACGCTTCAGAAACCGTTGCCCGCCGCGCACTCGATGACCTTTCCGACGCAGGCATTGTGCGGCACGTGCCGTCGAAGCGTCGCCTGCGGGTCTACGTCGCCGACGAAGTGCTCGACCTCATCGCACATACCCAACGCCGGTTAGAAAATATCCGGATGGATAACCCGTCCACTGCCGGGTTCAGCGATGTGCGAACAACGCTGTAGCGGGCTTATCCGCAGCGATCGCCGTTGCCAGCACCATCCGGGCCTGGCCGGGGCGTAAATACCCGGAAGTGAGCACACCCAACTCCGCTAGCGTCGCGCCACCGCCGACACCGCCATAAGTTGCCGCAGTCGGCCCCTGGCAGACCTGGGTACTCAGCACCACCGGAATACCCGCCCGGCAGGCCCGGTAAATCGCCGTTGCGAGACCCGGGCCACAGTTACCTGAGCCCACACCAGCAATCACCACACCATCGGCGCCAGCGTCGATCGCAGCGTCGGCAAGCACCCCGTCACAGCCCGGATACGCGGTGACAATATCGACCCGCACCCCCTCAAGACGCACCGGACCAATCGGGGCGGGGCGCTGGGCCGGACTCGGCATAAACGGCTGATCGGCGGTGGTGTGCTGCTTCGTGGTGCCGAAAGCCGGCAGTAATTCACCGGCAAAAGCAATGAGGACGCCCCGGCCCCGGTTATTCCGATCTGCCGCGGCCGCCAAGGCGGTCGCCAGATTCGCCGGGCCATCCGGGTGGGCATCATCGGCAGGCCGCTGGGCGCCTACAAAAACAACCGGGCGCTCATCGAGATGCTGCAAGTCCACGGCAATCGCTGTCTCGGCGAGAGTATCGGTGCCGTGGGTGACCACCACCCCAGCAACACTGGGGTCGGCAAGAGCCTCCCGGGTCGCGGCGGCGATGGCGTCAACGTCGGAAAGCGATAAAGCCGAAGAATCCAACGAGCCAACCTCGGTAACAACACAGGCATAGGTATCGCTGAAACCTGCGACCAGCTCGGCACCAGAACGCGTCGGAGAGAGCTGACCAGCATCATTAGCGGTAGAAGCGATGGTGCCGCCCGTTGCCAGCACCGCGATACGGGGCCGGTGGGCAGCTGCAAGCGGTGGGGTCGACATGGCGCATACCCTACCCGCGTGGCCTGAGCGTGCGGCCTGCTGCGGTGTAGGCTGGCGTTCTGTTGCAACCTGGCTGGCTATACGTGGGTTAGCCGAAAAAGGAGAACAATTGAGCATCCGACGAAGCATTACCGCCGCCACCCTGGCTGGTGTCACCGCCCTGACTCTCGTGGGCTGCGGCGATGACGAAAAGGCCACCGAGACCAGCACCACCTCGACGACCAGCTCTACGCAAAACGACGCCATGGAGCTGCCCTCGGCCGAAGAGCTCAACGGCATCCTGGCCCGGATCGCCGACCCCAATATCGCGGTCGAGGATAAGACCACACTGGTCGAAAACGGTGAACAGGCCCCTGAGCTGTTCGACATTATGACCCGCGCCCAGGCCGAAAGCGGGGCCACCATCACTGTCGAAAACCCGGTGCTACCAGGCCTGGCCCCGAAGACCGTGCAGGCCCCGGTAACTCTGGTCCGCCCCGAACAAGACCCCTTCACCGTCGACGGTGTTGAGTTCGTCTACGTCGACGGCAACTGGCGCCTCAGCCAGATTTGGGCCTGCGCCATGGTCGAACAGATCGCCCCCGACCAGCTCCCGCCGGTCTGCCAGCAAAACGCCCCGGCAGACCCCAACGCGCCGGTGGACCCCAACGCCCCGGCAGACCCCAACGCCCCGGCGCCTGCTGAGCAGCCCGCGCCGCCGGCCCCGCCTGCCCCCGAAGGCGAGATGCCGCCGGAGCAGCCCGCAGCCTAAAACGCTAGCGGCTAGTCACCAGCTAGTCAGCGATGAAGGACAAGCCCCGCAAGGTGCGTTGCGTAATGCGCGTACCGGCGGGGTCGTCTTTTGTGTCATCCGCCCCGGTCTCGCCGTACACAACGGTGGTGACATAGCTCAGCTCCCCGGAAACCGGGATCGGCTCACCCAGATCCACCACCAGCCTGCCCTGCTCAGTTTTGGTGCCCACATCGAGGATCTCCAGTTCCACACCATTGCCCTCAATCGTGCGCACCACCGGGGTGAGCTCCACCTTCGCCGACAATTCGACCTGCTCGCCCTCCCGGCTGACCAGGCTGTAGGTCACTACCTGTTCCGTATCGACCTCATCAGAAATAGTGGTGCTCACCGTCCACGTAGCCCCGGCACCAATCGGCTCTTCCGGAAAGGCCACCGGGGTCGACAGCCACTGGCGCAGTGAGGCTTCCACACCGGCGCGCGCAGTCGCGGTCGCATCCTCAGGCGCGCCCACCTCCACTGCGGTGCGCTGGCCGGCATTGGTGGACTCCCAGGCAGCCTGGAAACCCTCCGCGGTGGCCAGATCGTCATTAAGTGACGTGTCCGAACCATGCGGCTCTTCAAGAGTCACCGACACCGCCCGATCCGCCCCGCCACCGGTTACCGACGCCTGCAGCGGCAACTCCATGGTGGTATCCGGCAAGGCGGGGTCAGTGCGTTCCTCGCCATCAGCGCCGGTGACGGACTGGGAAAATCCCCGGGTCACCGAGACGGTAACGCTTTGGGAGGAGCCCTCATCGTCGTAACGCACCTTCGATTTAGGGCCACTACCAGCGTCAATGACGGTGACTGTAGGTTCGGCGACACCGAGTGCGGTCATCTCCAACTCCGTTGCAGAACAGCCCACCAACGCAGTGGAGGCCAGTGCAGCGCCGACAGTGCAGGACAGGACGGAAGCGAGATTGTTCACCGTGCCTACGCTACCGCGATGAGACGTCAGGAAACACCACGACGGCCCCGTCTGGCCATATTCCCCGCTGATAGGTGATGATGGGAGAGTGATGTACACCGACGAATCCGCCGGGACCACCTCGGCCCGCCCTCGAACGCGCGCCATCGTTGCCATAGTCGCAGCGATTGTGTTCCTCGTAGACCAGGCCACCAAAATTATTTCCCTCGCCGCCCTGGAATACCGCCAGCCCGTCGAGGTACTGGGCGACTGGGTGGTGCTATTCCTCACCCGCAACCCGGGCGCGGCATTCTCCATAGGCACCAACGCCACCTGGATCTTCACCACCGTGCAGATCGTGTTCGTCATCGGCGCGGCCTACGTGGCCAATAAACTCCCCAGCCGCGCAATGGCCCTGGCAGTAGGCCTCATTGGTGGTGGCACGGCCGGTAACCTGCTGGACCGGCTGTTCCGCGAACCCGGCTTCTATATCGGCCACGTCGTGGATTTCATCAGCGTGCGCGGTTTCGCGGTCTTCAATATCGCAGACTCAGCAATCACTATTGGCGTCATCCTGCTCATTGGCCTGCTGCTTTTCGAGCCTGCCGACGTCGACGTCGCCGAGGCCGAGGCCGCCGAAGCGGAGGAGCGACGCGATGCGTGAGACCCGCCAAATGCCCATCCCCGGCGGACTAGCCGGAATGCGCGTAGACGCCGGCCTGGCAAAACTGCTCGGCCTTTCCCGCACCGCAGCCGCCCAGCTCGCCGCTGATGGTGACGTCAGCGTCGACGGCGCCCCCGTCGGCAAGTCCGACCGACTCATCGAAGACGCCTGGCTTGAAGTGCTGCTTCCCGACGTCGAACCGGCCCCCATGCCGGTAGCCGAACCGGTCGAAGGCATGGAGATTCTCTACCGCGACGAAGACCTCATTGCCGTGCATAAGCCCGTCGGTGTGGCCGCGCACCCCACCGTTGGCTGGGAAGGCCCCACCGTCATTGGGGGCCTAGCTGCCGCCGGATTCCGGATCTCCACCTCAGGGCCAGCCGAACGCCAAGGCATTGTGCAACGCCTGGACGTCGGCACCTCCGGGGTGATGGTGGTCGCTGCCTCCGAACGCGGATACTCGGTGCTGAAACGGGCATTTAAAAACCGGGAGGTCTCCAAGCAGTACCACGCGCTCGTCCAGGGACACCCCGACCCCACCAGCGGCACCATTGACGCCCCCATTGGGCGCCACCCCTCAGCAGGCTGGAAATTCTGCGTCCGCGGCGACGGCAAACGCGCCGTCACCCACTACGAAACGATGGAAGCCTTCGCGCCGGCGACACTGGTCAAAGTACGCCTAGAAACCGGCCGTACCCACCAAATTCGAGTGCATTTTTCCGCACTGCACCACCCGTGTGTCGGCGACCCCATGTATGGCTGCGACCCGGCGCTGGCCAGTCGCCTCAAGCTGAACCGGCAATGGCTCCACGCAGTTCAGCTCGGCTTCGCGCACCCCGCCGATGGCCGCTGGATGGAAATAACCTGCCCATACCCGCCCGACCTGCAGCACGCCCTCGACGAGCTGCGGCAGCACTAATGGGTAAGCACTCCAAACCCACACCGCCACGAGGCGACTCCGTCCACCCACTCATGGCGGCCCTCGCGGTGCTGTGCACCATAGCGTTGGTGGCCGTATTCATCGTCGCCGCGTTTTCTGACCGAGTCATCGGGCAACCCACTATCAACGGCGACCTGCTGGGGCCACAAGAAGGCGAAAACGCCGCAGCCTATATTGCGCGTGCCGACGAAGAACTAGCCGCAATGGACGGCGACCAACCCCGGTGGGCGTTGGTGTCCTTTGTCCCCGCCATCACTGCCGACATTGTGGACCTGCGGGTACCGGCCGGGTCAGTGCGCGTCGGCCGCGTGCTCATCGCAGGCTCGGCTGGTTTCGACGTCCCCGAGCCAACAAGAGGCGCCACCCGGGCCGAAGTCATTCGGCGCGAAGCTGGATTCGCCGGCGGCCGGGGCCAGCCCTTCACCCTCACCGACGATGGGACACTGCTGGTCAGTGGGCTCGTGGTGTACGCAGTCCCCAATGATCTGCGGACCCTGAAGACAGTAGCCGGGGTGGCCGCGGTGGAACCCTTACCCGAGGATGCGGCCTATGGCAGGTTCGGAGTCCGGCCTCTATGGGGCATCGAATAACTAAGGCGCTAGAGTCTGCCCGTGCCTTTAGTATTTGCTGCCTACTGTTTATGGGGCCTATTCCCGCTGTACTTCCCGCTGCTCGAGCCGGCCTCGGCCACCGAGATTCTGGCGCACCGGTTTGTGTGGACCTTCGTCCTGATGGGTCTGCTCATCGGTACCCGCGGCCAGTGGCGGCAACTACGTACCGCCTCCGCGCGCACCTGGGTATCGCTGGTGGCCGCAGCGATTTTCATCTCCGCGAACTGGGGCGTCTACGTCTACACCGTCAACACTGATCGGGTCTCCGAAGCGGCCCTGGGATACTTCATCAACCCGCTGGTAGCAGTATTACTGGGGGTGTTTTTCCTCGGGGAGCGGCTCAACCGGGCCCAATTAGTTGCCGTCGTCCTCGCCGCAATCGCCGTGGTCGTGATGACCATCGACGTCGGCACGCCACCACTGCTGGGCCTGACCTTGGCCATCAGCTTCGGCGTCTATGGCCTGCTGAAAAAGCAGGTACAGCTCAGCTCGGCGGTGTCACTGTCAGCAGAAACAGCGATTATTACCCCCATTGCGCTGGTCTACCTGTGGTGGCTCAGCGCTAATGGCACCAGCACCTTCACCGAATACGGCTGGCAGCACACCGCACTGCTGATGAGCGCCGGTGTGGCCACCTCATTGCCGCTGCTGCTATTCGGTGCCGGCGCGAAATCCGTCCCCATGATGACCATCGGCATGCTGCAGTACTTCACGCCCACCGTTCAGATGCTCATCGCCGTATTCATCAACGGAGAGCACATCACCGCCGGGCGTTGGGTCGGCTTCATCATCATCTGGGTGGCCGTGGCGATCTCTGTGGCCGATATGGCTACCCGCGCTGGCCGGGCGCGACGACAACGCCGCCGCCACCGGATGCATCCAGCGACAGCGGCGTCAGCGTCGGCAAGCTAGGGGCCTGACTACCCGACGAACATTGCGCGCAGGTGATCGTTGAGGAATAGGCCTGCCGGGTCGACCTGTTCGCGCAGCGCAGCGACCTCGTCGAATAGTGGGTAGCGCTGCTGCAAATCCTCGCGAGTCAAGGTGTGCAACTTGCCCCAATGCGGCCGGCCCTGGGCGGCCTTAAAAATCGGCTCAATAAGCCCGAAATAGTCCCGGTACGGCTCCCGGTGGTACCGGTGCACCGCGATATAACACGACTGACGGCCGTAGGACGTCGACAGCGGCACATCGTCGGCAGCGGTAGCGCGCACCTCCAGCGGGAACGACACCTCCATATTGTGCTTGGCGATAGTGTCCCGAATCTCGGAAATGACCTCCGGGGCATCATCCAACGGCACCGAGTACTCCGTCTCCGCGAAACGCACCCGACGCGGGGAAACAAACACCTTATGGGCGGTATCGACGTACTTACGCTCCGCGACGGTCCGGGCCGCGAAATTATTCAGGGTCGGCACCAGCGACGGCTTCGCCTTCGCCAACTCACACATACCCCACAGCGCGGCGTTATTAATGACCTCATCCGCGAACGCCCCGCGCATCTTCTCCACCTTGCTGGGGCGGTGATAACCACGCGCAGCCGGCGACTCCATCCATTGGTTAACCTCAGCAGAATCAATGCGGGTGTTGTTCTTCACCAGCGCCTTATCGGTGCCGGGGAACCAGTAAAACTCGAGATGATCGGTGGCGCGCACCCGTTCCGGGAAATTCGCACGCAGCTCCTCGAAGTCCTCGGCGTGCTCATCGGCAGCCAGATGGAATGCGGGCACCACATCCAAAGTGAGCTCAGTGAGTACGCCAAACATGCCGAGACTCAGGCGGCCCAGGCGGAAAATCTCCGCACCGATACCGTCAGCGTCGGCATGGCAATCAATGGCCGTACCACTTGCGTCAATGAGCCGAAAGCCACGCAGCATACCGGCGAAGCCCGTGAAATTAATACCGGTGCCGTGCGTACCGGTGGACACCGCACCAGCCACCGACTGCGGGTCCACATCACCCTGATTCGGCAATGCCAGGCCCAGCGGACGCAGCAGGCCGGGAACATCACGCAGGCGAGTGCCCGCACGCAGCGTGACAGTGTTGTTCTCCTGGTCCAGGCCCACCACACCGGCCATATTGTCCAACTGGACCCGAGACCCCTCAGTGGTGGCTACCGGGGTGAAGGAATGGCCCGCGCCCAAGGGCCGCACCGTGGTGCCACGGGTGGCTGCGGAGTGAATAATCTCGGCGATATCGGCTTCTGTGACTGGTTGGTGAACCGAGGCGGGAGAACACTTCTGGGTTCCGGCCCAGTTCTTCCAGACGGCGAAATCATTGCTGCTCATGCGTACATCCTTCCATTACCTCGGTAGGTGGCCCACCGATCGATGATCTCCCCGCCAGAAACGATGACGGCTTCATTAGCGTGCTCGGCGGGTTCGCCGGCCTTTGCGTGCCGCATCCACACCGGGTCTCCGATGCGCAGCGACTGTGCCTGCTCACCTGCCAGTGGGGTCTGGACCTCACCGGGGCCCTCATCGGCGATATAGCTCAAACCTTCCGGGTAGACCGGTTGCGGTAGCCGTTCGGCGCCCGCCGGGCCCGACGCGATCCGCCCCCCACCAGCGGCAGTGGCTATGCCATCACTGGGGCGACGCACCACCGGAAGCACGAACCACTCGGCCGGAGTGGGCTGGAAATGCCGGTAAAAGTCGAAAAGCAGTGGCCCAACGATGCCGGAGCCGGCGGCTGCTTCGGTGACAGCTTCTTCCGCGCAGGTCGATTCCAGCGAACCGGTGCCGCCCCCGTTGACAAACTCCAGCTTGCCGACGGCCTTTTCCACCGCGGCGACAACTTTTTTGCGGCGCTTGGCCAGTTCGCGCTTGGACAGCGCCTGCATGATGCGGACCCCGTACTGGCGCAGATCGCCGGTGTTATCGCCAACACCTGCGATATGCCCCTCGTACATCATGATTCCGACCACGGTGAATAAGGGCGTATTGGCGGCCGCTGTGGCGAGTTCGGCGGCGGCCTGCGGCGAGTGCGTCGGGGAGCGGTGGGTGCCGATATGGACCCCGGGCAGCGGCTTCCATGAGGCATCTACATCGAGGCAGACCCGCACCCGGGCGCCGTCGGGCAGATATGGGGATAGTGCTGCGGTGAGGAAGTCGAGGTGCTCGACGCAATCGATCATGATCGTGATGGCGGCGCGGGCCTGCGCATTGCTGGCTAGTTGTTCCAGCGCTACTCGATCAGTGGTGGGGTAGGCGACCACAATATCGTCGCTGATACCTGCGTCGAATAGGTCGAGGGCTTCGGCGAGGGTGTAGCCAAGTACGCCGGAAAAACCTGGCTTATCCAGCACGTATCGGATCAGTTCGGGGATTCGCAGTGACTTTGAGGCAACACGGATGGTGGTGCCATTTGCCCGGGCCCGCAGGTCGGTGCAATTCGCGTCGACTCGGTCCCGGTCGACTACCAGCGCGGGGAGGCGCTCACCTGCGACGGCCATGCGAACATCATCAGGCACGGGGGAAACGTTCATGTTGCGAATCTAACCAGTATGGCGGTGCGCTGTCGGCGCATCGGGCGAAAAACCACTGCTGCTGGTTGTGGTGTTCACCCTTCGGGGGTGTTTCGCAGCGGGGCGACCGGGGCGGATGCAGCGGTGTTCGAACACGGATCGGTTCATGTCCAACCGCCGCCTACAATTCGGCGTCATGGCCAACTCCTCCTTCGTGCATCTCCATAACCACACCGAGTACTCAATGCTCGACGGCATGGCAAAAATCGATCTGCTTGCCGACGAGGTCTCTCGCCAGGGCATGCCGGCTGTGGGAGTTACCGATCATGGCAATATGTTCGGCTCTGACGCCTTCTACCGAACGATGAAAGCCAAGGGCATCAAGCCGATTATTGGCATTGAGTGCTATATGGCTCCGGAGAGTCGCTTCAATAAAAAGCGCATCCGGTGGGGAGATCCGCACCAGAAGGCCGATGATGTGTCCGCATCGGGTGCCTACCTGCACCAGACGATGCTCGCGGAGAATGTGCAGGGCCTGCACAACCTGTTTTATCTATCCTCGATGGCCTCCTATGAGGGGCAGTTGGGTAAGTGGCCGCGCATGGACGCGGAGCTTATTGCCGAGCGTGCCGACGGCATTATTGCCACCACGGGGTGCCCTTCTGGGGATGTGCAAACGCGCCTGCGGCTGGGCCAGTTCGATGAGGCCTTGAAGGCCGCCGGGATGTGGCAGGACATTTATGGCAAGGACAATTACTACCTTGAGTTGATGGACCACGGCCTGGATATCGAGACCCGGGTGCGTACTGAGCTGCTGGAAATTGGGCGCAAGCTTGGGCTGCCTCCGCTGGTGACCAATGACTGCCACTACGTCACTCGGGATCAGGCCAAGGCCCACGAGGCAATGCTGTGTGTGCAGACCGGTAAAACCCTGCACGACCCGGACCGGTTCAAGTTCGGTGGCGACGGTTACTTCATTAAGTCGGCCGCTGAGATGCGCGAAACCTGGGATCACCTGGTGCCCGGTGCGTGTGACAACACATTGCTCATCGCTGAGCGAGTCGGCGATTATGACGAAATCTGGGAAGAGCACCCGCACGACCGCATGCCGAAGGCTGACGTGCCGGAGGGGGAGACGCCGACGTCGTGGTTGCGCCACCAGGTGATGGAAGGCCTGAAGCGTCGGTTCGAGGGCGCCGATGTGCCGCAGGACTATATCGACCGCGCTGAATACGAGATTGAGGTTATCGACGGTAAGGGCTACCCCTCGTACTTCCTGATCGTTGCCGACATCATCGCGCACGCCCGCGAGATTGGTATTCACGTCGGCCCGGGCCGTGGTTCGGCGGCGGGTTCTTTGGTGGCATACGCAACCTGGATCACCAATATTGATCCCATTGAGCATGGCCTACTCTTCGAGCGATTCCTCAACCCGGAGCGCCCGTCGGCACCTGATATCGATATTGACTTCGATGACCGCCGCCGCGATGAAATGATTCGCTACGCCGCCGATAAATGGGGCGAGGACAAGGTCTCCCAGGTGGTCACCTTCGGCACGGTCAAGACCAAGCAGGCGCTGAAGGATTCCGCGCGTGTGCAGTTTGGCCAGCCCGGCTACCAGATTGCGGACCGCATCACGAAGGCGCTGCCGCCAGCGCAGATGGCTAAGGACATTCCCTTAGGTGGCATCGTTGACCCGGAGCATCCCCGCTATGGCGAGGCCACCGAGGTGCGCGAACTTATCTCTAATGACCCCGATGTCAATAAGATCTACGAGACCGCTCGGGGCCTTGAGGGCGTGATTCGTCAGACCGGCGTGCACGCCTGCGCGGTGATTATGGCGTCGGTGCCGCTATTGGACCACATCCCGATGTGGAAGCGCGCCGCCGACGGGGCGATCATCACCGGCTGGGACTACCCGGCATGTGAGGCCATCGGCCTGCTGAAGATGGACTTCCTGGGTCTGCGCAACCTCACTGTGATTGGTGACTGCCTGGCCAATATCCAGGAAAACCGCGGCGACACAATCGACCTGGACACCCTGGAAACCGATGATGCGAAGGTGTACGAACTGCTATCGCGCGGCGACACCTTGGGCGTGTTCCAGCTCGACAGTGCGGGTATGCGTGAGCTGCTCAAGCGCATGCAGCCGACCAGCTTCAGCGATATCGTCGCCTCCCTGGCGCTATACCGCCCGGGCCCGATGGGCGTGAATGCGCATAATGACTACGCCGACCGTAAGAACGGCCGCAAACCCATTGAGCCGATCCACCCCGAGCTCGAAGAAGCGCTCTCAGACATCCTGGAGGAGACCTACGGTCTCATTGTGTACCAGGAGCAGATCATGCGTATTTCGCAGAAGGTCGCCAATTACACCGCTGGTCAGGCCGATGGTTTCCGTAAGGCCATGGGTAAGAAAAAAGCCGATGTGCTGGAGAAGGAGTACACGCGCTTCGAAGGCGGCATGAAGGACAACGGCTACTCCGATGACGCTATTAAAACCCTGTGGAACGTTATCCTGCCCTTCGCGTCCTACGCGTTTAACAAGTCCCACGCTGCTGGTTATGGCCTGGTGTCCTACTGGACGGCGTACCTCAAGGCCAATTACGCCTCGGAATATATGGCCGCACTGCTGACCTCAGTGGGCGATAATAAGGACAAAACCGCTATCTACCTGGCGGATTGTCGCCACCTGGGCATTAAGGTGTTGCCGCCGGACGTCAACGAGTCGGCCATGACATTCCAGTCCGTCGGTGATGACATCCGCTACGGGTTGGGCGCTATCCGCAATGTCGGTAAGGACGTGGTGAACTCCATTGTCACCACCAGACAAGAAAAGGGCGCGTTCACCAGCTTCTCGGACTACCTCGACAAGATTGAAACGGTGCCGTGCTCGAAGCGGGTGACTGAAGCGCTCATTAAGGGCGGGGCTTTTGACTCGCTGGGCCATCCGCGTAAGGGCTTAGCCCTTATTCACGAAGATGCAGTTGATGCTGCCTTGCCGACGAAAAAGGCCGCCGCCAAGGGCCAGTTCGACCTTTTCGCAGGTATGGGTGGGGAAGACGGCGCTGATTCGAGCGCCTCGGCTTTTGAGGTCAAGGTGCCTGATGAGCATTGGGACCGATCTCACCAGCTCGCCCTCGAACGCGAGATGCTTGGCCTCTATGTGTCCGGCCACCCCCTGGAAGGCTTCGAGGAGGCCCTGGCAGCACAGACTGATACCGCGTTGACCACGGTTGTTGCCGGAGAAATCCGGAATAACCAGTCGGTGGTTCTCGGCGGCATTATCTCGTCGGTGGAACGTAAGGTGACCAAGGACGGTCGGCCTTGGGTGAAAGCCACCATCGAGGATCACAACGGCGCTTCCGTTGAGATGTTGGTGTGGGCTGGCACCTACGAGCGTGTCCACACCGTCATTGCGCAGGACGCGATCGTGCTGGTCAACGCCACTGTGCAGTACCGCGATGATCGCATGTCAGTCATCTGCGAGAACATCACAGTGCCGGACCTGGGCGCCGCCGGTACCGGCGCGGTCGCTGCCCCTGTTCGTATTCACCTCCGCACCGCAGCGTGCACCCCGGTCAATATCTCGAAGCTTAAAGAAGTGCTGTTGGCCAACCCCGGCGATTCCGATGTGATTTTGAATCTGCACGACGGGGATAACTCCACGCCGCTGGTTCTTGGTGAGCACTTGCGCGTCGAGCGGGGCACTGAACTATTCAGTGACCTCAAGGCGACTATGGGGATGAATATCTTGGGCTAAATCACGCTGGTAACGTAACGATCCATGACAGAAACCGTCTCCCACAGTGCACCGAACGCAGCCAGCCACGGAAGGCTTCCGCATGCTGTTGATATTCAGGCCGCACAGGCCCGAATTTCCTCGGTGATTGCAGCCACTCCGCTGCAATTCTGTGGCCGGTTATCTGAGGCCACCGGCGCCCAGGTCTTCCTTAAACGCGAAGACCTCCAAGACGTGCGCTCGTACAAGATCCGCGGTGCCTATAACGCCATTGTGCAGCTGGGCGAAGCTGAACGCGCCGCCGGCGTTGTCGCCGCCTCCGCCGGCAACCACGCCCAGGGCGTGGCCTACGCCTGCCGCACCCTCGGTATCCAGGGCCGTATCTATGTGCCCAACCAGACCCCGAAACAGAAGCGCGACCGCATTGCCTACCACGGCCGCGACGCCATCGAAATCATTGTCGTCGGCAACAGCTTCGACGAAGCCTCCGCAGCTGCCCGCGCCGACGCCGCTGAAACCGGCGCCACCATCGTCGAACCCTTCGACTCCTTCAACACCATCGCTGGCCAGGGCACCGTGGCCGCCGAAATCGTCGCGCAGCTTTCCATGCAAGGGCTCACCCCGGACCGGTTATGCGTCCCCGTCGGCGGCGGTGGGCTGCTCTCCGGTGTGACCAGCTACCTTGCGGACATGTCGCCGCACACCAAGATTTGCGGCATTGAACCCGCCGGGGCGCCCTGTCTTACCGCAGCGCTGGAAGCCGGTGAGCCGATCACCCTCGACGAAGTTGACCCGTTCGTCGACGGCGCCGCAGTCAAACGCGTCGGCACCCTGCCCTACGAGACCGCCGTGAACAACAGTGAGCGTCTTGATATCAGCACTGTGCCCGAAGGTGCGGTGTGCGTCGCACAGCTGGACCTGTACCAAAACGAGGGCATTATCGCCGAGCCGGCCGGTGCGGTGTCAGTGGCGGCCCTGGATGACCTGGACCTCCAGCCCGGCGAGGTCGTGGTGTGCATTATCACCGGCGGCAATAATGACGTGCTGCGCTACGCCGAAATCATGGAACGCTCCCTGGTGTACCGCGGCCTCAAGCACTACTTCCTGGTGAACTTTCCGCAGAAGCCGGGCCAGTTGCGCACGTTCCTATCCGACGTGTTGGGCCCCGACGACGATATTGCGCTCTTCGAGTACCTCAAGCGCAATAACCGTGAAACCGGCGCCGCACTGGTCGGCTTGGAACTACGCCGCGCCTCCGACCTCGGGCCGCTCATTGAACGCATGGACGCATCACCACTGAACTGCCGACGTCTCGAGCCGGGCACCCCAGAGTACGAATTCCTGACCTAAAACTGCGCCTTCAGCCGTGTCCATCGTGCTGACGGGGCCCTGAACAAACCGTCGGCACGCCGAATTTACGTACGCCCAGCGCCGGTTTTTCGTCCGACTGAACCCCGCTGTGAATTACAGAAAATTCATAGGTAGCCTGACGGCCATGAGCGGTTCTCAGTCTTTCCCGGAATCCCCGGTATCGAAGGCCCGGCGGTGGGCCTGTCTAGCGGTGTTATCGCTGGCCGTGATGTTGCTGGCCATCGATATGACGGTCCTCAACCTCACCCTTCCTGCCATCGGGGCGGACCTTCGCCCCACCGGCACGGAACTACTCTGGATTGTCGATGTCTACGGCATGGTGATCGCCTGCCTGCTCATCAGCATGGGCACATTAGGCGACCGGATCGGCCGACGGCGGTTGCTGCTTCTCGGCTCCATATTCTTCGCCGCGGCCTCACTGATGGCGGCCCTATCCACGTCGCCACTTATGCTCATCATCGCTCGCGCGCTGCAAGGCGTGGGTGGTGCGACGCTGATGCCGTCGACGCTTTCGCTCATCAAATATATGTTCACCGACCCCGATGAGCTCGGACGGGCAGTGTCGACCTGGGTGGCCATGTATGCCCTCGGCGCGACTGTTGGCCCACTGCTCGGCGGCTTCCTGCTCGAGCATTTCGGCTGGGGAGCGGTATTCCTGATTAACCTGCCCGTCGTCGGACTGATCGTGGCACTGGGACTGTTGCTATTGCCAGAATCCCGGGCGAAAAACCCCGGCGCATTCGACCTTCCCGGTGCGGGACTGTCCATTGTGCTGCTGTTCGCCACCATCGGTGCGGTCAAGGCGCTCACCACCGATACGCCATGGTGGTTGCCGCTGGCACTGCTCCTATTCGCCGTAGCGATGGCCTGGTTGCTCAAACGACACCTGAGCACCGCAGATAGTCCGCTTATTGACCTCGACTTGCTGCGCAGCCGCCCATTCAGCGCCGCCGTCTTGGTCGCTACCGCGTCGATGTTCATCCTGCTCGGCGTGATGCTCTATATATCCCAGTACCTGCAGATTGTGCTGGGACTAAGCCCCATCGACGCCGGCTTAATCCTGGTCCCGGGAATGCTGACCACCGTGGTGGTGTCTGTGGTGACCGGCCGACTACTAGAAAAACTTGAGGTGCGCTGGCTGCTGACTGTCTCCCTGCTCACCGTTGCGGCAGGCCTGGTCATGCAAGTGATCGCGGCGTCCCAAATCGTGCCGAGCCTGTCCACCGGTGATGCAGCAGTGGGGTGGTGGATGGCCTCATTCGTCATCCTGGGCTTGGGCATCGGCCTCATCGACCCGATCGCCAACACCATCATCCTTGGTGCAGCCCCGCCGGACCGCTCCGGCGCTGCTTCTGCGATGTCGGAGACCGGCTATGAGCTCGGCGGCGCCTTCGGTATCGCCATGATGGGCTCAGTACTGGTCGGCACCTACACGCACCTGATGGGCGCGGAAGACCTCGGCTTCGTCGGCGAAGACGCCGCCGGGGCTGCCGGAGATGTCAATGTGGCGCACGCTGTCGCAGAGAGCCTGCCGGCCGATGAGGCCAGTAGGCTCATCGCCCTGGCTGACTCGGCATTCCTGACCGGTATGGAGCTCACCGCCATCTTTGCGGTGGTATTCACCTTCGCCACCTTGGCTTTGGTGCGGAAGTGGATTCCGAAAATGCGTGTGGCTGATGTGACCGTGAGCGAGTAGCGGCGCGGGCTTGGGGCTCGGCTCGGCTCGAGGTGCGGGAATAGATCCGTACGAATTGCGCAGATCCGTACGAAAGTTTGCACGGATCTGCGCAATTCGTACGGATCTGGCGCAGTAGGCGCCGCACGGGCATCACCCGGTGTCGAGCAACTCGGGTGAGTCCTGCACCACTGGCCGTCGACGGTAGTCAGCTAATGCCGAACGCCTCGAAGGCAAATGGGTCGCGAAAATGGCCATGCCTGTGTGAAGGCGCATTGCACCTCTCCGGCGGCCGTGCTGTCTCCTCACCGGACGAAGTCTCACACCGCAGATCCGTACCGATTGCGCAGATCCGTACGAAAGTTCGCACGGATCTGCGTCTTTGGTACGGATTTGCACCCAGGGGTCGCCCAAGCAGCACCCAAGCGGCGCCCAAGCGCCACCCAAGGCGAGGGAAGACTAGCCGAGGATGGCGTAACCCCAGGCCGGCAGGTCGATGACGCCATCGCCGAGGGCGGCTGGGGCATCGTCGTAGGTATGCAGTAGCTCCAAGTCGCCAGCACCGGGCACGGTCACGGGCGAATCGGAGAAATTCGCAACCAGCACAACACGGTCGTCGGCACCGCTTTCCACCGGAGTGGTCCGGGTCAGCGTCAACCACCGGCCGTCCGGGTCGATATCGGTCTCCACTGAGGCCGCCCACGGGTCGCGCAGCACCGTACGGGTCTTGCGCAGGCCAAATAGTGCACGGTAAGCATCTAGAAGCCTGGCGTGGTCAGCGTCGGCACGCTCGTCCCACTTCAGTTTGGAGCCATCGAAGGTCTCCACTGCCGAAGGATCGGCGACCTCATCGGGGTTCCACCCGGAGCGGGCGAACTCGCGCATACGGCCTTCGCGGGTCAGTCGTTGCAGCAGGTCAGACTCGTGGGAGCAGAAGAACGCGAACGGGGTGGACGCGCCCCACTCCTCACCCTGGAACAGCATCGGCGTAAACGGCGAACAAGCGATGACCGCGGCTTTCAGCGCCTGCTGGGCCGGAGTGAGATTCATTGACGGGCGGTCGCCGATAGCGCGGTTGCCGGTCTGGTCGTGGGTGGTGGTGTAGGTGACGAAACTGGACAGCGGTGTGACCGAGGTATCCAGCTGGCGGCCGTGGTGGCGGCCACGGAAGGTCGACATCCGCCCGGCGTGCCAGAAGGCGCGGGTCAGGGTTTCGGCGAGGACGTCGACGGTGCCGAAGTCGGCGTAGTAGGCGTGGTCTTCGCCGGAGACCAGGGTGTGCAGGGCGTGGTGGACGTCGTCGTCCCACTGGGCGGCAAGGCCGAAACCGCCGGCGGCGCGGGCGCGGGTGAGGCGCGGGTCGTTCTGGTCGGACTCGGCGATGAGGGTGCGCGGAATGCCGGTGCGGGCGGCGATAGTGTCGGCCAGCACCTGCATTTGTTCGAGGATGTGGAATGCGCCCTCGTCATGCAGGGCGTGTACGGCATCCAGGCGCAGTCCGTCGATGTGGTAGTCGACAAACCATTGGCGTACTGCGTCGAGAATATAGGCGCGCACCTCGTCGGAGTCATCGCCGGTGAGGTTGACGACCTCGCCCCAGCCGGTGTTGCCGCCGGAGGTGTAGGGGCCGAAGAAGCCGACGTAGTTGCCGTCGGGACCGAAGTGGTTGTAGACCACGTCAAGCACTACGGCCAGGCCGCGGCGGTGGCAGGCGTCGACGAGGCGCTGCAGGCCGGCCGGGCCGCCGTAGCCTTCGTGTACTGCGTGCCAGCCGACACCGTCGTAGCCCCAGTTGCGGTCGCCGCCGAAGGGGTTGATTGGCATGATTTCCAGGTGGGTCACGCCGAGGTCGACGAGGTGGTCGAGGTGTTCTTCGACGCCGGTGAAGTCGCCGGAGGCGCTGAACGTGCCGACGTGCATCTCGTAGATGAGTCCGCCGGGGAGGATACGTCCGGTCCAGTCGCCGTCGGTCCAGTCGTAGGAGGCGAGGTCGACGACTTCGGAGAAGCCGTGTGGGCCGTCGGGCTGGCGTTGGCTGCGCGGGTCGGGCAGGGGGATGGTCCAGTCGCCGGGGGTGTTGGCGTCGTTGTCTTCCGGGGCGCCGTGGCCGTCGGTGGCGCGGAGGCGGAACGCGTAGCGCTCACCGGTGGAGCGTTCGCGGTCGGCTTCGAACCAGCCGGGGGCTGCCGGGTCGGCACTCATGGGGATGTACTTGGGTTCGTCTTTGCTACCCAGGACCAGTTCGGCCTCTGCTGCGTACGGTGCCCAGACTCGGTAATTCGTCATGGCGCTGATAGTAACCCGGTTCACCTGGATACTGCGTACCGAAATAGCGGACAATGGGGGTTATGAGTGAAGCGTTGCTTGTTCCCGCCGCCGGTACCTTGGTTACCGGTGAGCTTGAAATTAAACGTTCCCGCTTCATCACTTTTATTGGGCGTGCCGACGATGAACACTCCGCCCGGGAGCTCATTGATACCGCTAAGGCGGATTTTCCTGATGCCCGGCACCATTGCAGTGCCTATATTCACCAGGTGCCTGGGGCGAATCGGGTGGAGCGCTCCAGTGATGACGGTGAGCCGTCGGGAACAGCTGGCCGGCCGATGTTGGATGTGTTGGCTGGTTCTGGGATGACCAATATCGCCGCTGTTGTGGTGCGCTATTTCGGTGGGGTGAAGCTGGGCACTGGGGGATTGGTGCGTGCGTATTCCGACGCTGTGTCCGAGGCGTTGGCCAAGGTTGAGGTGCACCAGCGCCGGCGGTGGGAGTTGCGTGAGGTCAGTGTTGATATTGCTGATGCGGGCCGGATTGAGGCGGAGTTGCGCGCCGGTGGTTTTGAGGTTGTGGATACCCAATGGCACCAGCAGGTGACGCACCGGATTGCGGTGGCCCCGGGCGATGAAGAGAAACTTGAGGGATTTTTGCAGTCGCAGTCACATGGCGAGCTGACCACTGTTGCTGCTGGTGAGGTGTGGTACGAGTCGCCGCGCCGATAAACGCTCACACAGAGACTGCGTTTGGGCTAAGTGAGCGCCCGATCCGGTATTGCCGTGAACGACATGCCACGTACACCGGCACATAAGGCTGTCTAGGATGGTCAATTATGAGTGATCTGCAGCGACGCCCCGCTAACCCAATCGAAGCGCGCAAGCAGGCGGTGCGTACATACAGCCGCAATGGCGCGCTATTCGGTGGTGGAGGTGTGGTTGCCGCAGTAGGTATTGGCCTGCTGGCCGATTCCTGGTCCTGGTTTTTCTGCCTTCTCATCATCGGTCTGGTGGGGGCGGGGTATAACGCCTATAAGGTCATGCAGATCGTGAACTACCGCGACCAGCAGTAGCGACGCTATGGCTAAGGACGTCGACGACTCCACCCCAGTGCGTATCGATGCGTGGGTGTGGGCGGTGCGCCTGCTGAAAACGCGTTCGGCAGCGGCCGAGGCGTGCCGTGGTGGACACGTGAAGCTCAACGGTCACGCGGTTAAACCCGCCCAGCTTGTCGCGCCGGGCGATGAGGTGCGGGTATGGGCGCATCACAAGGAAACTGTGGTGGAAGTCCAGCGCACAATAAAGAAGCGGGTGGGCGCCCCGGTGGCCCGTACCTGCTATATCGACCGCACTCCGGCGCCGCCGCCGCGCGAGCTCTACGCCGCCCCGCCGGTGCGGGATCGTGGTGCTGGCCGGCCCACGAAGCGGGAGCGTCGCCAGATCGACCGGCTACTTGGCCGCAACTGACTCCCGCGGCCCCAGGGATACCCCGGATACCGGCGGGATACGAGTTGTGCCGTTAGCTAGTTGTCATCGGATTCACTGATGAGCAATGCGAACGGGTAGTTGCTGAACACATGTGCCACAGTCAGCGTGCCGGAGAAGGTCCGGCCGGTGTACGTGTCCGTCCAGTACCCCTCGGGAAGGGTGACGGTGGTGTCACCCCAGCCGCCAGCAGCAGCCAGACCGATTGGGCGGCGGGTGGTTAGCGCGATGACGTCGACAGGCTCGTTTTTCGGGCCGCGGGCGCAACCGACTAGGAACCGTTCGCCGGTGCCTTCGGCGAAGACCGGCTGGTAAGAACCGCCGATAAAGGACTCGGGGCGTTCCTTACGGGCGGCGAGACCACCGTGGGTCACCATCAGTTTGACCTGGTCGGCGTCATCAGCACTGAAGCCTTCAGGCAGGGCGTCGGCATGCTCGGGGTGCACCGCGGTCGGGGCCGGGTTATTCGAGGCAGTATCGAGAGCAGAACGCCGGGCCGCGTAATCCACGAAGCGACGGTTATCCGGGTCCACGAGGGAGTCCTCAATGAACTCGGTGCCCTGGTAGGTGTCCGGCACACCGGGGCCAGCCAACTGCAGCAGTTTGCGGCCCCAGGACATGACCCAACCGGCCGGGGCGATCCGGCGCACGAACTCCGTGATGGAATCAGTGACCGGGCCGTCGAGGAGTGCATCAATCCAGTGCCGGATAGCCAGCTCCAGGTCCTCATTGGGTTCGGTCCAGGTGGTGAGCTGGCCGGCCTCACGCATGGCCTTAATGGCGTAGTCGTGCAGCCGCTGGCGCAGTTCGTCGGTGATCTCACCGTCGGCCGGCCACACGCCGATGATGTTCTGCAGCAGGAAGTAGCCGGTAGCGTCATCGGGAGCCGGGGTGACCGCAAGCCAGGAGCGGACATTTTCTGACCAGTCGCCGGCGACGTCGGAAAGCTGGGTAATGCGTGCGCGCACATCCTCGCCACGTTTGGTGTCGTGGGTGGACAGTGTGGTCATCGTCTTCGGCCACAGGCGGGCACGCTCGGACTGCAGTAGGTGGTACTCGGCAGAGCTCATGCCGTACCGGCCCGGGTCGCCACCGACTTCCTGGGTGCTCACCAGGCGGCAGGCGCGGTAGAAGGTGGTGTCCTCCACACCCTTGGCCATGACAGCACCACAGACCTGGGCGAAGCGGGTAGCTGCTTCACCATGAGCAATCAGGCCTGCGGAGATAAGGTCCAGGGCGAAAACCCGGGAGGGGAAGCGCACGACCATTTCGGCAATGACCGTGGACGTCACACGAGACAGCGATTCGTAGTCAGCGCGGTAGACCGGCATGGCGGCCACCAGCTGGCAGATGGTGTCGATGAGTAATTCCTCGTCGACATTGGCGCCGCCGGTAGACCAGTTATCGCGACGCAGGGCGCGGGCTAGACGGCGCACCTCAGCGGCGAGTTCGCCCTTGGCCGCGTCGTATTTCAGTGCCCGTTCGGTTGCTGAGACTGCCTGCTCATCCCAGGTGGAGCCGGATTGCTGCAGGGCCAGCATGCTCAGCTGGTCGCGGGATTCACGGTTGATGAAGACGTTGTCGTACTCGAATAGGGCGTCGTAGCCGGTGGTGCCGTCGACCGCCAGGCGCGGATCGAGTGGCTCTGTGCTGCCCAGGATCTTCTCAATGACCAGCCATTTATCGTTGTCGAGTAGGCGGCGCAGCTCGGTGAGGTAAGCGAATGGGTCGGACAGGCCATCGGGGTGGTCAATGCGGATACCGTCGATAATGTCGGCGGCGATGAGTTCACGCACCACGCGGTGGGTGTGTTCGAAGACCACCGGGTGTTCCTGGCGGATACCGGCCAGGCCGTTGACCGAGAAGAAACGGCGGTAACCAATAATGCCGTCGCGCCAGAACATCAGGCGGTAGCTCTGCCGGTCGTGCACTTCCTGTGGGGTGCCGTCTTCGGTTCCGGGGCGAACGGGGAAGACATTGTCGTAGTAGCGCAGTAGCGGTTCATCGCCGCTGGTGTCGAGCTCGAGTTTGTCGATATCGTCTGCCGACCCCAGCACGGGCAGGCCCATCTTGCCGCCGGCGCCGTTGTCCTCATGCCAGTCGATATCGAAATAGGGCTCGAACTGGGAGTCCTGGCCATAGGTGAGTACGTCCCACCACCAGGCGTTGGCCTGTGGGTCATCGACGCCGAGGTGGTTGGGAACCAGGTCGATAATGATGCCCAGACCTGCCTTATGGGCGACGTCGGCAAGCTTTTGCAGCTCGGTCATCCCACCGAGTTCCGGGTTCACGGTGGTGGGGTCGATGACGTCATAGCCGTGGTTCGATTCCGGCACCGAGGTCAGGATGGGGGAGAGGTAGAGGTGCGAGATACCCAGCTTGGCCAGGTATGGCACTAGCTCGGCGGCATCCGCGAAGGTAAAGGCGCGGCCTTGCTCATCGGCCTTGGGGCCGCGTAATTGCAGACGGTAGGTAGAGGTAATGGGTCGAAGGTCCATAGGGACTTTCACGCGCCTTTCACTTAAGTCCGGTTATGCCGGCTAGTCCGGTCCGGTGCTGGCCCTACTCTATCGGCTACCTGGACATCGCGACGGTTCAGCAGCGGTGGGTTGCTTGGCTGATGTGCTTGCCGACGCTACTGCCAGCCAAGATGCCGGTATAGGTCGTCGGCCTGCCAGATCTCGATGGCTTGGCCTTGTTCTTGTAATTGGCGGGCACGTTTTTCTTTACCGGTCATGGTTTTCCACTGGCCGACGACAACAATGGTGGTCTTCTTGGTCACACCCTTGCCGACGGTGGCGCCGCGATCGGCTATGGCTTCCCATAGTTGGCCTTTGGTGTAGGCCATGAACTCGCCGGTGAGAGTGATGTTGTGGCCATAGAGCGGGTTATCGGCGGCGGCGTTGGGGTTTGGGGCTGGGACAACGTCGGGCGTGGCGACTTTTGCCCATGCCGGGTTCTGGTGCGGGCGGGTTTTGCGGGCGCCGGTGTCGAGCCGGTCGTTGCTGATATGGCCTAGGTTCAGGTTCAGTTCCTTGGTGAATGCACGTGGCCCGGCGGTGGGGTTGGTGCTGTAGGAACGCATCAGCCACAGTGCTATGTGTGCGCAGGCCACCGCGTCGGAAGCTGCGTCGTGATGCTGGAGAAGCGGTGCACCTGCGGCCGCGGCGAGGGTGGGGAGTTTCTTATCGACGGTGTCGACTCCTGCTTTACGAGACCACCACAGGGTGCAGGCGAAATCGCGTTCCGGTGCGTTCAGCCCTGCTGCTTTACACGCGGAATAGAGCCCACTGAAATCGAAGGCTGCATTATGGGCGATAACGGTCTGGCCTGCTGTTATTTGTGAGAATTGGGTGAGGCGTTCGCCAAATGAGGGAGCATCTGCGACGTCTTCTGCAGTGATCCCGTGGACCCCGATATTGGCGGATTCGAAACAGTCCAGGCCCGCAGGCGGGCGACAAAGCCAGGAGTGAGTCTCGGTGATGTCGCCATCGCGGACAACGGCGAGGCCGATGGCGCAGATGGACCCGTTATTGGCATTGGCTGTCTCAATATCGAAGGCGACGAAATTGAGGCCTTCGGCTGTTGTTGGGTCTGTATCCGGCGAGGCGGTCGGCGCGGGGGCCGGTGCTGCGGGTTGCTCCCAGTGCTGGTCGGTTTCTGGTGCCGGGGTGCACTGGGCAATACCGTCGGACAGTACAGCTGCGACGGTGCGCTCGAAGATACTTGGGCTGGTGCAGGCTGCGTCGATAAGCCGACATACGGCCAGTGCAGCGGCATTATTCGACGGGGTGACTCGTACTGCCGGCAGCGCGGAGTGGCTGTCGAAGGACAGCTCACCTGGCCGGAATTTCCGTCCCATCTGCAATGTGGGGCAGCACGCCTGAGGGCGACTGGTCACCGGTCCGGTGTCGGATACGCGGGCGCGCACGGTCTGGGTGACAGTGACGCTATTGGCACTTACGCGCACTGTGGCGCTCGATAGTGCGATATCCACCGCCGCCGGGGTGGGTGTGCGGTGGTGAGGTGTGGGGCTATCCGACGGGGTGTTCATAACCAGTGATGCTAATGGCTGCTTGGACATTGGTGGCACCACAAATAACCAGGGTGTGATGTGAGTCACTTAGACTACGGGCAGGTGATCCTTTAGATAATTTTGCGTTAAAACATGTATCTGCTTCACCAATATTCGCCCTGGTAGTCGTACAATTTGGGTGATTCGGAACCAAATAAACATAAAACAAGACCAATCACGTGGTCTGATTTTTGTCTGTGTGGGGGTTACGGTGTTGCAGTCGGCGTAAAACCCATGCCGATAGTTGCCACACTCCTGCTTCACCCTGGAAGGAATGGCCGATATATGTCGACTCCCACCAGCACACCCAATGGTGCACAGCCGCACCCCGGCGCAGTCATGACCGAACGTTTTCTTGCCCCGCGTGGCCTGAGCATTCACCGTCTGGCCGTAGCAATTAACGTACCGAGCTCTACCCTTGAACGATTCCGCAGTGGCCGCACCCGCGTCACTGATGACCTAGCTCAGCGTCTAGCCAACTACTTCGATACTGACACCAAATTCTGGCACGACCACCAGGCGCGCTACGACTCGCGCCTGGCCGCCTAACCCCTTCTCACTCGCCCTGACCCAAGGGCTTAATCCACACAAAAACTCCGCCCCCTCCACGACAGCATGGAGGGGGCGGAGCTTTATTTCTGCGGACGCAGAATTAGTGGTGCTCTTGCAGCACAATCGTCGAACGGGCAGGCACTCGCAATTCGCCTTCCGCAGTGACGATGCGTTCATCAGCCGGACGACCAAGGATCTCCGAGGTGTCGACCACCACAGTCCACTCACTGGAGTACTCCGTGCCCGGAACCTGGAAGTCAATGTCCTCATAGTGGGCGTTGATGCACATCAAGAACGAGTCATCAATAATGCGGTGACCGCGCGAATCAGGTTCCTCGATGCACTTGCCATTGAGGAAGACCATAAGCGACTTACCGAAATCGAAGTCCCAGTCCTCCGGGGTCATCACCCGGCCGGCGTGGGTGAGCCAGGCGATATCGCGATCGTCGGTCTCAGCGCCCAGCGGGCCACCGCGCAGGAAGCGACGGCGACGGAACACCGGGTGCTCGGCGCGCATTTCAATAAGGAACTGGGTGAACTCCACCATCTCGGAATTGGTGTTGACCTGGTTCCAGTCAATCCAGGAAAGCTCATTGTCCTGGCAGTAGACGTTGTTATTGCCGCGCTGGGACCGAGACATCTCGTCGCCATGCGAAATCATCGGCGTGCCCTGGGAGAGCAATAGCGTGGTCAGGAAGTTGCGTTGCTGCTGGGCACGCAACCGCAGGATGGTTTCATCATCGGTCCAGCCCTCAACACCACAGTTCCAGGAACGGTTATGCGACTCGCCGTCGCGGTCATCCTCACCATTGGCTGCATTGTGCTTGTGGTTATAGCTCACCAGGTCATACATGGTGAAGCCGTCGTGGGCGGTGATGAAGTTGATCGACGCAGTGGGGCGGCGGCCGTTATTGGCATACAGGTCCGATGAACCGGTGATGCGGGAAGCGAACTCGCCGAGGGTGGCCGGTTCGCCGCGCCAGAAATCACGAATAGTGTCGCGGTATTTACCGTTCCATTCGGTCCACTGAGGCGGGAAATTACCGACCTGGTAGCCGCCTTCGCCCACATCCCAAGGCTCGGCGATGAGCTTGGCCTGGGAAACCACCGGGTCCTGCTGGACCAGATCGAAGAACGCGGAGAGGCGGTCGACGTCGTGGAACTCGCGGGCAAGCGTGGAAGCCAGGTCGAAGCGGAAGCCGTCGACATGCATTTCCGTGACCCAGTACCGCAGCGAATCCATGATGAGCTGCAGCGTGTGCGGGTGGCGCACATTCAGACTGTTACCGGTGCCGGTGTAGTCCATGTAGTGCTGGCGGTCGTCTTCCATCAGCCGGTAATAAGCCGAGTTATCGATACCGCGGAAACAGATGGTGGGGCCTAGGTGGTTGCCCTCAGCGGTGTGGTTATAGACCACGTCCAGGATGACCTCGATACCGGCATCGTGGAAGGCACGCACCATGCCCTTGAACTCGGGGACGGCACCGCCGGGCTTTGTTGAGCTGGCGTAATCGTGGTGCGGGGCAAGGAAGCCGAAGGTGTTATAGCCCCAGTAGTTACGCAGTCCCAGGCTGCGCAGCCGATCATCCTGGAGGAACTGGTGAACCGGCATCAGTTCGATGGCGGTGACGCCCAGGTCCTTCAGGTAATCGATAATCGCCGGGTGAGCCAGGCCAGCGTAGGTGCCGCGCAGGGCCTCCGGGATATCGGGATGGTTCATCGTCATACCCTTGACGTGGGCTTCGTAGATGACCGTTTCGTTATAGGGGGTGCGCGGCTGCCGGTCAGCGGCC
This sequence comes from Corynebacterium sp. TAE3-ERU12, assembly GCF_019209905.1. Lineage (GTDB taxonomy): Bacteria > Actinomycetota > Actinomycetes > Mycobacteriales > Mycobacteriaceae > Corynebacterium. Next base: position 97,467 of record NZ_JAHUTM010000004.1, on the reverse strand, counting down.
CAGTCGAAGAAGGGGTTGATGACCACTGAGGTCATCGTGTGGCCCAGGGAGTCCTCGTAATTGCGCTCGCTGGGGTTGTGAATGTCGTAGCTGAACAGGCTGCTGTCGCCGTCGAATTCGCCGTCGAAGGCCTTGGCATAGGGATCGACCAGCAGCTTATTAGGGTCGCAGCGGTGACCATTGGCCGGATCGTAGGGGCCGTGGACGCGGTAGGCGTAGCGCTGTCCGGGCATGATGCCGGGCAGGTAGCAGTGCCAGATATGTGCGTCGACCTCTTCGAGGGTGATGCGGGTTTCTTTGCCTTCCTCACTGATCAGGCAAAGTTCCACGCTGTCAGCGATGTCAGAGAACAACGCGAAATTGGTGCCTGCGCCGTCGTAGGTCGAACCGAGCGGATAAGCATCGCCGGGCCAGACCTGAAGTTCGTCTTCTGAAATCGCGTTAGTCATATGGTGAACCATAGTGCCATCGAGTCTACTTTTCGTTATTGCGTGAGCCCCGCCACCGGGTGAGCTGCGCGGTTGCTGATCGGCTCGGCGTGGCGCGAGGTGAATGCTGTCCACCTCGTGCTCGATTGCGGTACCGCACGCCTGGGGCTTGCATGCCGACGGCTTGGGTGACGTCGAGCCACGAATTGACCTCCAGGACTAGGACACACCGAGCTCCTTGATACAAGCCTCGGTGAAGGCCAGACAGTTCCTCCTCGGCGAGCCCGTGTAGCCGCGCTAAACCAAAGAAGTCCCGGTTTCTTTGGTTAAGCCGGTCGCTGGTGGTGTCGAAACCCAAAAAAAGGGCCGTTTTTTATGTTTTGGCTCCACTGTCCTGATTCTTTGTCAGCGGCCCGCGTTGGCCGCGATGCCAGCGGTAATGATGGTCACGCCGCGACGCAGCCGCGCGGCCGGGTCAGTGGTGTGTTGTGTCTCGGCCCTGGCTAGCTTTGCTGTCTGCTCATCGACGGTGGCGCCGAGAACGAAGTAGAGCAGTGTTGCTGAGGCGTCGGCGCGATCGTCGGCAGGCAACCCCAGTGGGAGTAAGAGGTCGCTGAAGATAGCTGCAGGGGAGGTGTCCAGGGTGGCTGCGGCCAGGGCGGCTGCGACGACCTCGGCGCCATCATTATGTGCAATAAGCGCTTCGCGGAGGGAAAAAGCGTAGGCGGTCACGTCGAGACGCCAATCCCCGGTGCCGGTTGGGGTGCCTGCTTCGGCGAGGATGCGCTCAGCTACGCCTCCCAGGAGTGCCTGTTTGGATGGGAAGTGCCAGTACATGGCTCCGGCGGCGGCGTTGAGATGGCGTGCGAGACGGCGGATGGTCAGGTCCGGGAGGCCGTAGTTATCCAGAATCTCGACGGCGGCGTCGATAATGATGTCCTTGCTGAGCTGCACGAAGTCCACGGTAGTGCAGCTGGGCAGACGTGGGGGATGAACCTGGGCAATTATCCGCATGCCAGGGCATAACGTGCTGGTAGGGGGTCAGCGGCGGGATAATTGGGACAAGTCGCCACAAAAACTGAACACTGTTCGAGGTGGCGGGTATATTCACCAACAAAGTAACCGAACGGTGTTCATGCAACCCCATGAGCACCCCGGAGAAAACACCAACGGCACGCCAGCCGGTACTGGAGGAACTCACCCATGACCCGCACCCTCACCGAAGACTCGGCCACCCCGGCCGCCGACCTTCCCCCAATCCTCAAGCTCGCCCGGGAAAAAGCACTCACCCGCGGCGAAGGCCTGTCCCAAGAAGAAACCCTGCGCGTCCTACAGCTTCCCGACGAACACATCGAAGACCTCCTGGCCCTCGCCCACGAGGTACGACTGCGCTGGTGCGGCGAAGAAATCGAAACCGAGGGCATCATCAGCCTCAAAACCGGCGGCTGCCCCGAAGATTGCCATTTCTGTTCCCAATCCGGCCTATTCGAATCCCCGGTGCGTTCCGCCTGGCTGGACATCCCGGCGCTGATCGACGCCGCCAAACAGACCGCGAAGACCGGCGCCACCGAATTCTGCATCGTCGCTGCAGTCAAAGGCCCCGACGAGCGCCTACTGTCCCAGCTTGAGCAGGCTGTTGCCGCCATCCACGCCGAGGTCGATATCAATATCGCCGCCTCTATTGGCATCCTCACCCAGGAACAAGTAGACCGCCTGGCCAAGGCTGGTGTGCACCGCTATAACCACAATCTGGAGACCGCCCGGTCGTACTTCCCGCAGGTTGTCACCACCCACTCCTGGGAGGACCGCCACGACACGCTGCAACTGGTCCGCGAGGCAGGCATGGAGGTCTGCTGCGGCGGCATCCTCGGCATGGGTGAAAGCCTTGAACAGCGCGCCGAGTTCGCCATCGACTTACAAGAACTCGACCCCACCGAGGTGCCGATGAACTTCCTCGACCCGCGCCCGGGTACCCCTTTTGCCGGCCGTGAACCCATGCCGGCTGCCGACGCCCTGCGCGCTATTGGCGCATTCCGCCTAGCGCTGCCGAAGACCATCCTGCGTTTCGCCGGCGGCCGCGAGCTCACCCTGGGCGATCTCGGCGCCGAGAAGGGACTCTTGGGCGGCATTAACGCCATTATCGTTGGTAATTACCTGACCACCCTGGGCCGCCCGGCGGAGCAGGATCTCGATATGCTCGGCAAAATCCGCCTGCCGATTAAGGCCCTCAACGCCTCGGTATAACCCATTGACCAGCAGGGAAGTAGATATAGTCAGCCCATGAACGAGCCCACCTCCCGGCCGGTGCCGAAATGGCCGGGTCGGCCCCGCATCCCCGACTCCCACGAGTTATTGCGCGCCATCGTGTTGGGTGATGCCCCAGTCTTCGACCCGTTCACCGGTGATGACCTGTCCACTAACCAATCCCCGCAGCACAGTTATGGTGCCCGCGCTGGGTTGGAAGCCCCACGGTTTTGCCAACTGTGTGGCCGCAAGATGGTGGTTCAGGTCCGCCCGGATGGGTGGTCCGCGGTGTGCTCGCGCCACGGTGAGGTCGACTCGGCCGCCCTGGAGCGGCGCTAGGCCCAGCTGTGCCCGACATCAGCCCCGGCGTAGTTCCATCCTCCGACTGCGACCGGTAGCTTCTTCGGTATGACCGATCCAACGAATTCCGCACCCACCGCTACTGACTCCACGCAGCGGCGCCCCTCGTTGTTCACCCAGATCGGTGATTCCGCGGGCCTGTTATTGCTTGCCATGGCGATGGGGGCCGGCGGCGGCGTTGGTTTCGGACTCGCCCGCCCGACCCAGACCGTCACCCTCGCCGAGGGCGGCATGATCGAGGTGTTGCCTGGCGACGGTGCCGCCGGTTTTGTCGGCATGCTCATCATGCTCGCCATCGCCGCTGGTGTGGGACTCATCGTCGGCATGCTGGGGTTGCGGCAATTCGCGACTCGGCAGAACCTGGTCAGCATGCTCTGGGTGGGGGTGTGCGCTCTGGCGGGGGCATTCGGTGTCGCCGTTTTTGGTGATTTCATCGGCGGTATTCGACAGCCCGATATCACCGACCTGCCCGTCGGCAGTGTTGTTGAGGTGGTGCCTAAGGCCGGGGGAGTAGTGAACCTGGCCATCGCGCCTTTCTTCGCGATGTTCGCTTTCTGGTTAGGCATTCTCTTCAGTGGCCCCGGTGATGACGGTGATGACAGCGATGCCGAATAGGCGCCGCTGCGCCCGGTAGGGGGCCTCGATAGCAAGCGGTGGGGGCGGGGGTATTAGTATTTCGGACACATCCCCCGCGGAGCGTGCCCACCCAGCACACTCCGTGGCCTGCGTGCGACAGCCCACGTTCGCCACAGTTCCATAGTTGTCGCACCTGACCAGCCTCACCCGGCAGTGCCGGTGGGATCGGCGCTGCGCCCACGAAGGGAACACACGTGTCCGCCCTTGGCACTATCACCGATACTCCCGACGGCTATACCGGCATCACCGCCGATAACGCTTGGGTCGATGAGATTCGCCACCTGGCCAAACAGCGCAATGCCGTCATCTTGGCGCATAACTACCAGCTGCCCGAGATTCAGGACATCGCTGACTACACCGGTGACTCTCTTGGCCTGTCTCGCATCGCCGCCGATACTGATGCTGATGTGATCATTTTCTGCGGTGTGCACTTCATGGCCGAGACCGCCAAAATCCTCAGCCCCGACAAAACCGTGCTCATCCCCGACGCCCGCGCCGGCTGCTCCCTGGCGGACTCGATTACCGCCGATGAGCTGCGCGAGTGGAAAACAGAGCACCCCGGGGCGGTGGTGGTCAGCTACGTCAACACCACCGCTGATGTGAAGGCCGAGACCGATATTTGCTGCACCTCCTCCAATGCGGTGGATGTGGTGGCCTCTATCGATCCGGATACAGAAGTTCTTTTCGGCCCGGATCAGTTCCTCGGCGCCCATGTGAAGCGTGAAACCGGCCGGGACAATATCCATATTTGGTCCGGTGAGTGCCATGTGCACGCCAATATCAATGGTGCGGAACTTGCCCGCCGGGCAGCCGATAATCCCGAGGCGGATCTTTATATTCACCCCGAGTGTGGTTGCGCCAATAGCGCCATCTATCTCGCCGGTGAGGGCACGATCGACCCGAAGCGGGTGCATATGCTTTCCACGGGTGAGATGCTCACCGCGGCGACGAAGGCCGGTACCGACGGGACGAATAAGGTCTTAGTCGCCACTGAGATCGGCATGCTGCACCAGCTGCATAAGGCCGCCCCGAGTGTGGATTTCGCCGCAGTCAATGAACGCGCGTCCTGCCCGTATATGAAAATGATCACCCCAGCAGCCTTATTGCGGTGCCTGCGGGACAATGCCGATGAGGTCATTGTTGATGAGGACACTGCTGCCAAGGCCCGCGCTTCTGTGGAACGCATGATTGCTATTGGTAACCCCGGCGGTGGGGAATAGCCCAGGGGTGGGCCTGCGGCAGGGTAGAAACAGGAGTATGAGTTTTCACTCGGCGGACTGGGATTGGTACAGCCACTGCGACGTTCTGGTCATTGGTGCTGGGGTGGCCGGTCTGAGCGCTGCCCAACGCTCTCGGGAGCTTGGTGCTGATGTGCTGCTGATTGATAAGGGCACCTGGCGTGCTGGGGCGAGGCCGTATCCGCGGTTTCGTCGGGCGGCGACGAATCTTGCCCAGGGCGGTTTAGCGGTGGTGGGGCTTTCCGACGCCCCGTGCGGCCCTGGTGGCCATGACAGTGTGGCCAGTCATGTGTCCGACACGATTGCCGCTGGTGCTGGGCATTGTGACCCCGCAGCTGTGCACACGATTCTTTCCAATGCGGCGTTGGCTGTGCAGTGGTTAATTGACCACGGCGCTGATTTTGACCGGGTGGAAAGCGGCCCCTATGCCCGCACTCGAGAGGGAGCCCATAGTCATCGCCGCATTATTCATGCTGGTGGTGATGCTACCGGCGCGGAGATTCAGCGTGCCTTGGAGCGCAGTGTGGGTGGTATCCGGTTGCTCCAGAACGCCTCGGCGGTGGAAATCTTGCGTGCCGACGGCCACTGCGCTGGTGTGGTGGTGCGCGATCCACGCGGGCCGGGGCTTGTCAGCACGAATAAGGTCGTCATCGCCACCGGCGGGTTGGGGCATTTGTGGCAGGTGACGACGGCGCCGACGGGGGCGCTGGGGGATGGCCACATGTTGGCTGCCGACGCTGGTGCTGAGCTGGCGGATCTGGAATTCATCCAGTTCCACCCCACGGTGCTATTCGACGCTAAAGCCCAGGGGCGGCGTCCACTGCTGACCGAAGCGCTACGCGGTGAGGGCGCGCATCTTGTCGACTGCACTGGCGACGACATTATGAACACCGTCGACCCGCGCGGTGACCTGGCCCCGCGCGATATCGTTTCCCGGGCTATCGCTGCCCGAATGCACCAGACAGACACCGACCACGTCTACCTTGACGCCCGGATGATCCGGGGTATCCATCAGCGTTTCCCGACGGTGACCCAAGGCTGCCAGAGCATGGGCCTTGACCCTGCCAAGCACCTGTTGCCGGTAGCCCCGGCCGTGCACTACAGCTGTGGCGGCATTGTCACCGACACCGTTGGGCACACCCGAGTTCCCGGTATTTACGCGGTCGGGGAGTGTGCCCGCACCGGCCTGCATGGAGCGAACCGACTGGCGTCTAATTCCCTGCTGGAAGGACTCGTCGTCGGTAAGGCAGCCGCCGAAGATATTGCTGCCGGGTCTGGGCACTGGCCTGAGGTCAGCGCCCCAGCAGCGGCGAATACCGTCGCCTGGCCGCAGCGTCCCCGTGGCCTGCAGCGGCCCCAACTGGGCGATAAGGACCGGTTGGCGATGCAGGCGGCAATGACAGTGGGTGCTGGAGTGATGCGCACCCATGACAGTCTCAGTGCTGCTGCGGCTGAACTGGACAAACTGCCCGACTCTGGCCCGGTGACCGTGGCCCGCAGTGTGGTCGCCGCCGCGCTTGCGCGCACGCAGACCCTGGGTTGCCATACCCGCACCGACGACAAGGACAATTAACCCCATGCTCGACGAGCGAACCACCCGTGGACTCATCCGCACCGCGCTCCAAGAAGACCTTGCCTACGGCCCGGACGTGACCTCATTGGCCACGGTCAGCGCCCACCAGCGCAGCCACGCGCAGATCGTCTCGCGCGGTAGCGGCATCGTTGCCGCCGGGGAGGTCATCGAATGGGCTCTGTCCGAAGTCATTGCCGATAACTATGAAGTGGATCTGCACGTCAGTGACGGTGAGCGGGTTGTGGCGGGCACTGTCATTGCCGATATCTCCGCCCCGACTCGGGGGCTGCTGACCGCTGAGCGCACCCTGCTCAATCTGTTGACCCACGCCTGCGGCATCGCCACGGAAACCCGGCGCTGGGTGGATGCGGTTGCCGGTACCGGAACGACAATCCGTGATTCCCGGAAAACCCTGCCAGGTATGCGCAATCTCCAAAAATATGCGGTGTCCTGCGGTGGCGGCATGAACCACCGCATGGGCCTGGGTGATGAGGCGATGATTAAGGACAATCACGTCGCCGCGGCCGGGGGAGTAGTGCCCGCCTTAGCGCGGGTGCGCAAGGCCTATCCGGAATTGCGCTGCGAAGTCGAGGTCGACAACCTCACCCAGTTAAGTGACGTCCTGGCCGAAAAACCGGAATTGGTGCTGCTGGACAATTTCGAATTGTGGGAAACCCAGGTTGCCGCGCAGAAGCGAGCGAAGATATCCCCAGCAACCCAACTGGAGTCCTCCGGTGGACTGACCTTGGAGATGGCCCGCGAGTACGCCCGCTGCGGTGTGGATTTCCTCGCCGTGGGGGCATTGACCCATTCAGTTCGGGTCCTCGACCTTGGCCTGGATTTTTAACTACTCCGCGGCGAGACGATCGGCCACGGCAGCGGCGAGGGCGTCGATATTCTCGCCCATCCCGTCGGCAAGCGAAGGATCGACGCTGAGAATGCGGCGCAGCCGGTGCAGCGCCAGCTCCGCACGCGGGGCATCATTAACGGCGAGATAACACTGCACCAACGCCGCCACCAACGGCACTGCCACAGTCAGCAGGCCAGCGGTTTCATAAATACCGGAGGCTAATTCAAGGTGGTCGATGGCCCGGCCAAACCGGTCCCGCTTCATCTCCGTATTGCCACTAATGGTGTGCCACTGCGCCCACCGAAGATCCCGCGGCGGCACATTTTCATCCGTACCCGAGGGGGCCTGCTCCGCCTGGACATCGGTGGCGTGGGACTCCACCGAATCCAGGGCTTCAAGCCATTTGGCCGCAGCCTCCATCAAATCCACTGACGTGCCCCGGATCGGCCGTCCCATAGAGTCGTGCTGCTGGGGAGTCCGTCCGGCAGCCTCAAACTGGGCATAACCGGCCATGAGCGTGTCGGCAGCCAGCCATAGGTGACCCTGCTCGGCATATGAGCGGGCCTCGTCTAGCAGCTGCTGCGGGTCGTCAGTGATCGTGGGTTCGGTCGGGTGCGACATGGCGCCCAGCCTAGTCGCCCAGCAGCTCCGCTAACGCCTCCCGGACCGGATGGCCCTCCCAATTATTCTGCGGCAGCAACTGGTCAATCCGGTTGGCATAACGTCCCGCCCCGGCAGTGTCATCGCGGTCCAAGCAGCACCGCACACCGGTCAGCAGTGCCCGGGCGGATTCCACACCATCACCGGATTCCAAATACCCCGCCGCAGCAGTATCGACGTGGCCTAGCGCTAAGTCCTCCCGACCAGAAGCCCAGTAGATATAGGCCAGGTCATCATGCCAATCGGCGATCGACCACCCATCGGAGATCAGCTCGCGGGCGCGGATCATCATCTCCTCGGCCAGCTCGAGCACCACCCCGTACCCGGCATCTGTCAACGCCGAACTCATATCGGAAGGGGCGTGGCGCAGATCCATCGCCTCATCAGTATCGGCACCACCACCGGTATCAGCATTATCGAGCTCTCGGTGCAGCACCGCAGCAATCGGCCCCACCGCATTCGGCGCCACCGTGCCGGGCTGGGCGAGACCGCGGGCGCACTGGCGCAGCGCTGACGACGCGCCCTGGCTATCACCAATGCGCAGCAGGTGCCCGGCATGTTCGAGCAGCAGCCGGGTAGCGCGGGCACCATCACCAATGGCCGCAGCGCTGGCAGCAGCAATGGTGTACGCGGCGTCGGTGCGCTCCTCATCAGGCGACAGCATCGACCACTGCGCCACCGGCTCCGCGCGCCGCAACGCCTCGTCATGCTCCCCGGCATCGAAAAGGGACCGCGCCAAGATGAGCTCGATATCCATGGTCAGTGGATTGACCGGCATACCGCGGGCGTGGGCGAGTGCGCGGGTGGTGTGCAGACGCGCCTCGGCGTATTCGCCACGACCATTGAGTAAGGCAGCCAATAGCCGGTGGGAACGCAGCCCCGCCACAGTCAGATCCAGGGTGACGGTTGCCTCAGCTACCGGACGCAACTGCCGGATAGCTTCGTCTTCTTCCCCCGCCTCCAGGGAAAGCCAGGCCAACATTTGCCGGGCCTCGATTGTGGAGGTCACCGGTTCCCCCTCGGGGTCGGTGGCCACTTCGTCGCAGAGTCGGGCCGCACCGGAAAGGTCACCGCTGCCGTGGACAATCTGGGCCTGCAGCAGCCGGCGGTCATCGGAGGCAGAACGGCGCGGGGCATGTCGGGCCGCCCACTGCTCTAAGGCCCGGGCAAGGTCATGGCGGCGGCACAGTGAAGCCGCAGCGCCTGTCACCGTCGCCGCGAGCGCAGCCTGGTAGGGGGCTTTGCCGTCATAGGACAGGTCCAGAATGGACGCGGTGATCCCGATAAGTTCGGGAACCTCGGAGTCGGTGGGCACCTCCGGTGCGCCGTGGGCGTCGGCATAGCGCTCAGCTTCGGCGAATGCGGAAAATGCGCGGGCATGTAAAACAGCGTCGGGGCGGTTTTCCCGCATTGCCCAGTCCAGCCAGTCCTTGCGGGCCTCGGCGGCTTCCTCAGCTAGTTCAAGCTGGTCGGCGACAGCGTGCCGCAGCGCGTAGAACTCACCTGCGAGGTCTGTGGGCAGGTCGTGGCCGTCGTCAAGCCAGTGGTCCCGGGCGAAAGCGCTTACCGCACGCCAGCTGGCCACATGGTTGAGGTTCTGGGCGGCGTGGCGGGAGAAGGCCAGAAGTTCCGGGAGTTCTTCGGGCACCGGCTGCGGCGCGACCAGCGGCAGCCGTGCCGGGATTGCCGGGGGTTGCTCTGTTGTGGCCGCGCTCGGTGCAGTTGCCGTGTCGCTGTTGTGCTCGTCGTTGTCCCACCAGACCATTGGGACATTGTGGAGCTTCGCCGCCCCGAGGTGCAACGCGGCTGTGGTCCAGGCTGGTCGCTATGCTGAGATCCCTAAGTGTTTTTGGACGCGCCCATGCCCGTTTTCTCGGCGGTGCATGAGGCGCGGCAGCTACTACGGAAGGCGGTCACCCCGGCCCATGCTGACTATCACTGACCTGCGCGGACGGACCCCATCGACAGCTGAGCTGCGCCAGGCATTGCCGCGTGGCGCCGCCGATGTTGATTCCATGATCCCCACCGTGCGCCCGGTGGTGGACGATGTGCGTGAGCGCGGTGTGACCGCGGCTAATGAGTATTCGCAACGCTTCGATGGGGTAGTGCCAGCCTCGGTGCGGGTGCCTGCCGACGTTATCGCCAACGCCGCGCAGCAGCTGGACCCGCAGATTCGGGAGGCGCTGGACAATTCCATCACCCGTATTCGGGCTTTCCACAGTGCTCAGCGGCCCAGCGACGTCAGCGTCGATGTTGTTGATGGTGGCCGGGTCACTGAGAAGTGGATTCCGATTCGCCGCGTGGGCCTCTATGTGCCCGGCGGCAATGCGGTCTACCCCTCCTCGGTGCTGATGAATGTCATCCCCGCCCAGGAAGCCGGTGTGGAATCGTTGGTGGTGGCGTCCCCGCCGCAGGCCGATAATGATGGCTGGCCGCATCCGACGATTCTGGCGGCGTGCCATTTGCTCGGGGTCGATGAGGTGTGGGCTGTCGGTGGTGGCCAGGCTGTGGCGCTGTTGGCCTATGGTGACGACACGCCCGAAGGCGAGGGTGCACTGGAGCCGGTGGACATGATCACTGGCCCGGGCAATATTTTCGTCACCGCCGCCAAGCGTTTGTGCCGTTCTGTGGTGGGTATTGATTCTGAGGCCGGTCCGACTGAGATCGCGATTTTGGCTGATGCGACTGCCGACCCGGTGGCCGTGGCCTATGACCTCATTTCTCAGGCGGAGCATGATGTGATGGCCGCTTCGGTGCTGGTCACTGATTGTGTTGAGCTGGCTGAAAGCGTCGATGCTGAGGTGACCAAGCGTTATGGCATCACCCGCAATGCGGATCGGGTTCGGCAGGCGCTTGAGGGCTCTCAGTCCGGCATTGTGTTGGTCGATGATATTGAGGCTGGTCTGCGCGTTGTGGACGCCTATGCCGCCGAGCACCTAGAGGTGCACACCGCCAATTCCGTTGAGGTTGCTGCTCGGGTGCGTAATGCCGGCGCTATTTTCGTCGGTAGTTACTCCCCGGTGCCGTTGGGTGATTATTGCGCCGGCTCGAACCATGTGTTGCCGACTTCTGGTACTGCCCGTCATTCCTCCGGTTTGTCGACGCATACCTTTGTGAAGTCTGTGCACGTCATTGAGTACGACGAGGCGGCGCTGAAGGGCGTGGCCAATGATGTGGTCACGCTTGCCGACGCTGAACTGTTGCCGGCACATGGGGAAGCTATCCGTGCCCGCTTCGAAGACCTGGCTACCGACGAGGACACCAAGAATGTCTAAACAGACCAACCCGGACGCCATCACTGTGGCGGATTTGCCGCTGCGTGAGGAACTGCGCGGTGAGACGGCTTATGGTGCGCCGCAGTTGCATGTGGATGTGCGCCTGAATACCAATGAGAATCCGTACCCGCCGAGCGAAGAACTCATTGAGGATCTTGTTCGCGAGGTCGCCCATGTGTCCCAGCAGCTCAACCGCTATCCGGATCGGGATGCGGTGGAGCTACGAACCTCGTTGGCCGAGTACATCACGGGCCGGACTGGGGTGGCGGTTAGTGCCGATCAGGTCTGGGCTGCCAATGGGTCTAATGAGGTCCTGCAGCAGCTTTTGCAGGCTTTCGGCGGTCCTGGTCGCAGCGCTATGGGGTTCGTGCCGAGCTACTCGATGCACCCGATTCTTTCCAGCGGCACACAGACGAAGTGGGTGCCGATTGAGCGGGATGCCAATTTCGATATTGATATCCCCACGGCCCTGGAAGCTATCGCCGAACACCGCCCGGATGTCATCTATATCACCACGCCGAATAACCCCACTGGCGGCGTGACCAGCAATGACGATATCCGCCAAATCCTCGATGCAGCCCCGGGCATCGTCATTGTCGATGAGGCCTACGCGGAGTTCAGCGAGACGCCTTCGGCTGTGCACTTGCTCGCCGAATACCCCACCAGCCTTGTGGTGAGCCGCACTATGAGTAAGGCTTTCGACTTCGCCGGCGGGCGCCTGGGGTATTTCGTGGCTCACCCGGCGTTTATTGAGGCCGTCATGCTGGTGCGGTTGCCGTACCATCTCTCCACGCTGACCCAGGCGGCGTCACTGGTGGCTTTGCGGCATGCCGACGACACTTTGGCGACTGTGGATGCCCTGGCGAAGGAGCGTGACCGGGTGGTCAGCGCCCTGGTGGAGATGGGCTTTGATGTCGTTGAGTCGCACTCGAATTTTGTGTTCTTCGGTGAATTCACTGATGCCGCCGCGACGTGGCAGGCGCTTTTAGATCGTGGTGTGTTGATCCGCGATGTCGGCGTGCCTGGCCGGTTGCGTGCCACAATTGGATTGCCGCACGAGAATGATGCTTTTCTAGAAGCGGCCGAAGCCGTACTCGCCGCCGATACCACCGTGTTGCGCACGCAGCAGAGTTAGGAGACGCCGTAATGGGCTCCCGAGAAGAACAGTTGGACAACGAAAAAATTGAGCGGGTTGGGCATATTGAGCGTGCCACCCACGAGTCGACCATCGTGTGCACCATCAATCTTGATGGCACCGGTGACACTGAGGTTGAAACCGGCTTGCCGTTTTTCGATCACATGCTCACCGCGTTCACCCAGCACGGCCGGTTCGACCTGAAGTTGCACGCCAATGGTGATACCGAGGTTGATGCCCACCACACTGTGGAGGACTGCGGCATTGTGCTGGGCATGGCTTTTGCCGAGGCACTAGGGGAGAAGAAGGGCATCTACCGCTTTGGTGATTGCTTCGTGCCGATGGATGAGTCTTTGGCGCATGCTGCGGTTGATGTTTCGGGCCGACCCTACTTCGTGATGAATGGGGAACCGGAGCATATGGTGCACCAGATCATTGGTGGTCACTACGCCACGGTGATTAACCAGCACTTCTTCGAGTCGTTCGCCTTTAATGCACGTATCGCGTTGCATGTGCGGTGCCTCTATGGCCGCGATCCGCATCACATCACCGAGGCCGAGTTCAAGGCTGTCGCTCGCGCATTGCGGGTGGCCACTGAGCTCGACCCGCGATGCTCGGGTGTGCCGAGTACGAAGGGAAGCTTGTAATGGAGCAGTTCATTGTCGGTCAGGACGCGGCCGGGCCCAGTGCTGCTGTGACGTACATGCTCTTCATCATCGCCGGCCTGTTGGTCGGCGGTACGTGGTCGGCGTATCAGGCCGGAATGCGGATCGGCACAGTGGTGATGGGATTGCTTGCCGTGGTGGCTACCGCCGGCGCAATCCTATGGTTGTTGGGTGCCTTTACCTAGGCCGCCGCGATTGGTAGCTCCATCTCGGCGATAAGCCCGCGCACCTGGGTTTCGATCTCGTCGGCGATGGCACGCACTTCTTCGATGCTGGCGCCCTCGGGGTCCTTGACGTCCCAGTGGGCGTAGCGCACCCCGGGAACACCTGGGATTTCGTCGACGCCCATCAGGACGACGATGTCGGAACGGTGGACCACGCGCGGAACGATGGTGGTCTGGAACAGGCCGTCGGTGGCGATACCGCGTTCTTTGAGTACTTCGATGACGGTCGGGTTGATTTCATCTGCGGGCTCGAGGCCAACCGAGCGCACCACCACAGCGTCGCCGACGAGGTGGTGGGTGATGGCGTCGGCGAGTTGAGAACGCCCGGCGTTGCGTTCGCAGACGTAGAGGATTTCTTTGCGGGCGCCTGCAAATTCGCCGCGTGAGGTGGCCTCGTCCTTGATGGCTTCGGCGGCGGCGCGCTCAATCATTACCGGTAGGTAGGAGGTGACGCGGGCGGAGGCGGTCTCGGCTGCGATGGTGTCATCGAGGATCTGGTCGATATCGGCGGCGGGAAGGGCCTGGCCGAAGCGGCGGTGTAGGTCTTCGCGGACGATGTCGAGCTGGCGATCGATCATTGGATGTTCCCCCTTGGGAAGGAGCCGTTAGCAGCGGTTCGCTTGTTGTTAACTTGGTGTTCACCTTACCGGCCGTTTCGGTGGGTGTCTACTTCTTCTGTGTGTGTTGCGGGTCTCTTACCTGCAGATAAGGGTGGCGATGGAGTCTATGGATGTCGGGTCATCCGGCTCTATGGGGCGGTTATTGTGATTTTCGCGAAACTATTAAATGGGTTGATTTAGGTCTGATATATGTGAGCGGTACAAACCTATGGCTCTAATAGACTGTTGGCGATTTAGATAATTGCATAAAATAATTGAGATGTTGCTTCACAGCTGATATTATTTGTCGAGTCATTTAACGATTGCTCGATATCGAAAGCTCACTTCATGCGCCATCGCAGGTCCGCCGCCAGCGCGGACAGGCCGCTCAAGATAGGTTTCGCGGCCTCTTCCGGAGGGTATATTAAGCAGCTACAGAGGCTGAGTGCGGTTACCGAGAGCTGCTTCGATGATGTTGAGGTACTGCAGCATCTGCGTCAGTAGACGCACCAAGCCGAGCTCGTGAATTCCCAGGTACTGGACGAAGTACTTGTTCTGGAAGAACTGCACAATCATGGAAAGCGCAATCAGAACCAAGTTCAGTGCAAACGCATGGGAAGTTTTGTGCATCTAAGGAACCGTTCGGGTGAATTACCTCAATGAATAATCCTGTGGATTGTCTCAAATCATTCTGTCCGCTGCCAGCAGTGGCACGCCCATACCGCCAATGGGGGCTGCGCGTCAGCTGGACCGCATGGTTTTTAGTAACCCACTTCTGCAAGCAGCGAGGTAGGCCCTACCCGTCCTGGTTGGTGTTGCCGTCGCCGTACGCAGCGGCTTCCTCATCCCATTCGGCTAACTGGTAGTGGATTGCTTCGTAGTTATCGCGGTAGAACTCAAGCATGGCCCGAGAAATAATCGCCCACGGGATCTCAGTACGAAAAACGCCACACTGTCGTCGATGATCCTCAACCTTATTGGCAGCTCTCCAGCCCCGAAAGAACACGTCGCGGTCCACTCCGACCGCCTCGGCAACCCATGCCACACCGTGGAGACTCTGTAGCCGGTTGTAGGTTCGTTTCGCCGAGCGGTTGGGCTCTTCACGGGAGTACTCTCCGGAGCCTTTTGTGGTTTGTGAGTAAAACCAATCGACCAGGCACTCTCGTTGCGTCACGTACCAGCTGGTTGGGTCCCCTTGTTGTGGGACGAGCGGAGATAGGCTCGCCGTTATGACGACGTCCTCAGGCAGCAGTTGCAGCAGCACTGCGAAATCTTGAACATCGAAATCGAAGTTGCCGAAATCGATCGTGGCGAAATCGGCCGCCTGCAATTCTTCGAGCGTGTCGAAATCATTGAAGTGCATACGCACCAAACTCCTTGAGGCGGTTCTAAGAGCAACGCTGAGACCGTGGAGCATGCCAATATCGCTCTGCACACCGAGCACAATATTGTCCGGTCCCATCTGCAGGATACTGCTTCGCACATCGGAACCACCGGCACCGCTGGGCCGCGGACCCGGGGCGGCCGAAAAGCGCGTCAGCAAAGTCGAAACGCGCACATTTCCTCCTTGGTCGGTGACCAGCAGCCCAGCTATGGCCTCTAGACTGGCCGGCATGACTACCGTCGCGCTTCTTGATTACGGCTCCGGCAACCTGCGCTCGGCTGAGCGGGCTGTTGCCTCTACTGGTGCTACAACCGTGGTGACTCATGACCCGGACACTGTGCTGAATGCCGACGGTCTGTTGGTGCCAGGTGTAGGTGCCTTCGCGGCCTGTATGGACCAGCTCAATGCTGTGGGCGGCCCGCGCCTGATTGGTTCTCGTCTCGCCGGTGGCCGCCCGGTATTCGGTATTTGCGTCGGCATGCAAGTGCTTTTCGACCGAGGCGTGGAATACGCCGAGGGCATCCATGCTCCAGAAGCCCACGACGGCGCCCAGCCGCAGCCGCTGGGTACGCCTGGGTGCGGGGAGTGGCCCGGCACGGTGGAGCGTCTCGAAGCGAATGTGTTGCCGCATATGGGCTGGAACACCGTGGACGTTGCCGAAGGCTCGAAGCTCTTCGACGGTCTCGCTGCTGATGAGCGTTACTACTTTGTGCACTCCTACGCTGCGCGCCAGTGGCACCTTAACGACACCGGTCGTATTGCGGCGCCTTTGGTGCACTGGGCGGAACACGATGGGTGCCGGTTCATCGCCGCAGTCGAAAACGGTCCGCTGTGGGCTACGCAGTTCCATCCGGAAAAGTCTGGTGAAGCGGGGCTGAGGTTGCTGCGCAATTGGGTGTCTACGCTCGACTAATTCTGCGCAGCAACGCCTGAAGCCCTTCATTTGGTCAGGCAACCCTGATACGTTGCCTGCCATGACCACGCCTGCGCCTTCTCGCACCGAGCGCCTCGATAACCTGCCTATTACTTCTCGGCACCGCCGCCTGCTTGTGGGCTCCGGCGTTGGGTGGGCGCTGGACGCCATGGATGTCGGGCTTATCTCTTTTGTCATGGCGGCCCTGGCTGTGCAGTGGAATCTCGACAAGACCGAGGTTTCCTGGATTGGTTCCATCGGGTTCGTCGGCATGGCCATTGGCGCTTCCGTCGGTGGGCTGTTGGCGGATCGGATCGGCCGCCGTCAGGTTTTCGCGGCAACCTTGTTGCTTTACGGCCTGGCCACGGGCGCTGCGGCGCTATCGACCGGTATCGCGATGCTCATGGTGTTGCGTTTTATCGTTGGCCTGGGTTTAGGTGCGGAATTGCCGGTCGCCTCGACGCTTATTTCCGAGTTCGCGCCCCGGAAGATCCGCGGCCGCATGGTTGTGCTGTTGGAGGCTTTCTGGGCAGTGGGCTGGATTGCCGCGGCGTGTATTGGTTATTTCGTGGTGCCGCTATCCGACGATGGCTGGCGTTGGGCCCTGGCCATCGGTGTGGTGCCGGCGGCCTATGCCATTTGGGTGCGCATTAGTTTGCCGGAGTCGGTGCGGTTTCTGGAATCTCGGGGCCGCCATGACGAGGCGGAGCATATTGTCCAACAATTCGAGACAGCTGCCGCCGCCGAAGGCCATCGGCAAGCTGAACTTTCCGACGCTGTTTCCCGGCCGCCCCAGCGCGCATCGGCTACGGGTGGCCAGTCGCTCTGGTCTGCCCGGTTGCGGGCACGAACTGCAGCACTGTGGTTGGTCTGGTTCGCGATCAATTTCTCCTATTACGGAGCATTTATCTGGTTGCCGTCTTTGCTGGTGGATCGTGGTTTCGACCTGGTGCGTTCCTTTGGGTACACGCTGATTATCACGTGTGCTCAGCTGCCGGGCTATTTCGTGGCTGCATGGCTGATTGAGGTCTGGGGCCGCCGGGTCACGTTGGCGGTTTTCCTGGCTGGTTCGGCTCTTGCGGCGGGCTTATTTGGTTTCTCCGGGGCCGAGTGGCAGGTCATTGCCGCTGGTTGCGCACTGTCGTTTTTCAATTTGGGTGCGTGGGGAGCGTTGTATGCGATCAGCCCGGAGCTGTATCCAACGTCGGTACGCTCCTCGGGTGCTGGTGCCGCCGCTGCTTTTGGCCGTATCGCTTCTATTGCCGCCCCGTTGTTGGTGCCGGTGCTTCTCGTTGGTGGCCAGGCGTTGGTGTTTGGGGTGTTCGCTGCGGCGTTTGTGGTTGCTGCTGCGGCTGCGATGACGCTTCCGGAGCGCCGTGGCGAAGCATTGGAAAATTCGTGACGTAGAATCCCTACCCGAACCAGATGTACGCACCGCCACATATTTGGGAGTGACCCCACTGATGAGCTTGACTTTGCTGCCCGCTGTCGATGTCGCCGATGGTCAGGCTGTGCGCCTGGTCCAGGGGGCGGCCGGAAGTGAAACCCATTATGGTGCCCCCATTGATGCCGCGATGAACTGGCAAAACGCCGGTGCTGAGTGGGTGCACTTGGTGGATCTCGACGCTGCGTTTGGTCGCGGCTCCAACTATGAGCTGCTTGCCGACGTTGTGGGCAAGCTTGATGTCGATGTTGAGCTCTCCGGCGGTATCCGCGATGACGCTTCCCTTGAGGCGGCGTTGGCTACTGGTTGTCGTCGGGTCAATATCGGTACTGCTGCTCTGGAGGATCCTGAGTGGTGTAAGCACGTTATTGACAAGCACGGTGACCGGGTCGCGATTGGTCTTGATGCCCGCAAGATCGAAGGGGAGTGGCGTCTGCGTGGCCGCGGTTGGGTCTCCGATGGTGGTGACCTGTGGGAGGTTCTCGAACGCCTCGATTCGCAGGGTTGCTCCCGTTTCGTGGTCACTGACGTGTCCAAGGACGGCACCCTGACCGGCCCGAATATCGACCTGTTGCGCGATGTCGCCGCCGCCACCGACGCCCCGGTGGTGGCTTCTGGTGGTGTGTCCTCGCTTGCCGACGTTGCGGCCTTGGCTGGTTTGGTCGATGAGGGTGTGGATTCGGCGATTATCGGTAAGGCGCTGTATGCCGGCCGGTTCACTCTGGAAGAAGCACTGGCCACCGCCGGTGCGCCGGGTAAATAAGACCTCAGCACTAAGGAGCAGCCAGTGACGCCATCGACACCGGATTTCCCGTCGGACACTGGCCTCGATCTGCCTGGGCTGCTCGTGGCTGCGGAGGCGGCTGTTGACGAGGTGGCGGATTTTTTCCGCACCAATTTGGGGGCCCATCCCACCGTCACGAAAAAGGGCGGCTCTTTTGCTACCGAGATCGATCTCG
Organism: Corynebacterium sp. TAE3-ERU12; assembly: GCF_019209905.1. Taxonomy (GTDB): domain Bacteria; phylum Actinomycetota; class Actinomycetes; order Mycobacteriales; family Mycobacteriaceae; genus Corynebacterium. The sequence continues at coordinate 78,880 of NZ_JAHUTM010000004.1, read as the reverse complement.
AGATCGAGCGTCGGCTGCGGGACTTGCTGACCAGCTCTACTGGGCTGCCGGTTTTCGGCGAGGAGTTCGGCGGCACCGACCCTGCTGAGGCGACCTGCTGGGTGGTGGACCCGATTGATGGCACCACTAATTACTCGGCCGGCTACCCGGCGTGCGCCATTTTGGTGGCCTTATTGCACCGCGGCCAGCCTGTGGTGGGCGTGACTGATATGCCTATGGTCAATATTCGGCTCACCGCTACCGCTGGGGGCGGTACCTGGCGTAATGGCGAACGCATTCACCTTTCCAGCAAGCCTGGTGGCCCGGTCGGTATCGCTTTTGGTTCGGTGATTGCCCACCGGGGCGGTACGTTCCCGCGCACGTGGCGGCAGTTGTTGTTGGCTGAGGTCGGTGATGTGTACCCGACGATTCGTATAAGTGGTTCTGTCGGTGTGGATTTGGCCTCAGTGGCTGCCGGTGCTTTTGGCGGCACCATTACGTTTAGTCCGAATGTGTGGGATAACGCCGCCGGGGTATTGCTTATGCGTGAAGCCGGGGGAGTTGTTACCGACTTGGCCGGGCATGAGTGGACCCCGAGTTCGCTGGGGGTGCTTGCCGGACGGCCTGCAGTACATGCCCGTTTGCGTGAGATTATTGTCGGTTTGCAGCCGCCAGCCGATCTGCGCGGTTAGTTACTGGGCTACCCTCATAGGCGCTATTGCCGCCGCCCACAGGAGCTGCTATGACTGTCGCCACCCGCGTCATCCCTTGTCTCGACGTCAACGCCGGGAGGGTTGTCAAGGGCGTGAACTTCACCAATCTGCGTGATGCCGGGGACCCGGTGGAGCTCGCCGCCCGCTACGACGCCGAAGGTGCTGATGAACTCACCTTCCTTGATGTCACCGCCTCTACTGACGGCCGGGGCACCATGCTTGAGGTCGTGCGGCGTACCGCGGAGCAGGTTTTTATCCCGCTTACTGTCGGCGGGGGAGTGCGCAGCGCGGATGATGTTGACCAGTTATTGCGCGCTGGTGCGGATAAGGTCAGTGTGAATACCGCCGCCATTGCCCGGCCGGAGCTGCTGCACGAATTATCGCAGCGGTTCGGTGCCCAGTGCATTGTGCTGTCTGTTGATGCCCGGCGGGTGCCTGAAGGCGGCACCGCGCAGGCCAGTGGATTTGAAGTCACCACCCACGGTGGCACCCGGTCGGCCGGTATTGATGCCATTGAGTGGGTGCGTCGCGGTGAAGAACTCGGTGTCGGCGAGATTTTGTTGAATTCTATGGACGCCGATGGAACCAAGGATGGTTTCGATATTGAGCTCACCCGCCTGGTGCGGGCCGCCACGGATGTGCCGGTTATTGCTTCGGGCGGGGCGGGAGCGCCGGATCATTTCCCGCCTGCGGTGGCCGCAGGCGCTGACGCAGTGCTTGCCGCATCCATCTTCCATTTCGGTGATGTCACTATCGGTGAGGTTAAGCGGGCGCTTCGTGATGCTGGCCAGGAGGTACGACTATGAGCAATACCAATTCTGCGACCACCCCGGTTGCGGCTGACCTCACCGTCGGTGTGCGCAATGACACTGACCCGGCTACGTGGGAACTCGCCGAGGGATTACGCGACCGGCTCAAGCGCAATGATGCTGGCCTCGTGCCAGCGATTGTGCAGGATAGCGCTACCGGCAAGGTGCTCATGATGGCCTGGATGGATGATCATGCCTTGGCCTACACCATCGGCACCCGCCGTGGCACGTATTGGTCGCGTTCGCGTGGTGAGTACTGGATTAAGGGCATGACCAGTGGCCATTTCCAGTATGTCGACCATATTGCGCTGGACTGCGATCATGACACGGTGCTGCTGCAGGTCCAGCAGACCGGCGCGGCCTGTCATACCGGCGCGCAGTCCTGTTTCGACGTCGACCCATTGGGCTAAGCCCGCGCGGGGTCCGTGGCACAATATGCCCCATGACCCAGACCGCGATGACCACCCGGGAAAATTTCCGGAAGCTCGCCCAGGACTACCGCGTAGTTCCCGTCGCCAAGCGTGTGCTTGCCGACGGTGAAACCGCCCTGTCCGCGTACCGCAAGCTCGCCGGCGACCGCCCAGGCACGTTCCTGCTGGAATCTGCCGATGTGGGCGAGTCCTGGTCGCGTTGGTCCTATATCGGCTGCGGTAGCCGCACGGCTCTTACTGTTGTCGATGGCCAGGCTAAGTGGGTGGGCAATCCACCTCATGGGGTACCCGAAGGTGGCCACCCGCTCGATGCGTTGCGCGAGACGCTGCGGATTTTGCACACCGACCTGCCGGAGACCGAAGGCGCGGATTTGCCGCCGCTGACCTCTGGCCTGGTGGGCTATTTCGGCCACGATATTGTTCGTTATGTCGAGCCGCACTTGCCTGATACGTGCGAAAACGATTTGCAGGTCCCCGATATGGTGCAGTTGCTGGTCGAGGATTTGGCTGTGGTTGACCACCATGAGGGCACTATTTGGCTTATTGCAAACGCCGTCAACTGGGATGGTTCTGATGAGCGCGTTGATGCCGCATATGACGATGCGGTGGCCCGAGTGACCAATATGTTGGATCGGTTGTCCGCCCCGTCCACCATTGCGCCTGCCGATGTCAGCCCGGCGCAGCCGAATATTATTCGCCAGCGCACCGCCGAAGACCACAAGGACCGTATTGAGGTCTGTAAGGAACATATCCGCGCCGGTGATGCTTTCCAGATTGTGTTGTCGCAGCGCTTCGATATCGAAACTGAGGCCAGTGCTTTTGATATCTACCGGATGCTGCGGATGACCAATCCCAGCCCGTATATGTATTTGCTTAATGTGCCGAATGAGTCCATGGGGCAGACTGCTTTCCAAATTGTCGGTAGTTCCCCGGAGTCCCTGGTTGCGGTCCAGGACGGCACAGTGGTCACCAACCCCATTGCTGGTTCGCGCCCTCGCGGTAAGGACCGCGCCGAGGATGTGGCTAATGAGCAGGAGTTGCTTGCCGACGAGAAGGAAAACTCTGAGCACCTCATGCTCGTTGATTTGGGCCGCAATGACCTGGGTCGGGTATGCACCCCGGGCACGGTGATTGTCCAGGACTTCCGCTATATCGAGCGCTATAGCCACATCATGCATTTGGTGTCGAAGGTCACCGGTGAGCTTGCCGACGACCACGACGCCGTCGACGCGGTTGCGGCGACCTTCCCGGCTGGCACGCTGTCCGGTGCGCCGAAGCCGTCGGCACTGGCCTTGATCGATAAGTACGAGGACACTCGCCGTGGGGTCTATGGCGGCACCGTCGGCTATTTCGACTTCCGCGGCAATACTGACCAGGCCATTGCTATTCGCACCGGTGTGGTGCGCGATGGCATGGTGCATGTGCAGGCCGGTGGTGGCATTGTCGCTGATTCCGACCCGGACGCTGAGGACCTAGAAACGCGCAATAAGGCAGCAGCGGTGCTGCACGCCGTGGCCGCCGCCAATACCTTGCGCCCCGCCCAGGTCACCGCCGAGGAGCAGTAGATGAGCACCACGGATCGACGCCCCGGTATGGCACTGGGTTTGATTGCCCTTTCTGCCGCTGTGATGTGGCTTGCCGGCCGGGCTAGCTGGCTGACTGTCACCACTTTCGACGATAAGTCCGGCGGCGAAACCCATGAGATAGCCGGGGCGTACTGGGCTGCGGTCATCACCCCATTGGTGTTGACGCTATTGGCTGGAGCTGCCGCCGCGCTGATTTTGGGTGGTCTGGGGCGCCGAGTGGTCGGAGTTTTTGCTGCTGGTGTAGCCGCTGCTGCGGCGTGGCAGCCCCTGGAATTGCTCACCCGCGGTGCGGATTCGGATCGGGCGTTGACGTTGCTGCAGACCGGGCAGGCCACCCAGCGCGCTAATGACCCCATCACAGTGTCGGACTGGGCGGTGGTGCAAACCACCGAGGTGCACAATCTCGGGCCGATTGCGCTTATTGTCGGTGCGGCCCTTGGGGTGATTGGGGGAGTGCTTCTGGCGATGCGGCCTGGTGCGGCAGCTTCTCGTCGTTCTAGCGCGTATGAGACCCCGGAAGTGCGTCGGGAGCGCGCGCAGGAGGATTTGGACGATGATCCCAACTCGGGTCGAGCACTGTGGGACGCCTTGGATGCTGGGGTGGACCCGACCGATACTAATCCTTGATTTTGTTAGCTGACTTAATAAGATCAGGTCACGCTTCATGTAGGCGATTTTGAGGAGGGGCTCGTGGATCTCGGTATTGGTGAAGTCGTACTTTTCTTGGTGTTGATTGTCGCTGTCCTAGTGGTGATTGCTCTGATTATCGGCATCGTGCGTTATGCGGTGCATGGTTCGCTGACGATCGACAAGGGACGGACAAACGATTGCGTCGGTAAGCCCACTGACGGCACACAGCACGACCACTAGATATCTGCGCCCGGCAGGCGTGGCGCAGTACCCGGTGTGAGCGACAGCTTCGCGCCGGGTTATTTTTGTGTGCAGCAGGGACGTGTACGTGCTCCCCAGCTTTTTCTCACACAGGAGGGATCCCCCATGGCGACCGTGTTGGACGGCATCATCGAAGGTGTCCGTGAGGACCTAGCCGCCCGCGAAGCGGCGATCCCATTCGAAGAGATCAAACGCCGCGCTGAACTGGCGCCTGCTGCCCTCGACGCCAAGGCAGCTCTCGGTGCCTCCGGGGTGCAGGTCATCGCCGAGGTCAAGCGTGCTTCCCCGTCAAAAGGCGAGCTCGCCGATATTCCCGAACCCGCCGTATTGGCTAAGCAGTACGCCGATAACGGTGCCGCAGTGATTTCCTGCCTCACCGAACAGCGCCGTTTCAAAGGTTCCCTGGCGGATCTCGACGCAGTGCGCGCCGCGGTGGATATCCCGGTGCTGCGCAAGGACTTCATCGTCACCACCTACCAGGTGCACGAGGCCCGTGCCCACGGTGCCGACATGATCTTGCTGATGTGCTCCGCATTGGAGCAGCCCGCCCTGGAGGCACTGCTGGACCGCACTGAATCGCTGGGCATGAACGCCCTGGTTGAGGTGCACACCGAAGAAGAGGTTGACCGCGCTATTGCCGCCGGCGCCTCCATCATTGGTGTCAATGCCCGCAATCTGAAGACCCTCGAGGTCGATAAGAACGTCTACTCCCGCCTGGCGCCGAAGCTGCCGAAGAGCGCTATCGCTATCGCAGAATCGGGCGTGTCCGGCCGTGAGGATCTCATTGCCTACGCCAATGAAGGCGCCGACGCTGTGCTCGTGGGCGAGGGCCTGGTCACCGCACCCGACCCGGGCAAGGCCTGCCACCAGCTAGTGACCGCAGGGCTGCACCCGGCCTATGGCCGTAATCGCTAAAAAGCGGCGGTGAGCCGGGGAAAATAAGCCCCGCCGCCCACAAGGTCGCCGGGATACGACACAATATGTGTCGTGAGCGATACGGACTTCAAGAATCAGGATGCCCGCGGCGACCGGCTGCCGACCATGGGCGAGGTGATTGCCGAGCCAACCGGCCACGAGCCCGATGAGCGCGGCCACTGGGGCAAATGGGGTGGACGCTACCTCCCCGAGGCCCTTATGGCCGTCATCGAAGAGGTCACCGACGCCTACGCCAAGGCCCGCATTGACGACGGTTTTCGCGCCAAGCTCGACGAGTTGCAGCGCGACTACGTTGGCAGGCCCTCGCCGCTGTATAAGGCCGAACGTTTCGGTGCGGCCATTGGTGCGCAGGTGTGGCTCAAGCGCGAAGACCTCAACCACACCGGTTCGCACAAAATCAACAATGTGCTCGGCCAGGTGCTGTTGGCCAAGACCATGGGCAAGACCAAGGTCATCGCCGAGACCGGCGCCGGTCAGCACGGTGTGGCCACCGCAACTGCCTGTGCGCTGCTGGGGCTGGAGTGCCGTATCTACATGGGCGGGGTCGACGCCCGCCGCCAGTCGCTCAATATCGCCCGCATGCGGCTGCTGGGCGCGGAGGTCATCGAGGTTGAGCTGGGCTCGGCCACCCTCAAGGACGCCATTAATGAGGCCATGCGTTACTGGGTGGCCAATGCCGACGACACTTATTACGCCTTCGGCACTGCCGCCGGCCCGCACCCGTTCCCGACGATGGTTCGTGATTTCCAGCGCGTTATTGGTTCCGAGGCCCGCGGCCAGATGCTGGCTGCGACCGGTTCGCTTCCCGACGCTGCGGTCGCCTGCGTCGGCGGCGGCTCGAATGCCATTGGTCTGTTCCACCCGTTCATCGACGATGAGTCGGTGCGCCTCGTCGGCGCTGAAGCCGCCGGTGATGGTGTGGACACCGGCCGCCACGCCGCCCCGATTAATGCTGGCACCCCGGGCGTGTTCCAGGGGTCCTACGCGGCGCTGATGCAGGACGAGGACGGCCAGATCATCGAGTCGCACTCGATTTCTGCGGGCCTGGATTATCCCGGTGTGGGCCCGGAGCACTCGCTGCTCGCCGATACCGGCCGCGCTACCTACCTGCCGATCACTGACGAGCAGTGCATGGACGCTTTCGCGAAGCTCTCCAAGCTTGAAGGCATTATCCCGGCCATTGAGTCCGCGCACGCCGTGGCCGCCGCCGAGGTTCTCGCCCCGAAGTTGGCCGACGAACTTGGCCGCACCCCGGTGATTGTCATCAACCTCTCCGGCCGTGGCGATAAGGACGTCAATACCGCGGCGAAGTGGTTTAACCTGCCCAGCGCTGATGACAATATTGCCCCCGAGACCGAAGCAGCCGAGGCCGCCGAGGCATCTGATACGGAAGGAAAGGTCTAAGGCATGAGCCTGGCTCCTGTTTTCGAGCGCGCTAAAAGCGAGGACCGCGCAGCTTTTATCGCTTATTACCCGGCGGGTTATCCGACGGTGGATGAGTCCATCGCCGCAATTAACGCCATGGTTGACGCCGGCGCCGACATTATTGAGGTCGGGGTGCCCTACTCGGACCCCATGATGGATGGCCCGACTATCCAGGCCGCCGCCGACGTCGCCCTGTCCAACGGGGTGCGCGTTGCCGACGTATTCCACGTCATCAAGGCAGTCACCCAGCACGGCGGCACCTGCGTCACCATGACGTACTGGAACCCGGTGCTGCAGTACGGCCCGGAGAAATTCGCCGCGGACCTGGCTGCCGCCGGTGGCCACGGTGTCATCATCCCGGACCTCATCCCCGAAGAAGCCGGCCAGTGGCTTGCGGCCGCTGAGGCCCACGGCATTGAGACGATTTTCTTAGTTGCCCCGTCGTCGACTCCGCAACGCCTGGCGCTGACCGCCGATGCTGCCTCCGGGTTTGTTTACGCTTCGTCCCATATGGGTGTTACTGGCGCCCAGGCTGCGGTCGATTCGGCTGCGGGCACCCTGGTGGCGCGTACCCGCGAACTCACCGACACCCCGGTTGCGGTGGGTCTTGGCGTGTCCACCGGGGAGCAGGCCAAAGAGATCGCCGAATTCGCCGATGGTGTCATCGTTGGCTCGGCGTTGATTAAGGCAGCCGGGCGTTCCCGCGAGGATCTGGTTACTCTTGCCGAAGAGCTTGCCGACGGTGTCCGCGGCAAGGCCTAAGCTGCCTGCAGTTCTGACTGACACCCACTGACAAGGAGTCCGCATGGTCGTCGATGTGCTCGCCACCATCCCTTCCCCGCCGCAGGGAGTGTGGCACCTTGGCCCGCTGCCGCTGCGCGGCTACGCCATTTCCATCCTGATCGGCATCATCGTCGGACTGGTGTGGGCGCGGCGTCGCTATGCCGCCCGTGGCGGCGACCCGGATCTGATTCTCGATGTTGCTATTGCCGTGGTGCCTGCTGGCATTATCGGCGGTCGCCTCTACCATGTGGCCACCGATTACCAGAAGTACTTCGGCCCTGGTGGCGACCCTTGGCAGGCATTCAATATTGCTGGCGGTGGCCTTGGTATTTGGGGCGCGGTATTGCTGGGCACTCTTGCCGGTTGGGCCGTGGTGCGCTGGCGTGGGGTGCCGGTAGCCCCGGTGCTTGATGCGGTAGCCCCGGCGATCATCATTGGCCAGGCCATTGGTCGGCTCGGTAACTGGTTCAACCAGGAACTCTATGGCCGTCCCACCGATGTGCCGTGGGGCCTGGAGATCTATGAGCGCGTCAACGACGCCGGTATTTTCGCACCCGTCACCGGGCATTCCACCGGCACGGTACTAGCGGTGGTGCACCCCACGTTCCTCTACGAATTGCTGTGGAACTTGCTGGTTGCTGCGGTGCTGGTGTGGGCGGATCGGAAGTTCCGGCTCGGTGGTGGCCGAGTCTTCGCTGGCTATGTGGCCGGCTACACCATGGGCAGGTTCTGGATTGAACTGATGCGCTCTGATCCGGCCACCCTCGTCTTCGGGCTGCGGATTAACACCATCACCTCCACGGTGGTGTTCCTCATTGCTGTGTTCGTGTTGTGGCGGCTACGTGGTCGCCACCGTGAAGACCCGGCCTATGTGCGCGGCGACCGTGACGACGATGATCCAGACTGCTGCGGGGATTCCGCCGCCGCTGCGGCGCATAGTGAACCGGCTGCACACGACGTCGACACGCAGCATAAAGACAGTTAAGTCCACCGGGCACTGATCAAATGCGGCATGAGCGCTAGGCTTGGGCTCGTGCAAAGACGAACCAAGATCGTATGTACCCTCGGCCCCGCTGTCGCTAGCTATGACGGCATTAAGGGACTTGTGCAGTCGGGCATGGATGTTGCCCGCCTGAACTTCTCCCACGGCGACCACGCGGACCATCAGCAGAACTACACCTGGGTCCGCGAGGCCTCTGACGCCACCGGCCGTGCCGTTGGCGTGCTCGCTGACCTGCAGGGCCCCAAGATTCGCCTAGGCCGCTTCGCAGAGGGCGAAACGTACTGGGATGACGGCGAAGAAGTTCGCATCACCGTCGATGACGTGGCGGGCACCCATGACCGGGTTTCCACCACCTACAAGCAACTGGCTGAAGACGCCCGCCCTGGCGACCGCCTGCTTATTGATGACGGCAAGGTGGCGCTCGAATGCGTCGACGTTGATGGCAATGATGTTGTCTGCCGTGTCACCGAAGGCGGCCCGGTATCCAATAACAAGGGCGTGTCCCTCCCGGGCATGAAGATCTCCGTGCCTGCTCTGTCCGAGAAGGACGTCAAGGATCTGCGTTTCGCCCTCGGCATGGGCGTTGACTTCATCGCCTTGTCCTTTGTGCGGTCGCCTGCCGACGTTGAGCTGGTCCACGCCATCATGGATGAGGAAGGACGTCGCGTCCCCGTCATCGCGAAGCTGGAAAAGCCGGAGGCCGTCGACAGCCTCGAGGCCATCATTTTGGCTTTTGACGCGGTCATGGTCGCCCGTGGTGACCTGGGTGTGGAAGTGCCGCTTGAAGACGTGCCGCTGGTGCAAAAGCGCGCCATCCAGATCGCCCGGGAAAACGCGAAGCCCGTCATCGTGGCCACCCAGATGCTGGATTCGATGATCACCAACTCCCGGCCCACCCGCGCTGAGGCCTCCGACGTCGCCAACGCGGTGCTCGACGGGGCAGATGCGGTGATGCTTTCTGGTGAGACCTCGATCGGTAAGTACCCGCAGTCCACCGTGCGCACCATGAGTCGTATTGTCACCGCTGCTGAAAGCGACGGCCTGGTGCCGGGGCTCACCCACGTACCGCGCACCAAGCGTGGCGTTATCTCGTATGCGGCCCGCGATATCGGCGAGCGGCTCAATGCCCGCGCCATGGTGGCTTTCACCAGTTCTGGCGATACTGCCCGCCGCGTCGCCCGGTTGCATTCACGACTGCCGCTGTTGGTGTTCACCCCGTTCCAGGCGGTGCGCTCCCAGCTGGCGCTGACCTGGGGTGCTGAGACGTTCCTGACCCCCGAGGTGCATACCACCGACGAGATGATGCATGCCGTCGATGAGTCCCTGTTGGCGATGTCCGAATACAACCGGGGCGACATGATGGTGGTCGTGGCTGGTACCCCGCCCGGAAATGAGGGCAATACCAACATGATTCACGTGCACATGCTGGGTGAAGACATCACCACCGGCGACTAGGAAGAAAGCCACACCTGTAGTGCCGAACCTGTTCGACTCCGTGGAATGGTCGGGGCTGACGCTGCCGAATCGCATCGTCATGGCCCCGATGACCCGTGTCCGTTCCCAAAACCAGTGCGCTGATGAACTCACCGCCGAGTATTACGCGCAGCGCGCCAGTGCCGGACTCATCATTTCCGAGGGCACGTTTATCTCGCCCTCAGCGAAGGGTTCGGCGGCGGTTCCCGGTATTTGGCGCCAGTCCCAGGTTGATGGGTGGTCGGTGGTGACCCGCGCTGTGCACCGCGCCGGCGGGCGGATCGTCGCCCAGCTGTGGCATGTGGGGCGGGTGTCACATCCCGCGCTGCAGCCCGGTGGCGCCGCCCCGGTCAGTCCCACCTCGCGCGCCGCGGAGGGCGGCAAGTGTTATATCTTCGATGACTCTGGTGAGGGCAAGTTTGTGGCTTCCACACAGCCCCGTGGCCTGCATACCGAAGAAATTCCGGGCATTATTGACGATTTCGCCACCGCGGCCAGCAACGCTATCGCCGCTGGTTTTGATGGGGTGGAGATTCATGGCGCCAATGGTTACCTCATCCACCAGTTCCTCAACCCTGATGTGAATGACCGCACTGATGAATGGGCGGCGCAGGATGAGGACGGGTGCGTGAAATTCCCTCTTGCGGTGGCTGATGCGGTTATCGCGGCGGTCACCAAGGCCGGTTTTGGCCCGGGCCGGGTCGGTATGCGTTTGTCCCCTTACGGCTCAATTAATGGGATGCCCGTCTACTACGGCATTGAGGCGACCTACCTGCGCCTGGCTGCTGAATTGGGGCAGCGTCGGGTTGGCTATATCCACCTGGCGGACCAGTCCACGACCTCGCGCGATGCTTTAATGCCGATTCCGCGTGATTTCATCGCCCAGTTCCGTAAGGAATACCCCGGCAAGGTGATCTTCACTGGCGGTATGACTGGCCCGTCCGCCCAGCAGATGCTTGACGACGGGCTGGCTGACCTCATCGGTTTTGGCCGTGGCTTTATTGCCAACCCGGACTTGCCGCACCGGATTGCGCAGGACCTGCCGTGGGCCGATTATGACCAGGCGACGGTATATGCCCAGGGTCCCCAGGGCTACACCGACTACCCGGCCGCAGGCGAGTAGCTAGCCGCTATTTGGTGTTGAGCATAGCCAGGGCGGCGGCAGCGGCTGCCTTCGTGGCCGCCTCTGCGGTGCGGGCGTAGTCCGGCAGGAATGTCGACATGTGATTCGACGGCACATCCTCCACAATGCGGTCATTGGCTACTGCCGTGTCCCACTGTTCCCGTTCGGTCGCGCCGACTGTCCAGTACAGGTAGGGGCTGCCAAGACCACGCGGAATATCGGAGAAGTCCTCCGAGGCGGTCCAGCGTTCCGCGGTGACTGAATCCGTATCGAAAACCGCGTCGAAGGCGGGCCGGACAGTGTCGAAGACGCCCTGGTCATTATCGGTGACTTCGCCGTGATCAGAGTAGGTAAACTTCGGCTCCGGGGCGCCGGAGGCCATGCACTCGCCTCGCACCACCCGTTCGATGGCGGTGATGAGCTGCTTGCGCACTTCGTTGTCGTAGTAGCGGATCGACAACACGATCCGGGCGGTGCCGGGGATGGTGTTATTCGAATTGCCCGACTGCAGCGTGCCGACGCTGACCACAGCGAAGTTACTGGGTGCGATCTCGCGGGAAACAATGCCCTGCAGGCGCATCACGACGGCCGCAGCCAGGTAGGCCGGGTCAATGGAGTTATGCGGCATCGACCCGTGGGCCGACCGGCCTTCGAGGTCGATGGAGATGGTGTCACAGCCGGCCAGTACTGGGCCGGAAGCGCTCATGACATGGCCAGCCGGGCCTGGCACGACGTGCTGGCCGAGGCACACATCAGGCTTCGGGATGATTGCGCCCAGGCCGTCATCAACCATTGCTTGGGCACCGGAGGCGGTTTCTTCGGCCGGCTGGAAGAGGGCGATATAGGTGCCGGACCATTTATCGCGGTTTTCGTGCAGGATCGCCGCAGCACCCAGGCCAGCGGTGATGTGCATATCGTGGCCGCAGGCGTGCATGACTTGTGAACTGGCGCCTTCTCGGGAGACACCCAGCGTAGTGGAGGCGAAATCCACACCGGTTTCTTCGGCCACTGGGAGTGCGTCGATATCTGCGCGGAATAGCACCACCGGCCCGGGCCCGTTTTCTAGTATCCCCACCAGGCCATGACCACCGATGCCGGTGGTGATCTCAAAACCGGAGTAGGCGCCCAGTTTGTCGCTGATCGTCGCCGCGGTCTGCTCCTCCATCGCGGAGAGTTCCGGGTTCTGGTGCAGGTGCTTGTAGAGCTCCTCCTGCCAGTCCAGGTTGGCGCCGTGGTGGGAGAGGATGGCGGCGACGTCGGTGGCGCGCATGGCGGAAACTCCTTTCGTGGAGGTATCTGGGCGTCCCGGGCTGGGCGCAGGCACGTGAACTGCCTTCAGTTGAGGATAAACCTAACCACGTCCGCGCAAACGTTTGGACTCCCTGGCGCCAAGGTGGGCGGTATCAGCGTTGCTACAGCCTTGGGGCGTTATCCACCAACGGGTTGTATCGCAGCAGGTTGGGGTGGCATGAGCACTCCGTGGCGATATGGATATCCCGGCTAATCCGGCCCTCATCACGCAGCTGGTACAGCTTCGGCACCACTCGGTCGCGCATATCCCACGGGGAGACGGTATTGAGGTAAATCTTTGTGCCGCCCTCAAATCCAGCCAGATTCGACACGCGCCATTTGAGCATCACTCGCCACGGCATCCGCTCGTCCAGGTCGACGGGGCGGTGGTGCCATTCCTCATTGCATGGCACATCAGCGCCGGTTGCGGCATGGCAGGCGTGGATGAGGTCACTCATCGCCGCGACCTCTTCTTCGGACTGCAGCCATGGTTCGCAGGTCGCCGACTTCGAGTACACCTCCAGCGTCGGGTAGCGGTGCCCGAAACCGGCGAAGGCCACGGCGTGCTCATTTTCCGCGATGATGAGGTTGCGCCGGGCGGCGTAGTCCACGGCGTACTCGTTGTACATATTGGGTTGCTTGCGCAGCAGAGTGACCTCTTGGGTGAGCTGCTCACCGTATTCGTCGATAGCAACGAGTTGCTTATGCAGGTGATCGAAGCTCGCGCCGGCAGGTTTGAGCCAGTTTTGGAAGGCGGCGACGTAGCGCACGTATCGATTCCGCCGGTACAGATCGGCCATCGTTTCGATGGTGAACTGTACGAAGGCCCGGTGCTCATCGACGCTCAAGGTGCCTGAGGACGCTAGCTGGTCATCGTTGGTGGCCCCATCGGTGAAGTGACGCCGGGCAATGATGACGTCGTGGCCGCCGGCGAAGTACCCCGGTGCCCGGGCCATGAGCTCGCCTTCTGTCATGCCATCAACGACGTCGGCGCCCACACCAGCGGCTTTAAGCCGGACTCGAATGATATTGGCCACGTGGGCGCGACCAGCCGGGTCGGCGATATACCGGGCCATCCGCCGTCGGGCTGCCTCGTCGGGGGCGAAGCCGTAGTTGGAGTGCCAGTAGTCATAGGTGACGATCTCGAACAGGTTCGGTACGCGCCGAAACTCCGCAATGGTGTCATCGAGTTGGTCCGGCAGGATGCCGGTGATCTCGTAGAACCCGTGTCCGATATCGCGGACGTGCACCCCATCGGCGCCGCGCTGTAGTGGTTCAGTCTCCGCCGAGAGTGCCGGTGCATTCTCCGCGCGCACCACACGGGCTTTCTCCGGCGGGGTCATCCGTTTATTCGCTGAGCCGAAGGCATCGCGGCGGACGTAATCATCGTCGGTAAGCGGCTGTGGTTCTTCGCGTTTTATGCCAAGCGGCCGGTTGCCGCGCCCCGGGACGGTCCACACCTCCGTGCCGGAGAAAGGGTTGATCTGCTTGACCGTGCCATCGGCCAATGTGGTCAAAGGTGTGGGGACAGAAGACATATCGCTAGTCTAATTCCGCAGCACCCACCCCGGCAGGCTTAGCCGCCGTCGACGAGGTAAGGCAGCTCCCGCCCAAGTTGTTCACCAAGGCTGACTAATTGCTCCTCAGTGGTATCCGGGTTGGGCTTGCCGCCGAGTTCCCGAGAGGCCAGCACCTTTAGTGACTCCGCGATGGTGGGCGCTACTCGGCCGCCGACGAGGACAACTGGGGTAGTGCGTGCCGACGCTATTGAGTGCACCAGGCCGATAACTTTGCCGATGAGGCTTTGCTGATCGACGTGGCCTTCGCCGGTAATCACCACATCAGCAGCGCCAATAGCGTCGGCAAGCCCAGCTGCAGTGGCGACAGCGTGCGCCCCGGAATGGCGTGTGAAACCACGTGTGTGGCCAGCTAGTGCTGCGATGCCGACGGGGGTCGCACCAGCGGCGCCGTAGTCATCATCATGCGGATCGACCCCGACCTTTTCGCAAAGTTCGGCTAAACGGTGGTCAGCCAGGCCGATGGCGTGCTCATCCAGGCCTTTTTGGGGCCCGAATACTGCCGCCGCGCCATTGGGCCCGCACGGTGGGGTGCGCACATCGGCGTAGAGATCGAAGTGCAGCGCAGAGATATCCAGGCCCTCGCGGGTGGCTTTTGTTAGCGCCTCGACGATGCCGGTGCCGCCGTCGGTAGTAGCGGAGCCACCCAAACACAGCGCGATGGTGGTGGCGCCGTGGCGGACTGCGTCAGCGATGAGGACACCGGTGCCGTAGGTCGATGCGGCAAGCCCGCGCTGGGGGCTGAGACCTAGGTCCTCCACGTGGGGCAGGCCGGAGGCGGCGGCGATATCGATAAACGCTGTCGTCTCGGCGAGGTAATAGGTGGCCTGGAGTGGCCGGAAGTGAGCGTCAACGGTGGCGACCTGATACCGACGGGCGGGATGATTGGTGCTGCAGTAGCCGGCGAGTAGTTCGGCGGTGCCTTCGCCACCATCGGCCATCGGGATGTTCACCGTGTCGATGCCAGCCCGATTGAGCCCCCGAGCCAGGGCCGCGGCGACCTGGGGTGCGGTGGCTGTGGATTTGAAGCTATCCGGGCAGATGACAGCGCGCATGAACCTATTGTGCATCTAGTCCCAGACCATCGACGCAGCCACGAAGTTAGGTTAGCCTTAAACGCTATGAGTGCTATCAACTTCATCTGCCTCGTCAGCCCGGAAGAGGTCACGCCCCTTGCAGAGGCGTTCCGCACCCGGCTGACTGATTTTGCCGAAGCTGGCCGCCTAGAGTCTTTCGATATTGCCATTTCCGACGTTGACCTCGATGTTCAGCTGCGCCAACAGTGGGAGCGACAGCATCCCGAGCAGAGTCTGGGCCAGCGCAGTGAGCACCAGTACCACATCACCGTGGAGGGCCTGAAGGGCTCGCTTAATGAGCTGACAATGAAACTGTCCCGGTTGCTGACGACTGATGCCCCACTGCCGCCGGACCCGGTGTACCGGGAGTTTGATGCGATGCTCGAAGCTGTCTCGCAGTACCCGTGGTTTGTCACTATCGAGCCCTAAAACGCGCCGTGACCTCAATCACATAATTGGGAATTTGGGAGCCTTTGCTGCGGATTTACGAGCGAAATCTGCACCGTCGATGACCTCTGTGTAGTGGGCTTTTAGGCAGTTATGGAATTATTGATGGAGCGACGTAAGCGTGTGGGGTGAACCGCCCCCGTACTCTGTCCACGCACACCCAACGTGACACAATGCGCACAACGTCACATCACAACCCGCCCGGGCCGATAGGTTTGGCCCGATTGCTATGGGTGGGCCCCAAAGAAAGGTGATCAGTTGAACGTCGAAGACAAGGTTTCAGCTATCTACGAGGAAGTCCTGCGTCGTAACGCGGGCGAGCCCGAATTCCACCAGGCCGTCAGCGAGGTCCTGGATTCGCTCAAGATTGTTCTCGAAAAGGACCCCCACTACGCTGACGACGCCCTCATTCAGCGTCTGTGCGAGCCTGAGCGTCAGCTGATTTTCCGTGTTCCGTGGGTTGATGATGACGGCAACGTCCAGGTCAACCGCGGTTTCCGTGTTCAGTTCAACTCCGCCCTGGGCCCCTATAAGGGCGGTCTGCGCTTCCACCCGAGCGTCAACGTCGGCATCATCAAGTTCCTCGGCTTCGAGCAGATCTTCAAAAACTCCCTGACCGGCCTGCCCATCGGCGGCGGCAAGGGCGGCTCCGACTTCGACCCCAAGGGCAAGTCGGATATGGAAATCATGCGCTTCTGTCAGTCCTTCATGACTGAGCTGCACCGCCACGTCGGCGAGTACCGCGACGTCCCCGCCGGTGATATCGGCGTCGGCGGCCGCGAGATCGGCTTCCTGTTCGGCCAGTTCCGTCGCCTCGCCAACCAGCACGAGTCCGGTGTCCTCACCGGCAAGGGCCTGACCTGGGGCGGCTCCCTGGTGCGTACTGAGGCCACCGGCTATGGCCTGGTCTACTTCACCAAGGAAATGCTCGCCGCCCACGGTGAGTCCTTTGAAGGCAAGAAGGTCATCGTTTCCGGCTCCGGCAACGTCGCCATCTACGCCATCCAGAAGGCCCAGGAACTCGGCGCCACCGTCATCGGTTTCTCCGACTCCAGCGGTTGGGTACACACCCCCAACGGTGTCGACGTCGACAAGCTCAAGGACATCAAGGAAGTCCGCCGCGAGCGCGTCCAGGCCTACGTCGACGAAACCGAAGGCAACACCTTCCACGCAGATGGTTCCATCTGGGACCTCGACTGCGACGTTGCCCTGCCGTGTGCCACCCAGAACGAGCTCGATGGTGAGCACGCCAAGAAGCTCGCCGACTCCGGCTGCCGCTTCGTCGCCGAGGGCGCCAATATGCCCTCCACCGCCGACGCCATCGAGGTCTACCGCGAGCGTGGTATCCACTTCGGCCCCGGCAAGGCCGCTAATGCTGGTGGCGTGGCCACCTCGGCCCTGGAGATGCAGCAGAACGCCTGCCGCGACTCCTGGTCCTTCGACTACACCGACCAGCGCCTGCACGACATCATGACCAACATCTTCAAGGTCTGCGATGCCACCGCCAAGGAATACGGTCGCGAAGGCGACTACGTCATCGGTGCCAACATCGCCGGCTTCAAGAAGGTCGCCGACGCCATGCTGGCCCAGGGCGTTATCTAAGCGCTGAACACCACGCTGCGATAGCGAAAACCGCGCCGCCTCTCCTGCTCGTACAGGAGGGGCGGCGTTTTTAGCTCCGCCCGGGCGGTTGTGGCCACCACGGGTAGGACTACACTGCGCGATTATGGTTGTAGAGCTGTCGGTGTGGGCGGTTATTGGTATAGCTATCGCTGTTGCCGCAGGCGCATGCTTACAACGCGTATCCGGTATGGGACTGGGGCTCATCGGCGCCCCCATCCTGACCATCATCGCAGGCCCTGTCGCCGGAGTGCTCATGGTCAACGCCCTAGCGTTCATCAACTCATTCCTGCAGACCGCCGCGGTGCGCGCAGATATCGAATGGGGACGACTAAAAGTACTGGTTCCAGCGCTACTGGTGGGTTCCATCCCGGGCGCCATCATCGTCAGTAACGCCTCAGTGTCGCTTCTAGAGGTCCTCATCGGCGCTTTCGTGCTGCTGGGCTTATTCATCTCCCAACGCAAGGCGGTACAAGGCACCGCCACTGGCCCCGTAGCCGCCAGCGCCGCCGGTTTCGCAGGCGGTTTTATGTCCACCGTCGCCGGTGCGGCCGGCCCAACCTTTAAGGCCTACGCGGGTTTCGCCGGCTGGAATCACCGTAATTTTGCGGCCACGCTGCAACCACTATTCATGGTCAGCTCCTTATTCTCCGTTGCGGTTAAAGAACTCACCACCGACGGACCACTGCTGAGCACCATCCCCTGGAGCGTGTGGAGTAGCGGCGTAGTCGCACTTGTCATCGGTGTTGGTATCGGCAATATCATCGCCAAAAAAGTCAGCATCGCCGCTGCCCGACGCACCGCCTTTATCGTGGCCCTGCTCGGCGCGGCCGCCGCGCTCAGCGGTGGTCTTGCCGGCATGATCGGCTAGACAGCCACAAAAGCGCCCCAGGGTTTCTCACCTTGGGGCGCTTTTTCTTGGCCTAGAACAACGTAGAGATGAAAGCCTTCGTACGCTCATTCTGCGGGTTCACCAACACCTCATCAGGTGTGCCGCGCTCGACTACGAGGCCCTTATCCATAAAGACCACCTGGTCGGCGACCTCACGGGCAAAAGCCATCTCATGGGTGACCACAAGCATGGTCATGCCATTATCGGCAAGCGCGTGCATAACGTTGAGCACCTCGCCGACCAATTCCGGGTCCAGCGCCGAAGTGGGCTCATCAAAAAGCATCAACTTCGGGTTCATCGCCAACGCGCGGGCAATCGCCACGCGCTGCTGCTGGCCGCCAGAAAGTTGCAGCGGGAATGACTCAGCCTTATGGGCCAGGCCCACCTGGTGCAGCAATTCCATACCAAGCTCGGTGGCATCAGAAGAACTCATACCCTTCACATGCACCGGGGCTTCGATGATATTGCCGATAACCGTCCGGTGCGGGAACAGGTTGAAATTCTGAAACACCATGCCGATATCCGCACGCTGGCGGGCCGCATCAGCCTCAGAAATCTCGTGCAGCACACCGTCTTTCTCGCGGTAGCCGATAAGTTCACCATCGACATACAGCCGACCAGCAGTGACCTTCTCCAGGTGATTCACACAGCGCAGGAAGGTGGACTTACCCGAACCGGACGGGCCGACCAGGCAGGTCACCGACCCCTTCGGGACACGCAGGTCAATACCGCGCAGCACCTCAAGCTTGCCGAAGCTCTTGCGCAGCTGCTCGGCCTCCACCATCAGCGGCACGCCGGGGGAGAACGTCCGGTCTTGGCGTTTCTGATTATCGCCGGTGTTTTCTGGGCGCGCGGTCATCGCGGATCCTCCTGAGAAAAGCGCTTCTCATTGCGCTCGACGACAGTGGTATTAGCAGGCGGGTGGCCCTCGGCGTCGGCAAGCGCAGCCAACTGACGGCCAGTGAGCTGGCGCGAAGCGCCACGGGAGTAGTACTGCTCCACGTAGTACTGAACCACCATCAGCACCGACGTAATCGCCAAGTACCAGGTAGCAGCAACCAGCAGCAGCGGCACCGGAAGGAACAACTCCTGGCCAATATCGGTGCCACGACCATAAAGCTCAAGGGTATAAGGCACCGCAATAACCAGCGACGTGGTCTTCAACAGCGAAATGAACTCATTGCCCGTCGGCGGGATAATAATCCGCATAGCCTGCGGCAAAATAGTGCGCCGAGTCGTTTGCCACCAGTTCATGCCCAAAGCCTTCGAAGCCTCAGTTTGCCCCTCCGGCACAGCCTGAATACCGGCGCGCACAATCTCCGCCATATAGCCGGCCTCATTGAAGCCCAAGCCCAAAACCGCCAGCAAGAACATATTCGACAGCATCTGCTCCACCGAAATCTGGAAAGAGCCGATACCAATCATGGAGTAGATATTGCCCAACAGGCCCCAAATCACCAGCTGGACGTAAATCGGGGTGCCGCGGAAAATCCACAGGTAGACCCACGCCACCGAGGACATCACCGGGTTCGGCGACATACGCAAAACCGCCAAAATCGCGCCGCCAACAACACCAATAATCATGGCCAACACAGTCAGCGCAATAGTGTGCAGCGCAGCAGTGGCGATACGTGTATCCAGCAGATACTGGAAATAAATATCCCACCGGTAAGCCTCACGGCCCGCGGCGTCAACCACAAAACCGATAGCGAGCAGCAAAATAATTGTGGCGGCAATCCACCGACCAGGCCGGGGGAGCGGCTTGGCCTTAATCGGGGCTTTGAGCTCCGCATCCGTCGGCTTATGACGTTTATGCTTCTGGCTCACGCGATGTCCTCTCCGTTAATACGGGCCTCATCGACGGCACCGTCGCTAAGACCCCACATCTCACAGATGCGCTGATAATCACCAGTGTCAATCAGGTGTTGCAGTGCCTGAGCCAGCACCGGTCCCAAATCAGACCCCTTCGGTACCGGCCAGGAATACATGGCACCGTCGTACAAATCACCGGCAAGTTCGAGCTGGCCGTCGGCACGCTGCACCGCCCAGGCAGTCACCGGGGAGTCCGCGTTGACTGCGTCGGCACGCCCAAGCACCACCGCAGTCACCGCAGCCGCCGAATCGGGGTACGCCAACTTCTCAATCGGTGGCTTGCCTTGGCGGACACACTCCGCAGAAATCGCGGGCACATCATCAGTATCAGAGACCGTGCCGCGCTGAACAGCAACACGACGACCACACGCATTATCGGCGCTGGTGTCATTACCGGGCTGGCGCGCCCACTGCAGGCCCGCCTCCAAGTAATTAACGAAGTCGAAGGTCTTCCGACGCTCCTCAGTGTCAGTGAAACCCGAGGCGCCGAAATCATCCGTACCGCCACTAATCGACGGCAGAATCAACGAAAAATCCTGCTCCTGGACGACCAGCTCAAGCCCCAGCACATCGGCCGCAGCCTGCGCGAGATCAATATCGAAACCAATAATCTCGCCGGAGGAATCCTTAAACTCCGCCGGCGCGAACGGTGGGTTCGTGCCGATAGTGATCGTCCCGTCGGCAGCGATATCCTCCGGGACCTGGGCTGCCAGCTCAGGCACCACCGCCGGACGCACTGGCTCCCAAGCCTCCGGGTGCCCGGTCTCCTCATTAGTGACGCAACCAGAGCCACCCAGCGCCAACGAAACGACGCCTAAAGCAGCCAGAGCGCCGCGCATGCGAATTACCATGAGCGGAATACTACTCGGGCAACTAATTCAGAATCACCGGGACAGCACAAATAAGCGTTTTCTCACAAAAAATAGGCGCAGGGCTGGGCTTTCCGACGCCCGCGCCCGCGCCTACATGAGGTACCCGACGCTATTTGTCGTCCGCAGCCGGCTGCGGCGCACCTGAATTGTGATCGTTGCGGGCAGCAATCTCCACCGCCGCGGTCACCGCAGGGGCCACGGCAGGATCCAGCGGAGACGGCACAATCCGGTCAGGGGAGAGATCATCGGCAACGACCTCAGCAATAGCGCGCGTAGCAGCGAGCTTCATATTCCGCGTAATGCGCTTCGCACCAGCATTCAGCGCACCCTTGAAAATGCCCGGGAAAGCCAACACATTATTGATCTGGTTGGGGTGATCGGAACGGCCAGTAGCCACCACCGCGCCATACTTCAGGGCAAGCTCCTGCGGAATCTCCGGATTCGGGTTCGCCAAGGAGAACAAGAACGGGTCCTTATCCATAACCCGGATATCCTCCTCACCCAGGTGGCCGGCGGACACACCAATGAAGGTATCCGCGCCCTCCAAGGCGGTACGGATCTCGCCCTTCAGGCCCTTCGGATTCGTGATCTCGGCGATGGCCTGCTTCGACTCATTCATCGGGGAACGGCCCTGGTGAATAATGCCGCGCGAATCGCACAAGACGATATTGCGCACACCAGCGGCCAACAACATCCGGGCAGTAGCCATACCAGCGGCACCGGCACCAGAGATCACAACCTTGAGATCCTCCAGGTGCTTACCAGTCAACTTGCAGGCATTACGCAGCCCAGCGGTGATCACAATGGCAGTGCCGTGCTGGTCATCATGGAAAATCGGGATATCAAGCATCTCGTCGAGACGACGCTCAATCTCGAAGCAGCGCGGAGCAGCAATATCTTCGAGGTTGATGCCACCAAACGAAGGAGCCAGACGAGCAATAGTTTCAACCAACTCGTCAGTATCAGTAGTGTCCAAAGCCAGCGGGATGGCGTTAATACCAGCGAAGCGACCAAAGAGCTGCGCTTTACCCTCCATGACCGGCATACCGGCCTTCGGGCCGATATCGCCCAGACCCAGCACAGCAGTGCCATCAGTAATGATGGCCACGTTATGCCCAGTCCAGGTGTACTTACGGGCCAGCGACTCATCCTCATGGATGGCCTCACACACCCGGGCAACACCAGGGGTATAGGCAATGGAGAGGTCCCGCGTCGAATCCAGCGGCAAAGTGGAGGCAGTAATGAGCTTGCCGCCCTCATGTGCGCGGAAGATCTCCTCGTCGGTGATGGCGCCTGCCTTGGCGGTAGTCATTCGTATGCTCCGATTCCAGCCAACCGCTGACCCAATAGGGCCTTAGCCCAGACCCCAGGCAAACAGCGGCGGCGAGATAAAAGTTGATGAGTAGTTATAACTGTTGCACACCATCGTAGCGGCCCACAGACAACCGCCAGGTGGGGCTTAATCGAACGGCCACCACGGGATGTCATCACCCGGGAACGGTGGTGGCAGCAACGGCGGCGGGTTATCACCGTCAGGAGCCGGCGGCGGCGCAGGCTGCGGGTTGGGCTGCGGAGCCGGATTCGGGGCCGGGTTCGGGGCCGGCTGCGGATTACCGTCGGCAGGCCCATTACTACCCGCACCCGGCTGAGCGGGTTGCGGCACACGCGCCCTGCCACCAGAGGACCGTGCCGGAGACGTAGGTGTAGAGGTCGATACCGTCGTAGTCGTCGTAGTGGCCGTTGAAGTGCGCGTCACCGTCTTCCGCTTAGGATCAGCCGAATCCGACGACTGCGAGCTATCCGTGCCGGAGGCGTCATCGTCGGCAAGCGCAAACCAGCCGATACCAATCCCGCCAGCAACAACCAATGCCGCACACACCGGGATGATGATGCCCCAATGTCGGTGCAAAATTGCCGCTGGCGCATCCGGATCACGCTGCGCCCGGACCTCACGGAACTGATGACGCAGCCACCATAACGGCGGAACCAACAAACCCACCGTCACAAACACCGCAGGCAGCCACACCTTCGCCCCCATCACCAGGGGCAACGCCAAAGCCAGCACACCGAGAATAAGACTCAACCCGACAGCAATCTTCTTCTGCGGACGCACACGCTCACGATAAGCGCCCACATTATTCGGCAACTCAACCTTCGGCGTCACCAGCGGGCGGCCCTCAGCGTCGGTAAGCACACCAGGAGCATGCTTCGCGGCAGCGTGGCGGCCAGTCGAACGTGGCTTCGCCGACCGGTGCTGAAAAAGCTTGCGCAGACGATTCGCCACCTGGTTACGCCTCCCTGGATCTATATTCCCCAGTGATCATAAGCGGTTATTAGTTGGTTCGGGCCAACATGGGGCAGATAACGAAAAGCCCTGTTGAGAGGGGGATGGCGACGAGTTGGCGGCGGGTGTGTGGGGCTTTGGCGGCTTCGGTGGCGGTGGGTGTGGACGGCGGGTGCGGGGCTTCGGTGGTGTGCGCGCAAACCCGTACCAATTGCGCAGATCCGTGCGAAATTTCGTACGGATCTGCGCAATTGGTACGGATCTGCCAGAGGAGGCGGTTATGACAGATGAAGCGGAGGAGGCGAAGAGCAGTCCAATTACCCCGCCCACATGAGCTAAGCCCTCCCAGCTCCAAGCGCGCGGCCGGCAACAAGGCGTAGGCCTACCGCATACAGCACAGTTTCAACGACACCTACGGGAACCGCCCGGCCACATCGGCAGTCGGGGCGGATGTGCGGGAATTTAGGGCTAAGAGCGCCTCATGCGACCATAGGGGCGGCGCTGCGCAGACCATTGTCTGACCTGTTTGGCAGGCCAAACGCTAAGACTGCCGAACTTCACAGTCGAAGCTGGTGCTTGTCCACGGGAGACATACGAGCTCCAGCTGCTTTTCGTGATCTGGCAATACTCAGCGCACTGAGTGGCTGTCCAGTATGTATCGCCGGTATCGGAGTCGATGATTTCCAGATTCATCGACGCTCCCGACGGTCTCGGCTGTACCCAGCTATCAGTAACGCGGGAATCCATATCGGGGATGCCCCGAAGGCGGCTACCGCCAGCCCGACGGTGCCTAGTATGGCTGTCCAACGCATGTGTTTTCCTTTCATTTGTGTGAGTTGTGGAGTTACCCTGGGGAGGGCTCTTCCCGGCCAATTGGGATGGTCGGGAAGGGCTTTCCATTATTCCTTATCGTCCTTGTTCTTAGCCCTACGCACCACGTCTGCCCGTACCTAATAATTCCAGGTCGGGGGCAACGGCGTCCGCTCCACCACGCCACCCGTGCCGTCTACACCGCAACTGGAAGCTGAACCAGCCCGCGGCATAAGGCATGGATGCGCGGCGATCCCAGTGAACCAGCGGAGCAACGCGACTACCCCGGGCATGGACTGGCTACCGCGTCCGGGTGGCTGCTCGGGCAGGGTACGTAGCCGGGTTGTCGGTGGTGGAAACGTCCGTGGTCTTCCGTTTCACTTCGGGCAACGGAAGGCCACGAAGGTTTGTCAACATCGGGCATCGTTGCGTGCCTGTCGCATGCCCAGCGGTCCCATTTGGTGGCGACGAAAGCTCATCGCCGCAGAAAACGCCAAAAACCCCAACTACCAGGTGTTTCGCCAGGTAGTTGGGGGTTTGTATTTGGTGCCCCTGGTGAGCCTCGAACTCACCAATCGCAAAGCCCTGAACAGGGAAAACCTAGGAAATTCGGCGTATTTGGCTCACTTTTGGCTCACCTAGTTCTGAGTGCAGGTTGTCCATCGTGTCCGCAACGCAGTCCAGATCGTCGTCGAACAGGTCCGCGTACACGTCCAACGTCATCGCGGCACTGGAGTGCCCCAACTGTCGCTGCACCACCTTCACGTTCGCCCCTGAACCGACGAGCAGGCCCGCGGCGACGTGCCGCAAACCGTGCGGCGTGATTGCGGGGAAATCGGGCTCACGCGCCTGCATCCTGTTCCGCGCTTCGAAGAACCATGAACCGGTGGTAGGCGGCGGTAGTGGTGTGCCGTCGGGGCGGTGCCAGACCCATTCCGTCCTGTCGCGGTCCTCGAGAAGCGGGCGCAGCATGTTGCACACGAACCGTGGCATAGCCACGCTGCGGCGCTCATGCGTCTTGGGTGTGCCTACTTCGATGCGTGAACCGACCTGGACAGCGGCCCGGTTGACGTGGATTCTACGGGCGTCGAGGTCGATGTCCTCTACGCGCAGGCCTGCGAGCTCGCTCCACCGCAACCCGGTGGTGGCAAGAACCCACACGATTTCCCCGTAGTGTGAGCATTCCTCGGTGAAGCTTCGGACTTGGTCCATGGAGAGGTAGACGTGCTTCGGCCGGGGCTTGCGTGGTAGCCGCACGCCGCGGGCGGGGTTGAGGGCGATGCGTTTGTCCGCGACTGCTGCATCAAGGACTTGTGCGAGCACCTGGTGGTTCCTGCGCACGGTTGATGCAGACCCTGGCTGGAGGGCGACCCATTCTTGAACGTCAGTCTGGGTGATGTCGTCAAGGCGGCGGTCACCCCACGCTGGGCGGACGTGGTTGTTCCAGGCGATGCGTGTGACCCGCAGGCTTGACGGCTTGAGGTGGGTTTGCGCGGCCAGCCACCGTTCTCCGATTTCGCCGACGGTGGCGCGGCCGTCTGCCGGGTCGACCCATGCGCCATGCCGGCGCGCATGGCCCTGTTCCTCGACCCACGCTTGCGCTTCAGCTTTGGTGCGGAACCCTCGGGTGCGGGTGCGCCTCCCGTCGGGCCTGGTCCATTGCGCCTGCCACCTGCGGCCGGACTTGGTTGTGTACGCCGTGATGCTAGCCATTGGGGGTCCTCACACTGCCCAGAAGTCATGGGGGCTTGCAATAACTGGGGGCGTTACTGCTGTCATTTGTTCCAAGAAACGTTTATGGCGCGGGTGCATGAAATCTCGAGCCGCGCTCCATGCAAGCATTCGAGTGAAGCCTAGGCCCCCAGGTGAGGGGCTTAAGTACCAGTTTTCCAGTAAGGTCTTTTCGTTGCTTAATGTGCGGAATACCGTATAGGTCACGTCCTGAAATCCAGTTCTAAGGAGATCTATATGTTTTCAGATACCGTTAGGCGAAAACGATGGGCGCTTCCAGTTGCAGCATCCATCGCGGCTTCGATGCTTGTCGCCAACCCTGTTGAAGCAGAAGCGGCGTCTATTGCTCATTGTGCAGGCAACTTGGATCAACCACACAAGTCGCACCATGTCCCAGGAACCGCTAATGCACAGTCCGTGGTAAAGTGCAATGTTCCGATGACAAAGATTTGGGGGACTGTCACTCTCACTCGCGATGATGGTGTTCAGAACAAGTCCAATGTCCATGTTGTGCGCGGAAAGCGCATCTGGAAAACCAATGCAGCTCTACGGTGCGATGGTAGGAAGCACTCTTATACGTCGCGCGTCGTGGTGAATTGGGTATCGCCTCCGACATATATCCCTGCCAACGGCAATAGGGCGTTTAGCAAGCACGCAGAGTTCATTTGCTAAATCGCCGGTGGTGCATTGTCTGGGCGGTACATCGTCCACCCGAACAGCCCATCTGGGTCTGTTTCGGACCCCGCTGGATACGTCCCATGAAGAACGAAAAGCATATCGGATTTTCCGTCTTCTGAGAGGACAGGGATCAGAGTTGCAGCTTCCCTTCCATTAGCGTTGCTTTTTTCCCACTCGATTGCCTCTTCCACCGAAGCGCAGCCGGATAACCTATAGGCAAGGCGAAGTCTGTATTCAGTCTCAGGATCTCCGTCGTCTAGTAGCGTCCGTTTTTCCCAGAAGATGACGTAGTAGTCGGGGTCCGTGTATTCCTTCACGTAAGGGGTTTGTGCGGGACGGGTGAAGCCTTCGGTTACTTCTATCATGACACCACTACTACACCACTTTTCACACCTCGAGAAGGGCTCCATCCGCCAACAGGCCAGTACTGCTCGACACGGCATGCAGTGGCGTCGAGTCCTGCTCCGCGCGGGCCGTTCTATATACGAGTAGACCCCAGCCGTCGGCGCTCTCCGTATTGGTGGAGGGTCAACGGCTGGGGTCGATGCGCCCGACAGTAATCGCACTGGGCCTGGGAGTCAACAGAGCCTGAAGACTACAAGAAAACCACAGGGACCCAACGCATCAGCGTTGGGTCCCTGGAGTTGCTGCCCGGGGTGTTCTTGCTGACGCTCAACCCTGGCTCACATCTAGGATTATAGCAGTGTTGTCCCGTGTTGGTACCGGGGTGAGCATCTCATGCGGTTGCGACATCTATTCCCCATCAGGGGAGTTCTTAGGTCGCTCCGGACTGCGGCGCAGGTTCTCGGTTTGGCGGGAGCTGGTGGGCCAGGTGGTGATGTCGTGCCAGTCGGCGTACCTGCCCAGGGTTTTATCAGGGTCAAGCCAGGGCCCGTGGTGGCGGCGGAATGGAACGCTCACGAGTTGATGCTGGAGTTGTCGCGGGCGATTCACGCGCTGCAGGCCGTGCTGGTGTGGATAGACGCGGGCGCGAAGCCGCCGCCGCCGGAGGTGAAACCGGTTTTGGTGCAGCTTCAGAAGGTTGTGGAAGCAACTGGCCCTCATCCGCGTGAACCCCCGGCCCAGTAACGAATAGCGCCCCTCTGCCTGAACGGCGAAGGGGCGCTTTTTTCGTGTTCAGGGGTCGGTTTTTGTGGCTCATTTTTGGCTCACTTTTGGCTCAGAACCGCGCAGAAACCGGCATAAATAGGCGTAAAGCTCATCGCCCCCGACAACGCCAAAACCCCCAACTACCAGGTGTTTCGCCAGGTAGTTGGGGGTTTGTATTTGGTGCCCCTGGTGAGACTCGAACTCACACTGGACGGGTTTTGAATCCGTTGCCTCTGCCAATTGGGCTACAGGGGCGCACCCACTCAGCACGGTATCGCGCTGAGCGGAGTCTATCTTACGACGTTTCTACCGTAGGAGAAAAACGCCGCTGGGCAATGACCACAAATCCCACCACAATGGCACCAACAAGAGCCAAAAGTAGAGCCATCGGCCAGTCGCTGCCGGGGGCGAGTGCACCGCCGGTTCCATCCTGCCAAGGCCACAGCGCGCGCAATGAGCCCAGCAGTAGGCCACTCATTGCTGCCAGCGTCATTGCGTGGTGGGTTTCCAGCAGTCGCTCGAGCAGACGCACGAACAGCACCAGCCCGGTGGCAGCACCGGCTGCGAAGGTGAGCAGGTAGGCAAGGTTGAGGTCGTCTACCGCACTCATGGTTGGCGCGTAGAGGCCAATGACCAGCAGGAAAAACGAGCCTGAAACGCCAGGCAGAACGAGGGCACAGATGGCCACCATGGCGGCCGGGAAGACCACCCATAGCGGCGGGTTGGTGAGTTCGGATTTGGGGATCGCTGTCACTATCAGCATCGCCACAGCGAAAAACACGCTGATCAGGATTGCTTTATTGCGGTCCTTCTTTGAGTTCAGCTCGCCGGGGCGGATCTCTAGGAATGGGATCGCCACGGAGACCGCAATCATGCCGAAGAATAAGGATTTCGATGCCACTGGATGGTCGGTGACGAAGGACTCCATGGTGCCGGCGATGGTGAACACGATCGCTACCATGCCCAGGCCAAGGGGGATGAGCATGCGCCAGTCGACGGCGCGCATGCCTTCTTTGGCCTGCCCGCCGAGGATCGCCTTGGGTAGGCGAGTCAGTGCGGTAGCTGAGGCGATCAGGCGTTCGTAGATGCCTGTGATGAGCGCTAGCGTGCCGCCGGAGACGCCGGGGATGGACTCGGCAATGCCGATGAGCGCACCGCGGACCAGGTTCGCGGCTACGGCCGGCGGGGTTGCGGCGGGAAAGTGCTCGGTTTCAGCGAGTGGGGCGTTGGTGGCTGTATGGCCAATATCGGAACCACCCGGTACCTGAACGTTGTCATCAGTAGTCACGGGCGGGAATGCTACCGCAGTTGTTGTGAGATTGAGCTAGTCGGAGATATCGCCAATCGGCGAGTCGAGAACGCACTGGATGTGTGAGCCGTAGGACTGCACCGCTTTATTGCCTTCGATGGGGATTCCGCGGGTGTAGTTGATCATCACGGTTGCTAGGCCGGTGTACATGGCCAGTGCGTATTGGCAACGCTGTTCGGCGTCGTCGTCGCAGGCCACTCCTGGCGCTTCGTCGCGGATGCGTTCGAAGAGGGCGCCGCCGATGGTGTCTTGGAATTTATCGGTCACGGTGCGCACTGCTGATTGGCTGCCGGCGGTGGCCATGAGTAGGGCGATGAGTGATGATGGGCCGGTGCGGTCGCCGTTGATGGCGTTGTCGGCCAGTGATTCACCGAGTGAGTCGAACGGCACATCGCACACGATGGTGCGGAGCGGTTCGAAGTCGATGAGGCTTTCTAGCAGCCCTTCCTTTGTGCGGAAGTACTTGATGATCAGGGGAGCGCTTACACCGGCTTCTTCGGCGATCTCCTTAAGTGAGATCGTCGAAAACGGCTTCCGCGTGAAGTACTCCGTGGCGACCTCTACGATGCGCGCACGGGTCTCAGCGGAACTGGGCCTACGCTGGCCATGTGTGCTCATAGGACTAAATATACGGTAGGGGGTGTGCGCGGTCACAGCCGGGTAGTCCGGGGGTAGCAATTCTGCTGCGTATCCGCGGTGGTCTCTTTGGCGGGGCCTCTAGACTAGGGGCCATGAAGCCAACTTTGATGCTTGTCGACGGTCATTCCATGGCGTTTCGGGCCTTTTTCGCCCTGCCTGCGGAGAATTTCTCCACATCTTCTGGGCAGTGCACCAACGCCGTGTATGGGTTCCTTTCGATGTTGTCGTCGCTGGTTGAAGAGGAGCAGCCGTCACATATCGCGGTTGCTTTCGATATTTCTCGGCAGACTTTCCGTTCCGAGATGTTCCCGGAGTATAAGGCGCAGCGGGCGAAGACCCCGGAGGAATTCGGTGGCCAGGTGGAGCTTATCCGCGAGGTGCTGAGCGAGATGGGCATCGTGACCCTCGATAAGGATAATTACGAGGCTGATGATGTTATCGCCACTCTTGCCACTCAGGCCTGTGACGAGGGTTTTCGTACTCTTATTGTCACTGGTGACCGTGATTCGTTGCAGTTGGTCAATGATGACACCACGGTGCTGTACCCGATGCGTGGGGTGAGTAATCTGCACCGGTTTACGCCGGAGGCGGTGGAGAAGAAATATGGGCTCACTCCTGCCCAGTACCCGGATTTCGCGGCGTTGCGCGGTGACCCGTCGGATAATTTGCCGGGGGTGCCTGGGGTCGGGGAGAAGACCGCCACGAAGTGGATTGTTAACTATGGTTCTCTCGCCGAGTTGATTAAGCACGCTGATGATATTGGCGGCAAGGTGGGCGGCAATTTCCGGGAGCGTATCGATGCCGTGGAGCTCAATCGCACTCTCACTGAGATGATCCGGGATCTTGACTTGCCGTATGGGCCCGGTGAGTTGGAGCTGCGTCCGGCGAATGCTGAGGGGATCGCGAAGTTTTTCGACAAGGTCGAGTTCGGTTCGAATTTGCGGGACAAGGTGTTGCGCACGCTGCGTGCTGGTGATGCGGGTTTTGCTGAGGCGGCCCCGTCGGATACCGCTACTGAGGTGCAGGTGGTGCAGCTTTCCGACGGTCAGCTCGGTGCTTGGCTTGCCGACGATGACGCCAGTGGCAGCGGGGACAGTGAGCTCAGCGCCATTGATATCGACGGTGAGGTCATGGCTATTGCCCGGCTGGCTGCCGATGAGGACAGTGTCGCGCACGTCGTCGTGTTGCATACCGACGAACTGAGCCCGGATGACGATAAGGCCCTTGGGGATTGGCTTGCCGACGCTGATAAGCCCAAGGCGCTGCATGATGCGAAGACCGCGATGCACGCGCTGCAGGCCGGCCCGGACTACGCCTTGGCCGGTGTTGTGCACGACACGTTGCTGGCGTCGTACTTACTGCAGCCCAGCCAGCGCAGTTATGGCTTATCCGATGTGATCCAGCGGCACCTGGACCGGTCGATTGATGCCAACGCCACCGGGCAGATTGACCTCCTCGACCAGGATGGGCCTTCGGGGGAGAGGGCTGTGGCGGTGCTGGATCTCGTCGCGGCGGTGACCGAAGCGCTCGATGAGGCAGGGCTGTACTCGGTTTATGCCGATATTGAGGTGCCGTTGATGCCGGTGCTTGCGGAAATGGAGAGCGTCGGCATTGCGGTGGACGTCGGGCAGCTAGAAAACCTGCGTGATGAGTTCACCACCAAGCTGGCTGATGCCGAACAGTCCGCCCGGGACCTCGTCGACCAGCCCGGGCTCAATATCGGTTCGCCGAAGCAGCTGCAGGAGGTTCTTTTCGAGCAGCTGGATATGCCGAAGACGAAGAAGACCAAGACTGGTTATTCGACTGCTGCGAAGGAATTGGAATGGTTGGCGAAGTCTTCGCCGCACCCGTTTTTGGAGAAGGTGCTGCAGTACCGGGAATTCCAGAAGATGAAATCCACGGTGGAGGGCCTGCTCAAGGCCGTGGGTGAGGACGGGCGTATCCACACCACGTTCAACCAGGTCGCCACCGCTACTGGTCGCCTGTCCTCGACGTCGCCGAACCTGCAGAACATCCCGGTGCGCAACGATGTCGGGCGCGCTATCCGGCGGGCGTTTGTCCCCGGTGATGGCTACGCCACTTTGGTCACCGCGGATTATTCGCAGATTGAGATGCGTGTGATGGCGCACCTGTCGGAGGACGAGGGGCTCATTGAGGCCTACCGCAAGGGCGAGGACCTGCACGACTATGTCGGCGCCAAGGTCTTTGAGGTGCCTATCGACGGTGTCACCCCGGACTTGCGTCGCCGGGTGAAGGCGATGAGCTACGGCCTGGCCTATGGTCTGTCGGCCTATGGGCTCAGCCAGCAGCTTGATATCCCCGCCGGGGAAGCGAAGAAACTCATGGATGACTACTTCACCCGGTTTGGTGGGGTGCGCGACTATTTGCAGGCCGTGGTGGAGCAGGCCCGCAAGGATGGCTACACCGCAACCCTGTATGACCGGCGTCGGTACCTTCCGGAGCTGAACTCCACCAACCGGATTGCCCGGGAGAACGCGGAGCGCGCTGCGCTGAATTCACCGATTCAGGGCACCGCCGCCGACATTATTAAGGTGGCGATGCTGCGCGTAGATGACGCTTTGAAACGCGGCGGGGCGGCCGCCGATGAGGCAGTCAGGCAACCGTTGAAGTCACGGGTGCTGCTCCAGGTGCACGATGAACTTGTTGTGGAGGTCGCCAAGGGGGAGGAGGACATCGTCATTGAGTTGCTGCGCCGCGAAATGGACGCCGCCATTGACCTCCGGGTCCCCTTGGATATCTCTGTGGGTTCAGGGCAGAACTGGGATGCCGCCGCGCATTAGTCCTTGACAGTGACCACCAGGCCTTTCAACGGCAGGTGAACCTGGATGGCGTCGACACGCTCACCCATCATGAGCAGCGCGTCGGCGTAGGCAAAAAGCTGGCCGAGGAAGCTGTGCCGAATTTTGTCCTCGTGGTCTGCGCCGGCGAATGTCTTGTGATCGACGACCACAAGTGAGCCATCGGGCTTTTTCACCAGCGCATCGATCCAGCCTTCGGAAAGCTGATTGGACGCGTTGGTCCAGGTGATCGGGACCTCGGTGTGCACGGTGGCATCAGGGTAGGTGCGGTTGAGCCACTCGATCCAGCGCCTGCCGACCTCGAGCATCTGCTCGGTGCTGATGCGGTTGGTGACACCCCAGGCTTCCCGGAGGCGATCAGCGGCGCTGCGTTGCCGCTGCTCGGGCAGGATATGCAGGGGCAGGGCGAGGAATGAGTGCACGCAGTCACCCATCGCATCCCAGTGCTTACCACTATCGGTGAATAGGGGATCGCCCAGCATGGCGGTGGTGGTGATCGTGGTTGACTGTCTCCGCTGCCGGCCGGCTGGAACACTGCTCGGCGCGACGCGGGCCGGCACGAAATCACTTGCTGGCTCGTTGCCCACCAGGGCGTCCGAACCGAAGCCTGGCACGCGGTACCCGGCGGGGTCATCGCGCATAATCTCGTCATTTTTCGGCGGCCACTCCAACCGCGCCGGAACCGTGAACGTTTCCTCTGGGGTGCGCACAGTCAGCGCGTTGAGATCAATGCTGAGGTCAATATCAGACGATGGGGATGCAACGACCCGGTCCAAGGTGCAACCTTCAGTGGTCACCATCTGGTCATGGCAGATCACACAATTTCGGGCCGCACGGGTGAGCGCCACGTAGGCCAAACGCTGTTCTTCCTCGATCTCGGAGAGGTAGCGCCGCTGCTGAATTGCGCTCTCCTGCGCCCACCGGTCAAGGTCCTTGCCTGGATTCGCGGGCCAAAAATACGGCACTCGGCCTGCCAGCGGGTCCGCGAGCCTCGGTGTGGCCGCAGATTCCACCCACACCCCGTCGGTAGTGAACTTATCCCGGAACGGCTTGGTGTAGGTGATGACGGTGTCCCATTCCAGTCCCTTCGCCGCGTGCATGGTGCCCACGAACACCGCATCATCATCGGTGCCGGTGATACTCGGTTCTGCACTGTCTAACCAGGTCAAGAACCCGCCTATCGTGCACGCCGCGCTGGAACGGCCATTGCCGGCGGCATAGGAATCAGCCAAGTCGGTGAGGATTTCAATGGTCTGCGCACGAGTTCGAGGATTCGTCCAGCCACCAATGCGCCGCCTAAGCTGCACGGCCGCGGCCACAGCCTGCACCGCCTCCGCCGGGGTCAATAACGATACTTGGGGCCGCAAGTGTTCCAGCTTCGCCAAACACGGGTCAGTGGCCCATTGATGCAGTGTGGCAAAACGGGTATCCAGGTCTGGCAGCGCGGTGAGTTCGGTGAGCCAATCATCGTGATGTTCATGATCGTCGAGCAAGGTGATCAACTCGACGATTGCTTGGGTATCGGATCTATCGGCCAACCATGCCAAGCCCGCACGAATGATCTGGCCTTCCCGGGTGGACAGGGGATCACCGGAGCCGCTCGTGGTCTTGATACCCATGGCACCAAGAGCATGAGTGACTTGTTCAACATGGGCGGTGGTGCGCGCCAACACCGCGATATCCGATGCCGCAGTACCGCCCTGGATCAGCGAATACACCCCATGCGCCACGGTTGCTTGGTGTTTGGTGCCAAGCTCGGCGTCGATCACCCGGCCCCACAGCACAACCGATCCATCGCGTCGATGCGCCGCGATTTGCTCAGGGACGGTGAGTGCAACATCCATATCGGGCATGAGCGCGCCGAAAAGAGCATTGGTAAACGCCAGCGGCTGCTCATGGGAACGCCAAGATTGGTCCAACCGTCGCACAGTGGTGTTGTCCTGGTCTTGCAGGTCGGCCAGGACTTGGCGCATGAGATTCGCGTCGGCACCGCGGAAGCCGTAGATGGACTGCTTCGGGTCACCCACCCAAATAATTTCGTCCACAAGCTCGGCTAATTCACTGAATATGGCCAACTGGATGGGGTTGGTGTCTTGGAATTCGTCGACGACAAGGACGTCATAACTATCCCGAATAGCCTGGCGGACTTTCTCATTGGAACGCAGCGTGGACAGCGCCAATACTTCCTGGTCAACAAAGTCCAGCAGCCCGAATCGCCGCTTATAGGCGGTGTAGGTGTCGATACTTTCGGCGGCGGCGGTAAAAACCAGCCGAATGAGGTCCTCAGCATCAGCACGAAACGCAGGATTGGCCGCGATATCGACCTGGATGTCCTGAAATTGCTCCAGAACATCACGGTGCCGCTTCGTTGCGGAACCCTCCGGAATTGCCAAGGTTGCCCAGTCGCTCCACGGCACCTCAGCAGGATCGCGGCTGAGACTATTGATGAGCTTGGTGAACTTCTCGACGCGCTTCGTCGCAGCACCAGATGTTTTGCCCGCATCCAGGTTGATGCATTCACTCAACCGGGACGCAGCCGTGTTCTGCCACACATCGCGGTCATCACGGTTTTTCACCGGCGTGACCTCGGTGAGCATTTCCAGGTAGCTGTGTACCGAGGCATCTGCAGCAGCCCGCAACTCATCGGGGGAAACAAGATTGCCGCGGGCTGTCTCAGCGAGCCGACGCACTTCGTCTGCCCATGATTTGGTGCGGTCGTACTTAAACGTCTGCTCCCGACGGTCGTAGCCCATCCGGTGCAATAGCTTGGCGTGGGCACGCTCATAGGTGCTCAGCGTTTCATTGACCGCCGCGCCAAAAGCCAGGTCCGCGGAGTCCTCAGAGATCGTCTCCAAAGTGGGGGAGACGCCAGTATCGATGGCGAAATCCTCCGTCAGACGCGCCGAGATCGCATTGACTGTGCCGACGAGGGCAGCTGAAACGCCCCTGGCTTCGCTGAGTAGGCCGCGGGAGAGCAGTTTGCCGCGAATCCGGTCCGACAACTCCTTCGCTGCCTTAACCGTGAAGGTGGTGGCGATAATGCGTTCCGGGGCGAGGCCGTCGGCTATGCGATCGGCGATCTCGGAAGTAATGGTGTAGGTCTTGCCTGAGCCTGCGCTGGCGGTGATGATGGTCGATTTCATGACAGGTCAGCCTCCACACCAGTGATAACGGGGAAATTGGGGTACATCAGTGCCTTATTGGGAAGGAACGAACCCGCCTGGCGGGCCTCAGCGGCGAGCGCGTCAGCGCTTTTGCTCGGGTCGCGTTCATAAGCAACAAGGCTGCCGGGGCTGGTAATAACGCCACGGTTTAACAGCTGGTCAAAAACATCTTCCAGCGCCGTGGCTGTGCGCTCCCACAACTCCGCGTGACTCATCGGCGGGTGTATCGCCGCATCCATGCCCGCCAACCCCGGTTCACAGCTCGCCGCGGAACCATCGCGCAGACTGTAAAAACCGGTGCTGATATCGACGTCCGGGTCATCCTGCTGCTGCGCCCACTCATACAACGCCAACTGCAGGTCTTCGCCCTGGCTGACGGACTCGGTGTACCGCTTGAAGCTGTTGGTGTATTTCAAGTCCACGGTCACACAGCGTCCCTCCGGGCCCCGGGCCTCAAGATCTCGGTAGCCGGTAATAGTGACCGGTTGGGTATAAGACTCCAGCGGGTCGGTGTGGTCACCAATGTTGAAATTCGTGATCACACTGAAGAACTGCTCCGCAGCTACTGGCACCACCGACATCCAATCCAGCACCTCAAATAGCCGCGGGATGGAATACCTCGCCTCGCCGAGCACCTGATTTCGCCACCGGGAAAACTGCGGCTGCTCTAAAGCGGCCGCGTATTGCGGAGCTAACTCAATAAACAGTCGCTCAACCTCATCGGCACTCGGCTGCACCGGATTGTCGTGGGCATCATCAACAATGCGTTCGACAATTGCGTGCAAGAAGGTACCCACCATGCGGTTGCCATCAGAAACGTCGTAGCGCCAGCCCGGGCGAACCCCAATCTGGTAACTCAACAGCCACTCCAATGGATGCGCCAGCAGCCTCTCAATCTGACTGAACGACAACCGCATAGGCAAAAGCTGCGGCCCAGGGGTTACCGCACGTGTTACCGCCGCCATCCGCACCTGGTCCGGATCGGGTCGCCAGACCGCACCGTCGGCAAGCTCCACCTGCTTGTCATCAAAGGACCACACCCCGGTTGCGGTGAACTGAGTATCTGGGGTGCTGATATAGCTCAGAATCATGTCGCTGGAGTCCAGACTGGCAAGCTCCCGCTCAGGCACCCCGTCGTGTAGGAGCTTGCTGTAAGCAGCAAAAACCAAGGCCGGGTCGGGTTGCACAGCCTGGTTATGCACAGTCTTCGGCAGCACCGCGATCACTCGCTGAGCCCGCGCCAAACCCCGCAGCCGCGAAGCGAAAACCAGCTCGAGCTGGGCACTGCGTGGGGTGATATCGATGCCATGATTGGCAAGAGCCTCAGTCTCAGCCTGTGTCCACGGATGCGATGGCCGCCCGGCAGTATCAAACGCGCCCCACCACAGCACACAGCCGCCCCGAATATGCGAAGGGTTCGTCACCCGCGGCGCCGGCGCGGCCTGTGCCCGGGCAAACGGGGAATCCGCGTACACCCGGCACTGGGCCAGCACGCGGCCTAACTCCGCACTGCTGATGCGGTCAAACTCGTCGAGAACGAGACATAGGGTGTCCAACTGGCGCCGCACAGCACTATCCGCACTGACGTCAGAACACCGAGGGTGCCGAGCAAGAAGCTCACCGAGCCACTTCAGCCGGCAGGTGAGTTCCGCTGCGGACATCGTGCCCGCCTCATCACAACACAGGGGAGAAGTGACGAACTGGTTGAGCTGACCGGCAATACGGGCGGCAGTGTCGTTGTCGGACAGGCGCTCTAGAGCCTCCTGCCACACCGGCCCACCAATACCCGGCAACTCCCGCAACGCCCGCAGCAACTCCCAACGCATCTTTCTTGGAAACAGGGAGACATCGCGTTTGCAACGAGCAATCGGATCGACACACGGCAGCGTCGTATCCAGAAGCTCCGTCAGGGCAGTGATGTCGATAGGCTCCGAAACCGCCTGGAGGAAGACCTCGGCAAGCAGGTGTAGGTGGTGTTGCGTCGAGATCGTGGTGTGGCCAACCTGCGGGCACCCCCGTGCGGAGAGCTCATAATCGAGCAACTCAGTGCCGGCAGTGGCCAGGATATGGAAGTCCGGGTGCGTCGCGGCTACCCGGGCGGTGAATTCGGCTGCATCCCACTCCGTCGTGCACGTCACCACTTCAAGATTCGGTGCTTCCGCGTCGGCTGGGCGCGACTCCACAGCGACTCCCCAACGCTGCAGGTTGTCGATAATGGCCGGCCACGGGGAGGGGAAGTCCGTAAACGACCCATCAATGATGATGCGTTCAATATCCAACGGCCAGGTCTGTGTGCCTTCAAGCGTGGTGGCAATCTCATGTAGGAGGTCCGCCGCGCCGGGCGCGTGAAACGCGGTCTCAATCTCGGCTAATGCGGCCAGCCGGTCGCCGCCGTCGGTAAGCGAACCATCCCACCCGGCGCTGACGAGTTCATCGCGCAGGGCCAGCAACGTGCCCGCGGTCGACCATGCGTCGGTGGCGAAGGACGCACGACACCATGACGGGTCGGTGGTGGCGATGGCGGTGCGGTACGCGGCGATGCGCATTGGTTCGGCGGGCTGGGCGGCGCTGAGGCCTAGCCGGGTGGCGAGAATGTCACGTAAACCATGCGGGCCGACGGTGGTGACGCCATACGAGAAGCTCTCACTCCACCGCGCACCATCGAGGTCCCAACCGAAATGGATTTTCATACTGCAAAGTTTAAGGAATGGTTGGACATAAGCACGGTGTAGCGCACCCCTAGGTGCGAACAGGTGTTCGATAGTCGCGTGGTGCGTTATGGTGCCGGGTATAGGTGAACCGCGTTATAAGAGGATATATCCGACGCTAGATTGTCGCTCTAATCACTTGTGCCACATCCGTCACAAGGTGGCGAAATACTGTGCGTGGCCATTTGCTCGATTGCTTATTGCGCGGTAACCTGACCTGCACGTGTGTTTCGTGCGCGCTCATCCTTTTGGTTCAGCCGAGGGGATAGTCGCGGGGCACACGATGATTCTGTCCGTTTTTCGATTCCTATCCGCTCCGGAGCACATTACATATGCCCACCTCCAACACCCCTCAGGTTGCCATCAACGATATTGGCACCGCTGAGGACTTCCTTGCCGCAGTCGACGCGACGATCAAGTACTTCAATGATGGCGACATCGTTGAAGGCACCGTCGTCAAGGTTGATCGCGATGAGGTCCTGCTCGACATCGGCTACAAGACTGAGGGCGTCATCCCCTCTCGTGAGCTGTCCATCAAGCACGATGTCGACCCCGATGAGGTGGTCGAGGTCGGAGACGCCATTGATGCCCTCGTCCTCACCAAGGAGGACAAGGAAGGCCGCCTCATCCTGTCCAAGAAGCGTGCCCAGTACGAGCGCGCTTGGGGCACCATCGAGGACCTCAAGGAGAAGGACGAGCCGGTCACCGGTACCGTCATCGAGGTCGTCAAGGGCGGCCTGATTCTCGATATCGGCCTGCGCGGCTTCCTGCCCGCCTCCCTCGTCGAGATGCGTCGCGTCCGCGACCTGCAGCCCTACATCGGCCAGGAGCTCGAGGCCAAGATCATCGAGCTGGACAAGAACCGCAACAACGTGGTCCTGTCCCGCCGTGCATGGCTCGAGCAGACCCAGTCCGAGGTCCGTTCCGACTTCCTGCAGCAGCTGCAGAAGGGTCAGGTCCGCAAGGGCGTTGTTTCCTCCATCGTCAACTTCGGCGCCTTCGTCGATCTCGGCGGTGTTGACGGCCTGGTGCACGTCTCCGAGCTGTCCTGGAAGCACATCGACCAC
Organism: Corynebacterium sp. TAE3-ERU12; assembly: GCF_019209905.1. GTDB lineage: Bacteria > Actinomycetota > Actinomycetes > Mycobacteriales > Mycobacteriaceae > Corynebacterium. The sequence continues at coordinate 39,763 of NZ_JAHUTM010000004.1, read as the reverse complement.
CCGAGCGAGGTCGTTCAGGTTGGCGACGAGGTCACCGTCGAGGTGCTCGAGGTCGACCTCAACCGCGAGCGTGTCTCCCTGTCGCTGAAGGCGACCCAGGAAGACCCGTGGCGCGTCTTCGCCCGCACCCGTGCCATCGGCCAGATTGTGCCCGGCAAGGTCACCAAGCTGGTGCCCTTCGGTGCATTCGTTCGCGTCGAAGAGGGCATCGAGGGCCTGGTCCACATCTCCGAGCTGGCCGAGCGCCACGTCGATGTGCCGGACCAGATCGTCACCGTTGGCGAAGAGGTCATGGTCAAGGTCATCGACATCGACCTGGACCGTCGTCGTATCTCCCTGTCCCTCAAGCAGGCTGATGAGGACTTCACCGACGAGTTCGACCCGACCAAGTACGGTATGGCCGACTCCTACGACGAGCAGGGTAACTACATCTTCCCCGAGGGCTTCGACCCGGAGACCAACGAGTGGATGGAAGGCTACGAAACCCAGCGCGCCGAGTGGGAGGCCCGCTACGCCGAGGCCGAGCGGCACCACCAGCTGCACGCCGCCCAGATCGAGCGTCACCGCGCCCAGGCCGCCGAGGCTTCCGCTGCACCGTCCAACTACTCCTCGGACTCCGACGCTGAGGCTGCCCCGGCAGCCGAGCAGCCGGCCGAGACCGGTGGCACCCTTGCCTCCGATGAGCAGCTGGCCGCTCTGCGTGCCCGCCTCTCCGGCAACTGATAGCACCGCGCTAGCGACCAGCTAGCCCGCATAAGCGCCCGCACTTCGTCCCACTAGGGACGGGTAGCGGGCGCTTCGCTATGGTTGCACCATGATTAAAGTCGGACTCACAGGTGGAATGGGCAGCGGCAAGTCCTCGGTCGCCAGCCGCCTACGCGAGCGTGGCGCCCTTATCGTCGACGCAGACGCCATCGCCCGCGAAATCGTCTCGCCTGGGCAGCCGGCATTAGCTGAGCTTGCCGACGCATTCGGCGCCGATATTCTCAATGCCGATGGCACCCTGAACCGGGCTGAACTCGCCCGCCGTGCCTTCGCTGATAACGCCTCCCGGGAGAAGCTCAACGCCATCACCCACCCGCGCATTGCGCAGCGGACGCAGGCCTGCTTCGCGGCGGCGGGGGAGAACGACATCGTTATCCACGACATGCCCTTGCTGGTCGAAAATGACTTGGCGGCCGATAATCACCTGGTCATCGTGGTGCACGCCCCGGTGGAGACCCGAATTGAGCGACTGTGTACGAGCCGGGGCGTAGACGCCGAGGACGCCCGTCGTCGGATTGCGTCTCAAAGTGATGATGCGACGCGGCTTAAACATGCCGACGTCATCGTCGATAATTCCCGCACCCGGGAGGCCCTGCGGGAGCAAGTGGACCTGTTGTGGACTCGGCGCATCCTTCCGATGCGAAGCCCACAGCAGCCCGGGGTGGCCAATTGCCCGGAAGAGATTGCGGCGCCGGCCCGTGGGCGGTTGGACCGGGAACGCGAAAGAATTGAGCGGATTTTTGATGTGTCGGTGATTGATATCGCCATCGACGGTGGGGTGGTTTGCGCTCAGGTGGATGCTCCGCTTGATGTGAATGGCCATCCGTGGGATGTCGTGGGGGACACGTGGACCAACCGTGACCTGGGGAATCCGGTTGTTGTAACCCTCTAGTTGAAATACATTTCCATTAAGGGTTAATGTGTTCGGCATGACGAACACCACTAACTCCCGTATTGCCCTTGCTGTGCTGGGCACCTCTGCGCTGATGCTCGGCGCATGTAGCTCCGATGAAGACACCAAGGCGGCCGAGACCGCCACCGACGCCGTTGATCAGGAAGACCACGACCACGAGGGTCACGATCACGACGGCGATGACCACGAGGGGCACGACCACGAGGATGGTGTCGGCGAAGGCGCCTCGCTGCCCGAGGTTTCCGCTCCCGAGCCGCGCGTGGCTATCTCCTACGACGGTGGTGTGCTCGTCCTCGATGGCGGCGACCTCCAGGAAGGCGAAAACCCCGAGGTTCTTGACGAGTTCGACGCTGACGGTTTCCTCCGCCTGAACCCCGCCGGTGATGGTCGCCACGTCTTCGTCAGCACCGAAGATAAGTTCAAGGTGCTCGATATCGGTTCCTACCGCCGCGCCCACGGTGACCACTTCCACCACTACGCCGGTGACCCGAGCTTCACCGACTTCGAAGTCGACGCCAAAGAGCCCGGCCACGTCGTTGGCGGTAAGCGCTACGCCACCCTCTTCGATGACAAGTCCGGCCAGGTCACGGATGTGCGCCTGACGGGTATGGCTGTCACCGACCAGTTCGAGGTCCCCGCTCACCACGGCATTGCGGTGCGCGGTGAAGACGACACCTACATGGTCACCCTGTCCGATGATGAAGGCGACCGCATCGGTGTTGCCCAGTACGACGCCGAGGGCAAGGAACTTAAGCGCTTCGAAGAGTGCGAAGGTGCCCACGGTGCCGCTGAGGCCGGTAAGACCGTCCTGGTGGGTTGCGTCGACGGTGCCCTGCTGTACAAGGACGGCGAAGTCACCAAGGTGAAGTCCCCCGATGAGTACGGCCGGATTGCCTCTGAGTTCACCAATGAAGACGGCCGCTTCGTGCTGACCGACTACGACAACGACAAGGAAGCCGCGGACAAGGACGAGCGCGCCCTGCCGAATAAGGTCGCCATCGTCGACGTCAAGGACGAGAAGATGAACATCATCGACCTGGGTGATGTCAACTACTCCTTCCGCTCCCTGGCAATGGCGGAGGACAACACCGCTGTGGTGCTCGGTACTGACGGCAAGCTGCACCTGATCGACCCTGAGGAAGGCGAGATCACCAAGTCCATCGACGTCCTCGACAAGTGGGAGGTCCCCGAGGACTGGCAGGAAGGCCGCCCCGCGGTCTCCGTTGCCGGCATGACCGCCTACGTCACTGACCCGGAGAACAAGAAGCTCTACGTCATCGACCTGACCGGTAAGGATGACACCCTCAGCGTTGAGCTGCCCGAAACCCCGAGCGAAATCATCGCCACCCAGGGCTAATTCGCTCTAGCTTCGCTCACCGATAATGGCCGTGCCTCCTAGTGAGGCCCGGCCATTTTTGGTCTGAGTAGGGTGGTGCCATGGCGTTTGCAGCTGAGTACCCCGTTCTCGCACAGTCGGAATTTCGCCCCGTCGGCGAGATTGAGCGTTCCACCGCCCCCTTCGAGGTCGTCAGCGACTACGAGCCCGCCGGCGACCAGCCCCAGGCGATTAAGGAACTCACCGAGCGCCTGCAACGCGGTGAGCGTGAGGTGGTGCTCATGGGCGCCACCGGTACCGGCAAGTCCGCTACTGCCGCCTGGTTGATCGAAAAAATGCAGCGCCCGACGCTGGTGATGGCGCCGAATAAGACCCTGGCCGCCCAGCTGGCCAATGAACTGCGGTCCCTGCTGCCCAATAATGCGGTGGAGTACTTCGTCAGTTACTACGACTACTACCAACCAGAGGCGTATATCGCGCAGACCGATACCTATATCGAGAAGGACTCCTCCATTAATGAGGACGTTGAGCGGCTGCGCCACGCGGCCACCTCGAACCTGCTCTCGCGGCGTGATGTGGTGGTGGTCAGCTCTGTTTCCTGCATCTATGGCCTGGGCACGCCGCAGTCGTATCTTGACCGTTCGGTGGTGCTCAAAGAAGGCGAGGAGGTGGAGCGGGATGCGTTCCTCCGTTTGTTGGTGGATATCCAGTACGCCCGCAATGATGTTGCCTTCACCCGGGGTACTTTCCGCGTCAAGGGCGACGTCGTTGACATCATCCCCGCCTATGAGGAGTTGGCGGTGCGGGTCGAGTTCTTCGGCGACGAGATTGACTGTCTTTACTACCTCAACCCCGTTACCGGGGATGTGGTGCGCCAGGTCGACCAGCTGCGTATTTTCCCCGCCACGCACTATGTGGCCGGGCCGGAGCGCATGGAACGCGCCATTGCCGATATCCGCGAGGAACTCGATGAGCGTCTTGCGGAATTGGAAAACCGCGGCAAGCTGCTGGAAGCCCAGCGGCTGCGCATGCGTACCGAGTTTGACCTGGAGATGATCGAACAGGTCGGTTTCTGTACCGGCATTGAGAACTATTCGAAGCATATCGACGGCCGCGCCGCCGGTTCTGCGCCAGCAACACTGATCGATTATTTCCCCGAGGATTTCCTCACCATCATTGATGAGTCCCACGTGACGGTGCCGCAGATTGGTGGCATGTTCAACGGTGATGCGGCCCGGAAACGTAACCTCGTCGATTTCGGTTTCCGGCTGCCTTCGGCGCTGGATAACCGCCCGTTGACGTTTGAGGAATTCGACAGTCGCGTCGGCCAGGTTGTGTTCATGTCGGCAACCCCCGGCGACTACGAGCTGCAGAAAACCGGCGGCGAGTACGTTGAGCAGGTCATTCGACCCACCGGCCTGGTCGACCCAAAGGTCGTCGTCAAGCCCACCAAGGGACAAATTGATGACCTTATCCACGAGATTCGGCAGCGCACCGATAAAGACGAACGCGTGCTGGTTACGACGCTGACGAAGAAAATGGCCGAGGATCTCACCGACTACCTGCTCGAATCCGGTATTCGGGTGCGCTATATGCATTCCGACGTCGATACCCTGCGCCGCGTGGAATTGCTGCGCCAACTCCGCCTCGGCGATTACGACGTGTTAGTCGGCATCAACCTGCTGCGTGAGGGCCTTGACCTGCCTGAAGTGTCGCTGGTGTCGATCCTGGATGCGGATAAGGAAGGTTTTTTGCGGTCGACGAAGTCCCTTATTCAGACCATTGGTCGTGCCGCCCGAAATGTCTCCGGTGAGGTGCATATGTATGCCGACACCATCACCGATTCCATGGCGCAGGCTATTGAAGAAACAGAGCGCCGCCGCGAAAAGCAGATTGCCTACAACACTGAACACGGGGTGGACCCGCAGCCGCTGCGGAAAAAAATCGCCGATATTCTCGACCAGGTTCACGAGATGGCTGGCGAAGAGGCCGAAGACGCTGCCGGCGACGCCGCGGTGGCCGCTGGTGTGGACCCGTCGACCATGCCGCGGGCGCAGCTGAAGAAGCTCATCGACGAACTCACCGACCAGATGGGTGCTGCTGCCAGGGAGCTGAAATTCGAGCTCGCTGGGCGTTTGCGTGATGAGATCGCGGAACTGAAGAAGGAATACCGCGGTATGGAGGAAGCAGGAATTGACTAACCCCTCTGCCGCTACCGGCAATAGTTTTGGTACCCTTCAGACATATCGCGGTTCGCCCGTGAATACGTGATAACCAGCACATACCGCACCTTAGGGAAGGCATTTTTATGAGCGCGTACCAGACCATTGCTGTGGGCACCGATGGATCCAAGTCCTCCTTGCTGGCTGTCGAACGCGCAGCGGGAATCGCCGCCGCTTTCGACGCAACCCTGATCATTGGCTGTGCCTTCTACGACTCGGAGAATGACGCATCCTCGACGCTGCGCCAGGATTCCGTCATCGTCGTGGGTGACGACACCGCTGCTAAGAACCTCGCCTCCGCCACGGAGGCAGCCAAGAAGGTTGGTGCCACCAAGATTGAAACCGAGGTCCGCGCCGGCGCGCCGGTGCAGGTCCTCATGGACATCGTGAACAACCACAACGCAGACCTGCTCGTCGTCGGCAACCGCGGTATCAACTCGCTGACCGGCCGCCTGCTCGGTTCGGTGCCTGCCGACGTCGCCCGTCAGTCCGACTGCGACGTGATGATTGTGCACACCGTCTAAACAGCCACTACATACCGAGGAACCATATGGCCCAGCGCGTCGCCAAGCCCGCAAAAGTATCGGGGAAGTCGGCCACCGAAACCCACCGCGTTGCGGTGTGGGTCGGCTGGTTACTGATCCTGGTCGGCCTGGCATTCGCGGCATCGACAGTGCTGCTGCCGACGTATGCAGGATTGTCGATGCCGCTCATCGTGGTCATCCCGATGGTGCTGCTCTGCGCAGCTACCGCCTTAGGCATTGCGCTGGTAACCCGGCATTTCCTGCTCTTTATCGCCGCGTTCCTCACCGCTGCCTCGCCATGGTGGATCACGGTGCTAGCGATGCTCCTGGTCTTCTAATGAGCAGCTAGTTTTCCTCATCGAGCACCGTCGCTGGCCCAATAATGGTCAGCGACTGGGTTGCTCGCGTCATCGCCACATATAAATCCTGCAGTCCCTGCGGGGACGCATCGGCGATCGCGTCCGGGTGCACCACAACCACGTGATCAAACTCCAGGCCCTTGCAGGCAGTGACGGTCTGCGGGGAAATGACCTCCACGAGGCGATCCGGGTGGGTGGCGCGCAGTTGGTCGGCGACATCGTCGGCACGCCGAGCAAGCTCGGCACTATCAGTGACAGCACCGGCTAACCGACGCACCGGCTGGCCGGTGGACCGAATCGACCGTGGCGCAACAATATCCGGCGATATCTTCGCCAATACCCGTGCCGCCACAGCCATCACCTCCGCGGGAGTGCGGTAATTCACCGTCATCTCATGCACCCGCCAACGGCTAGCCAAAATCGGCTCCAGGGCATCAGCCCAGCTCTCCGCACCAGCCGGGGAACTGGTCTGGGCGATATCGCCCACCACCGTCATCCACCCATTAGGGCTGCGCCGACGCACCATACGCCACGCCATGGCCGAAAGCTCCTGGGCCTCATCCACGACGACATGGCCAAAGGCCCACCGCATATCAGAAGCAGCGCGCTGCGCAGTGGTGCGATGCTCCCGATGCTGCTGTCGCTCCGCAAGCGCCTCAGCGTCAATCAAGTCATAGGCCATCAGAATCTCCGGGGCGAAACCATCATCAAGATCCTGGGAAGCAGAACCGGTCAGCACATCCAGCGCGTCTTGGGCTTCCTCAATCTGCGCCAACCACTGCTGCCGATTTTCCTCATCAGCATCGCCGCCGGTATCGCCCAGAACGTCGGCAAGCTCATCAAGCAAAGGCGGATCGGAGGGGCCAAACATCGCGCCATCAGCGCGGAACAGCGCCTCCTGGGTTTCCTCGTCATACTCATATGCGGCCGCGGCAATCCGATCCTCATCGGAGAACAAATCAGCCAACACCTGCTGCGGGGTCAGCAGTGGCCACAGCTCGTCCAAGACCTCTGAGACGGCAGGCTCCTCAGCCAACTCATCACGCAAATCCGCGATATCAGTAGCCGACAGCAGATTCTCCCCACCAAGCGGATCGGACCCAATCTGGGCCGCAATATCCTGGGCCACCGACTCAATAAGATGCTCCCGGAACACCGGGCGGGCAATATTATGCGGCTTCTGGGACCGCCGGGCCCGAGTGCGCGCAGCCTTGACCATCTTCGGCGTAATGCGAATCGTCAACTGATCCCAGGTGAGCGCAATGGGCTCATCCGGCACAAGCTGGCGATCCCGGACCGCCTGCCGCAGAATATCGACCATCGCAACAGAGCCCTTGACCTCCTGGGTCAACAACGACTCCACGCCACGGCCCTGCACTCCCGGGTAGAGATCCGCGATAGTGGACAACACCACGCCGGTCTCACCGAGGCTGGGCAGCACGCGCGAAATGTAGTCCAAAAACTCCGGGTTAGGGCCCAAAATGAGCACCCCGGTTTTTTCCAGGCGAGCGCGGTGCGTGTAGAGCAACCACGCTACCCGGTGCAGCGCAACCGCAGTCTTACCGGTACCAGGACCGCCCTGGACAACCATGGTCTGCTGGGTCTGGTCGCGAATAACCAGGTCCTGCTCCCGCTGGATGGTCTCCACAATCCCACGCATCTGGCCGGTGCGGGCCGAATCCAGTACCTCCCGCAGCACGGCCTCACCGCCGACCCCAGAATCCGGACTCGACTCGGGACGACAGCGCGCCCCATCAGGTGCTTGCAACCACTCATCATCCAAGGCACGTACCCGGCGGCTGCGGGTACGAACATGCCGACGCAGGCTCACCCCCTCCGGGTGCGCAGTGGTCGCCAGATAAAACGCGCGGGCCTGCGGGGCACGCCAATCCATAAGGACACTGCGGTAGTCATCCTCAGCATCGGAAAGCCCTAACCTGCCGATATACCGGCGATCCTGCTGCTCGGCGCCGGGGACAGGATTATCCGGGTCCTCATCGTCGATATCAATGCGCCCGAAAACCAGGCCCACCTCTGCCGCACGCAACTGCTCTAGCCGCTGCTGCAACCGGTGGTACTCCACCTCGCGTTCCACCCGGGCCTGCGGCAACGGGTCATCATCCAACTGGACCGCACGCAGGCTGCGCTCATCACGAACGCGCTCAGCATCAAGGTGCGCGTAAATCCGGTCGAGCATCGCCTGCTCAGCGCGGAAGTCCGGATGTGCGTCGGTCACGGCAACCTTTCACGGCGTCGGGTACGGGCCTGGGGAGTTAAAGAGCATAAGTATAGACGCGACAAACCCCCACCGGCTGTGGATAGCCAGCGGGGGTTCGTCAGCTCACGGTAACGGAGCTAGCAAGGGGCTTTAGCGGGAAAGCAGGCCCTTATTCTGGCGCTTGCGGATGTCCTTAGCGCGCTTCTTGGCGCGCTTGACGGCCTCACCGCGTGCCTTATTGATCTGCTTCTTCTGCTTACGGGACAGCTTCAGGTTCTTCTGCTGCTTCTTGGCCTGCTTACGAGCGGACTTGAGCTGCTTCTCGCCTTCCTTACGGGCGGTCTGGATGCCCTTATCGGCATTGGCGCGCACATCCTTGACGGTGTTCTCCAGGTCAAGGTCATCGGCGACATCAGCGGCCTTTTCGCGAGCTTCCTCGACAACCTTGGAGACAGTCTCGCGAGCTTCCTCGGCGAAGGAAGAAACGGTGTCCTTCCAGTCGTCCTTATTGTCATCGACATAAGCTGCGGCGGCGGCAGTGCCGGCGGTGGCGGCACCGGCGAGCTGACCGGCGCGCTCCTTAGCCACACCAGTGAACTCCTGGGTGCGCTCCTGCAGCTTCTCGCGGGTCTTCTCAGCCTCAGACTTCGTCGGCAGAGCAGCCTGGACCTTCTTATTGACCTGCTTACCGGCATGCTCGGCGCGCCAGGCCAGGCCCGGCTTGCCCTCGGTATCGGCAGTGGCGAGTACAAGCCCGCCCAAAAGACCCAAGTCGGTAACGAAGCCGGAACGCTTCTCCTTCTTCTCCTCACCGTTCTTGGCGGCCCAGAAGTCATGGCGGGCCATCAGTGCGGCGACCTGGGTGACAGCGAGGGCACCAGCGGAAACCCGCGGGAACTTGCCCAGGGCGAAGAGGGAACCGGCGGCAACGCGGGTGCCGGCAGAAGCGGTCACCGCGCTCTTCGGGGAATCGGGGATAAAGGAAGAGTACTGCGGCGGGACGACCTTGCGGGCCTTGCCGAGAACGGTACGGGCGCCGTCGACGTAATCGTCCTTGTTTTTAAGGGTTTCAATGCCATCGGCGATAAACACCGTGGCAAGCATCGGGCGGGCGAGCTTACGGATCATTGACGGTCAACTCCTGAGTGTTGGGATGGTGGCCTAATAGCCACCGGGTAATGCACCCTGTCGGTCGAACCAACAGGGAATACGGTGTTAGAGGATATTCATTTCGACAGTCTAATGCTGCGAGGAATCCCACACCGTAGTTGTTTCCACGATTATACGGGGTTCACCAACCTCGCTGGCGCCACTCGGGCAGATGCGGCCGCTCAGCTCCGACGGTGGTATCAGCGCCGTGCCCAGGGTGAACCTGGGTGGAATCGGGGTAAACGGCGAAGACACGCTCCTCAACATCATCCATGAGCTGGCCAAATGCCTCATTAGTGGTGGTCTTGCCGACACCGCCGGGGAATAGTGAGTCGCCCACAAACAGGTGCGCGGCATCATCTTCGTGGTCTTCCCGGGCCGGGTCCAGGGCTAGGCACAGCCCACCCCTGGTGTGGCCACGCAGGATGAAACACACCACATCAACGCCAGGACCGAAGAACAACACGTCGCCGTGATCCATGGTCATATCGGTCGGGCAGGGCAGTTCCGGCGCGTCCAGGGTGGAGGCGATATGGGCGGCGCCGGTGGTCCGCAGCACCTCATCGAGAGCCTGGAAATGGTCGAAGTGGGCGTGGGTGGTCACCACGTACTTCACCGTTTTCCCGACGTGTTCCATCAGCGCGAGCAGGTGATCAGCCTCGTCGGCAGCGTCGATGAGCACAGCTTCGTCGCCAGCGGCGAGAAGGTAGGCGTTATTCGACATCTCGCCGACAGCCGTCTTGTACACATCGATTTCGCCGACGCGGACGTGTTGCACCTCGCCGCGGGCGGGGTCGCCGTTATACGAGTCGGAGATAGTAATCGAGTCAGACATGGAGACCACAATATGATCGTATGGGTCCGCTCGCTGAGAAAATTTTCACGCTAGGGGAGTAGTTCGCGGCCCGTAATCGAACACCTGTATTATGACCACCGCTCACCCCCTCTAGGAAAGGCACCGACTGTGGCCGAACGCCTCGTCGTCCGCGGCGCCCGCGAACACAACCTCAAGGGCGTCGATATTGATCTGCCCCGCGATCAGTTCATTGTCTTCACGGGCCTGTCCGGTTCCGGTAAATCCTCCCTGGCCTTTGACACCATCTTCGCCGAAGGTCAGCGTCGTTATGTTGAGTCGCTGTCCTCGTATGCGCGGATGTTCCTCGGGCAGATGCAAAAACCCGAAGTGGAGATGATTGAGGGGCTCTCCCCGGCGGTGTCGATTGACCAGAAGTCGACCAACCGCAACCCGCGCTCCACCGTCGGCACGATTACTGAAGTCCACGACTACCTGCGTCTTCTCTACGCCCGCACCGGCACTCCGCACTGTCCGGAGTGTGGCGAGGTGGTGCGTTCGCAAACCCCGCAGCAGATCGTTGACCAGGTGCTCGCTTTGCCGGAGGGCACGAAATTCCAGGTGCTCGCCCCGGTGGTGCGTACCCGCAAGGGCGAGTTCGTTGACCTGTTTGAGCAACTCGCGGCCAGTGGTTATGCCCGCGTCGTGGTCGATGGGCAGATGCACCGGCTGTCAAGCCCGCCGAAGCTGGAGAAGCAGGTCAAGCACGATATCGACGTTATCGTGGACCGACTGCAGGCTAAGGACACTCAGAAGCAGCGCCTCACCGATTCCGTCGAGACCGCGCTTAAGCTTGCCGACGGCGTGGTCGTCCTCGATTGCGTCGACCTGGCTGATAGTGACCCCAACCGGCGGATGCGCTTCAGTGAGAAAATGGCCTGCGCCAACGGCCACCGCCTCACCGTTGATGAGCTGGAACCACGCTCGTTCTCCTTCAACTCGCCCTATGGTGCCTGCCCGGCCTGCGATGGTTTGGGTACCCGACTTGAGGTTGATGTTGACCTAGTGGTGCCGGACCCGACGAAACCGGCCGCCGAGGCTTTTGCGCCCTGGACCTCGACGCATAATTCCAAGTACTTCATTCGCTTAATTGAGTCCTTGGCGGGGGAGTTGGGCTTCGATGCGTACACCCCGTTTGCGGAGTTGCCGGCCAAGATCCGGAAGGCGCTGCTCAATGGCTCCTCGACGAAGGTGCACGTCAAGTACAAGAACCGCTTTGGTCGGCACCGTTCTTATAACGCCCCGTTTGAAGGTGTGTTGCCGTACCTGCACCGAAAACTGGAGTGGGCGGAGAGCGATTCGCAGAAGGAACGCTTCCGCGGTTATATGCGTGAAGTGCCGTGCCCGACCTGTGGTGGCGCACGCCTGAAGCCGGAGATCCTGGCGGTAACCCTGGCGTCATCGCATTTCGGTGAGCTGTCCATTGCCGAGGTCAACGAGCTGTCCGTGGCTGAGGCCTCCCAGTTCCTCAATGAGCTCACCCTGGGCAAGCGTGAAGAGATGATCGCCGGCCGGGTGTTGCGTGAGGTCCAGGCCCGGCTGCGGTTCTTGCTTGATGTCGGCCTGGACTACCTCTCGCTGGCGCGCTCTGCGGGCACCCTGTCTGGTGGTGAGGCGCAGCGAATCCGGCTGGCCACCCAGATCGGTTCTGGCCTAGCCGGTGTGCTCTATGTGCTCGATGAGCCGTCCATTGGTCTGCACCAGCGGGATAATCACCGCCTTATTGAGACGCTGAAAAAACTGCGTGACCTCGGCAATACCCTGATTGTCGTTGAGCACGATGAAGACACCATCCGCGCTGCGGACTGGCTAGTCGATATTGGCCCACGTGCCGGTGAATACGGCGGCGAGATCGTCTACCAAGGCAAGCCCGACGGTGTGCTGGAGCTCGAGGACTCGCTGACCGGCGCCTACCTGTCCGGTCGACGGGTGCTGGCCGTGCCAGAGACTCGTCGGCCAGTAGATTTCGACCGCATGGTCACCGTCGTCGGTGGGCGGGAAAATAACCTCAAGGACGTCACCGTGTCCTTCCCGCTGGGTGTACTCACCTGCATTACTGGCGTGTCCGGTTCGGGTAAATCCACACTGGTCAACGACATTATGGCCAAGGTGATGGCCAATGAACTCAACGGTTCGCGCCAGGTACCGGGTCGCCATACCCGCGTCGACGGCCTGGATCAGCTGGACAAGCTCGTGCAGGTCGACCAGTCACCGATTGGCCGCACCCCGCGGTCTAACCCGGCGACATACACCGGCGTGTTCGACAAGATCCGCAACCTCTTCGCCGAAACGCAGGAAGCGAAGGTGCGCGGATATAAGGCCGGCCGGTTCAGCTTTAACGTCAAGGGTGGCCGCTGTGAGGCCTGTAAGGGCGACGGCACCATCAAGATTGAGATGAACTTCCTGCCGGATGTGTACGTGCCCTGCGAGGTATGTGGCGGCGCGCGCTATAACCGGGAAACCCTTGAGGTGAAATACAAGGGCAAGACCATCGCCGAGGTACTGGATATGCCCATCTCGGAGGCGGCGAGGTTCTTCGAACCGATCACCTCTATCGCGCGTTATTTAGACACGCTTGTCGACGTGGGTCTGGGGTATGTGCGCCTCGGCCAGTCGGCGACGACGCTATCCGGCGGTGAGGCGCAGCGCGTGAAGCTCGCAGCGGAGTTGCAGAAACGCTCCAATGGCCGCACCGCCTATATTCTCGACGAGCCGACCACTGGCCTGCACTTCGAGGACGTGCGCCGGTTGATGATGGTGCTGCAAGGCCTGGTGGATAAGGGCAACACAATCATGGTGATCGAGCACAACCTTGACGTGATCAAGGCCGCGGACTGGATTGTGGACATGGGCCCCGAGGGTGGTGCTGGCGGTGGCACGGTTGTCGCCGAGGGCACTCCGGACGATGTCGCCGCTGTTGAGGCCAGCCACACGGGACAGTTCCTCAAGGACATGCTGCCGGGGAGCCGTAGCGCGGCAGCAAAACAGTGACCGTCAGGGCGGATGTCAGTAGGCGTAGTTGTTGTGTCAGGGTTCGCCGTTAAGGTGCCTTAAATACAGGACAACGCCGGCGCACAAGAAGGACATGATCTTCTTGCGCGCCGGCACATCATGCTGTGGGGGAACTAGCCCTTCACCACAGTGATGGTCCATTCCGCGTCGCCTGTTGCGCGGAAGTCTTTGACGCCGTGGCCTTCAGAGGCGGCCCAGCGGGGGATAGCTTCAGTGCCCTGGGTGCAGTCGAACCCGATGACGAGCTCATCACCCTGGTTGAGTTCCTTAATGGCAGCCTTGGCTTCCAGCAGGGGGAAGGGGCACACAGCGCCGTTGGTCTCGAGAACTTTCGTAGCCATGATTAGTCCTTTCGTGGACAGAGGAATTATGCGTTGACCTTCACCGAGGTGGTCTCAGCGTCGGCAGTGTCGGGCTTGGTGGAGCGGGTGCGGGCCGGCAGTAGCGGCTTGTTGAGCAGGTAGATACGTGCTGCCACACCGCAACCGAGGAACATTGCGAACAGGGAAATCCAGCCCTGCCAGGCGAAGAGGCCCGTGGCGACCATGCCATTGCCGACGGTGCAACCACCGGCAAGGACGGCGCCTACGCCCATGGCCACGCCGCCGCGGACCGAGCGCCAGGAAGTGGTCGCATCAGGAACGCGGATGCGGAATTCGCCGGAGAGCTTCGCGGCGAGGTAGGAACCAACGATGATGCCGAGAATGAGCAGGGTGCCCCAGTTGAGGTACTCCGAGTCGCCCGAACCGATCCAACCCACCAGGTGGGCCGATGGGGTGGTGATGCCCAGGCCCTTATTACGGCCGGTGGCTTCCGATAGTGGCCAGGCGAGGATGCCGATAATGCCCACGATGGTGGCCGTGGTGTAGAGGCCCCACGGTTTTTCGGCGAGGATGTGGGCCAGGCCGGTTTTTTGTGGCGGCAGGGTGGGGATAGCGAGTTTCGGCTTGGACAGCTCGCGGTAGAGCAGCAATCCGGTGATGCCGACGAGGGCGACGAGCAGTACTACGACCGGGATGCCGAAATCGTCGTAAATGGTGCCGGAGCCGACGGTTTGGCCACGCAGTGCTTCGGTGAAACCGCTGGCCGGGCCGATTTTGAAGAATGCGGAGCTAAGGGCGTAGGCCACCAGTGCCAGCCACGATCCGACGAGTCCTTCGCCTGCGCGGTAGTAGGTGCCGGTGGCGCAACCGCCGGCGATGACAATGCCGTAGCCGAAGATGAAGCCGCCGACGATGGTGGCGATGGGGGAGAAGCCGAGTTCGCGTAGTTCGATGACGCCGGTGGCACCGAGGGCCCAGACACCGACGGCGTGGACGGCGATAACCAGCATGAGGGCGGTGAACCCGCGCAGTGTGCGGGTGAGCCAGATATCGCGGAGAAAGCCCGTAACGCAGAAGCGTCCGCGTTGGAGCACGTAGCCAAGTGCGACTCCTAGAGCCGCGCCGGTGAGGATCATGCGGATGCACCGTCCTTGAAGAATCGAAGTGTCAGTAAGGTGTCAGTTAATGGACCGATCGGTCTAAACTGTGGCGCTAACCGTACATTAGACGGACTGGTCTGTCTAGTTGCGGTGGTGGCGTGTCCGCCGAGTATGTGAATCCGCAGGTGGTGCCGGGTTTATGCGCTACCGCCTGCGGTGTGCGCGGTGTGCGATCTGGGGCAGGAGGAGCTGCAGTGACGTGAAAAGCGACATAAAAGGCATCTTTTAGCTGCCCGGCAATGCGACAATCCTGCCGCCGCCACGCCCAGGCCGGCATATGTTTTTTACCTGCGCGAACCACGTGCTACTATTGCCGTCACGACCGCCGGATAGCGGCCGCGCAGATATGCGTGGCTTCTGTCAGGCAACGAAGAGGATGAAGATCCCACCCTGGGTGCGCCAAAGAATTAGGGTTGCGCCGGGGTTCCACCAACTTCCTGGTCGGGAGTGGGCCTCACGCCTGCCCTGGCTATGAAGTTGAGTTAGCGGGCGCTGCCCGCCGGCACTGACCCAGGTCAGCGTCGGCACTCATGCGCGCCCCTTGGTGGCCTTCCTCCTTTTCCGACCCGCGGTGGTCAGGACAGCATCAGTCAGTTCGACTTAGGAGGCCACATCAGCGCTGAAACTCGCATCAATGATCGTATTCGGGTTCCCGAGGTCCGCCTCGTCGGTCCCGGTGGAGAGCAGGTGGGTATCGTCCGCACGGACGAAGCCCGCAAGATCGCCTATGAGGCAGATCTTGACCTCGTAGAGGTTGCGCCCAACGCAAAGCCGCCGGTCTGCAAGATCATGGACTACGGGAAGTTCAAGTACGAGCAGGCCCAGAAGGCCCGCGAGTCCCGCAAGAACCAGCAGCAGACCGTGGTGAAGGAACAGAAGTTCCGTCCCAAGATCGACGACCACGACTACGAGACGAAGAAGAACAACGTCGTCCGGTTCCTGGATAAGGGGTCCAAGGTCAAGGTCACCATCATGTTCCGCGGTCGTGAGCAGTCACGTCCGGAACTCGGCTTCCGGCTTTTGCAGCGGCTCGCCGATGACGTCGCCGACCATGGTGTCGTCGAGTCCCGCCCGAAGCAGGACGGCCGCAATATGA
This sequence comes from Corynebacterium sp. TAE3-ERU12, assembly GCF_019209905.1. Lineage (GTDB taxonomy): Bacteria > Actinomycetota > Actinomycetes > Mycobacteriales > Mycobacteriaceae > Corynebacterium. The sequence goes on along the minus strand of NZ_JAHUTM010000004.1, from coordinate 23,833 downwards.
CGGTGGTTCTGTCCCCGGTCCGTAAGGGCAAGAAGTAACAGCCGTTAGCGGGCACACCACCGGTTCCCCGGAACCCTCCGGTGCGCCGTGCCCCTAACTGCCCGCCAACCCAGGCATCCCGCAGCACAGTCGGGGTGCGTCTCAAGGCAGCGCCAGTAGGCGTTTGCACTTGTGACACTGACAACGAAAGACGTGGACACACCATGAAGCAGAAGACCCATAAGGGCACCGCCAAGCGAATCAAGACCACCGGCTCCGGCAAGTTCCGCCGCGAGCAGGCCAACCGCCGGCACCTCCTGGAGGGCAAGCCGTCCACCCGCACCCGTCGCCTGAAGGGTGACACCGAGGTCGCCAAGGCCGATGTGAAGCGCGTCAAGCGCCTGCTCGGCAAGGGCTAACCCACTTTTTGCAGCATCTGGCGTTTTCCGCCAGTTGTGTACAGCATGCGGACCCACCCATTGGGCACCGTACTTAGCGGCCCATCTGGTCCGCACCCCCAGGACGTACCAACCAAGTAAGGAAGTATCACCGTGGCACGTGTGAAGCGCTCCGTAAACGCCAAGAAGAAGCGCCGCGAGGTCCTTAACTCTGCAAAGGGTTACCGAGGCCAGCGCTCCCGCCTGTACCGCAAGGCGAAGGAGCAGATGCTCCACTCGAAGACCTACGAGTTCCGGGACCGTCGCGCCCGTAAGTCGCAGTTCCGCCGCCTGTGGATTACCCGCATCAATGCCGCAGCCCGCGCTAATGACATGCCCTACAACCGGTTCATGCAGGGCCTGGCTGCCGCTGGTATCGAGGTTGACCGTAAGAACCTCGCCGAGATTGCCGTCACCGACCCGCAGGCTTTCACCGCCCTGGTCGAGGCTGCTCGCGCCGCTCTGCCGGCCGACGTTAACGCCAAGAAGGCCAGCTAGTTTCCTAAGCCTATTAAGGCTGTTGTAGCTAGCGCATCCACCTAGCCGCCCTTTGCTGAGTTCGCTCGGCAAGGGCGGCTTGTGGGATCTCTGGGGCAGCTATCGGCTAGCGTCGCTGTTATGTCCCATTGTGATGAGTCGGCCTATTTCACCCAGCGCACCCCGCGCATTGTGAATGCGGCGAAGCTGAACCGGGCGGCTACCCGCCGCAAGACAGGGCGTTTCCTCGCCGAGGGCCCAAACTGTGTCGAAGGCGCAATCCGCACCAAGAATGTCATCGAGATCTATGCCACCGACGCAGCCGAGCAGCATCATGAACAGTTGCTTGCCGACGCTCGCGCCGCGGGCCTCCCGGTGCACCCGATTAATCAGCGTGCCGCGGATCATTTGGCGGATACGGTGACCACAACGGGGCTGTTCGCGCTGTGTCATACCGACCGGGCTTTAGTAGCTGCCGACGAGATTATCGCCGCCGCGGCCAGTGCGGGCTCGCGGGGCCTAGTCGCCGTGGCCGTCGATATCGCCGATCCCGGCAATGCCGGCACCATCATCCGCATGGCTGATGCGCTAGGTGCCGCCGGGGTGATTTTCGCAGGGCAGTGCGTGGACCCCCTTGGCGGCAAAGTACTGCGGTCGACGGCCGGGTCCTTATTTAATATCCCGGTGGCGCGGCATCGCGACACCACGGAGGTAATCGCCGCTTTGCAGGACCATAACGTCGTCACGCTGGCGACCACTATGACTGCTGAGCTGACCCTTGGTGCTGATGAGCTTCCGGCAGCACCGACTGCCTGGCTATTCGGAAATGAAGCCCACGGGCTTGACCAGAAGGTGCTTGGGCAGGCCGACCACACTGTGGCAATCCCCATCGTGGGAGCTGCAGAATCACTGAATCTGGCCACCGCGGCAGCAATGTGCCTATGGGAGTCCGCCCGCGGACATACCCACCCACTATGATGAGTGCGTCTTCAACCCACACTTCAGCTACCGACGAAGAAATGGTCCACCTGTGAGCGACACCCCCACCACCCCTGACCTCTCCGAGCAGGCGCTGGATACAGCAGCCGAGCAGGCGCTGGCAGCCTTCGCGCACTCCGCTGACTTAGCCGAGCTAGCCGAGGCACGCCGCGCACACCTCGGCGATGATGCCCCGCTGCCGCAGGCCCGCCGCGCGCTTGGCTCCATCCCGAAGGCCGAACGCAAAGACGCCGGGCGCAGGGTCAATATGGCCCGCGGCAAGGTGGAAAAAGCCTATAACCAACGCCACGCGGTGCTGGAAGAAGAAGAAAACGCCCGGCGCTTAGAAGCCGAGCGCATTGACGTCACCGTGGACACCACCCGCGGCCAGCGTGGCGGAATGCACCCCATCACCATCCTGTCCGAGCAGATCGCGGACATTTTCGTCGGCATGGGCTGGGAAGTCGCCGAAGGCCCCGAGGTGGAGGCCGAGTACTTCAACTTCGACGCCCTGAACTTCCTGCCGGACCACCCGGCCCGCACCCTGCAGGACACGTTCCATATCGCCCCCGAAGGCTCCCTGCAGGTGCTGCGTACGCATACCTCCCCGGTGCAGGTACGCACCATGCTCGAGCGGGAGCTGCCGATTTACGTCATCTGCCCGGGCCGTACTTTCCGCACCGATGAACTCGATGCCACGCACACCCCGGTCTTCCACCAGGTGGAGGGACTGGCCGTGGCTAAGGGCCTGACCATGGGTCACCTGCGCGGCACCCTGGACCACCTGGCTAAGGCCCTGTTCGGTCCGGAAACCCGCACCCGCATGCGTGCCAACTACTTCCCATTCACCGAACCCTCGGCCGAGGTGGATGTGTGGTTCGCCGATAAGAAGGGCGGCGCCGGCTGGATTGAGTGGGGTGGCTGCGGCATGGTCAACCCCAACGTGCTGCGCGCCGCTGGCATCGACCCCGAGGAATACTCCGGCTTCGCTTTCGGCATGGGCCTCGAACGCACCTTGCAGTTCCGCAATGGCCTGCCCGATATGCGCGACATGGTCGAAGGCGACGTGCGTTTTACTCAGCCCTTCGGCATCAGCGGCTAGCGGCCGCGCCCGATACCGGTACCACGAACTTTCTTCAGTACTAAAGGAACCCCTTTTATGTTCATTCCCCAGTCTTGGGTCACCGACATCGTCGCCGCCGCGCAGCCTGGTTGGTCCGTCAGCCCCGACGAACTCGACAGCGGCTTCGTCCGCGTCGGATTTGAAACCGAAGGACACGAACCACTGCCCGTCATTGACGGCCCCCTGGTCATTGGCCATGTTGATGCCATCGAGGAGCTTGAGGGCTTCAAGAAGCCCATCCGCTACTGCCAGGTCAGCGTCGGCAACGCCAATGAGACCGGCGAGCCGCAGAATATTATCTGTGGTGCCCGCAACTTCGCCGAGGGCGACACCGTCGTCGTTGCCCTGCCTGGCTGCGTACTGCCCGGCGGTTTCGCAATTTCGGCCCGCAAAACCTACGGCAAGGTCTCTGAAGGCATGATTTGCTCCGCCGCGGAGCTGGGCCTGACTGATTCCTCCAGCGGCATCATGACGCTGTCGGAGCAGGATCTTGCCGACGCCGCCGAGCGCGGGGTGCAGACCAGCCTCGGCGCTGATGCCCGCCCGGTACTTGGCCTTGACGACGAGGTCTTCGAGGTCAATATCACCCCAGACCGTGGCTACGCCCTGTCTGGCCGTGGTCTTGGCCGCGAGATCGCCTCCGCCTTCAACCTCGACTTCGTCGACCCCGCCGATATTGAGCCCATCGCCACCGACGGTGACACCATTGGTGTCGAACTGCGCCCGGAGACCGAGGCCACCCGCTTCGGCCTGCGCCGCGTTACCGGCGTGGATGCCAGCGCGCCCACCCCGTACTGGATGCAGCGTCGCCTGATGCTAGCCGGTCAGCGCTGCGTCAACCTGCCCACCGACATCACCAATTACGTGATGCTGCTGCTGGGCCAGCCGATGCACGCCTTCGACGCCGCTGCCATCACCGGTGACCTCACCGTGCGCCGCGCCGAGAAGGGGGAGAAGCTCACCACGCTTGACCACGTGGAACGCACCCTGGACCCCGAGGACGTCGTCATCTGTGATGAGTCGGGCATCCAGTCCCTGGCCGGGGTGATGGGCGGGCTGACCAGTGAGGTCTCCGAGACCACCACCGATGTGCTGCTCGAAGCCGCCAACTGGTCGCCGCTGTACACCTTCCGCACCGGCCGTCGGCACAAGCTGTCTTCGGAGGCGTCCCGACGCTTCGAGCGTGGCGTCGACCCGGCTCTGGTGGAACCCGCCCTGGACTTGGCCTGCCAGCTGCTGGCCACCTACGGCGGCGGCGAGATTGACTCTGGCCGCACCCTGGTAGGTGAGGTACCCACCCCGAAGCCGATCGATATGGCCGCCACGAAGCCCAGCAAGGTCGCCGGCGTGGAATACGCCGAAGCCACCGTTGTGGCGCGCCTGGAAGAGGTCGGCTGCACTGTGGAATCCACCGCCGGTGCGGTGCTCACCATCACCCCGCCGACGTGGCGCCCGGACCTGACCATGCCGGAGGACCTCGTCGAAGAGGTGCTTCGCCTGGAGGGGCTGGAGGATATCCCGGTTGTGCTGCCGGTTGCCCCGGCTGGCCGTGGCTTGTCGCCGCGCCAGCAATTGCGCCGCCGCGTGGGCCACGCCCTGGCCCACGCTGGGTACTTGGAGATCCTGCCGACCCCGTTTACCGCTAATGATGTCTTTGATTCCTGGGGTCTGGCTCAGGATGACCCGCGCCGCAATACGGTGAAGGTCATCAACCCGCTGGAGTCCGACCGTGCCCAGCTGGGCACCACGCTGCTGCCGGCGATGCTGGATTCACTGCGCCGCAATGTTGCCCGCGGCCAGGTTGACCTGGCGCTCTATGGTGTTGAGCAGGTCACCCACGCCCAGGGTGACGGGCGCAGCCCGATGTTGGATACCTCGGCGCGTCCTGCTGATTCCGAGGTTGATGCGCTCATCGCCTCCCTGCCGAAGCAGCCGCTGCATGTCGCCTCGGTGGCTTGTGGTCGTGTTGAGCTGGACACCCCGTGGGGCAAGGGCCGTGCCTACAGCGTCGCCGATGCTATTGATGCGGCGCGTATTGTCGGCCGCGCCGCCGGTGTGGAGCTGGAAATCTCTGCTGCTGAGGAGTTGCCGTGGCACCCGGGTCGGTGCGCGAAGTTCACTGTTGGTGACACCGTTGTGGGGTTTGCCGGCGAGTTGCATCCGCAGGTGTGTCGTGAGGCCAATCTGCCGGAGCGCACCTGCGCGATGGAATTGAACCTGGATGCGCTGCCCGTGGTGGAAAACCGCCCGGCGCCTAAGCTCAGCCCGTTCCCGGCTGTGCTGCAGGACGTGGCCCTGGTGGTGGCTGATGAGGTGCCGGCGGCTGCTGTGCAGCAGACCTTGGCTGAAGGTGCCGGTGAGCTGCTGGAGGATATCCGGATCTTCGATGTGTACCGGTCTGCGGCGTTGGGTGAGGGCCGGCGTTCGTTGACGTTCGCATTGCGGTTCCGCGCCCCGGATCGCACGTTGACTGAGGAAGAGGCCTCGCAGGCGCGTCGTAGTGCGGTGGAACTCGCAGCTGAGCGGCACCAGGCTGAACTACGCGGTTAGGGCGGTCCGGCCGCTAGCTGAGCTAGGGCAGTGGGCCTCCGACCCGCCACGGCAGTGAATATCTTGCATAACAATGAATAAGAGTGCTTGAATGGTCGGCATGACTATTTCAGTGGCAGTAGCTGGCGCAAGCGGTTATGCCGGCGGCGAGGTCCTCCGCCTCCTGCTGGCCCACCCGGCCTACCAGCGCGGCGAGCTCACCATCGGTGCGCTCACCGGCGCTAGCAACGCCGGGCAGCGCGTCGGCGACATCATGCCGCACCTTGCGCCGCTGGCTGACCGGGTCATCGAAGACACCACCGCCGAGGTCCTCGCCGGCCACGACGCTGTCTTCCTCGGCCTGCCACATGGCCATTCCGCAGCGATCGCACAGCAGCTTGCCGACGCCGGCAGCAGCCCGGCGATCCTCGACTGTGGCGCTGATTTCCGTCTGCAGGACGCAGGGGAGTGGGAGCACTATTACGGCTCCACCCACGCCGGCACGTGGACCTATGGCATCCCGGAGCTGCCCGATAACCGGGAACGTATCCGCACCAGCCGCACAATTGCGGTGCCCGGTTGTTTCCCGACTGGCGGCACAATTGCGGCCCTGCCGGCCCTTATTGATGGGTTGGTGGAACCCCAGCTCAGCATTGTTTCCATCACCGGAACATCTGGGGCAGGCAAAAAGCCGGCCGTCGGGCTGCTGGGCAGCGAAGTCATGGGCAACCTGCGTGCCTACAACACCTCCGGCAAGCACCGGCACACCGCCGAATTCCTGCAGAACCTCACCCCCTATGCCGCGGATTTAAGCGTGAGCTTCACCCCGGTGTTGGCCCCGACCTCCCGCGGTATTTTGACCGTACTTACCGCACCACTGGCCCAGGGCACCACCGCCGAATCCGCCCACGCGGCGTACACCACCTTCTACGCCGATGAGCCTTTCGTGCAGGTCCTAGCGCCTGGCAATCAGCCGCAAACCCAGTCTGTAGTCGGGTCCAATATGGTCCAACTGCAGGTCGAGGTGGATGAGCGCGCCGGCCGCCTGCTGGTCACCGGCGCCATCGATAACCTCACCAAGGGCACCGCCGGTGCTGCGGTGCAGTGCATGAACCTCATCCTCGGCCTGCCCGAGACCGACGGTTTGCCGATGGCGGGCGTGGCGCCCTAAACGTCGGCAAGCCCCACCCACCTTTAGTGATCGAGTAACGAGAGCCCCGATATGACTGATTCCACCACCAACCAGCAACCCACCGGCGTCACCGCCCCCAAGGGATTCCGTGCGGCTGGTGTGACCGCTGGTATCAAGGTCTCCGGTAACCCGGACCTCGCCCTGGTTGTCAACGACGGGCCAAGCAAGGCCGCAGCGGCCCTATTCACCCTGAACCGGGTGCAGGCAGCCCCGGTCATCGTCACCCGCGACAATATTTCCGATGGCCAGCTGCGTGCAGTACTGCTCAACTCCGGCAACGCCAATGCGTGCACAGGCAGCGCGGGCATCGCTGATGCCCTACAAAGCTGCAGCACCGTGGCCGAAGCACTCGACTTCGACCCCAGCGAAGTGGGGGTGGCATCTACTGGCCTCATCGGAGACCGCCTGCCAATGGATATCCTCCTTGGCGGCATCACCCCGCTCATCAGTGCGCTCGAGGACGACCAAGCAGGTGCCGACGCAGCCGCTGATGCGATCCGCACCACCGACCTGGTGCCCAAGCAAGCCGTCGCCCACGGCTCGGGCTACACCGTCGGCGCGATGGGCAAGGGCGTCGGCATGATCAGCCCCGCCCTGGCCACCATGCTTGTTGTCATCACCACCGATGCCGATGTCACCCCCGGCCAGGCCCATGAGGCACTGGCCCGGGCCACCGGCCTCACCTTCGACCGCCTCGATATCGACGGCTCGACCTCCACCAACGACACCTGCCTGATCATGGCCTCCGGTGCGTCCGGGGTGCAGCCCGACCAGGACGAATTCGACCGCGTGGTGCGCGAAGTCTGCGAAGACATCGCCGAACAGATGCAAAGCGACGCCGAAGGTGTGACCAAACGCGTTGCGATTACCGTGCGCGGCACCGGCGGCGAAGAGCAGGCCCTTACCGCCGCGCGCATCCTGGGCCGGGACAACCTGTTCAAATGCGCCATGTTCGGCTCGGACCCGAACTGGGGCCGGGTGCTGGCCGCAGTCGGCGTCGCCCCAGTCGAGATGGACCCGGACAATATCACCGTCACCTTCAACGGCCACACCGTGTGCGAACACACCTCCGGCACCCCTGATGCCCGCGACGTGGACCTGTCTGGCCGCGATATTCACGTTGAAGTTGACCTCGGTACCGGTGACGCCGGTGCGGCCACCATCCGCACCACGGACCTGTCGCACGAGTACGTGCACATCAACTCCGCGTACTCCAGCTAACCCACCGGCACCAAGGACGGCGACTTTTTATGACCGACAGCAATGACCAGGCAATCCCTGCATTAGACCTCACCGGCGACCTCACCCCGCGCCAACGCGCGCATGTGCTGGCCGAGGCGCTGCCCTGGCTGCAGCATTACCGCGACCGCATTGTGGTGGTGAAATACGGCGGCAATGCCATGACCGACGACTCCCTCAAGGCGGCATTCGCCCAAGACATGGTGTTCTTGCGCACTGTTGGCGTCAAGCCGGTGGTGGTGCACGGCGGTGGCCCGCAGATCTCTGCGATGCTGCGCCGGCTCGGCATGGACGGTGAATTCCGGGGTGGGTTCCGGGTGACCACCGAAGAGGTCATGGAAGTTGTCCGCATGGTGCTTTTCGGCCAGGTGGGCCGCGAGCTGGTTGGACTCATCAACCAGTACGGCCCCTATGCGGTGGGTACCTCCGGTGAGGACGGTGGCCTGTTCCACGCCGAGAAGCGCATGGTCAATGTTTCTGGGGTGCCCACTGATATCGGCTTCGTGGGCGATATCACCGCAGTGCGTGCCGACGGGCTGCTCGATTTGATTGATGCGGGCCGTATCCCGGTGGTCTCCACTATCGCCCCGGGCGCCAATGGCGAGGTCTACAACATCAACGCCGATACCGCAGCATCGGCGCTGGCCACCGCTTTGGACGCGGAGCGCCTGGTGGTGTTAACCAACGTGGAAGGCCTCTACACGGACTGGCCCAATAAGGACTCGTTGGTCTCCCGGATTTCGGTTTCGGCGCTGCGTAAGACACTGCCCACGCTTGATTCGGGCATGGTGCCGAAGATGGAGGCCTGCCTGCGTGCGGTTGATGCCGGGGTGAACGCGGCCCACGTGATCGATGGCCGGGTCGCCCATGCGGTGCTGCTGGAGCTGCTGACCTCTGGTGGTATCGGCACTATGGTGCTGCCCACCGAAGATTCGCCTGACCTGGGCCACCACGATGGCGGCACAGTTTTCCGCGTGCCCCGTTAGCCACGCGGTAGGAAATCGCCTACCCTGCAGTTCCCTTTTTCTTTTCACACTGTTGCCCAGTGGCACCACAGGAGGACCGTTATGACCGGTTTCGCACAGCGATATGGCTCGCTGATGATGAACAATTACGGCACGCCCCGCATTGAACTCGTCGGCGGCGAGGGTGCGTATGTCATCGATGCTGATGGCAAGCGCTACTTGGATATGCTCGCCGGCATTGCTGTCAATGCCGTCGGGTACAGCCACCCCAAGGTCGTTGAGGCCGTCTCCAAGCAGATCGGTGAGCTGGCGCATGTGTCCAATATCTTCGCCTCCGAGCCGCCGCTGCAGCTTGCTGAGAAGCTCGTCGAATACACCGGCTGGGATGCCGACGAGACCCGGGTGATGTTCTGCAACTCCGGCACCGAAGCTAATGAGGCCGCCTTCAAGCTGGCTCGCCTGACTGGGCGGCGCCGCATTATTGCCGCCCACCACGGCTTCCACGGCCGCACTATGGGTGCGCTAGCGATGACCGGCCAGCCCGATAAGCGCGCCCCCTTCGACCCGATGCCCGCTGGTGTGGAATTCGTGCCCTACGGCGATATTGACTTCCTCACCAAGACCATCGAGTCCGACCCGCTGCATACCGCCGCGGTCATCCTGGAGCCCATCCAGGGCGAAACCGGCGTTGTGATGCCGCCCGAGGGTTACTTCAAGCAGGTCCGGGAGCTGACGAAGCGCTATAACGTGATGCTCATCGTCGACGAGGTGCAGTCCGGCATTGGCCGCTCTGGTGCCTGGTTCGCCCACCAGCACGACGATATTGAGCCCGATGTGATGACCCTGGCTAAGGGCCTGGGCGGCGGGCTTCCCCTGGGGGCTGTCGTTGCCCGTGGTGAGGCCGCCAAGCTCTTCACACCCGGCTCCCACGGCACCACCTTCGGCGGCAACCCCGTCTGCTGTGCGGCTGGTCTTGCTGTGCTCGACGTGCTTGATAGCGAAGGCCTGGTCGATCGCGTGTCCTATATGGGCCGCGTTTTTGCCCGCAAGCTCGCCGCACAAAAGCACATCGACCATGTTCGCGGCCGTGGTTTCATGCTCGGCGCGGTCCTCGACGGGCCCCTGGCTAAGGGCGCGGTCGATGCTGGTTATGAGCGCGGCATCATCCTTAATGCCCCGCAGGCCAATGTTTTGCGCCTCGTGCCGCCGCTGACGCTAACCGACGCGGAAATGGACCAGGCCGTGCGCCTGATCTCCGAATGCCTCGACGACGCTGCCCGCGCCAACGAGACCCCCGCACAAAATTAAGCCCCACCAGGACCGCTTGTCCACCGACGAAGGAACCCACCATGGCCCGACATTTCCTCGCTGATGACGACCTGACTCCCGCCGAGCAGGCCGAAGTGCTCCAGCTGGCTGCCCAGCTCAAGCGGGAGCCGTACTCGCGAGACACCTTCGCGGGCCCGCAGTCGGTGGCGGTGCTGTTCGACAAGAACTCCACCCGCACCCGGTTTTCTTTCCACGCGGCCATCGCGGCGCTGGGTGGTAACCCGATTGTGGTGGACTCGGGCAGTTCCCAGATGGGCAAGGGGGAGACCTTCCAGGACACCGGTGCGGTGCTGTCCCGGTTTACCTCCACGATTGTGTGGCGCACCTTCGCCCATTCCAATCTTGAGCAGATGGCTGAGACCGCCACGGTCCCGATTATCAATGCCCTCTCCGATGATTTGCACCCCTGCCAGATTCTGGCGGATTTGCAGACCATCATCGAAAAGCTCTGCCCGCAGCAGGGGCCGGCTGGACTCAAGGGCCGCCACGCCGTGTACCTAGGTGATGGCAATAACAATATGGCGAACAGCTACCTCATTGGTTTCGCCACTGCTGGCCTGGATATCACCATCTGCGCCCCGGAGGGTTTCCAGCCGGAGCAGCGCTTCGTCGAACGCGCCCAAGCCGTCGGCAAGCACACCGGAGCCACGGTGGCGGTGACAGATAACACTGAGTGTGTGGCTGGCGCCGACGTGCTCATCACCGACACTTGGGTGTCGATGGGCATGGAGGATGATGGCCTGGACCGACGTACCCCGTTCCTGCCGTACCAGGTCAATGCGGAGCTTATGGCCAAGGCCGCCGACCACGCTATTTTCCTGCACTGCCTGCCGGCTTACCGAGGCAATGAGGTCACCGCGGAGGTTATTGACGGCCCCCAGTCGGTGGTTTTCGACGAGGCGGAAAATCGCCTGCACGCCCAGAAAGCCCTGATGGTGTGGCTGGCTGAGCATCAGGACAACCAGGGTGGTGCCGCATGACCACCGTGACGGGATCGCGCGCATCGCGTCAGGCCCGCATCGCTGACTTATTGGAGCGCCACACCATCACCAGCCAGGTGCAACTCATTGAGTTGCTTGCCGACGATGGCATCGACGTGGCCCAGGCAACACTGTCCCGCGACCTCGACGAGCTCGGCGCCCGGAAGGTACGCACCGCGGACGGGGCTAGCCGCTACAGCGTGGATATCGATGGCGCCGCTGTTGGTGTCGCCGGCGGCGGGGGAGCGATGACCCGGATGCGCAGGGTGATTGATGAACTGCTGATCAGTGCCGACGCGTCCGGCCAGATCGCGGTGCTGCGCACTCCACCTGGGGCGGCGCAGTACCTGGCCGGGATCATTGACCGGGCGGGACTGGCGGAAATCGCCGGCACAATCGCCGGTGATGACACCATCATGTGCCTGGCCCGAGAACCCCTCACCGGCGCACAACTGGCCGAACGCCTGGCACGTCCAGACGGGCAGTAGAATTGGCCCCCGAATCACGGGGCCAGAGCACTCGTACCGAAAAACTTCCCGCACCCACCAGTGCGGAAAACCCAATACAAGGAGAACACCTCATGACCGATCGCGTGATCCTCGCCTACTCCGGCGGCCTCGATACCTCTGTTGCCATCGAGTGGATGAAGCAGGAAACCGGAGCCGAGGTTGTTGCCGTGTCCATCGACGTTGGACAGGGCGGCGAAGACCTCGAAACCATCCGCCAGCGTGCCCTGGACTGCGGCGCGGTCGAGTCCGTTGTCGTCGATGCCCGCGATGAGTTCGCTGAGGACTACTGCCTGCCGGCGATTAAGGCCAATGGCCTCTACATGAAGCAGTACCCCCTGGTTTCTGCGCTGTCGCGCCCGCTGATTGTCAAGCACATGGCCCAGGCCGCTGCCGAGCACGGCGGCACCCACGTCGCCCACGGCTGCACCGGTAAGGGCAATGACCAGGTCCGCTTCGAGGTTGGTTTCGCCAACACCGCCCCGGATCTCAAGATCATCGCCCCGGCCCGCGACTACGCCTGGACCCGCGATAAGGCGATCGCGTTCGCCGAGAAGAACGACCTGCCCATTGAGCAGTCGAAGTCCTCGCCGTTCTCCATTGACCAGAACCTCTTCGGCCGTGCCATTGAAACCGGCTACCTCGAGGACCTGTGGAACGCCCCGACCAAGGACGTCTTCGCCTACACCGAGGACCCCACCTTGAACTTCTCCACCCCGGATGAGGTCATCATCTCCTTCGAAGACGGTGTGCCCACCGCCATTGATGGCCAGAAGATGTCCATGCTGCAGATCATCGAAGAGATGAACCGCCGCGCCGGCGCCCAGGGCGTGGGCCGCCTCGACATGGTTGAGGACCGCCTGGTGGGCATTAAGTCCCGCGAGATCTACGAAGCCCCCGGCGCCATCGCCCTCATCACCGCCCACGAGGGCCTCGAAGACGTCACCGTGGAGCGCGAGCTGGCCCGCCACAAGCGCGGCGTCGAAGGCAAGTGGTCCGAGCTGGTCTACGACGGCCTGTGGTACTCCCCGCTCAAGCGCGCCCTGGACGTGTTCATTGACGAGACCCAGAAGAACGTCTCCGGTGATGTCCGCATGGTCATGCACGGCGGTAATTGCTGGGTCAATGGTCGCCGTTCCTCGAAGTCGCTGTACGACTTCAACCTGGCCACCTACGACGAGGGCGACACCTTCGACCAGACTCTGGCCCGCGGTTTCGTGGAGCTGCACGGCCTGTCCTCGAAGATCGCCGCCAAGCGCGACTTCAACCTCTAAGTCGCACCCCGCGCACCGCACCCGTTTAGCCCAAGGAGCAGCACATTATGGCAGTCGAGCAGCACGGCACCAATGAAGGGTCCCTGTGGGGTGGTCGCTTCGCCGGCGGCCCTACCGAGGCCATGGCCGCCCTGTCGAAGTCCACGCATTTCGACTGGGTGCTCGCACCCTATGATGTGCTGGCCTCTAAGGCACATGCCCGGGTGCTGCACGCCCGTGGTCTGCTTTCCGACGAGGATTTCGACACCATGCTGGCCGGGCTGGATCAGCTAGGTGCCGACGTTGCTTCCGGTGCCTTCGGGCCCGAGGAAGCCGACGAGGATGTCCACGGTGCGATGGAGCGCGGTCTGATTGACCGGGTCGGCCCGGAGGTGGGTGGCCGCCTGCGCGCCGGTCGTTCCCGGAATGACCAGGTTGCTACGTTGTTCCGGATGTGGGTGCGTGATGCCATCCGCGGTATCGCCGGTGGCGTGGTGGAGCTTGTCGACGCCCTGGCCGCCCAGGCCGAGGCCCACCCGGGGGCCATCATGCCCGGTAAAACCCACTTCCAGGCCGCCCAGCCGGTGCTGCTGGGCCACCAGCTGTTGGCGCATGCGCACCCGCTGCTGCGCGATATTGACCGTTTGCAGGACTTGGACCGCCGCCTGGCGGTGAGCCCTTATGGCTCCGGTGCCCTGGCTGGTTCGTCGTTGCACCTGGACCCGGAAGCTATTGCCGCCGAACTGGGCTTCGACAGCGCCGCCGATAATTCCATTGACGCGACCAGCTCCCGTGACTTCGCAGCCGAAGCTGCTTATGTGTTGGCCCAGATCGCGGTGGACATGTCGCGTCTGGCTGAGGAGATCATCGCCTGGTCCACGCCGGAATTCGGCTATGTCACGCTTGCCGACGAGTGGTCTACCGGTTCGTCGATCATGCCGCAGAAGAAGAACCCGGACGTTGCCGAGCTGACCCGCGGTAAGACCGGACGTCTGATCGGCAATGTCGCCGGACTACTGGCTACTCTGAAGGCCCAGCCGCTGGCTTATAACCGTGACTTGCAGGAAGACAAGGAGCCCATTGTGGATTCCGTCGAGCAACTCACCCTGCTGCTGCCGGCCCTGACCGGCCTGGTCGCCACTTTGACTTTCCATGAGGACCGGATGCGTGAGATCGCCCCGGCCGGCTACACCCTGGCCACCGACTTGGCCGAGTGGTTGGTGCGCGAAGGAGTGCCGTTCCGAGTGGCACACGAGGCCTCGGGGCAGTGCGTGCGCATCGCTGAATCCCGTGGTGTGGGTCTCGATGAGCTCACCGACGACGAACTCGCTGGCGTGCACGAAGCGCTGACCCCGAAGGTGCGCGATGTGCTCACCGTCGATGGTGCGGTGGCTTCCCGTGACACCCGTGGCGGCACCGCCGGAGTGCGTGTGGCCGAGCAGCTGGGCCGCGTGAAAGAATCCGCTGCCACGGCGCGCGAGTGGGCAACTACGCCGGTTCGCGGCGAGTAGCTGGATAGGATTAACCCCATGAGCCTCGACCCGACCTTGCTGGAAATCCTGGCCTGCCCCCGCGACCGGGGTCCGCTGGAATACCGTGAGCAGGACCAGGTGCTGGTTAACCCGCGCCTGAATATCGCCTACCGCATTGACGACGGTATCCCCGTGCTGCTGCCGGATGAAGCGATCGATTGGTCCTAACGGCTACGTGACGTCGACCCCGGTGCCGCAGTACCGGGCGACCAGTCGTGGGGGCTTTCCGATAGGCCAGGCGTGGTTGGTCAGCGTTTAATCGCGCTGATCCACGAGTTCTCGGATCTCCTCGTCAGCGATATAGATATTGCCGCCAGCTTCTCGGAATTCCCGGGATTTTTGGGCCATCCCCGCCTCGGCGTCCCCGATGGTTGCCGCAGATTCGGTGAAGTCTTCAGACATATCTGGGGCGCCGATTCCAGGCATCCCCAGATCTGCGCCGAAGGTATCGCGGATATCTTGGCTGATTCGCATGGAGCAGAATTTCGGCCCACACATGGAACAAAAATGAGCTGTTTTCGCCGGTTCGGCAGGCAGTGTTTCATCGTGGTAGGCCTGGGCGGTTTCTGGGTCTAGCGATAGCGCGAATTGATCGTGCCAGCGGAACTCAAACCGGGCCTTGCTCATCGCGTCGTCCCAGTCTTTGGCACCAGGGTGCCCCTTGGCGACGTCGGCGGCATGTGCAGCGATTTTGTACGTAATCACACCGGTTTTCACATCGTCCTTATTGGGCAGCCCCAGGTGTTCTTTCGGGGTGACGTAACACAGCATTGCTGTGCCGCCCATGGCGATATTTGCCGCCCCGATAGCAGAGGTGATGTGGTCATAACCAGGTGCGATATCAGTTGTTAGGGGGCCAAGGGTGTAGAACGGTGCGTCACTGCACCACTGCTGTTCTTTCTCATTATTGATCTGCACCATATTCAGTGGCACATGGCCAGGGCCTTCTACCATCACCTGGACGTCGTATTCCCACGCCCGTCGGGTGAGCTCGCCGATGGTCTTTAGTTCGGCGAATTGCGCAGCATCGTTGGCGTCGGCAATAGATCCCGGGCGTAGTCCATCGCCTAATGAGAAGGCCACATCGTAGGCGGCGAAGATCTCACATAATTCGTCGTAGTTCTCGTAGAGGAAGGACTCCTTGTGGTGCGCTAGGCACCATCCCGCCATGATCGATCCGCCACGGGAGACAATCCCGGTTACCCGCCGGGTGGTCAACGGGACAAAAGGCAGCCGAACTCCGGCGTGCACAGTCATATAGTCCACGCCCTGTTCGCATTGCTCTATGACGGTGTCCCGGAACACTTCCCACGTCAGATCTTCTGCGACGCCATTGACCTTCTCTAATGCCTGGTAAATCGGCACTGTTCCGATAGGTACCGGTGAGTTTCGGATGACCCATTCCCGCGTGGTGTGAATATCGTTACCGGTGGACAGATCCATGACGGTATCTGCACCCCAGCGTGTGGCCCAGCGCAGCTTATCGACTTCTTCCCGGATGGAGGAGGTCACCGCCGAATTTCCGATATTGGCGTTAATCTTGGTCAAGAAGGCATTACCGATGATCATCGGTTCGGATTCCGGGTGATTGATGTTATTCGGGATGATCGCCCGGCCGGCAGCTAGTTCTGAGCGCACTTTTTCTACATCACAGTGCTCCCGCAGCGCGACGAACTCCATCTCCGATGTGACCTCACCTCTACGGGCGTAGTGCATCTGGGTGACGCGCTTGCCTGCGCGAGCACGCAGTGGTGCACGACGAGTGCCCCGCCACTCTTCGCTGGCAGCGCCGCGTTTTACCGCCCGATTTCCATCGTCGAGAAGGTTGCGGTTGCGGCCGGGGTATTCCTCGACGTCGCCACGCTGCATGATCCAATCCGAGCGCAGCCCCGGCAGGCCTTCGGTGGGGTCCACCGCGGGGCCTCGGGTGCGGTAGACCTTCAGCGGTTCATTTGGCCCGGTGGGGGAATCATCAAGTTCGATGGCGGTTTCGGGAACCGTGAAACCGTTGCGTTCAATGGGGGCAAAACTGTGCTTGGGGTGGATTTCCTGAGCGTATTCGTCCACGGCGAAATTCTCCTGACACTTCCTTCGCTGGTGCTAACCAGACAGGTTCTAACGGTTTATGCGCAGGCTTCAGCGCAGGTCTCAGCTTGTTGCCACAAGCTCCCGTGTTCGGCTGCAAAAGAGTATAGTCCGTCGGCTGAGCCACGGCTGTGTTGGGTCGAATATGGCCGGGACGTCACATGGGCTCTGGGGGCTGAACAGCGGTGCGGCGACTGTTCTTCGGGGGCAGGTGTGTGGGCAGTTCCAGCGGAGGTGAACGTAGGGGAGTATGCGGCCTCAGCGACTATGGTCCTGCTAAGACGGGATGCCCACCTCACTTCGCAAGAACGCGCACGGCGCGGCACATCAGGCAGCTGTGGCGTGGGCTTATTGCTCAGTCGACCGACCTTGACGCACTCCGAGAGGAAGCGGCGGCCGGCCAGGTGACCGCTTATGTTGGCTTCGACCCGACGGCGGATTCGTTGCACGCTGGCCACTTGGTGCCGCTGGTGATGCTGAAGCGTTTCCAAGAGATGGGCCATCGCCCTATTGCTGTTGCAGGTGGCGCTACTGGCATGATCGGTGACCCTCGCGACGTCGGCGAGCGTTCCATGCTTACCGACGAGGAGGCCGAGGCCAATGTCGCCGCTATCAAGAAGCAGCTCGAGCGATTTATCGAGTTCGATGAGGGGCGTGGGACGCCATTCCGCAGGCGGCATTTCGGCTGGCCCGCGTGTGGGACTGCAGAAAACTTCGGCACGACCCTGGGGGTTCTGGTTAGCCGATGAGCAGGTATCTAACTACCGGGCGCATCAGCGGGGCGACGGGAAGACCTAGCACCGCCAAGAACGCTAAACGTCACTCTGCTACGTACCAGATCGAGGAATCTATCTGTTTACCAAGCTCAAAACACTATGGCCAGCAGCTCGATCGATCCCAGCAAGATTAATCGTCACCACTTTAAGTGGCCGTTATGCCTCCGGGACCCGTCGAAAACGTTCTGGATACCGCTCATAGTGTTTTACTTATTTTATAGCAAAACATATAATTCATCAACCCGCGTGCTGTGAGAACTTACTGCGGGGTGAACTGAACGCGAATGGTGTGCGGATTCCGTTTATTTTACTCGTCATCCCACCCAACCAACTGTCAGCATCTTCGATCGGGCCGAAAAACCCCAGTCCGCCGCCACTCGTCGATGACTATGCTTCATTGCCTTAAATAACGACGTCACAGCAGCATTGACATAGCTGACCCGCGGTCGGGTAAACGACTACTCAATTCTATGAGTCTGATGCATGGCAGCTATAGCCGAACTCTTTTTGGCCGACCCCTTTCTCGGAATGCAAAACGAAGACCGGACGGTCGATGTCAGAGATGATCTCCTCAAGCATTCACGCTGCCGCCTACGGGTGCTCACTGCCACGCACTGCGCAATCAACGATCTTCTGCGCCACTGAGATGTACCGGGTTTTGTGGAGGCTGAATTCGTGACTGCGAGCTATGTCCATTGGCGCAACCATCAGCGGCGACATAGCCAGCTTAGAGATCACAGTCCTGAGGTTTACGAGGCGGTTTAACGTGCCGACGAAGGCTTATAGGTACCTACCAAGCACCAATTACAGCTAACCTGCTTCCCTTAAAATCAGGACCGATCTGCGGCATTTGTTACCGGGGATCGATCACCTCACTGTTCGGCAACCACAGCAAGTCCGGCCGGACACCGACAAGCGTCACCACTCCAGTAGTAGGAAGCTTTTTGTTGTTGGGGACCTCGACAACTCGGACAGCGGGGTGGCATGTGGTTAACAGCTGCATAAAGTTTTCACACAAGGTCACTAATTGCGTGAAGTCCACTTCCTGTGGGCAATCGGCAGTGGTGTAGATGACGATACTGCCATGATCTATCCCCACGCCCAGCCACGACCCCGTCTGTGTCTGCGGTGCTGACCGTAGTGCTAGGCAGACGATTCCACTAGCCAGCGCTAGCGGCCACTGGTATGTCGGCCCTACTGCTAGACAGGTTGCCGCCAACTGCTGCTCCCACTGCTTGGCCCAGCTGTCGGTTGCCGATAGGCCAAAGTCATATTGGGGTTGCGAATTGCTAAAAATGATAAAAGGCAACCAGCTGACGGCAGTGGGATCTTCTGAGAGTGACGCATCCACAACATCAAAAGATCCGGTACCAGAAGCATATTCCAATGCCTGATTGAGGGCATTAAGTTTGGTATCGGTGCCATAGTTCGCCTGGCTCAGCCATACTCGCCGATCGGCCCATTGTGGAGCCACCCCACGACGTGTGATCGATGGCCGATGAGCATATGACGCTACCCCGGGGTTGCGCGCAGTATTAACCGGTCCCTGAAGTAAGGAGTAGGCAAACCAACGCAAATACGGATGCACGCGCCCGAACATGGAGTCATCACCAAGCTGGTCACATTTGATGCCATACGACGGCAGGCTCGGTGTGACAATAGAGGAACCACCGATTCGGCGAAAATCAGCTGAGTCGTTATGAAATTCCAGTAAACGCCACTGCTTAGTGGTCCCGAATAAGATGTCATCACCATGCGTGTGTTTGGCCAACGTCGGCTGTGATATAGCACCAGTAGGGCAAGAGGTTTCATCTGGATTAACAGATAGCCATACCAGCGAGCCCACCACCCCTTCGGCTACGTGCAAAGTGTTATCCGGGATAGTTGCGAGAGTATTGTCCCACCGCAAGACCGGTCGGGTGAGGCCCAACTCGTCGGCAAACCACATCACCCGGTTGCAAAGTTCTTCCAAGCGGGCAGCGTCGTAGACAGGATCATCTCGGCCCGCCACCAGGGTAATCGGTCCCCCTAATGTGTCCTGACGATATGCTAGGCGACCTCCGCGAGAGTCTTTCCAGCCGCGTAGGCTCATGTGGATTAGCCCGAAAGCTTCTAAGTCCGGGTAGGGGACTACCCACTGGCTAAGAAATCTCAGTTGTTTCGCCCACTGTTGGCACCGCGCGGGCGAATACAACTCTTTGCCTAGTCTCTCCGGGGTGTTATCGATGACGACAAAGGGCTCCCACTCGGCGGCAGCGGTATCTGTTAAAAACCTACTTTGGTAAAGCTGGCACTCGCCAGATTCTCTAAATGGTTTTTCTCGCTGGTCTGCCGACAAGAGTAGATAGGTAAACCAAGAGGAAAACTCTTTCGCATACTGGATGGCATCGAGAATGTCCCGGCCGGGGTGTTTGGCCCAGGCCTGTACTGATACCGGAAAGGTTTGTCCGGCCAGGTGGTGCTTTGGATCGGTAACGGGGCGTATCCCGAGGACTTCGCCACCACTAGTAATGCCTTTAGCACCCATCCATCCAGCGATCCCCATCCACTGAGCATATGCGAGACAAGGATTGCCAACTGTCGTCATCTATCCGCGCTCCTAAACCGGTTCGCACGTCAGCGTTTGAATATTATAGGCTCTGTCAGCAGCATCCCAATGGTCGAGAACATCAACGTCCACAACACTTCGCCAACTCACTGGTTCGTTCGTATCGTTGCAACTTGCGCGAGCAACTGCTCGATTACCTCTTCCCGTACCTGGCGGCAAGACACGGGAATCGCTATCTTGTTTCACCCAAATACCTCGGCCAGTCTTCTTGTTGCCATAGAAAGCGTACAGCTCAACACGAACCGTTGCATCACTATACCCACAAGGATCATCTTTCCTGTGCGATAGCCTCCAAGATCCATGAGCCGAAACCTCACCCCAAGATAGATGCGGATTTTCTGCCACTGTAATGGGACGGCAAAGTCCCCAGCTACGCTCTTTATTTACGTTCTCTGAAGGGGTAATTGAGGGGAAAGACTCGTTATCGGGAGCGATCATAGGTTCAAAACCAGGGGGCAGCTCCGACAAAGATGAAATCTCGGATGGCGCAAGTGAACCATCGGCGGTTTCAGTGGTTAATATTTGAGCCGAAGCTGGAAACGTCGCCTGAGTGGAAAATAATGTAGAGACACAAACCAAAAACGTGGTTACACTGCGCCGTGACATCGTTACACCACTCCCTTCGTAGGTATTTATGTTTTGTTGTAAACCGTCAACCCCGAAGTCTCAAGTTCAAACCTTGTGAGCTGTCTATCGCTCGTTATCAGGCTGTATCAGATGGCAACCGATCGTCACGTCGGCATGACGCCGCTAGGGGTTTCGAGGAAATTGTGAGTTTACTCTCTGGACGAATAGAAACTGCTGTCGTTGTTCTGGGATTTGTTGCGCCACTGTACCATTCCCAATTCCGGATGCGCAACACCTACAATAGAATCTGTACTTGTCTTGATTAGAGCCGGTTTCTCCATTCATCTCCAAGTCGGTACCGAAAGCGTCTCGGAATTCCTGGCTATTCCGTATCGCACAGAATCCGAGGCCACACGGAGAAACAATGAGTAGTTTCTGCTTTTTCGGTGCGCAGAATTTCGTCACGATAGGCCTGGGCGGTACCGGATCGGGGGAAAAAATTTGATGACGCAAACGGAATTCGAACCGGGCCTTATTCATCGCGTTGTCTTATTCTTTAGCTCCAGGATGCCTCTTAGCGGCGTCGGCTGCATGATTTGCGATTTTCCATAGCTATGCGAATTTTCACATCATCTTTCATCGGTAACCCCGGGTGCTCTACGGCGTCAGGTATCACAACATCGATGTATCGCCCCGCCGCCCCGATAGCGGAGGAGATGTGGTCATAACCGGGCGCGATTTCAGTCGTGAGCGGGCCGAAAGGGTAAAACTACGCGCCGGCACACCTCTGCTGTTCTTTGTCATTATTTTCTGGACCATATTCAAGGACACACGATCAAATTCAAGGGCTTCGAACTCCATCTTCCGCCCTATCTCACCCCGGTGCGTGTCGTGCATCTGGGTCACGCGCTTGCCCTCCCAGGTACGCAGAGGCGCACGTCGTGTGCCCTGCCACTCTTAGCTGACGCACCGCGTTTCACCGCGCAGTTCCCATTATCGAAAAGCTTGCGGTTGTGGCCACCGTATTCGGCTACATCCCCGCGTTGGTCGATTCATTTCGTACGCACACCTGGTAGCCCTTGCGTGGGGTTCACAGCGGGACCCCGGGTGCGGTGGGCCTTCACGGGCGCATTGGGCGGGGTGGGGGCATCGTGGGCAATGGCAGCCTCCGGGACCGAGAAACCCTTGTGCTCGATCGGGGGCGGCGCAGGAAAATGGGCCGATAATCGGCACCATGATGACTAGTTCTAGCGTGGCGAGATGTCGGCTACTACCGGTGCGTGGGGCCAAGCGATCGTAGGGCTTGCAGCGGAGGTTAACGTAAGACGGAACGATGCTTCACTCACCATAAGGTCGCGGCAACGGGTAGAGAGCTCGCAATCATGGTTAGGTGGGTCCTTTCTCATCGATACCGTGGAGCAGGGCGACCGACGGCCAACACGAACAGATGCAGTGTCTGGCAGCATCATTACCGGTATCAACCACAGACGATAAACAACGAAGAGAAGCGAAAACAGCCGTGAACAATAATCCGGAAAACATCATCGATGAATTGCTGTGGCGTGGGCTTATTGCTCAGTCGACCGACCTTGACGCACTCCGAGAGGAAGCGGCGGCCGGCCAGGTGACCGCTTATGTTGGCTTCGACCCGACGGCGGATTCGTTGCACGCTGGCCACTTGGTGCCGCTGGTGATGCTGAAGCGTTTCCAAGAGATGGGCCATCGCCCTATTGCTGTTGCAGGTGGCGCTACTGGCATGATCGGTGACCCTCGCGACGTCGGCGAGCGTTCCATGCTTACCGACGAGGAGGCCGAGGCCAATGTTGCCGCTATCAAGAAGCAGCTCGAGCGATTTATCGAGTTCGATGAGGGGCGTGGCCTGCTGGTCAATAACGCAGACTGGACTCTGCAGATGTCGGTCATCGATTTTCTGCGTGACCTAGGCAAGAACTTCTCGATCAACACCATGCTGGATCGGGAGACGGTCAAGCGCCGCCTAGATAACGATGGCATGTCCTACACCGAGTTCTCGTACATGCTGCTGCAGGCCAATGACTTCGTGCACCTGCGCCGCGAGTACAACTGCACGCTGCAGATCGGTGGCTCCGACCAGTGGGGCAATATCGTCTCCGGTGTTGACCTCAACCGCCGCCTCGATGGTGAACGTGTGCACGGCCTGACCGTGCCGCTAGTGACCGATGCGGAAGGCAAGAAGTTCGGTAAGTCCACCGGTGGTGGAAAGTTGTGGCTTGATCCTGAACTGACCAGCCCGTACGCCTGGTACCAGTACTTCGTCAACGCTGGCGACACCGTTGTCATTGACTACCTCAAATGGTTCACGTTCCTGACTCAGGACGAAATTGCTGAATACGAGGAAGCTGTCGCCGAGCGCCCGTTTAAGCGCGAAGCGCAGAAGCGCCTGGCCCAGGAAATGACCGACCTGGTGCACGGTGTGGAGGCCCGCAAGGCTGTGGAGCTCGCCGCGCAGGCCCTATTCGGCCGTGGTGAACTCACCGATCTTGATGAGAAAACCCTGGCAGCTGCCGTGACCGAGACCTCTGGCGGTGAGATTGTCGATATCGCGGCCGACGAGCCGCGCACTATTGTCGACCTGCTTATTGCCTCCGGCTTGGCTGAGTCGAAGGGGGCGGCGCGGCGCACCATCAAGGAAGGCGGCGCCTACGCCAATAACGAGCGCGTCTCCGATGCTGAATGGGAGCCTGGCGAGGATGATCTGCTGCACGGCAGCTGGTTGGTGCTGCGCCGCGGCAAGAAGAACTTCGCGGGTGTACGCCTGCTGAAGTAGGTGGGCTCTAGCTCATTAACGCGAGGATTACCTGGCTAACTGCCCAGTTAGTCCTCGCTTTTGCGTATTTCAGCGCGGTTGAACGAACGGGGCGCATGCCGTGGCTGCGGGGAGTGGCCAGTGCAGCGGATATCGCAGGTGACCGGTATTGGATTGAGCTGCATGAGTCGCGAGCAATAAAGCGTTCATAGTGCAGTTGTGGCAACGAGATTTAAGCCCCATACGCTGGGGATTTGGTGTGGTGTGGCGTGTGTGTGTAGTGTTTCCGGAGTCAGCGAGACAGACAGCCGGTGGCCGAGAGGTTACGGATTGTTGGTTTTGCTGGTGTGGGGGAGAGCGAGAAAATTTTTTTCGGTGGTTGATTTGACTGCTGTGGAGAAGATGTTCTAAGCTTTCCTGTTGCTGCTGAAAAACGGCCTGTGGTGGTTGTTGGTCAGTGTGCGCGTGTTGTGTGAGAACTCGATAGTGTGCC
>NZ_JAHUTM010000003.1 GCF_019209905.1 Corynebacterium sp. TAE3-ERU12 | reverse complement strand
CGATGGTACTGCACCCGGGAGGGTGTGGGAGAGTAGGTCACCGCCGGCCCTTAAACAAAGAATATGGTTATGCCCCACGTACCGCCGTCATGGTGGTGCGTGGGGCATTTCCTATACCCACACCCCCTCTTTCTGGCCCACACTTGGCCAAGGGATCGACGGCATCCACTCCGCATCGTCGACGACATGAGCTCATAACGACTCTCGTTAAGGACTATCTGAACAGCCTCGCTCACGCGGGGTAAACAGCCCGCGCCATAGGTTCTGTGTGCACCACAAAGCCCTCAAACTTAGGACTTCACTTACTCGTGTGATCGTGAGCGAATACGTCCTATTCTCAAGACGCGCTACTGCTTCTTATGGTCGCCACCACCGTGGCGCCTATATTTGCCGAACTGCCACCACGCGAAGAACAACAACAGCACCGCAGCACACACAAAAGTCACCGCAGACGCTGCCGCCCCGGCAGCCACACTATGGAAACCCAGTGCCATATTTGCAGCCGCGCCGACGAAAAGAATCAATGCGGCAATCAGGTGATACTTCATAAGTGGCAGCTTTCTCGAATCACAGTGTTGCCTGCAGAGCTTTTATTCGTTGGCCATGGCAGCCAATGGTGGGATTTTCGCCGCCCGAATAGCCGGCCACAGCGCAGCCAGAACACCCACCACACCGGAACCGATAATCATCGTGGCCAATAAGCCCCACGGCACCCGAATATCCTCGGTGGCATCAAAAACCACGGACAAGAAGGCGTACCCCAAGGCCAAGCCCAGGACAGCACCGAGTAGGGCGCCAAAAATCGCCACCTGCACTGACTCCAATGTCACCATTAGCCGCAGACTCGATCGCTGCATACCAATAGCACGCAACATGCCAATTTCCTGGCGGCGCTCAATCACCGACAACGCCAACGTATTCAGAATGCCCAGCACCGAAATCACAATCGCTAAACCAAGCAACCCATACACAATGGTGAGCATGCTATCGACACCACCAGTAGCCAAGTCGGAATACTGGTTGCGGTCCGATACCTGCGGCACCACATATTGCTCCACCGAGTCCTCCAGTGGGCCGCGAGCACGCTCAATCGCCCGATTCAGGGATATGCCACCAGCCCCGGTAGCCACACCACCGTCAACGGCCACATAAATCTCCCGCGGAATCAGCCACGCCGGCCGGGCTTCCGGATTCACACCCGGAATTAACTTCGCCACCTCGGTAGAAATCATCGTCGGGGCCGTCGGGCTGTCATACGTACCGGTCACCGTCGTCTGCGCCATACCTGAGGGCGTCACCACCACAACAGGGGAGCCAACAGACCAGCCACGGCTTTCCGCAACACGCAAATTTATCGCCACACCAGCGTCGGGCTTGCTTAAATCAATATCCCCCGACTCCGGGGTAAGCGAATACCAAAAACCCAAATCGCCATCGAAGAAGGTCTGCATACTCGTCGTCAACCCAGCCGCGCCATCGAATCGCGGCAACTCATCAGGACTTAATTGAGCAGCCTCCTCCGGTGACAACAACAGTCCCGGAGCCAAATACGTCGAAGCCGTGTGCTGCACATGGTCGGTGGCCCGCACCGCATCAATAGTTCCCAGGGGCATATTCATCTGCGACTCGAATGGGGCGGCCACCACAAAATCGGCCTTCAAATTCTCGTCAATCCAGTCCGATAACGACGCCTTCATCGACGCGCCCAGCATGCCGACCGACGCAACCAGAGCAAGCCCCAACGTCAATGCAAAAGCAGTACTAGCCGCACGACGTGGATTGCGCTTCGAGTTCGTCGAAGCCAACCGGCCCGTCGCCCCAAATGGCATCCCGACGACCTTGCCGATCGCCGAGGCAATAATCGACGCCAACACCGGGCCCGTCAGCCACGCACCAATAATGGCCAACAGTGCGGCGATCCCGACCACACTGGCGCGCTGCGCAGTTTCTTCGGCAGGCATGGTCGTTAACGCAATAACAATCAGCGCGGCGGTGAGCACAAAAGCCACCGCGCCGGCAACAGTGCGCCCCAGCAACGGTTGCGAAGAATGGTCCCCAGAACGCATCGCCGCCACCGGCGGGGTAGCGCCCGCACGGGCAGCCGGCGCCCACGCACCAATAACGGTGATCAGCACCCCGGCGATAACCGGAATAAGAATCGACGACCAGTCCCACGAGATACCAGTCGAGACCATGCCGACGGTCTCCTCAAGCAACCAGGTCAGTGCGTACACCAAGCCGAATCCTGTGGCCACACCGATAAGGGAACCGACCAGGCCGACAAGTGCGGCCTCCACAATCACCGACCGAGTCAACTGCGAGCGGGAAATACCAATCGAGCGCAATAACGCAAACTCCCGAATACGCTGCGCCACCAACATCGCAAAGGTATTCGCAATGATAAATACGCCCGTGACCAGGCCAATCAGGCCGAAGGCCACCAGGAAGTAGTTAATGAAGTCCAGGCTTTCTGAGATAGCCGCACTGGTGCGCTCAGCCCGGGCAGCGCCGGTCTCAATCTCCAAATCCGGGTTCGCAGACACAATCGCCTGCTCAGCATCGGCGGCAGAAGCAGAATCAGCAGCACGCACCAACAGCATCGGCACCGACTGACCATCGGTGTACAGACTCCGCCACTGCTGCGGCGTGAGCAGCACCTCCGGCCGGGCGACAGCATCAGAATCAGCAATAATGCCCGAGATCGTCACCTCGGCCCGGTCCTTCGCCGTCACTACCGTGATGGTCTGCCCGATATCGAGCGCAGTGTCCTTCGTGGCGGCCTCATTAATGGCCACCTCACCGACCTCCCGCGGAGCCACCCCAGAGATAAACTCCTGCCGCTGGCCGGCGATAGTGGTGTCGTTGAACGGCTCCCCATGTGGCTGCGTGGCGGCGAAACCGACCTTCTTGCCCGCACTATCGGTGACAATAATGCTGTCCAAACCCGTTTTCGGGCGGGCCTGGGCCACCTGCGGCAACGCCTCGATAGCGGCGATCCGCTCGTCGGAAAGCACATGCGGGTCGGTCTGAGGTGGCTGCACCACCACGTCCACGCCCTCGTACTCACCAGCGAGCATGTCATCGAAAGTGGCCGATAAGGAACTGGTGAACACCAGCGCGCCGGTAATGAAGGCAGTGCCCAACACCACCGACAACACGGTGAGCACCAGGCGCACTTTATGGGCAGCGAGGTTGCGCAGACTAATCGTGCGCATCGGGGAACGGCTCATCGTTGCTCAATCGAGGTCATGTGCTTCAAAATGGTCTCCCGAGTGGGGTGGCGCAGGTCACCAATAATGCGACCATCAGCAAGAAACACCACACGATCCGCCCATGAGGCAGCCACCGGGTCATGCGTCACAATCACCACTGTCTGATGAATCTCATCAACAGCCGAACGCAAAATATTAAGGACTTCGCGGGAAGAATTAGAGTCCAGGTTGCCGGTCGGCTCATCACCAAAAACCAGCTGTGGTCGGCCCACCAACGCACGCGCACAAGCCACCCGCTGCTGCTGGCCGCCGGACAACTCCGCCGGCCGGTGATCCAGCCGACCGGACAGGCCGAGCCTGCGCACCACATCGTCGAACCAATCCGGGTCCAGCTTGTGGCCCGCAATATCGCTGGGCAACGTGATGTTCTCCCGGGCGGTGAGGGTAGGCACCAGATTGAAGGACTGGAAGACGAAGCCCAACTGGTCGCGGCGCAGGGCTGTCATCTCTTTATCGGACAGCCCGGTCAGTGTCGTGTCCCCAATCCGCACAGTGCCGGAGGTAGGTGCGTCCAACCCGGCCATACAGTGCATGAGCGTCGATTTACCCGAACCGGAAGGGCCCATAATGGCGGTGAACTCCGCCTCGAAGAACTCAACGTCAACATTATCCAGGGCCATGACGGCGGTATCTCCCTCGCCATAGCGTTTCACCAGCTCACGGGCAGTAGCCGCAGCCCGACGGTGCGGGGCGGCATGCCGGCCTGGGGAATCGTCTAGACCGGATGTGGCCTGGTTGCGATCATGCTCATCCGCACCGCGGTAACTATATGACGTCATACCGCCAGTATTTCATCCCTGCTGTGTTGGCACATGGAGCTGACGGGAAGCTCTGACGTGTACAGAATCACCCGAATCCGGATGCGTTAGCCGCATTTCGCGGCAGACCAAGTGCATGGGCTGGGTCGGGTCCTCATCCGCCACGGCGCTTACTGTCGGATACAGGGGGTCACCAATAATCGGGCAGCCCAACTCACACAGATGCAGCCGCAACTGGTGCGTGCGCCCCGTCAGTGGCCGCAGTCGCCACACCGCCACCTGTGGGTCCTCGGCGAGGGGACGCACTGATTCGATCACTGTGCGTGCATTGGGCTGCCCAGGCACCGTGAATGCCTGCAGCACACCGCGCACCTTGTCCTGCCGCGTCGCAATCTCGGTGCCATCGCAGATAGGTGTTGGCGGAGTTGGGGCGAGCGCCTCATAGATCTTCAGTACCGCACCGGGCGTGGTGAATAGTTGCTGGTAGGTGCGTCGCGCCTCCGGGCGGCGCACAAATACCAACACCCCCGAGGTCAACCGGTCTAGCCGGTGCGCCGGGACGAGGTCTGGCTCATCGAGGTGCCTGCGCAACCGCACCAGCGCGGTTTCAGTGATATGCCTCCCCCGCGGAGTAGTGGCAAGAAATGGTGGCTTATCGACGATGACCAAATCAGCGTCCGAATAAATGATTGGCATCGGCCCGGCGATCTGTGGCTCTGGGGCAGGAATCCGATAAAACCACAGGTCAGTTCCCGGTTTGAGCGGCTGATGTGGTGCAACTGCACGTCCCTTATTGTCCACAACGAGTCCGTCGGCAAAGCGACGCGCAATCGCGGCAGCATCATCGTCGGGATGTCGGTGCTGCTGGCCTTCCACCGCCGCCGTAATCAGCGCTAATGCCGTCGCCCCCGGCTCTGGGCAGCGCACCCGCGAAGCATTGAGCCCATCGCGGATCGGCAGCGGCGTGGCACGTCGGCGGGCAGGACTCATGACGGCAGACTACCGCCCGGCTGGACAGCGGGTAGACAGGAACCATGACCGCACGCCGTGTACCGCTATCCGTACTCGACCTCGCCCCTGTTTCCGAAGGAAGCGAGCCTGCCGACGCTATCGGCGCCACCCTCGGCGCCGCACAAGCAGCTGATCATGCTGGCTACCGACGGTTCTGGATTGCCGAACACCACAACACCATCGGTGTGGCCTCCTCGGCGACCGCAGTCCTCGTCGGCCAGATAGCGGGCAATACCGAACGGATTCGGGTCGGCTCCGGCGGAGTGATGCTGCCCAATCACGTGCCGCTGCGCGTTGCCGAGGACTACGGCACGTTGGCGACCATCTACCCAGACCGGATTGACCTGGGGGTCGGGCGCGCGCCGGGCACTGACCCCGCAACCGCGCAGGAGCTGCAACGCGGCGGCTCCGATATCCACGAGTTCGTCGCCAATA
Organism: Corynebacterium sp. TAE3-ERU12; assembly: GCF_019209905.1. Taxonomy (GTDB): domain Bacteria; phylum Actinomycetota; class Actinomycetes; order Mycobacteriales; family Mycobacteriaceae; genus Corynebacterium. The sequence continues at coordinate 309,371 of NZ_JAHUTM010000003.1, read as the reverse complement.
TCCGCCAGCTGCACAACTATCTTGGCCCAGCCCAGCCAGGGGCACCGATTATCGCCTGCCCCGGCCAGGGCACCAACGTGCCGATCTACGTATTGGGGTCTTCCGCAGCCGGGGCCACGGTAGCCGCGGCGATGGGGCTACCACTGGCGATGGCAGCCCATTTCGCGCCATTCCAGCTGGCGGAGGCGCTGGAGATATACCGCGACCAGTTCAATCCGGATGCCCCAACTGCCCAGGTGGACCAGCCATACGTCATGGTTGGGGTCAACACCCTGGTTGCCGATACTGCTGCCGAAGCGCGCTATCAGTTTTCAGTGACAGAGCAGATGTTCATTTTGCTGCGCAAACGTGGCGGTCGGGCGAAACTGCCGCCGCCGACGCGCACTCCCTATGACATGACCAGTGACCGGGGCCGCCAAGCCCTGCAGGCTTCGCTGCGTTGTTCCTTCGTCGGGACCGAAGAAATGGTGGTCGATGGTTTAGCGCAATTCGCTGATGACACCGGCGCTGATGAGTTCATCACAGTCACCTATGCGCACGACCCGCAGGTGCGCCATGAGTCAATTGCCCGCCTCGGACAGGTGTGGCACGCCCAATAGGGGCACCAATTACTCCTGCTGAGGGATAGCCGTATGTCTGCGCCGGGGGTAACGTGGGGGATACGAAAGACCAAATGTGGGAGCCGCCGACCGGCTCCGCGGAAGGGAGCGGCAGCAATGCCCAAGCAGGACATGATTGTATGCGCCGTCGACGGTTCTGAGGCTGCGAAGGTCGCCGTTCGGTGGGCGGCCAACACCGCCGTCAAGCGAGGATTGCCGCTGCGCCTGGTCAGCAGCTACTCCATGCCTCAGTTCCTCTACTCCGAGGGTATGGTTCCGCCGCAGGAACTCTACGATGAGCTCGAGACCGAGACCATGGAGAAGATCAAGGAAGCCAAGAAGGTTGCCCTCGACTTCTGCCCGGATATTGAGGTCACCCACCAGATCGAAGAAGGCAGCCCCATCGACATGCTGCTCGACGTCTCCGAGGACGCCACCATGCTGGTGATGGGCTCCCGCGGTCTCGGCGGCCTGTCCGGCATGGTGATGGGTTCGGTCTCTGCGGCTGTGGTGTCCCACGCTTCCTGCCCCGTTGTTGTTGTCCGCGAAGACAATGACGTCAACGAGGAAGTCAAGTACGGCCCCATCGTCGTCGGTGTCGACGGCTCCGGTGTGTCCAAGCGTGCCGTTGAGTACGCCTTCCGTGAGGCAGACGCCCGCGGCGCGGAACTCATCGCCGTCCACACCTGGATGGATATGCAGGTCCAGGCTTCCCTGGCAGGTCTTGCCGCTGCCCAGCGGGAATGGAAGACCGTTGAAGAAGAGCAGCGCAAGATCCTCACCGAGCGCCTCGAGCCGTGGATTGAGAAGTACCCGGATGTGAAGGTGACCAAGGAGGTCAACCGCGATCGCCCGGTCCACGCCCTATGCGATGCCGCTGAAGGTGGTCAGCTCCTGGTGGTTGGCTCCCATGGCCGTGGTGGTTTCCGTGGCATGCTGCTCGGCTCCACGTCGCGCGCCCTGCTGCAGGCATCCCCGTGCCCGATGATGGTTGTGCGCCCGAAGGATGACGACAAGAAATAACGTCGGCAAGCAATAAAACACCGCGCCAGGGAGAAATTTTTCGCCCTGGCGCGTTGTGTATATACCGGCCAGATAAATTTTCCGGGCGATTGTCGAATCGTTAGCCTCCCGTTATCGGAGTTAACGCTAATCACCCTATACTGGCTCAAGAAACGACGTGGTTTCCGCAACCTGGAAATCCGCGCTTAACGAAAGGACTTCACAATGGATACTCTCATTCTCGCCGCCTCCGGCACCCCGGCCCTCGGCTTCCTTGGCTGGATCATCATCGGCGGTCTCGCCGGCTGGATCGGTTCCAAGATCATGGGCACCGACGCTCAGATGGGCCTGCTGCTCAATATCGTCGTCGGCATCATCGGTGGCTTCATCGGTGGCTGGCTGCTGACCCTGGTTGGCCTCAGCTCCGGTGGCTGGATCTGGTCCTTCCTGACCTGCCTCCTCGGCGCCTGCATCCTGCTGTGGATCGTCGGCCTGGTCGCCGGCAAGAAGTAACACACTACTTCGCGCACACCCCGCCAATCAGAGTCTTCGGACCTGATCGGCGGGGTTTTGCTATGAAAAAACAGCCTGGTTGTCGTGCCGTGGACGCAGGCAGGCGCGCGCCCGGCTAGACTGTAGCCTCTACGGGTACGGCAACACAGCCGACTACGAGATACATGTCGGATAGGCGGAAGGGATGGTCTTCACGGTGGCTGGGTCTACACGCGGCAAGGGCACCCGAGGCGCCCGGCGAGATCGCCCCAGCCCTCGGGAACGCCTCTTGGATGGCGCAACCCGGCTGTTCACCACCGAAGGCATCCGAGTCATCGGCATCGACCGCATCCTGCGCGAAGCCGACGTCGCCAAAGCCAGTCTCTATTCCCTCTTCGGCTCTAAAGACAACCTCGTCATCGCCTACCTAGAGCGCCTCGATGAGCAGTGGCGAGCCGCATGGACCGCCCGCGCTGAATCCGTAGACACCGCCGAAGAACGCATCCTGGCCTTCTTCGATGTCTGTATCGCCGAGCAACCCGAAATTGGTTTCCGCGGCTCGCATTTCCAAAACGCCGCCAGCGAATATCCCTTGCCGGAGACAGATTCCGAACGAGAGATCCGCAATACCGTCACCAAACATCGCGACTGGGTCAGCAGCACCATCCGAGACTTGCTGACCGAACGTGCCTGTCCTACCCCATCACTGCATGCCAATATGCTGATGGTCTTCCTCGACGGTGGCCTCGCCGGGGCGAAAATGTCCGGTGACCTTACCGCCTTGCAGACCGCCCGGGACCTTGCCCGGGACTTGCTGTACTCCGACCACTAGGCACCTGCGGTGGCCATTGCACCGTTAACAGCACCCCAGTGGGCTCATGAGTTGGTAATTCGCCTTGTTCGCTAGGCCGCATCCGCACCACTGTGGCGCGCATTCGGGCGACCTTACGCAGTCGAACAAGTTCATTGGCCCGCGCCGCTGCCCGGACATCGCGGCGCGCGCGACGCAGCGCCTTACGCTCGGCTCTGACCTTGCGGCTATAGTCCCGGAACTCGTCGGTCAACGGCATCCGCCGGTCTACCAGAATGGTCAGCAGGATTGCCTGGATAGTGGTCCACATATTGTTGGTGACCCAGTACATTGTCACCGCAATCGACGCAGGGCCGAAGAAACCGAAGATTAAAGGAAACAGCGCGCCAACAACAGCCAGGCCGGTGACGCTGGCAAAAAGACGACGCGAAAACGCTGATTCCCGGTCTAGGGTCTGGCGTGACCGAATCTGGCTGTAGATAAGGTTGCTGGTGGTAAGCACCGTGGCAATGAGAATCATGGGCACAGCAAGCGCCTTGACCTCGTCGCGAGAAATATCGAACCGGGCCAACACCTCAGTTGGCATCGAGATATACGTCGATAGCGGGACACCCCACAAATCGGAGTAAATGAATTCCGCTACTTGATCGGCGGGCAGGAAAGCCACTGAATGCGGTGCCTCACCATTGGCTGGGGCACGCGACATCATACGGATAAGCCGATACAGGCCGAGCAGAATCGGCAGCTGAATCAGTGGCATCAAGCAGCCCATACGGGCATTGACACCGGACTCGCGCTGTAAATCCTCCCGGGCCCATTTCAGGTATTTGGGGGCGTCCGGGTCCCCGTAGTACTGGTAGCGCCGTAGCAGGGCGCGCACTTTCGGGCGTAGCAGAACCATTTTCCGGCCTGAGGAGTACGCCCGGTATGCCAACGGCAATAGTGCTATTCGGACCATCGCGACAAGGCACAGAATCGACAGAATCCACGCAGTAGAGGCATCGAGATGTGCGATATCGGAAAAGAACCAGTGCCACATTCGCAGCAGAAGTGACACCGGGTAGGCAAAGATGGTGCCAATGAGGATCAGCGGGAAGAACACAATCTTCAGCGCGAACGTCACGATGCCCATTGCCTATATCCTTGCCGAAAAAGCCGAAACGCGCCACAGACACCCCTGGCCATAACTGATGCCTTACAGCATGGTGTGCCTGGGGTGTCTAGGCGCGCTAAGTGACGTTATTAGCTCCGGTGCGAAGCTTCGTACTTTTCGATGATGCTCTTGGACAGGGCACCACGGTCAGCAACGTCGAAGCCATTATTCTTGGCCCACTGGCGGATAATCCGGTTGCGGGTGCGGGTGGCGTTATTGGACTTGCTGCCCCGGCGCTGCTTGGGCTGCGGGTCGACCGGAGTGGCGGCCTCCACATAGGGCTTGAGAACTTCCTCGAACTTAGCGGCATTTGCCGGGGAAAGGTCGAGAACATAGTCCTGATTATTGAAGCCGAATCGGACGACCTTGCGCTGATCATCGTCGAGCGTCGAGCCATCGATATCGTCGATATAGCGAATGATTTCCTTGCGTGCCATGTCTACCTCCGTAAGCCTTTCGTAGTGCTAATCGTGCGCGATCGGTGGGTTGTTACAACCCTCTGCGTCGATCGGACGGTATGTAGCCCATTGTTTCGCAAATAAGTTGATAGTGCCAATCTATTTTGGGACCAATTTTTGTGGCGCCAGTATTGTATTCATTTGGAAATGAGGTTCAGAAATAGCTTTTGTAATAAGCGTAGAATCTACGCCAATGCTTAGCGGGGGCCGGGCACGGCCCCGATGACCCTTAGGTTTTTCCCGCACCGTTGTGAACAGCGGCTTTATGTCTTGTCGGGGCCTGTGCAACGGTAGTGCTGTGGGGCAATGAGAAGCGATGCCGATAACCCATGTGGAACTACCTGCACACAGCCGCATAGGTCGACGTGCATGCGTTTTACTTATGTCATCGGGGGTAAAAGTACCCCCGACACCGGGGTATGTGTCGGGGGGCAGCGTGGACAGCGCGATGAACAGTTAGATCATCCGAACGTTTTCACCACGGTGCTTCACATAGCTCGCAGCTGTGTAGAGCGGCTGATTCTGTAGTGCCTTGTCTTCCACAAGACGGTAATCCGCACGGACCTCATCCGGGGTTACGGTGATCTTGGCGTAGCCGTGGTGATCGAATTCAATCCACCGGCAATGTCGGTTCGCCCCACCCAAGCCGGCCTCAGCCGCCAGGCTAATCGGATTGCGCTGCGGGAGTTTGACGATGTCGTCAATATTCGGCGCCGAAACGGAGGTGCACACGAACTCTGCAGCAGCCACCCCAGAAGCCGGGTACGTCGCCGGCTGGATGGGCACATCGCAGGCCCAGGAGGAGTGGATATCACCGGTGAGGAAGATGACGTTGTCCAGGCCCTTGTCCGCCATCAGATTGATGACCCGGCGGCGCTCAGCGGCGTAGCCGTCCCACTGGTCGAGGTTATAGGGAACGCCCTGCTCGGGAAGTCCCAGCAGTTCTGTGACCGCACCGGTGACCTCTGGGTCCATCGGCGGAATGAGTACCGGGGTGAACATCACCGAATTGCCGACCAAATTCCACTGCGCATCCGAGGTGGTCCACCGGTTGGCGAGGTAGCTGAACTGCTCAGAGCCAAGCATGGTGCGGCTCTCATCGTCGGTATCGCCGATATTTTTAAACTCCGGGGCCTGATCGCGGTAGGAACGCAGGTCCAACATGACGATCTCCGCCAGATTGCCGAAGTTCAGGGTCCGGTAGAGGTGTCCGCCGTCTTTCAGCGCGGTGGCGCGCACCGGCATCCATTCCAGATAAGCCTGCAAAGCGGCGTTGCGGCGCTGGATATAGTCGCCCTCGGTTTCTGGGGAGTGGTTTTCCGCGCCCATAGCCCAGTCATCATTGGCGACCTCGTGGTCATCCCAGGTCACTGCCCACGGCTTAGCGGCATGGGCTGCCTGCAGGTCCGGGTCAGTGCGGTAGGTGCCGTAGCGCAGGCGGTAGTCGGCCAGGGAAATAATTTCGTGCGTGGGCTGGTGGACCCGAATGGGGCCAAGCTTTCCGGCGTATTCCTCGGTGCCGTACTCGTAGATATAGTCGCCGACGCACATCACCAGGTCGATATCGGGGTCATCGGCCATATCGCGGTAGGCGCTGAAATAGCCGGCCTCCCAGTTGGCGCAGGAGGTCAAGGCAATGCCGAGATAATCCGTGGCGGCGCCGAATGGCGGAGCGGTGCGGGTGTATCCGATAACCGCCTGGCCGGCGTAGGGGCCGTCGGCGACGACGAAGCGGTAGGCCATCCAGGTATCGGCGGGAAGTCCGGTGGCGTCGATTTTGACGGTGTTGTCGGCACCCGGGTCGGAGGTGACGGTGCCGGAGGCGAGGGTGTCGCTAAATGAATCGTCGGACGATACCTGCCAGACCAGGTTCACCGGCTTACCGACGCCCGCGCCGGGGCGGTCGTCGGCGTGCGAGGTGACTCGGGTCCAGATCAGGACAGCGTCGGGAAGCGGATCTCCGGAGGCAACACCGTGCTGGAAAACCTGGTGGTCTCCGGTGGTGTCGGCATTGCCGGCAGAATCCGGCGTGGTCGCTGCGGCGGGGCTAAGGACAGAAACCGGGATAAGTCCCGCGATGCCGGCGGCACCGCCGACGCGTAAGACATTGCGCCGTGACGTTGTGGTTCGGGTGAGTCCGGTGCCGGGGGCTGCGGCAGACCGACTATGGGCAGGGCTGGGCTGGAGATCTTCGATAGTCACGAAGATATTGCACCTGTTGTATTGAATTAGAACAACTCGGAACAAAACTCGTAAAGCCGTTCCGGGGGTGAGTTAGCCGGGAATTCATGTGCCGCTAACCTTCCGGTTAGCGAAAAGGCACCTCGGATCAACGAGGTGCCTGGGCCCGCCCAGGGGTGCTCCCCAGGCGGTGCGGTCGGTCTCCCGACGTGGCCGACGTTAGGGGCGAATACCCAACTTGGCGAGGATCTCGGCATCGATGCCATCAAGCTCACGGCGGATCGCGTCATGAGCGCGCTCACGCTGACGCGGCGGCATGTGGTCCGCATTGCGGATAGCGTCCTCAATCACGCCCACCCGGTCCTCAGCATCATTGGCGAAACCACTGGCATTAGAGACCGACGACTTCCGCAAACGCTCAATGGACTTGCGCACAGCGTCGGCACGCGCCAACAGCGCAGCACCATGACCACCGAAACGAGCGGCCTCTTCAGCAGAAACACCAACACGCTGGGCCTGGTGGGCCTGGCCACGGTTTTGCACCCAGGTAGCACCGAGGTAGAACAGCGGAGCGGCAACCGGAACCAGAGTGCGGGTCGCCATCGCCCAGCCGCGAGCCTTAGTCGGGCTGAACTGGGCCTTCTTCTGGTGCTCCAGGGCCTTCTCAGCCATCTTGGTCTGGTGCTTACGCTTGGCCTTCACGGCCTTCTGATCCTGCTTGTGCTGCTTCTTCTGCAGCTTGTCAAGCTTCTTCAGAGCCTTCTTATCGCGCTTGGACTCAGCCTTGGCCACACGCACGTTGGCCTTTTCCTCGGCCTTCACGCGGCGCCGACGAGCCTTCTGCTCATCCTTATAAGCCTCACGCACCAGCTTTGCGGTGTGCTTCGCCTCAGCCTTAGCCTTCGTGCGCACCTCCGACAGCACTCGCTTATTCTCTCGCCGACGGTCGCGGATATCGCCCAAGAAGCTCATGGAAATCCTGTTCTGGTCATCTCTGTGAGTAGCCCGCGCACGTACTTGCGCAGATTTCGTTACTAAGGGTAACCGCCAAACGCCCCAGCTGTAAGCCGTGCTCGTCAACGATCACCGTGCATGGAGCCAATTATGCCCCGGAATTACTTTTTCGCGGACTTCTTCCGGCCGGTCAGTCGAGCCGACCAGGTAGCTCGCGGAGCAAAGACCGGAGCGACCTTATTCAGCGTCGCCCGCTGCGCACGGCCTGTGTTCTCCCGCAGCAGCAGGCCGACCTGCACCAGACGCTCCTGACGGAAGGTCGCCAGCGGGGAGCGGTGCGCATTGCGCATCAGCGTCTTCACCCCAGCAAGCTGATCCGGGGAGCGCTGCGCCAGCTGCACAGCCAACTCGCGGGCGCGGGCCGACACGCTATCTGCATCCTCGGCACGGTGCGTTGCCAAACCGATCTCAGCGGCGCGATCCCCGCTTACTTCCTCCGCGGACATGGCCAGCCACGTGGTCTGGCCCGGCCCAACCGCGTCGGTTATCAGCCGCATCCCGGACATATCCGGGATAATGCCCCACCGGCCCTCCAGCACGGACCATTTCGCATCCGGAGCGGTGACGCGGATATCGGCACCGAGCGCGATTTGCAGACCGCCGCCATAACAGTGCCCCTGGACTGCGGCGATGACGGGAACCGGGACTCGACGCCACCCCCAGCAGGCGCGCTGGAAAATATTGACGCCGTCCCAACCGGGAATGAAGCCGCGGAAAGCCTCAGTGGGGTGAGACAGTGCTTTGCCGAAGTCCAAACCAGCACAGAATGAGGGGCCGTCGCCTTCGATAATGACCGCCCGGACCTCGCGGTCTTGTTTCAGGGTGCGGGAGATATCGCTGAGCTGGCGCAGCATCGTCAGTGTGAGGGCATTGAGCTTATCGGGGCGCGACAGGGTCACCACGGCGATGCGGGCGCCATCAATGCACTCCCAGCTCAAGCGGACAGTTCCGGAATTATTCGGCATGGCAGGCAGCCTAATGACTCGCACGGAGGTTCATTTACCAAATCCGCGAAGAAGTTTCACCGATCGGCAAAACCCCGGCGGCCTGCATGAGCAGGCAGCCGGGGTTATCCGAGAAAAGCGAAAAGCTTTAGCCGCGGGCCTTAGCGAAACGCTCGGCAACGTCGGCCCAGTTGACGACGTTCCAGAAGGCCTTGACGTAGTCGGCCTTGACGTTCTTGTACTGGAGGTAGAAGGCGTGCTCCCACATATCCAGCATCAGCAGGGGGGTCAGGTTCACGGAGATATTGCCCTGCTGGTCGGTCAGCTGCTGGATAACGAGGCGACCGCCGATGTGGTCATAACCAAGCACGGCCCAGCCGGAGCCCTGCAGGCCGGTGGCGGCAGCAGAGAAGTGGGCGACGAACTTGTCGAAGGAACCGAACTGGTCGTCAATGGCGGCAGCGAGTTCACCGGTGGGCTTGTCGCCGCCTTCCGGGGAGAGGTTCTTCCAGAAGATGGAGTGGTTGGTGTGTCCACCCAGGTTGAAGGCGAGGTCCTTCGAGGTGGCGGTAACGATGTCACCGACGGTGCCGTTATCGCGGGCCTCGGCCAGCTTATCCAGAGCGGTGTTGGCGCCCTTGACGTAATTGGCGTGGTGCTTGGAGTGGTGTAGCTCCATGATTTCGCCGGAGATATGAGGCTCCAGGGCACCGTAGTCGTAATCCAGGTCGGGAAGTTCGTAAATAGCCATGGGTGATCCTCCTGCAGATCTATTTCGTGATAGACGCCGATGGTACCTAACCCAACTAATAACGCAAGGATGTATGTACGTAATTGCCTAGATTGTTGGTAAATAGCCCTCACCCCTGTGCTACCCCTGCACAGCTGCTATCTGAGCCAATTCACGGTTGGATGGGCCCATGGGATGGAACTTCACAAACACGCCACAGATGGTCACCGCCGACACTGCACTGCGCGGCGGTAGCGCCCCGGTGCTGCCCGAGCCGGCACCACATACCGTGCTCGGCACACCTATCGCCGAACCCTGGAAGGATGACCAAAACCGCGTCTGGCTGGGCATGGGCTGCTTCTGGGGTGCCGAAAAATTGATGTGGAACCTCCCCGGCGTCGAATCCACCGCCGTCGGCTATGCCGGCGGTTTTAGCCCCAACCCCACCTACCGAGAGGTATGCACCGGCCGCACCGGGCATACCGAAATCGTCCAGGTCATCTTCAACACCAACACCACCACGCTTACCGACGTACTCAAGGCCGCGCTCGAAGCCCACGATCCGACCCAGGGATACCGCCAAGGCAATGACGTCGGCACGCAGTACCGTTCCGCCATCTACACCACAGACGAGCACGACGCCGCCCTGGCCCGCCACGTCGCCGAGGCCTACGCCGAACGGCTTGCCGACGCTGGTTATGACCAACTGACCACCGAAATTAAGCCCCTGGCCGACACCCCAGCCGGCGAGTTCTACCTGGCTGAGGACTATCACCAGCAGTACCTACAGAAAAACCCCGGCGGCTACTGCCCGCACCACGGCACCGGCGTGGCCTGCGAAATCAACTGGAATTAGACAATAAAAAACGGCATGTGAGCGGTGCTGAATGCACCCCACATGCCGCTTTGCTGCGCCAGCTTAGTTCTTGGCGTCAGCCTCACCGTTACCGAGCTTGTCAGAAACGATGTCCTGACCCTTCTCGATCTTGTCGGCGTACTTGCCGCCGGTCTTGTCATTGGCGACGTCGCCGGCCTTATCCAGGCCCTTCTCAACCTTGTCGGGGTTATCGGAAGCGAATTCCTGGGCCTTGTTCTTGGCCTTATCGAGGAAACCCATGTTGTACTCCTAAATTATTGGTGACACTGTGCGAAAACCACACTAGCGACAACCACAGCTTACTTCCCAGCAGTATTTGACCGAATCCACTCCTGGATGCGCGCAACCTCATCCGCGCGCTGCTGCGCCGCCTCGGCAGTATCAATCGCGCCGAGGACCGCACCCCAAGCCGTCACCACATCTTCCTCATAGCGGTGGCCATGCCCACTGCCGACGTTCACGCTGGTCAAACCGTCGATGAGCACCTGCCAGAAAGTCACCGTCGGATACCAGCGCATCGACGAAATCACATCCCGGCCCAGGCGCTCCCGCAACCAATCCGGGCGACGGAATGACAGTGGCGTATCCCACCACACAATCGGGTCCGAAGCATGCTGCAGAAACGCCACCCGCGGGTACTGCCACTCACCCAAATCACGCCCGTGGAAGGACTCCCACAACTCCTCCGGCCGAGTTGCGAACCGCACATGCTCGCCGCCATCAATGACCGGGGCGATCTCCGGGGAACCAGCATCACGATGCTCTGTGAACTCACGCCAAATAGGCGTAAACGCCGGGGTGCCCGTCCACAGCGCCCCATCAACAATGTCCACCAACTCCCCGGGATCATCGAAAGCCCCAAGACCACCTACTGCGCCCAAGGACTCCCCAGCCACCGTCAACCGCGGCCGGGAATCAGCCGGCAGCTGCGACCACTCCTCATAGATCCGCTCAAATAATGCCCGGCCCGCAGTGATCGGGGTTTTCCGGTCAGCCAGCCACGCCACCGGCGACGGCAGATGCGAGTACTGCAGCGCCACCTGGGCGCAATTGCCGCGACTGAAAAACTCCACCGCGCACAACGCCCACTGGGGAACCCAGCCGGTGCCGGTAGTGGTGTGCACCACCAGATGATCCCGCCGGAACGCACCGGTGCGGTGCAGCTCCCGAATCACCAACTCCACCTGCGCATTCAACGAACGGCCAGGATTTTTTCCGGCATAAATCCGGATCGGCTCGAAAATATCCAGCGGATCTGCCCCCGTTACCGCGGCAATATCATTCGCGCGCGGCCCAGCGGAGACCACGCTGCGCCCCTGCGCCCCCAAGGCATGCCACGGCTCCAATGACCACGGGCTACCCGAACGGGTCGGCTCCCACGGCTGGGTATAACCGCCCAGCACCAGCATGTTCAGCCGGGCCGCATTCCGGGATAAACGTTCGGTGATCCGCCGCGCCACCAGCAAGTCCACAGTCGCAGCTAATGCACCGCCGACGATAGCGCCAGCCGCCGCCGGGGCCACCCCACGCGGCAACCGCGGACGAAATAAAGCAGTCAGCTCGTCATAAATGAACTCCACCGCCGCAGTAAAACCCTGGGTTGCCGCAAAGGCCCCAGTGCCTACGACCGTGCCAGCCAACTGGTACCGAGCCGAGGCTGTCTCGTCATACTCCACCAAGGCAGCGATAGTGCGCTGCTGGCCAATAGAACGAATCCAAATCCCGATCGTCGCCGCCGTCATCGCAGCGTGACCAGCGGAAATCACGCCGCGCCGGGCCCGATCATCAGGGATGATGCGCTTACTCAGCGGAGTGATATTGAACCGCCGACGGATATTGCGGATCGCATACCCACTGGCCACACCCACAAGGTGCCCACTGATCTGCGCAAAATACGTCGTCATCGCCGTGGAGAACCACGGCCGGGGCATCAACGAGGGCGTAAACGCCGCCCAGGAAGCAATCTCCGCACCAACAAAACCGGGGGCAGCCAGCGGATGGCGCCATCCTGAACCGGAGGCCCATAACGTCGCTGAAGCGGCATGTTCGGCGAAAAAGCCAGAGCCGCGACGAAATGCGCCCAACAGATCCATGCCCCTCACTATGACAGATACTTCACCTACTCGTGGACTGAGTGAATATCGCGCTAACTGACTGTTGCCGACCTAGCCAGAAGCGCTCTCCCAGTCGCATAATTGACGAGGAATAACACCACTAGAACACGAGCCCGCGTCCGGCCACCGTCGGCGCGCAGGCTCAGAAGGGTGGAGCCGTGAAGGTATCCGTCGGAAATAAAGTCGTTCTCATCGGCGCTGGTGACGTCGGGGTAGCCTACGCATACGCCCTGGTCAACCAGGGAATCGCTGACCACCTGGCCATTATCGACATCGATGAGAAGAAAACCGAAGGCAACGTCATGGACCTCAACCATGGCGTGGTGTGGGCCCCGTCGCGCACCAAAGTCACCCGCGGCACCTACGCCGACTGCGAAGACGCCGCCATCGTGTGTATCTGCGCCGGCGCCGCCCAAAAGCCCGGCGAAACCCGCCTCGACCTGGTCGACAAGAACCTCAAGATCTTCGAAAAAATCGTCGGCAGCGTCATGGACAGCGGCTTCGACGGCATCATGCTGGTGGCCACCAACCCGGTCGACATCCTCACCTACGCCACGTGGAAATTCTCCGGCCTGCCCGCCCACCGCGTCATCGGCTCCGGCACTGTGCTAGACACCGCCCGATTCCGCTACATGCTGGGCGAGTACTTCAAGGTCTCCCCGATGAGCGTGCACGCATATATCGTCGGCGAGCACGGTGACTCCGAACTGCCCGCCCTTTCCGGGGCGACTATCGCCGGCGTCGGGCTCGCCAAACGGCTCAAAGAAAACCCGCAGCTCGGCCCGGAGCTTGAGGAAATCTTCGTGCGCACCCGCGACGCCGCCTACGAAATTATCGACGCGAAGGGGTCCACCTCCTACGGCATCGGCATGGGCCTTGCCCGGATCACCCGCGCGATCCTGCAGAACCAGGAAGTCGCGCTGCCGGTCTCTGCGCTGCTCCGGGGTGAATACGGTGAGGAAGGCATCTATATCGGCACTCCCGCCATCATTTACCGAAAGGGCATTCGCCGCGTGGTTGAGCTCGAGCTCGACGAGCATGAGTCGGACCTATTCGCTAAGTCGGTCCACACTTTGCGTGAGGTGCAGGGCCGGTTCTGGGAAGAAACCAAGCCCGCCGACTAGGCCGAATCCGCTGCCCGGGCGGCGCGGTGGGTGGCGCGCGGGTGGCGCGGTGGGGGAGCTCTGAAAGTGAATCCTCGGTGAACCCCTGTGCGCAGCCCCGTTTCGGAGTGTCGCTTTTTGCGCCCCCGGGTCACAATGAGCTCAGCAGGTGGATTGCGCGTAAGCAAAGGTGAAGGAGTTCAGGTGACCGAAGTGACCAATACCAGTCCGCTTATCGACGAGCTGGATCATTTACTAGCCGAGCTCGACCGGGTCACCGCCAACCACGCCGACGACATCGCACAGGTCACCCCGGAACAACGCGCCGGTGCGGAAAACCTGCTGCACTACGCCTATTTACGCACTGTCGATATCCGGGGCCTGCAGAACAGGCTGCACGACTTGGGCGTCACCAGCCTCACCACCGCCGAGTCCCTAGCCCGCGGTCGGCTGCAACTCGCCCGCGGCGTGCTGCGCGCCCTGGCCGGGCTGGACCCGGACACCGATTTCTCCGGTCTCATTGCTGCTGATGATGAGGCCGACCGGGTCCTCGATAATCACGCGGACCGCCTGTTCGGCACCGAACGCGCCGGGGTGCCCGCCCGCATTATGGTCACCCTGCCCGCCGAGGCCGCCGATGATGCTGAACTTGTCCGCAGCTTCGCCGAGGCAGGCATGGATCTCGCCCGGATTAACTGCGCCCACGACGGCCCCGAGGCCTGGCTGCGCATGATTGATAATGTGCACGCCGCCGCTTCAGCTACGGGGCGCAATATCGCGGTGAGCATGGACCTTGCCGGGCCGAAACTGCGCACCGGGGCTATTGCCGACGGCCCGAAGGTCGGCCGCGCCCGGGTCACCCGCGATGACGCCGGCACTGTGTTGACCCCGTCGAAGCTGTGGCTGACCGCAAAGTCTGTGGATCTGGGCGGCCCGGAGCGGCATTGCGAGCCCGCCCCGCCACCAGCCGGGCTGCCCGGCCGGCCCGCCCTGCCTTTGCAGGTCGACAGTGGTTGGTTGGGTCGTCTCACCGTCGGCAGTGAGATTTCACTGCACGATAATCGCGATATGAAGCGGCATTTCACCGTCACCGAGATCAATGCTGATGGTGTGCTGGCATGCGGCGACCGCAACGCCTATATCAATGAGGGGTGCTTGCTGCGCTGCGACTACGAGAAAACTCGCGCCACCGGCATTAAGCCGACGGTGCGCAAACTGCGCCTCAACGTCGGTGATGAACTCATCCTCACCGATGAAGACATCATCGCCGAGCTGCCTGCCGACGGCGAAGCCGCCCGGATCTCCTGTTCCCTGCCTGAGGCTGTGCATGCTTTGACCGTCGGCGACCCGGTCATTTTTGACGACGGGGCGATCTCCGCTGAAGTTATTGATACCGCCGAGGTCGAAGGTGGCTTTACTGATGTGCGGCTGCGCGTGCAGCACGCCAAACCCGGTGGGCAAAAACTGGCCGCACATAAGGGCATTAACCTCCCGGAGACGGTGCTGCCGCTGCCGTCGCTGACCGTCGAAGATATCGAGCATCTGCGTTTTGTGGCCGAGCACGCCGATATCGCCGCGGTGAGTTTCATCCGCACCCCACAGGATGTGGAGCGTGTCCTGGAGGTGCTGGATCAGATCGTTGCCGACCATGAGCAGGCCGGCGCCGCTGATGCCGCTGAACGCGCACGCAACCTGGGCATTGTGCTGAAAATCGAGACCATCCCTGGTTTTAGGAACCTGCCAGAGGTCATGCTTACCGCAATGCGCCGGGAGAATACGGGCATCATGATCGCCCGAGGTGACCTGGCCGTGGAGCTGGGCTTCCGCCGGATGGGTGAGGTGCCCGGCCAGATCCTGGCGCTGGCCCAGGCGGCCCGGATGCCGGTGGTGCTGGGCACCCAGGTGCTGGAATCTTTGGCGAAATCCGGCCTGCCCTCCCGCGCTGAGATCACCGACGCCGCCCTGGCCCTGCGTGCTGAATGCGTCATGCTCAATAAGGGCCCGCACATCACTGATGCCATTGGTGCGCTCAATGACCTGGCCACAGCTATGGGCCGCTCACAGCGTAAAAGCCGCATTATGTTGCGCAAGATCCGTTCCTGGGAAGGCGATCAGTAATGCCCGTGCCACCGGCCCAACCACCAATGCCCGAGGGGCCGCGCCTCGGCGGGGTCTACGTCGGCCCGAATTATCCCGCCCCGGGCCCCTATGGGCCCATGGGGGTGCCCACCCCGCCGCGGAAAAACCCCACCGAATCAGCCATTGGTGCCGCCCGCACCGCCGGCGCCTTCGCCGTGGGCACTGTCGTCGCCATCCTGATTACCGTGCTTGCCTACACCCTGGCGCACACCAGCCCCAATAATGATCCGCTGCTCAGTGTGCTGTTTACGCCCATGCATTCGGTACTGCGTTTTATCGGTGTCGCTACTGGGTTAACCGCCCTTGTGTGCACCTTCGTCACCTTGGCGGCGCTGCGCCGACGGGCTGTGGAGTGGGACCCGCCGCTTGCCCGCGCTCGCGGCGAAATTACCCGCGCCCATTTCGTTCCGGGTCTTAATATCACCGGCGTTATCCAGGTGCTGGCCGAAACCGGAATCCGGGGGCGCTTCAGCTACGCCTGGTTCGCCTCCTACCTGCTGTTTCCCATCACGGTGGTGCTGTTTTTCTGGGCGACCACGGTTAGTGAAACCATCGTTTCTGGCACGGTGGGGGTCATCAATTTCGGGTGTTGGGCCATTGCCATGTTCAGCCTTGCCGACGACCTCACCGAGGCCACCGTGAACTATCGGGTCCGCCCGGTTGTGGTGCCCGAGCCGGACCCGGCGTTTTGGGAACGTGGCATGGACCCGCACCCCCGCCCGCGTGGCGCCACCATCATCACCCCACCGCTTTCCGACGACGTCGACCGCTTCTATATCTCGTGACCGCCACCACCGCCCCCATGGAAGTCGTCGCGCACCGCGGCGCATCCGGCACGGTGCCGGAACACACCCTGGCCGCCTATGCGGAAGCCGTCGCCCAGGGTGCTGATGGCATTGAATGCGATGTGCGGCTTACCGCCGATGGTCACCTGGTGTGCATCCACGATGACAGTGTTGACCGCACCACTGATGGCACCGGCCTGGTGCGTCAGATGACATTGGCCCAGTTACGTGAGCTCAACGCCGGTACCGCCGATAGTCCCCAGCCGGTGCTCGATTTCGACACGTTTCTGCGCTTTGTCAACGACCACCCGCAGCTGACCGTTTTCGTTGAGACGAAGCACCGCCTGCGTGATGGCCGCGCCCTGGAGCGCCGGCTGGCTGACCAGCTCGCGGAGCATCACTTGAGCGCCGATCCTCGCCTGCGGGTGATCAGTTTCGCCGCCCGGTCCCTCAAAGCAATGGCCCGACTGGCCCCTGCTGTGGAACGTATCCAGTTGGTCGATATGCCCGGGGTGCGGTCTTTTGCCCGCCGCAGCATCGCCCAGCCCACGTATATGGGTGTCGATATCGTGCACGCTCGCCGGCACACCCGCACCCACGCGCACACCCCACCACAGTGGGGTTCGCAGCTCTACACCTGGGTTGCGAATAGGCCTGACGACGTCGAATTCGCGTTCCGTCATGGGGTGCGCTGGTTGGCCACGGACTACCCGGATCGGGCGCGCCGGGCGCTTGCCGACGTCGATCTGGTCTGAGGGGTAAGCCACCGCTGGCCTAGCGTGGTTGTGGCTGCCTGCTACCGGTGCGGTGCGGTTGGCCGGTATGTTCGTGCCCGTGGGAAAGAAATCACGGAAGAACCGCAGCAATGACAATCTGCCCGAGGGCATGAGCCGCCGCCAGGCGAAGCTGGCCGCGCGCGCCGCAGAGCGCGAACGCCTTGCCGGCAACCCCCGGCCCTTCGCTGAGCTGGATAGTGAAACCGATCTGGTCGCCTTGCGGGAGTTCGTCTCCTCGGCGGAGCTGCCCGTCACTGTCGCCGACTCCGACCGGCAGATCCGACTGTGCTCGGTGCTGCCCGGTGGCGCCGCGGCGCTGACCCGGGCTGATGGTGCTGCCGCACTGGTGGCCCTACAGACCAAGGTCTCCACTGCCGATGTGGCCGCCGACCTAGCCCGAGCCCTGGACTGGGCTCGTTCGGCCGGTCCTGGTGAAGTCCTCGAGCGCGCGGTGGCCGATGAGTCCACCCCGAAACTCACTGAACTGCTGACCGAAGTTCATGCCGAGGACATCATTGTCCATGATGATTTCAGCTGGTGGCTGCCCGATGATGCCGTCGCGGCGAAGGCTGATGCGAGTTTGCAGGCCGCGAATGAGGCGATCATCCCGTCGGCACGCATTGCGGCCGAGGTGCCCGGTGCTGTGTGGTGGGCTGACCCCGGTGAGCGCGCCCATATCCGTTGGATTCGGACCGAGCCCGAGGCCAAGCTGCTCGACGCGTTGGCCCGAGTTCATGCCGAGAACAACCTCTCCATGGGGGAGGGCACGAAGTTCGCGGGCATGTTCCGCACCGACGGCCTGGTTGTGCCGGTGTGGGATGTGGACCGCGAGCAGCCGGTCGACCACTGGGCGGCCGGTGTGGTTGAGATGTCCGCCCAGATCGATAAGGCCCTGGAATCCACGGCGAACCTGACCGCCGATGAGCGCAAGTCCCGGCAGACCATCGTGTCCCGCCAGGTCACCTTGCGCTAGCTCTACCGCAGGCGCTGGAAAAGTTCCTGCGCTTCGGCGTCATTCCACAGCAATACGTCACCAACATCGGTGCTCATCGAACCTTCGGTGGGCACCGTTTCTGATTCCATGCCGAAAGCCACGCGCAGCATCAGCCACGCCAGATTCCACGAGTGATCCCCATCCGCCACTGTCACCGCGGAGGCCGCGGCATCTGTCACCGGCATCATGCGTAGTGGGTTGAGCAGCACCGACGGGGAACGCAGGCGGCTCATGAGGGCGCCCATGAACTCACGCTGGCGCTCAACTCGGTCCAGGTCGCCATTGGCGGTCGCGCGGCTTCGCACATAGCCCAGGGCCTCCGGCCCCTGGTAGGTCTTACACCCGGCCGGGACATTAATGCCAGCCATGGGGTCGTCGATGGGTTCTGGTGGGCACAGTTCAATGCCGCCTGCGGCGTCGACGATATTGGCGAAACCACCGAAACCGATCTCGGCATAGTGGTTAATCCGCACCCCAGTGGACTGCTCCACGGTTTCGACCAGCAGCGGCGCCCCACCAAAAGCGAAGGCCGCGTTGATTTTCTGCATGCCGAAGCCAGGCACGTTGACATAGGAGTCACGCGGGATGGACACCAAGGTGGGCTTACCGATGACCGGGATATGCAGGATCATGATCGTGTCGGTGCGTTGGCCTTCGATGGCGCCGCCACCGGAGAGTTCCGCATCCTGCTCGGCGGTGAGCCCTGCGCGGGAATCCGAACCGACCAGCAACCAGTTCACCGAGGGGGAGTGGCTGGGCCGGTTAGCCAGCCCGGCGAAAACCTCCGTGTGGTTGAGTTTGGTTTCGCCGTAGATGAACAGGCCACCGACGAGCACCAGCAGCACGGTGAGCAGTGCGGTCACCGGTCTGCGCAGGCAACCACGGCGGCGTTGGCGCTGCTTTCGGCGTCGCGGCGGGGCGCCCCGGCGCTGCGGCTGCACCCGTTGCGGGGCGCGTTGTGGTGGCACCCCATGGCCGCGCGGGCCAGCCCCGGGTTGGCCAGGGGCGCCTGGCTGGTAGCCCGGTGGTGGGAATCGCGGGTCATTGACGCGGGTGTGCCCCGCAGATCGCGGTCGAGCTGACTGGGCCGGGATTTCCTGCGGGTGTGCCGGGCCCTGGTGGGGTCGCTGTGGACGCTGCGCTGCAGCACCAGCAGCGCCTGCGGCCGGCATCGCGCGGGTCTGCGGCTGCGCTGGGCCCTGCGTGCGGCGGTGCTTGCCGCCATCCTCAGCGCGAGCCTGAGCGGCGCGCCTGCGGATCTGATCCGGGTCTAGGCGTGGATCTCGTGCCCCGGCCGCCCGGGAGCCCTGGCCGCTATGGCCGTCGGCACGCCGAGGTGGCTGCGGGCGGGCGGGCTGATTGTGCTGGCGGGACTGCTGTCGGGGCAGATCGCGCGGCTCGATTCGGGGGGTGGAGGTGCGGCGGCGAATCGGTCTGCCGTACCGATCCAGTAGCGGCTGACCCTGCGCATCGAGCACATAGTCCCCGCTATCGGCGGGATCGGGACGCTTATTCATAACCACGACAATAAAAGATCCCGCCCGACTAGGCGGCGTCGACACCAGGAACTGACCTACCCTGGCGCCATGTCGTCTGCCAGCTACATCAAGTCCCGCCCCGGTGTTCCCCAGGGCTTCTTCGAATGCGAAGCCGCTGGTCTGCGCTGGTTAGCGGCCGCGCATGACGACGGTGGCGCCCGTGTTGTGCGGGTCGAAAAAGTCGCTGCGGAGCACCTGCAATTAGTGCGGATTCACCCCACCAAGCCCACCCGCAAGGCCGCCGCGGAGTTCGGTGCCGGCCTGGCGCACACCCATAATGCCGGCGCCGACGGGTTCGGTGCGCCACCCCAAGGCTGGTCCGGCGATGGGTTCTTCGGGCCGCTGTCCGACCCGCGCCCCATGCGCATGCAGCCACGTACCCGGTTCGGCGAATTCTGGGCGGAGGACCGCATCCGGCCCTGCCTTGACGAACTCAGTGGGGTCTATGGACCAGCGGAAATGGCTGTTTTTGACCGGTTGTGTCAGCGTCTCCACGACGGTGAATTCGACGATGATGACCCAGCAGCGCGCCTGCACGGTGACCTGTGGTCGGGCAACCTCATGTGGGATGACTGGGGCGCAGTCCTTATCGACCCCGCAGCCCACGGCGGCCACCGGGAAGAAGACTTAGCCATGCTGAGCCTGTTCGGCTGCCCGCATTATGACGCCATCATCGGCGGCTACGAAGAAGTCCACCCGCTTCCCGCCGGCCGCACCGAACGCATCGGCCTGCACCAGCTCTACGGTGTGCTGATGCACGCGGTGCTCTTCGGCGGCGGATACGCCAGCCAAGCCCTAGCTACCGCCCAACGCTACGTCTAAACCCCGGCCACACCGCACCGCTGGTCGGGGTCAATGAGGTCGCTGGCTAATTGCAGCAGCTCCTCCTCGCCGACACGCACCGCCCCCAGGTGCACCGACGCCCCAGCTGCGGCGGCCACCGGAATGGGGATCGATAACCCAGCCCAGCCGGTGAGGTTCCACAAGGTCGCCCACGGGGTCCACGCGGTCTGTGCAGCGAAATCCGCGCCACAGGTGAGCTGGCTAAACGCCCCCACCGTCGGTGGGTCGAAAGCCAAGGTGGGGGTCAGGGCAATATCGACCGGCCACTGGGCGCGCACCTGCGCCACCAGGGCTAACCGACGATCCCGGTGCGCACGCAACCGCTCTGGGCTCACTGCATGGCCACATTCACGCAACCACTGCACCATCGGCGAATACTGCCCCTGCGGCAGTTGTGCCAGTGCGCCGGTGATCGTCTCGGTGAAAACAGTAAACGCCCCCTCCGGGCCATGCGGGTCACCACGGTATGGCGCCGGCAGTGGCACAACATCATGGCCGGCAGCACTAAGCCGATCGGCGGCATAAAGCGCGGCTGTACGCCACGAGTCCTGCACCTCGACCTCAGCATGGAAAGGCCGCGTGCTCACCCCAACCCGGAACCTGCGACGGGGAAGCGAACTGGGGTGGCGGACCCGGTGCAGCGCAGCACAATCAGCCAATGACCTGGTTAAAAAACCCGTCGCGGACAGCACCCCGGTGCGGATATCGTGGGCCGGTTTCAACCCAATGATCCCCGTCGCCGCCGCCGGAACCCGAATCGACCCGCCGCCATCGGATGCCAATGCGGCCGGAACTAACCCACGGGCCACCGCCACCGCGGAACCACCCGACGAACCACCCGGGGTGCGCCCAGGGAAAAGAGGATTATCCGGGGCGGGCTGGCCAATGGGCTCGGTATAGGCAGTCGCGCCCAACTCGGAGGTCGCAGTTGTGGCAACCGGCACCGCGCCACGAGCGAGCACACTGCGGACCTCAGCGGCGGTATGGGTCGGTATGTGCCGTAAGTGCTGCGAACCCATCGTGCACGCCACCCCAGCGATCGGGAAAAGATCCTTAATCCCCACCGGCAAGCCCCACAGGTCACCACGAGCAACGCCCGTAGCGTCGGCAAGCCCACCGGCTGTTGCGGTGGCGTAATCCGCCAACAGTTCCACCACGCCCGTGGCCGCGACGCCACCCCGGGTTCCCGCGCCCGCCGCCCGCAGCCGCGCCAGAGTCGCCTCCACCAGCGTGTGCGGGTCTAACCGATCCTCAGCAACAGCCGCCAGCAGGGCGGCGGCACCAGCGTCGGCACGCTGATGACCACCCTGCGGCGGCGGGAAAGACGACATGGGCGGGATAGTAGCGCCATTGCTGCTGCGGCGGCTGGTCTGCCCACTTAGGCTGGGGCGTATGACGACAGTGACCTACCTCGGCCCGGCGGGCACCTTCACCGAACAAGCCATGCTGGATATGGCCGCCACCGGAGGTATACCCGGCGGTGTTGCCGAACTCACCGCCATCGCCGTGGACAGCCCCGTCGCCGCCCTGGCCGCAGTGCGCACCGGGGAGGCCGATTACGCATGCGTGGCCATCGAAAGCAGCGTCGACGGGCCCGTCACCTCCACCTTCGACGCACTCACCGAAGGCCCCGAGCTGCAGATCTACCGCGAAACCGAGGTTGGGGTGTCGTTCTCTATCCTCATCGGCACCGGAATTAAGCAGGAATCGGTACGCACCCTCGCCGCCCACTCCGTGGCCTACCCCCAGGTCAAGGACTGGGTGACGCGGCATCTGCCCGGTGTGGACGTCATTTTCGCCCCCTCGAATGCAGCAGCCGCCCATATGGTCGCCGACGGCACCACCGATGCATGTGTGGCTACCGCCCGCGCCGGCGAACTGCTGGGACTCACCAGCCTTGCCGACGGGGTCGCCGACGTACGCGGCGCCCAAACCCGATTCATCCTGGTCGGCGCCCCCGGCCCGCTACCCGAACCCACCGGCAAAGACCGCACCGGAGTCTCCTTCACCCTGCCCAACCAGCCCGGCACACTGCTCGGCGCAATGAACGAATTCGCGGTACGTGGGGTGAACCTCTCCCGGGTGGAATCGCGGCCCACCAGAGAAACTATGGGCTCGTACCGTTTTCACCTCGACATCATCGGCCACCTGGCCGAAACTCCAGTGTGGGGAGCGGTGGCCGCATTGCACCGCAATTCGGAGAACCTACGCTTCCTTGGGTCGTGGCCGGCCTGCCGCCTATCGGCAGCCGACACGCCCCCGCCAGATATTTCTGAATCCGTGGCCTGGGTAAACGGCCTATACGAGGGACGACGGTAATGACTACATACGCCGGCGCGGACCGGCTGATCCTGATCCGACACGGACAAACCCACGCCAATATCGCCAAGATGCTCGACACCGCCTTGCCGGGAGCACCGCTGACCGACTCCGGGGTCATCCAGGCCCGCCGGCTGGGCACCACACTCCTGGACTACGGGACGCCGCTGCAGACCCTGGTCACCTCCCAGGCGCTGCGGGCCCGACAGACCGGTGTGGGGGCGGTGGCGACCATGCACCACCACGGTCGGCCCGATATTCACCTCAGGCACACCGCGGACCTGCAGGAAGTATCCGCCGGTGAGCTGGAGGGCCGCACCGATATCGACGCCCACCGTGACTTCCTGCGCCTATTCCAACAGTGGACACATGGCGAGCCCGAGGAGCCGGCCCCGGGTGGGGAATCCGGCCAGGACGTACTGGATCGCTACCTCGCCGCCCTGCAGAAATTGCTTGCCGACGATGCGGTTGTCGCGCCGGGCGGAACCCTGGCCGTGGTCACCCACGGCGCCGCGATGCGCCTGGTCGGCCAGCACCTAGGTGGGGTTGATGGTGATTTTGTGGTGCTGAACCGGATGCCGAATACGGGGCGAATCGTGCTGCAGCGTGCCAAGGCTGACGCCGCCGAACCAGTGGGCTACGGCAGCTGGAAGGTCACCAGTTGGGGTGAGACCCACGGCGATATTCCGGTGCTCGGCTTGGGATAAAACCTGCGGCTACGACTGGCTGGTGGCTAGCCGTAGCCCAGCCGATCCAGGTCTTCTTCCTCCATGCCGAAAAGGTGCCCCACCTCGTGCAATAGGGTTACCCGGATCTGTTCGACCAGGTCGTCTTCGTCCCGGGCGACGCGTTGAATCACCGACCGGTACAAGGTGATCACATCGGGCGGGTTGAACTCCCCGGCCACCCGTTTTGTCATTGGCACGCCCTCGTAGAGGCCCATCAGGGTTGGTGTGTGCGGGTTGACCTCTTCGACCATGATGACGGTATTGCGCATATGCGAGAAGAAGCGCTGCGGAATCTCGTCGATCGCCTCGTCGACAAGCTCATCGAAACGTTCTTTGCTGACCGTCACCATGATTGCCTCCTTGGGGCGTGCTGACTAATTACGGCGGGGGCCGCGTGGTGGTTGGGGCGTCGGCGGGGCACCATCAATGGTGAATTCTTCACGCACCGAACCCTGCAGGGTGGAAAAAGTGGAATCGCCAGCATCCTTCGTCAGCCAGCAGGTGGTGCTGTACGACCCAGACCGCCAGGACTGCTCACTCACCGTCAACCAGAACGGGATGAGGGTGGAGTTATACAGTGCGTCATCGCCGATATCGCCGCCACCGAGGTAATTCACCGCGGCGCTGGTGCATTCCTCACTGAGGTACTCATTTTGGGCCTGCTCATCGGGCGGGTTATCACCGAATTGGGCGCGCAGGTCGACGACCCCAACGGATTCAAAAAGGTGCGGGTCGCCACAATTGGCGCTGATCAGGGAGCCGCGCTCATCAGTGCTGACACATAACCCGGCGGCGTAGACCACAGCCTGGTCAATTTTTCGCGCTGGGCCAATGAGCTTGATGACATCACCGTCATCGTCGAGGCGCTGAATCCCGCATAACATGGTGCGGTCCCCGGACTCCCAGGCTTTCTGCGGAGGCAGCATCGGGGCAATCGACAAAATGCCCGATGGGTCGAACCGGCCGTCGAGGTACCGGGTCGTGGCCTCGGCGCAGACCTCATCACGCAACTGAATGACCTGCTCCGCATCAGGCTGCGGGGAGTTCTTGGGGAACATCGATTTCGTCAGGTCCAGTGTGGACAGGTCCACCCGCTTCGACACCTCATAGCGGTGTGGGCGCTCACAGTCGACAATGGAGAAATCCGTGGTTTCCCCTTGCTTTTTGACCTCCCAGTTGAGGCATTGCCCCACCTCGGCGGCGGTGAACGGGTCCGTGGCCGCGGTGGGGGTGGACTCTACTGCGCTCGGGGTCGGTGCCGGGGAGTTCACCCCGAGCAGATCCGCGCCGCCGGTAGCCGCAGTGATCCCGCCGCCAATAAGCATGGCAGCACTCACCGCGCGCAGGCCCCAGCCGCCGCGTAATCCATTGGAGTATCGACCCGAGTTGTTCATCGACGCCCATTGTGCCCCATAGTCCACGTCTGCTGGCAGTAGGTGGCTCCGGTACACTGCCGCGGCATGACATGGTCCGATTTCGGCCTGCTGATGTTCATCAATTTCGTCGGCATGGCCTCACCCGGCCCGGACCTGGTGTTAGTGCTGCGCTTGGCGGCGCGTTCACGTCGGCACGCCCTGGCCGCAGTCATGGGCATTGTCACCTCATTGGTGCTGTGGATCAGTCTCACTGTGTTCGGGCTCGCCGCGGTGCTCGCCGCCCAACCGGCCCTTTTTGGGGTTATCTCTGTTCTGGGGGCCAGCTACTTGGCGTGGGCAGGTTATTCAGCCCTGCGCGCGGGTATTACGGGGGTGCGGGAACTCTCCGCCGGGGCCACGCCGGTGGTGGGCAGCGCCGCCGTCGGAAAGCTGGGCAGTGCTTACCGACGTGGTTTGCTCACCAACCTGTCCAACCCGAAAGCCCTGGTCTACTTCATTGCCGTGATCGGCCCGATACTGCCCTCCGCGCCGCCACTATGGCTGCAGTTCGGGTTGATTGCCGCGCTGTTGGGTTCGGCGCTGGTGTGGTTCAGTGCGATAGCGCTGACGGTGTCGACGGAACGAATGCGGCGGCAGATGCTGCGCGCGGGCCCGTGGTTCGACATTGTCGCTGGTGTGGTCTTTATTGTGTTCTCGCTGGCATTGCTGGTGGAGGTTGCGCACACCATTACCAGTCACGTTGTCGCCTAGCGCTGCCGAACGGGTCAGCGGGCAGGTAACCTGACGAACGTGATTGATCTGAAATTCCTGCGCGAGAACCCCGATATCGTCCGCGATTCCCAGCGGACCCGTGGCGAAGACCCCGAACTGGTCGACCAGCTCCTCGACGCCGACGTGCGCCGACGCGAGGCTATTTCGACTGCCGACTCGCTGCGCGCTGAGCATAAAGGCTTCGGTAAGAAGATTGGCCAGGCCAGCAAGGAGGACCGGCCAGCTCTGCTGGAAGAAGCCAAAAAGCTTTCCGACAAGGTCAAGGCCGCTGAGGCCGAGCAGCGCGAAGCTGATGAGCGGGTCGCCGAGTTGCAGATGCAGCTTGGCAATATCGTCGCAGGCGCCCCTGCAGGCGGCGAGGATGATTTCGAAGTCCTCGAACATGTCGGTGAGATCCCGGACTTCGATTTTGAGCCCAAGGACCACCTGGAACTCGGCGAGAAGCTGGGCCTTATTGATATGGAGCGCGGCGCGAAGGTGTCCGGCTCCCGTTTTTATTTCCTCACCGGCGCTGGTGCCTTGCTGCAGCTCGGCATGCTGCAGTTGGCCTCGCAGAAGGCCGCCGCCAATGGTTTCACGCTCATGGTGCCGCCGGTTCTGGTGCGCCCCGAGACTATGGCGGGCACCGGCTTCTTAGGTGCGCATTCCGACGAGATTTACTACCTGCCCGAGGATGACCTGTACCTGGTCGGCACCTCGGAGGTGGCCCTGGCCGGTTACCACTCCGATGAGATCATTGACCTTGCCGATGGGCCGAAGCGCTATGCCGGGTGGTCCTCCTGCTTCCGCCGTGAGGCCGGTTCTTATGGCAAGGACACTCGCGGTATTTTGCGGGTGCACCAGTTCGACAAGCTGGAGATGTTCTCCTACTGCAAGCCGGAGGACGCTGTCGCCGAGCATCAGAAGCTGCTCGATATGGAGCGTGAGATGCTGGCCGCGGTGGAGGTGCCGTACCGCATTATCGACGTTGCCGGCGGGGATCTTGGTTCCTCGGCGGCCCGCAAATTCGACACTGAGGCCTGGGTTCCGGCCCAGAAGACCTACCGGGAATTGACCTCAACGTCGAACTGCACCACCTTCCAGGCCCGGCGTTTGAAGATCCGGTACCGCGATGACAACGGTAAGTCCCAGTTCTGCGCCACCCTTAATGGCACTTTGGCAACAACTCGCTGGTTGGTGGCGATTTTGGAGAATCACCAGCAGGCGGATGGTTCCGTGGTGGTACCCGAGGCGCTGCGCCCGTTTGTGGGCCGTGACGTACTCGAGCCGGTGAAATAAGCACACACCCACAAAGACGTTTTGGTGGCAAGCGTAATAAGCTATTGCTGAACCCTATTCGTCACTGTTGAGTGCACGCCATCGAGGAGAAACGCATGAAATCGACGCCGGCTGGTTTTCGCCGCCATTATGGGTTTGTCGTGCCCACGAGCTTCAACCCCACTCCGCACCCCAAGGAGAAGGGCGATTGGTTCTATCTCGGCATTATTCGTCTCGCCCGCCGGTATATGCAGGCCCAAGGCCTCGAAATAACCGTGGAGGGCGCAGAGAACTACCCCAGCAATGGTGGCGCGATGATTGTCGTCAACCACACCGGGTACTTCGATTTCGTCTACGCCGGAATCCCGGCCTACCTCAACGGCGGCCGCCTGGTGCGTTTTATGGCCAAGACGGAGATCTTCGAGAACAAGATCGCTGGCCCCTTAATGCGCAAGATGAAGCATATTCCCGTCGACCGGCACGCCGGTGCGGACTCAATGAAGATCGCTATTGAGCGGCTGCGCCTGGGCCAGTTGGTGGGGATCTTCCCCGAGGCCACGATTTCTCGTTCCTTCGAGCTGAAGGACTTCAAAACCGGTGCTGCCCGCATCGCCCGGGATGCCGGTGTGCCGCTGATCCCGGTGACTATTTTTGGTTCCCAGCGGGTGTGGACCAAGGGCGGGAAGAAGCACCTGGGTCGCTGCCCGGTGCCGGTGTGGATCCGCGTCGGTGAGGCCATTGCGCCGGGCTCGGATGCGGTGGAGTCCACCAAGCAGCTGCACAGCGCTATGGAAGCCCAGTATGACCAGCTCAAGCAGGACTATATTGAGCGCTACGGCGCTTTTGAGCCCGGCCTGGAGTGGATGCCGCAGCGCCTGGGTGGTTCCGCGCCCACGAAGGAACTCGCCGATCAGCAGGACGCTGAAGAGCGGGAACGTAAACGCCTTGCTCGTGAAGAGAAGAAGGCCAAGCTGGCGCAGAAAAAATCACGCAAGAAGTAGGTTCGCCATAGCCCCCACGGTCACATCCAGCCCCCGGCAAGCGCCGCTATTCGTCGCAACGGATATTGACGGCACCTTGCTCGATTCCCGTGATCGCGTGCGGCCCCGGGTGCGGTCGGTGATCGCCCGGATGATCCGCTCGGGGGTGCCGCTGGCGCTGGCCACGGGCCGTCCCGCCCGCTGGATGAGCCCGGTGCTGGAGCAATTGCCGGTCGCACCGATGTGCGTGTGCAGCAATGGTGCGGTGGTGTACGACGCCAGCACTGATTCTGTGGTGTCGCATACCTGCCTGACCCCGCAGGTTTTGCATGAGGTGGTGCTGCGCGCCCGCGCGGAGATGGTCCGTCAGGGGCACCCGGAGGTGGGTATCGCCGTGGAACGGCCGGGGGTTAGTGGTTCGGACCCGATTCATGAGCTTTTTGTGGTCACGGAGTCCTACTATCACGCGTGGGATTCCAATGAACACGGTGTGAGCAGTGAAGATGATGTTCTGGGGGAGCAGGCAACGAAGCTGTTGCTGTCGCACCCGGGGTGGACATCAGCTGAGCTTTACGACGTTGTCGCCCCGGCGATCCCCCAGGAATTAGCGCATGTGACTTTTTCGGTCCCGGATGGCTTATTGGAGGTCTCCGCGCCTGGGGTGACTAAGTGCCACGGTTTGGTGGATCTGGCTGAGCAGGTGGGTGCTGGGCCTGCCGACGTGGTGTGCTTCGGGGATATGCCGAACGATATTGAGATGCTGCGGTGGGCCGGTCTTGGTGTAGCTATGGGCAATGCCCGACCCGAGGTGCAGGCCAGTGCCGACGAAGTTACCGCCAGCAATGATGAGGACGGTATCGCCGAGATTCTGGAGCGTTGGTTCTAGCTTCTCGGCACGCCGACATGTTTCATGTCCATCCAGCCGTTATCGTTTACGGCGTGAACAACGACAACGCTGCCCCTACCGCACCCTCTGGAACCTACGACCTGATTGTTGTCGGGTCTGGGTTTTTCGGACTGACCGTCGCTGAGCGTATCGCCACTGAGTTGGGTAAGCGTGTCCTCGTCGTCGAGCGCCGCCACCACTTGGGCGGCAATGCGTACTCTGAGGCTGAGCCAGAAACCGGCATTGAGGTGCATAAGTACGGTGCGCACCTGTTCCACACCTCCAATAAGCGGGTGTGGGATTACGTCAATAAATTCACCGATTTCACTGATTACCAGCACCGCGTGTTCGCCATGCACGGTGGCCAGGCCTACCAGTTCCCGATGGGGCTGGGCCTTATTGCTCAGTTCTTCGGCAAGTACTACTCCCCGGACGAGGCCCGCGCACTGATCGCCGAGCAGTCCAGCGAGATTGACTCCGAAGACGCCCAGAACTTGGAAGAAAAGGCCATCTCGTTAATTGGTCGCCCGCTGTATGAGGCGTTTATTCGCGACTACACCGCTAAGCAGTGGCAGACCGACCCGAAGAACCTGCCTGCGGGCAATATCACCCGCCTGCCGGTGCGGTACAGCTTCAATAACCGTTATTTCAACGACACCTACGAGGGCCTCCCGGTCGACGGTTATACCGCTTGGCTGGAGAATATGGCTGCCGATGAGCGTATCGACGTGGTGCTCAATACGGACTGGTTCGAGGTACGCGATGAACTGCGTGCCTCCTCCCCGGATGCCCCGGTTGTTTATACCGGCCCGCTGGACCGCTACTTCGACTACGCCGAAGGCAAGTTGGGTTGGCGCACCCTGGACTTTGAGACCGAGGTGCTTAGCACTGGTGATTTCCAGGGCACCCCGGTGATGAACTACAACGATGCCGAGTACCCCTACACCCGTATTCACGAGTTCCGGCACTTCCATCCTGAGCGGAAGAATTACCCGACTGACAAGACCGTGATCATGAAGGAGTACTCGCGCTTCGCTGACGACACCGACGAGCCGTATTACCCGATCAACACCCCGGAAGACCGGGAGATGCTGACTCGCTACCGCGAACGCGCCGCCGCCGAGGCTGCGGAGAATAAGGTCCTCTTCGGTGGTCGCCTGGGTACTTACCAGTACCTTGATATGCATATGGCTATCGCTAGTGCTCTGATGATGGTCGACAATAAGCTCATGCCGTTCTTCACCGACGGTGTTGCCCTCGAGCAGGAGCGGGGCCACTAATCGTGTCAGCCATTGAGGTGTCGGCCCGTCGGAGCCCAGGGACGTGGGCCTGGGCACTGGTTGCGTTATTCGTGCCGCTGCATATTTTCGCCTGGCTTGGTCGTGCAGCCGGTGATGATTTCGCTGCCGTGATTGTTGGCTCGCGAGTGATTCACGACGGGTACCCCGAGCTGCTGTACAGCATGGATCCCGTCAACTTCGCTCGTATTGACGCTTCCGACGAGTGGGTCGATGCCGCAGAGGCAGTGGGGGCTACGAACGTCTTTATTCACCCCTACGTCTATAACCCGCTGATTGCCAAACTCACCGCGCCGCTGACGGGCAGCCATGATTTCCAGTGGTTCTTGACCTGGAACTTGGTGCTGATCACGCTTGGCATCGTTGCCATGGTGTGGGGCTCGGTAGAGCTCGTACGCCAGGCCACCAATATCGACCTTTGGCGCCCCGACGTTGTCGCTGCCCTGCTGGCTGCTTTGTCGCTGTGTGAGCCGATCCGCTTGGGAATCTGGCTCGGCCAGAACTCCGCCATTATCGGTGGTTGCGCCATCCTCGGTATTGCCTTGGCCCGCAAACACCCTGCTATTGCAGGGGCGCTTATCGCCATCGCGGCGACCATTAAATTAACGCCATTGGCGCTGGTGGTGGTGCTGCTGGTGTTCCGTAAAACACGGCTAGCAGGCGTGTGGGCTGCCGGCTGGACTGCAGTATGCGGCCTGGCCACCTACTTCATCTCAGGCCATGAACTGATCAGCCTGTGGATCGGCCGCCTGCGTTTTATTTCCGAGGGCATCGTTCTCGAGCCCGTCAACCAGTCCTTTAGCGCTGTGCTCGGTCGGTTTGCCTTCGGTGAACGGGCTCAAATCCCCGGCTTGCCGTTATTTGAGGTACCGGCCTGGACGGGGGCGGTGGCGCTGGCTGCTGGTTGGCTGGTGATCTGTGTGGCATTGGCGGTGTCGCTCACCGCACCGAAGCAGGCGCGCTACCCGGTTCTCATCATCGCAGCACTGATGTGGCCATTAATCTTTGCCAGCATCGCATGGTCGCACTATATGGCCCTGGTGCTTCCGGCTGTGCTGCTGTACACCACAGTGGCGTGGCACTTGCCGCAACCCCAGCGCAAACCGGCTTTGGTGTTGCCGATTCTGATTGGGGTATTACTCCTGACCCGTGTTGCCTTCTCCGTTACCGACCAGCGGTTGCCGTCGGGCACCATGTTTGAGGTCCCCGAGGCCAGCTTCTTTGCCGTCGTGTTGGCCTACCTCGGCCTGTTCTTAGTCCCCATGCTGATGAAGCGGGCGGGGTTACCGGCGGGTACCCAGCGCCCTGGGCACGGCCGACACCGCGCCGCCGCTGAGCCGACTACTCGTCGCCGGAGTCGAGCGGGTCAAGTAAACGATCGGATACCGACGCGATACAACCCTCCGCGTTAGGCGGCACATCGCCCCACACATCCATCTGGAATTGTGCTGCCTCGCCGGCCCGGACAGTTGGGCCCATCCCGTGGGCCAGCCCCTGGGCGGTATTGGTTTCCGGGTCCGCTCCGCACAGCACGGTGGTCTCGGACTTGATATACAGACGTGGTCCCGGATTGGCCATGGACCCGGTCGCACCGGGCTTGTCCTCATTGAACCGGAAACCGGTGAAAATAGCGTCGGCAGGCAACTGCGGAGGGTGCGACCGGCCACTGAGCGAGACCCAAAATTCAGGGTCTGCGTCCCGCAGCTCATCAGGCAGGGGTACCGGTGGTTCAGAGATGACCATCGTCTCCCCGGGGTAGATAGCGGTGTGCCAGGTGGCGCGCAGCGGGATCTGGGCAAGAACACGCTCCCCCTGGCGCACATAAATCACGCCCTTAATGGAAATAGGCGACGACGAGGTATTTTTTGTCACAAATGCCACGCCCATCCGGCCGTCATCTTTGACAAAAATCGGATCCGTAATGCTGGCGATCGGATTGCCGGCAGCATCGCGGATTTTATGGTTCAGGTCCCAGTCCTCAGCATTGGGCGTCGACAATGCCGCCGCCGGAGGCTGCGCTGTGTCCTCCGCAAAAGCCAGCTTGCCGACGAGGATGCCGCCGGTACCAAGCAGCCCGGCCACGGCCGCAGTCGCAATAATTGCGCGCGTCGTAGTGCCGTTGTTCCTTAAATTGCGGCTCCGCCGGGAATAATTGACCATGACAAGCAGGATACTGAACTGTTCGTGCGAAACGCGCGCTGAGAGGACATCGTGACTCCGACCCATTCCGCCACCCCGGTACGTCGTACTGGTCTCCGCAGCGGGTTGCTCTACAGTGGCGCTGCCATTGGGCTGCTGATGCTGTGTTGGTGGGTTGTGGTGCGCAATTTCGATCCGGCAGTCATCACCCCGGCCCCGTCGGATAACCCGCTGAACTTCCATAACCCCGAGCGCACCTCGGATTATTTCAGCATCTTCGGGCTGCCGATGGACTTCCAGGTCTACTACTTCGCCGGTAAGGCAGTTATCACCGGCCAGCCGGTGTACGACTACTCCTTCTTCGTCAGCAACTTCAATACCTACTGGTTGCTGCCATTTACCTACCCGCCCTTCGCCGCAGCGTTCATGGGGGTCTTCGCCAAGATGCCGGTGGTCGCCGCCGCAGCGGTGTGGCAGGTGGCTTCGTTGCTGGTATTCGCCCTGGTAATCGCCGCGACGCTGGTGCGCAGCAAGTACCGCCCGGGCCTGGCTATGGCGGGTTTCGTGGTGCTGATCCTGATCTCTTCATTTGGCACCGCCCCGGTGCGCTCCGGTTTCTTCTGGGGCCAGGTCAATATGATTGTGATGGCCCTGGTGGCGGTGGATTTCCTGCGCACCGAACGCTGGTCAACGATCCGCTCCCGCGGCTGGGTCGATGACCATCTGCTGGCCGGTGTGGGAGTCGGCATCGCCGCTGGCATCAAGGTATATCCGGCCTTCTTCGGGATCGTGTTCCTGCTCCAACGCCGGTGGCGTGCTGCCGTGGTTTCTGGTGTCACCTTCTTCATCACGGTTCTCATTGGCGCCCTGGCGGTACCGAATACCTGGGACTACTGGGTCAACACCATGTCGGACACCACCCGCTACGGCGGCCTGCAAAACGTGACCTCACAGTCGATTAATCTCATTCTGATCCGCGAGTTCGGCATCGAGTCCACAGCGCTGTGGGCGGCGGCATTTATCGTCGTCACGCTGCTGGCCGCAGCCACGGCACGACTGCAACTCCAGCGCGGCCAGCGCGTTGGAGCGCTGTGCGTTATTGGTATGGCAGCCTGCCTGGTTTCACCATTTTCCTGGCACCACTATTACCTATGGGTGGTGCCGCTGGTGATCATCGCCGCTGTAGCAGTGCTGCGCGCGGCTGAGCAGCAGGTGCCAACACTGGCATTGCCCTTAGTTGGTGTGGTCGTGCCGCTAATAGCTGCGGCCGCCCTGTGGCCCTATGTGTCCATCGTGATGGGCGCACCTTTTGATATCTACGCCCAGACCAGCGCCGATTCGCCATTAGTGCGTTCGACATGGGTGGGGTGGACGCTGCTGATGCTGATCTCCGCGGCGGTAGTGGAATACGCCGTGCGCGTCGGCAAGCCCAATGCTGAGCCGGTGGTGAGCGAGCAATCCGGCGTGGAACCCGTGTCCGGAACCGATGATGTCCACCCTGGGCACTACTATCCGGATGAGACGGTGTCGGCGCCGCGGCCCACTCACGATGTGGCCGAGCAGCCGCGCCCGCACTGATATACCCACTAGGACGGAGGCCCCGTGAGCTCAGCATCAGCTCCGGCCGCTAACACCAGCCGCCGACTGCAGCGCATTCTTCTGCCGAAGCTGGGCGAGCCCCGCGATGTGCGCTCGCTCTACCTCGTCGAGCCGGATACCAACACCGCCCGCGTGCGCGTCACCTCGCGCACCTCAGCGGAGATCGCGGCCGGCGACGAGGTCAGTTTCGAGACCTACTTCAATGCTTTCCCGGCGTCGTATTGGCGCCGCTGGTCGCAACTGGATGCCGTGGTGCTGCACCTGGAGCTGACCGGCACTGCCCGAATCGATGTGTATCGCTCCAAGATTGACGGCGCCCGGATTGCGGTAACCGGGCAGCTCGCCGGTGGCCCCGGTAGTGGCGACGGGATGCACAGCACCGATATTGAGATCCCGCTGTCGGCTTTTGAAGACGGTGGCTGGATCTGGTTCGACCTGACCTGTGAAACGGACGTCGTGGTGCACTCGGCGGCGTGGTACGCCCCAGTTGATGCTGGCGACCAGGTCCACCCGGACGGGACTGTGCAGCCGGCCCCCCAGGGCCGTGTCACGGTGGGCATCCCGACGTTCAACCGGCCTGCCGACGCAGTCGCCGCCCTTGCCGCACTGGCCAGTGACCCCGAGGTCGATGGCATTATCGACGCGATCCTCATGCCGGACCAGGGCACCAAGCACCCGGCCGATGAGCCTGGTTTTGCAGCCTTGGCGGAGCATTTCGGGGACCGGTTGCGGATCTTTACGCAGGGCAACCTGGGCGGCTCTGGTGGTTATTCACGCATTATGTTCGAGGCCCTCGGCGGGCCCGACGGTGACCCGAACCGCGCTACGGACAGCCCGTTTGTGCTGTATATGGACGACGATATCGCCATTGAGCCGGACTCGATTCTGCGTGCGGTGGCCGCTGGTCGCTACGCCAAGCAACCCATGCTGATCGGCGGCCAGATGCTGAACCTGCAGGAACGTTCGCATCTGCACTCTATGGGCGAGGTTGTGAACCGCGCCGATTTCATGTGGACCTCGGCCCCGCATGTGCATTACGACCATGATTTCCACGCCCACCCGCTGCGCGACCGTGGTGCACACGGCACTAACCCGGCCGGGGAGACCATTGACTCCCGGGACCTGCACCGGCGCATTGATGTCGATTACAACGGCTGGTGGATGTGCCTCATCCCGCGGGTGGTGGCCGAAACTATCGGCCAGCCGCTGCCCCTATTTATTAAGTGGGATGACGCCGAATATGGCCTGCGGGCGGGCAATGCGGGTTTTCCCACCGCCACCTGGCCGGGTATCGCCATCTGGCATATGGCCTGGTCGGATAAGGATGATGCCATTGACTGGCAGGCCTATTTCCACCTGCGCAACCGTTTGATCGTCGCCGCCTTGCAACACGACGGCGCTATCTCCGGGTTGCTGGCTTCGATGCGCAAGGCCACGCATAAGCATCTGTTGTGCCTGGAGTACTCCACGGTGGCGATCCAGAACGAGGCGATGCGCGATTTCCTGGCCGGCCCGGATAATCTTTTCGACATTCTCGAGTCGGCGTTGCCGAAGGTTGCGGGGATGCGGAAGGAGTTCTCCGACGCGGTGGTGCTGCCTAGTGCCGCTGAGTTGCCGGCCCCGTCGGGTATCCCGGGGGTGCCGATTAAGGATATCGGTGGCCGTTTGGCGAAGGTGAAGAAGGCAGTGTGGTTAGCCAAGGGGCTGGCCCATAGTGCCCGCCCTGCTGACCCGACCCACCATGAGGTGCCGCAGGCCAATCTCGCCCCGATTGAGGCTCGGTGGTTCTCCTTGTCCCGGGTCGATGGGGTGACTGTGACCACGGCCGATGGTCGTGGTGTGGTCTACCGGCGCCGGGATCGGGAACAAGCCGCTGAGCTTGCCAAGGAGTCGAAGCAGCTGCGCCGTGAGGTTGAGCAGCGTTTCGATGAGATGCGCCGTCGCTACCGCGCGGCGTTACCAGAGCTAACCAGCCGTGAAAGGTGGGCCGATGTCTTCGACAATCAAGGGTGATCCCTTCCACGAATCCGATGTCCTGGTGGCGATCCAGCAGGCGCTTACCGACGTTCCGGGCGTGCTGCCGGGTGCGCGGGCAATGAGCCTGTTCGGTGAGCACGCCGCGGGGTGGTTGCTGACTACTGGCATTGGGTGGGCAGTCACCAGCGGGGAGGACCGGCAGAAGTGGGGCAGCGCGGGAGTTGCCGTTTTCGGTTCGCATGCCGCTTCGGTGGTGCTCAAGCGCATTGTGCGTCGGCCGCGCCCGCATGACCCCCGGATCGTTATTGGTGTTGCAACGCCGAGTACGTTGAGTTTTCCGTCCTCCCATGCGACGTCGACGACGGCGGCGTTGGTAGCGATTTCGCGCATCACCGGCTCGCGGGCGCCTTTGCTGGGCGTGCCGGCGATCATGGTGTCCCGGTTGGTGTTGGGCGTGCATTATCCGACCGATGTTGCCGCCGGTGCTGCGTTGGGTATTGCCAGCGCGGCGATCGCCGAGAATATCCGCACTCGATAGAAGAGGCTTCCAGTGACCACGCATGACAATCAGGATGGGCTTGCTCTTGGCTCGGAGCCGCATACCTACGGCATTGATGAGCCGGTGCATCCCCAGGGCCATCCGCCGCGCAATCTGCTCGACGGCATGATGAAGGCGCTGCGCCCGAAGCAGTGGACGAAGAATGCGCTGGTAATCGCGGCGCCGTTGGCTGCTGGTGCGGATACGTTGGCCAATGGCCGCACGCTTGCCGACGTCGGCATCGCCTTCGTTGTGTTCTGTTTGGCGGCTTCGTCGATTTATCTCATTAATGATGCCCGTGATGTGGAGTCTGACCGCGCGCATCCGACGAAGCGCTACCGGCCGATCGCTGCTGGTGTGTTGCCGGTGGCGTTGGCGTATGTGATGGCTGTGGCGCTTATTGTGTTGGCGCTGGGGCTGTCCTTCCTGGCGTCTTCGGGCCCGGGGTTGGCGATTGTTGCCGCGGTTTATATCGTGCTGCAGCTGGGTTACTGCTTCGGTTGGAAGCACCAGCCGGTGATTGATATTGCCCTGGTCAGCTCTGGTTTTATGCTGCGCGCTATGGCCGGTGGTGTCGCCGCGGCGATCGTGTTGTCGCAGTGGTTCTTGTTGGTCGCTGCTTTTGGTTCGTTGTTTATGGCTGCGGGTAAGCGGTATGCCGAGTTGTTGCTGGCGGAGCGCACCGGTAAGCAGATTCGGCGTTCGCTGCGGGGGTACACCGCTACGTATTTGCGTTTCGTGTGGACGTTGTCGGCGACTGCTGTGGTGCTTGCCTATGCCCTGTGGGGCTTTGAGATGGCGCGGAGCGCCAGCGAGGCTGCGCGGGTGTGGTACCAGGTGTCGATGGTGCCGTTTACGGTCGCGATTTTGCGGTATGCCGCAGATGTTGATCGTGGTGATGCGGGTAGTCCTGATGAGATTGCGTTGCGGGACCGGCCGCTGCAGGCGTTGGCGGTGTTGTGGTTGATCAGTATTGCGGTGGCGGTCTATGTGGTGCCGTCGCTGGGCCTGTAGGTACCGAAATATCGCTGGTGTGCTGCCGTGCACCCCTGAAATGAGGGAGAAAGTTTTGCCGGAAATAATTGATTGACTGTCACATTTTGTGACGATTCGGTAACGTAGCGGTTCGAAGAACCGATAGCTCTGATGAACGGTGCCGTGCTGGGTTGTTGTCCAGCATGGCCCTTATATCGAGAAGTACTGCTCAACCGACGCCAGTCCACGGTTGAACGACAAGCTTTAGGAGAAATATGAACGCCAGCGCCATCTTCCGCGGTGGGAAATCGAGGGTCTTTGCCGCGATCCTTGCCCTCGCAGTTGTTGCAGGGGTCTTGACCGCGAGCATGCAGCAGGCGGAAGCCTCGCCAAATCGTTCGCACCTGCGCCCTGGCTGTGTGTTCGACGCCTACCAGTACTGGGTGCAGATCTGTCAGGTGTACTCGCCGGCGATGGACACCAATATTCCGGTGCAGATCGTCCCCTCCCGTGATGGTGGCAATAAGGCTCTGTACCTGCTTGATGGTCTGCGTGCGCCGCTGGGTTACTCGGATTGGACCTGGGAAGGTAACGCTCCGAAGGTCTTTGAGGACTCCAACCTCAATATTGTGATGCCCGCCGGCGGCACCGCTTCGTTCTGGACCGACTGGAATAATCCTTCGCGTACCATCGATGGTCGCCAGTTCAACTACAAGTTCGAGACCTTCCTGACCCAGGAACTGCCGAACTACCTCAGCCAGCACTTCGGTGTTTCCCCGACGGGTAACTCCATCGGTGGTCTGTCCATGGGTGCTTCCGCCGCCCTGTCGCTGGCCTACAACCACCCGGATAAGTTCAGCCAGTCGCTGGCGTTCTCCGGTTACCTGCACACCACTGCACCGGGTATGTCCGCCGCGATTGCTGCTTCCCAGGCTGATGCTGGTGGCTACAACTCGATGGATATGTGGGGCGTGCCGGGCTCCCCGGAGCGAGTCCGCAATGACCCGTTCCTCAATATTGACAAGCTGAAGAATGTTGGCGATGTCTACATCTCCTCGGCTACCGGTGTTCCGGACAATGTGGCCCAGCCGGAGATTCTTTACAGCCTGCCCGGCATGGTTCCCGGTATCGGTCTGGAAGCTTTCTCCCGTGCCTCCACCCTTGAGTTTGAGCGCGCCGCTCGTGCCCAGGGTCTGGACTTCACGGTGAATTACTCGCCCACCGGCATCCACGTGTGGCAGCTGTGGGAGCGCAACCTGTGGGATGTGAAGAAGCGTGTCCTGGACTGGCACGGCGCCTGGTAATACCGGCTGACGCCCGCGTCTCAAAGCGGCCTGGAGATTGTCTCCAGGCCGCTTTTGTGTGTGGAATTTATGGGTGGAAAAGGTGGCGGTGAGGGCTGACTTTTCCGCACAAAAACCTTAAAGTTAAACTTAAGCCTTAATTCTTCCGCGAGTCTCCGCGGATTTAGGGCACCGTGCCTGTAGACACGAAGTTGTTACACCGGCATCCGCGTCTGCGTTCGCTGTTTTCCGGGGGAGGGGAACCCCCGGACACACCGCGGCGGAAGCCCGGCTATCGGCGCATTGCTATGCCCCGTTGGCCGCCACCGCTACTAATCAAGCAAAGGATCGCCACCAGATGAGTCAGACTGCTCCCCGTATGTCGGCAGGTCGCCGCCTGCTGGCCGCCGCGCTGGCGCTTCCCCTTTCCGCAGGCCTCGCGGTTACTACGGTGGCTGCCCCTGCGGCCGCTCAGCCGCAGTTGCCCGGGTCGTCGGAATGGACTCCGCAGCCGCAGCCCGATCAGGAACGTTCCCCTATCCGAGAGACCAACCAGGTCCTCGAAGGACTGCCAGAAGGCGTCAGCGTCGAGAAGGTCCAGTGGCTCACCGAACGCCACGTCAAGCTCTTTATCAATTCCGCGGTCATGACCGACCACCCGATCGCCGTGGAACTGATGCTGCCGCGCGACTGGTACCGCTCCCCGGACCGGACATTCCCGACCGTCTGGCACCTCGATGGCATGCGCGCCCGCGAGGACTTCTCCGGCTGGAGCACCGAAACCACCATCGGCCAGTTCTACAGCGATAAGAACGTCATGGTGGTCATGCCCGTCGGCGGGCAGGCGTCCTTCTACACCGACTGGGACCAGCCGAATAAGGATGGTCACTACATGTGGGAGACCTTCCTCATCAACGAGATGATCCCGGTGCTGCGCGAAGGCTGGCGCGCCAATGGTGACCGCGCCATTACCGGCCTGTCCATGGGCGGCACCGCGGCGGTCAATATTGCCGAACACCACCCGGACCTGTTCCGTTTCGTCGCTAGCTTCTCCGGTTACCTCGACACGACCTCACCGGGTATGCCTGCCGCTATTGCGTCGGCAGTAGCGGAAACCGGTGGCTATGACGCCGGCAAGATGTGGGGCCCGCCGGGTTCGCAGCGTTGGGTCGATAATGACCCCAAGCTTGGTATCGAGGCGCTGCGCGGCATGAGCGTCTACGTTTCGGCTGGCAACGGCAATACCGGCCAGTGGGATGAACCATCAACCTACGACCCGAACCTGCCCGCCAATACCGCTGGTTGGGGCTTAGAGCTGCTTTCCCGGATGACCACGGAGACCTTCGTCCAGGAAGCTCGGCGTGCCGACGTTGATGTCACCGTGCAATTCCGCGAGTCCGGCACCCACACCTGGCCGTACTGGCAGTTTGAGACCACCCAGGCCTGGGCCCAGATCGCTGACGCCCTCAATCTCGGCCCCGGGGACCGCGGCGTGACCTGCACCGTGAAGGGCGCGATCGAGCAGAAGGTAGCCAGCTTCGAGGGACTGGGCAACTGCCTGTCCGATGAATACCCCATCGGTGATGGCGGCGTGGCCCAGGACTTCACCAATGGTCGCGCATACTGGCACCCCAATACCGGCGCCCACTTGCTCTACGGCCGGATCGGTGCCCGCTACGCCGAACTTGGCGGCCCGAACTCTGTGCTGGGCTTCCCGACGAGTTCTGAGCTGGGCACCCCCGATGGTGTCGGCCGCTTCGTCACCTTCGAACACGGCTCCATCTACTGGACCCCGAAGCTGGATGCGCACCTGGTGCT
The DNA here is from genome assembly GCF_019209905.1 of Corynebacterium sp. TAE3-ERU12. Taxonomy (GTDB): domain Bacteria; phylum Actinomycetota; class Actinomycetes; order Mycobacteriales; family Mycobacteriaceae; genus Corynebacterium. The sequence continues at coordinate 268,874 of NZ_JAHUTM010000003.1, read as the reverse complement.
TGGTGATTTCCTCAACGTCTGGGGCGATAATAAGTGGGAGCTCGGACCGCTGGGCTACCCGACCTCGGATCGGCGAGAGGTCGCCGGTGGCGAAATCCAGGAATTTGAAAAGGGTGTGATCACCCGCGTCAACGACGGCGCTCCGTATGCAGTGTTCGGCAAGATTGGTGAGCACTACCGTGAGCTCGGCGGCCCCGAGGGTGACCTGGGGCATCCGATCGGCAAGCCCGAGGGTCTGACCCAGGGCGGTGTGCTGCAGCGCTTCGAACACGGCATCATCTACTGGCACCCCGCCACCGGTGCGCATTCGGTTCCCAAGGGAGACATCTTCGACCACTGGGGCAAGTCCGGCTGGGAAACCGGCCCCTTCGGCTACCCCGTCAGTGATCAGAAGCAGATCCCGTCCGGTGGCCTGGAGCAGGAGTTCCAGGGCGGCTGGATTCGCCAGATCAACGGAAATATCCAGGAGGAGCGTCGATGAGGCGCAGTGCACTGTCCCAGCGTCGGGCAGCAGTGGTTGCCGCCATGGTGGTCACTGGTCTGAGCGTGTCTGCCTGTGGTGGCGCGACCGTGGAGGACTCGGAAGTCACCGACACCGAAATCGTCACCACGACGTCGACCACGACGAAGAAAAAGGACGATAAGGACAAAAAGACTGAGGCTGACTCCACCCGCCCGTCGAAGACCAAGGCCGGTGACCCGCCGATCCCGGACCCCGGCCCGACGCGGATTGATGAAGCCCCGGATAATCGGATGCCGCTGACCGAAGCCGATGAGGATTACCTGTTGGCAATCACCGACTTCGGTGTCGATATCTCCGGCACCGAGGACCAGTTGATTGCCGCCGGGCACGCCCACTGCAATGGCACCGAATCCGATAAGGCCATCGTCGATGCCGCTGCTGGGCAGCTCGTTGCCCAGGGCCGCACCGAGAAAAAGCCCGAAGAAGTCTCGGCAGTAATTGCTAAGTCTGCGGATAAGGCGTACTGCTAAACGACATGCGCGCCCTGTATAAAGCGATCGTCATTATCGCCGTCCTCGCCCTCCTCGTCGCTATTGGCGTCGGGGTAGGGCGGTGGATGGGTACGTCGTCGACCCCCATCGCCGACGATGATTGCCCTGCTATCGAGGTTATTTCCACCCCGGGCACCGGTGAATCGAATTCCAATGACGATCCGCTTACCCCGGCGGCGAACCCGGGCGCGCTGCTGCTCAACGTCACCAAGCCGCTCCAGGACTCCTACACCCCAGAGCAGGTCAAGGTCTACACCGTGCCGTATGTGGCGCAGCTGCGAAACCCCAAGGCGCAGCACGAACGCACCTACGATGAGTCCCAGGCCGAGGGCCGGGCGCGACTCGAAGAGGAAATGCGCGCCACCAATGCGGTCTGCCCGAATACGCGCTTTATCCTGATGGGCTTCTCCCAGGGCGCGGTGATTACCGGTGATGTTGCCGCCGCTATCGGCCAGAATAAGGGCGCTGTGGCCCCGGACCGGGTTGCTGGTGTAGCAGTTGTTGCCGATCCGCGCCGCGTGCCGGATCAGGGGCAGCAGCCCTCGGTGCCGGTGGCAGGTGTGGGCCTTGAGGTTGCGCTATTGCCGCATAGCCCCGCCGTGCAGCAGCTGATGCCAGGTACCGCCATGCGCGGTGCCCGTGAGGGCGGTTTCGGTGAGATCAATGATCGAGTGCAGGAAATCTGCGCGCCGAATGACATTGTCTGCGATGCCCCACCAAATATTGATGGGGTGGCGCGCGCCCTGGACTACATCGGCTCAGACCAGGTGCATGGCGCCTATGGCGGCAATCCGGCGGTCTTCCCTGGCACGACGACCACCCAGTGGCTCATTGATTGGTCGCGGGGTCTTATTGACCAGGCGTTGGCGCAATAGTGCGGCCTGGCAATGCTGCTGGTCGCCCGTAACCGGGCGAAGCGGCGTTGACACGCGCGGACATAACGTTCTGTATCAAAACCTTTACCTACGGTATCGTCACCTCAGATCATCGACGCGGCCCTCGTCGCCCGAACTGAACCGGAGGCACCATGGATCTGAAAATGGCGATGAACCAGTTCATCGGCCCCGATGGGGCACTCAATTTCCCGCCAACAATGTCTATCCCCAGCCTGGCAGAGATGGTGTTCCAACTCGCCACAATGGCCGGCAATGTCGACGGCACCCAGCTGGACTACCTCGACTTCTCCAGCAGCCGAGACGGGGAAGTGCGCTCTTTCACGCGCGCTGAAGTCAATACCCGCATCAAGGCCGTCGCCGCGCGCCTACAGCAGGTATCCGAACCAGGCCAGCGCGTCGCGCTGCTGATGGGCAATAGCCCCGAGTACCTATTCGGTTTCCTCGGCGCCCAGTACGCCCACCTGGTGTCCATGCCGCTCTACGACCCCACCGAGCCCGCCCACGGCGACCACCTCGTTGCCGTGCTTGATGCCGCCACCCCGGAACTGGTCCTCACCGATAAGCGCTCCGCTTCTTCGGTGCGTGCCCTGTTCAAAGACAAGCCGCAGGCCGAACGCCCCCGCGTCATCGTCGTTGATGCACTGCCGGACACCCTGGCTGCTGATTGGGTATCCGGGGAACAGGACCCCAAATACGCCACCCAACTCGGCGATGAGGCCTTCCTGCTGTTTACCTCCGGTTCGTCACGCACCCCGGAAGGCGTGCGGATCACCTCCGGATCGATGCTGTCCAATGTTTTCCAGATCTTCAGCGCAGCCCAGCTGCAAACCCCATTGCGCATGGTGACCTGGCTGCCGCTGCACCACAATATGGGCATCATTCTCGGCGCCTTCGTCACCGCCCTGGGCTTGCCGTTCTCCCTGATGAGCCCGCGCGATTTCATCCAGCACCCGGAACGTTGGGTGGAGCAGCTCTCGGCGCGCAATGACGAAGAGAACGTCTACACCGTGGTGCCGAATTTCGCCCTCGAGCTGGCCAACCGCTACGCGGTGCCGGAACCGGGATCGGATATCGACATGTCCCGCCTGGCTGGCGTCGTCGTCGGCTCCGAACCGGTCACGGAAAAAGCCACCCGCGAGTTCTACGAAAACTTCGCCCCCTTCGGCCTGCCCCGCAACGTGATCCGGCCTTCCTATGGCCTGACCGAGGCGACGCTGCTGGTCACCACCCCACAGACCGAACAGCGCCCGCGGATTACCTGGGTGGACCGGGACAGCCTCAATGCCGGTACCCCCACTGTTGTCGACGCTGGCTCTGCCGACGCTGTGCCGTTGACCGGCCTCGGCCAGGCAGCCGGCAAACAGAACGTCATCGCCGTCGACCCGGAAACCCGCACCGAGGTTGCCGACGGCACCGTCGGCGAGTTCTGGGTCCACGGCCCCAATATTCCGATGGGCTACCTCACCGACGCCGAGGCCTCCCAGCGCGTATTCGGCAATAAACTAGCCGCCACCCGCGGCGAGGACACGCGCGCTGCCGGGGTGCCCGAGGACGCCGAGTGGATGGCCACCGGCGACCTGGGTGTGTTTATCGATAATGAACTGCATATCACCGGCCGCATCAAGGACCTGGTGATTATTGCTGGTCGGAACCACTACCCGCAGGACATTGAGCACACCGCCGAGTCCGCCACCGAACAGATCACCGGTTCGGCTGTTGCTGCCTTCGCGGTGCCGACGGGTACGCCACTGCCCGACGGCGCAAAGGCCACCGGCGAGTCCGAGCAGCTCATCATTATTGGTGAGCGTGACCCCCGCCGCGACCCGGCCGATGATGCCGCAGCAGTCGATGCCATCCGGGCGAAAGTCTCCGCCGCGCATGGCATCACCGCCGCCGACGTTCGGATCGTCGCTAATGACGCTATTCCGAGGTCTTCGGCCGGTAAGATCGCACGACGGGTAGCCCAGCAGGCATACCTCGACGGGGCCTTCACCGCGGAGGCCTAAAGCGTTTGGAAGCAGGCGCTGCCGTCATTGTTCTTCGGTTCCCACCCGGAACCCTCATCGCATCAGGTCCCGCCACGTGGCGGGGAACCGGAAAGGGGCCCTGGCACCATGGCCGACGCGAAACACCCCGGAGCTGACTTCACCGTTGCGCAAATGCGCGACTGGCTGCGCAATTGGATCATTGACACCACGGGTCTTACTCCCGCCGAAGTCACCCCGGATCGCCCCATGGAGGAACTCGGCCTGTCCTCACGCGATGTTGTGGTGCTCTCCGGTGAGCTCGAAAACCTCATCGGCATGCACCTAGACGCGACGGTCGCCTACGAATACCCCACCATCGAGTCGCTGGCGGTACGCCTCGTCGGCGGTGATCACAGCAACCCCGATGACACCGCCTATGACGCCTACCTCTCCGGGGTGGACGCTGCCCGCAATCGGACGGTGCGCGATAACCAGCTCACCGATATGGATATCGCCATCGTCGGCATGGCCGCGCGCTACCCGGGTGCGGATAACCCCGATGAGATGTGGGACATGCTGGTGGCCGGGCGCTGCGGCACCGGCCCGCTACCGGAAAACCGCTGGCAGGAATACTCCGGTGACCAGAAAGTCGTCGACGCGATGGCTGAGCTGGACCTGCGGGGCGGCTACCTCGACGACATCACCGGTTTCGACGCCGAATTTTTCGGCCTCTCCCCAGTCGAGGCGGAAAATATGGACCCCCAGCAGCGCCTGCTGCTCGAGCTTGCCTGGGAGGCCCTCGAAGACGCCCATATCCCGGCCTCGGATCTGCGCGGCGCCCCTGTTGGCGTCTACGTCGGTTCGACCAGTAATGACTACGGGCTGCTTATCTCTGCAGACCCGGCCTCATTCCACCCCTACGCCCTCACCGGCAGTTCTTCGTCCATCATCGCCAACCGGTTGTCCTACTCTTTCGACTTCCGCGGGCCATCGATCCAGGTCGACACTGCCTGCTCCTCCTCGCTGGTGGCTATCCACCAGGCCGTGCGCGGACTACGCGACGGCGACGCCGATATTGCCCTGGCTGGCGGCGTGAACCTGCTGGCCACCCCACATGCTTCCCTGGCTTTCGGCCAGTTGGGGGTATTCAGCTCCACCGGCGATATCCACGCTTTTTCTGATGATGCCTCCGGCATGATCCGCGGCGATGGTGCTGGCCTGGTGGTACTCAAGCGCCTCGAAGACGCCCAGCGCGATGGTGATGACGTCCTCGCCGTCATTCAGGGATCGGCAGTCAATTCCGATGGTCGCTCCAATGGGCTTACCGCCCCCAACCCGGACGCCCAGGTCGATGTGCTGCGCCGCGCCTACGCCGACGCCGGTGTGGACCCCCGCGAAGTGGACTATATCGAGGCCCACGGCACCGGCACTATCCTCGGCGATCCCATTGAGGCCTTTGCCCTGGGCACAGTGCTTGGTCGCGGCCGCCCCGCCGACCAGCCCACCTTATTGGGCAGCGCGAAAACGAACTTCGGCCACACAGAGGCCGCCGCTGGTGTCGCCGGTGTGATCAAGGTCGTCCAGTCCATGCGCCACGACACCTTGCCGCCATCGCTGCACTACAACGGCCCGAACCCCTATATCGATTTCGATGCCGGTCGCCTCGAGGTTGTCGAAGACCCCCGGGAGTGGCCCGAGTACTCCGGCCGCAAGATCGCTGGTGTGTCCGGTTTCGGTTTCGGCGGCACCAATGCGCATATTGTGCTGGTCTCCCCGCCGCCTGCCCCGGCCCCAGAGGTCGAGACGGTACCGCTTATCGACGTCGATATCGCCGCCTCAGCTGGTGCCGACGGCGCCCCGATGCCGGCCTTATTGCCGATTTCTGGGCTGCTGCCATCACGTCGTCGGGCAGCTGCGGCTGATCTTGCTGACTGGCTCGACAACCACCGCAACGCCAATCTCACCGATATTGCCCGCACCCTGGCTACTCGGTCGCGCGGCCGCACCAAGGCCGTGGTGCGCGCCACCGATATCGACGCCGCGATCACCGGGATGCGCAAGGTCGCCCAGGGGCAGGCCGCCCCGGCCATTGCCGCCTGTGATGCCCCGCAGGCCCAGGGGCCGGTGTGGGTGTTCTCCGGGTTCGGTTCCCAGCACCGCACTATGGGCAAAGACATGATGGCGCTTTCCCCGGTTTTCCGGGCCAGCCTGGAGCGTCTCGAACCTATTGTGCAGCGCGAGGTCGGCTGGTCGTTGCTGGAGCTCATCGCCGATGATTCCCGCAATTACGACCTGGAATCGGCGCAGATCACCATCACCGCCATCCAGATCGCCCAGGTCGATATGATGCGCGCTTTGGGCTGCCAGCCCGCCGCTGTCGTCGGCATGTCCATGGGCGAGATAGCTGCCGCCTACGCCTGCGATGGTCTTACCGCCGAGGCCGCCATGCGGGTGGCGTGTGCCCGCTCCCGCCTGATGGGTGAGGGCGAGGCGGATATGGCCGCCAACGATAAGTCCGGCGGCATGGCCATGGTGGGGCTGTCTGTCGACGAGCTGGACACGCTGCTTGCCGAGCACCCCGAGTTCGCGGGTGTGGAGCCGGCGGTTTACGCCGCCCCGACGATGACCACTATTGGTGGGCCCAGCGAGGCCATTGAACGAATCTGCGCCTACCTGGAGCAACAGGGCACCGATGCCCGCATTTTGCAGGTCAAGGGCGCAGGACACACTGCCGCGCTGGACCCGCTGTTGGGTGAACTCTGGTACGAGTGCTCCGACTTGGCGCCACGGCCGGTGTCGGTGCCGCTGTTTAGTTCCGTGGATCGCGGCGTCACCGTCGCCCCGGGCACTACCGTGCACGATGCCGACTATTTCATTCGCTGCACCCGCGGTTCGGTGTGGTTCGCTGAGGCTATTTCCCGGGCCTGCGCCGCTGGTTTTGTTACCTTCGTCGAATTCGCCCCGAACCCGGTGGCGCTCATGCCGATTATGGGCACCGCCATGGCCGCGGGCGTTCCCGATGCGGAACTGCTGCACCTGGCCAAACGTAAGGAAACCGCCGCGGATTCCCTTTCTGCGGCCGCAGCCACCCTGTATGCCCAGGGGCACCCGATTGATCTGACCCAACTGACCGGACCCGGCCGGTATGCGGATTTGCCGGGTATTCGCTGGCGCCGGCAGCGCTACTGGACCTCGTCCCGCCCGAATTCCGCTAGCCGCGCCGGGCTGCCGGGTCGGCGCACGGTGCTTCCCGACGGCCGGGTCGCCTACGCCGCCCTAGCCGAGCACGCCCCGAGTATCTCCGCCCTGGTTGATGCGGTTGCTGCCGACGCGTTGCCTGAGGCCACCGTGGTTGCGGTGGAAGAAACGAGCCCGCTGCCCGCGTCCGGTGAACTCACGGTGCTCATTGCCCGCCACCCCGGTGGTGCTGCCGTGTCGGTCTACGCCGTCGAAGGCGATAGCACTTCCCTCATTGCCGAAGCCGGCCTGTCCACCATCGGTGCTCCGGCCGCTGCTGCGCAGAACACGCCGAATCCTGCTGTTGACCCGGCAGGCCTGGGCATGGGCCAGGGCGACGACCGCACCCCTGCTGCGCCGGGAATGCCGGGGATGCCGCTCAGCGCGGAGCCTTCGGGTTCGTGGGACCCTGATTCTGGGGAGAGTGTCTCCGATCATTTGCGCGCCATTATTGGTGAAGCCATGGGCTTTGAGATCGATGATCTGCCTTTGGAGCTGCCGCTGATTGATTTGGGCCTGGATTCGCTGATGGGCATGCGGATTAAGAACCGGGTCGAGCACGATTTCGGCATTCCGCCTTTGCAGGTGCAGGCACTGCGCGATGCTGCTGTCCAGGATGTGATCACCCTGGTGGAGCAGAAGGTCGCGGAGAAAAACGACGCTGCCCAGGCAGCCGCCGACGAGGCCCCAGACGCCCCCGACGAGGCCGCCGACACCGTTGCAGCTGAGCCTGCTGCGGACGCCCCGAACAGCCAGGGCATTGGGGTGCCACCACGCGATGACACCGAACGTCTGGTCTTTGGTACCTGGGCGACTGTTATCGGTACCTCCGCTGGCGGTGTGACTAATCAGCTGCCTGACCTGGATGAGGACAACACTCGCGCGCTCGTTGAGCGGCTCAGTGACCGCGTCGGCGCCACCGTGCAGGCCGACGATATTGCCCACGCCACCACCATCGCCGAGATCGCCGATGTGGTGCGCCCCCATATTGATGGCGGGACTGATGGCCCGGTGCGAGTGCTGCGCGAGCGCCCCGAGGGTTCCACTCAGCCTGCAGTTTTCCTTTTCCACGCCGCCGGCGGGTCCACTGCGGTGTATAAGCCGCTGGTCCGCCGCCTTCCTGAAGATGTGCCGGTTTACGGCATTGAACGTGTCGAGGGTGAACTCGCCGACCGTGTGGCCGGTTACTTACCGCTGATTGAACAGCGTGCCGACGGCCACGGCATCGTCTTGGGTGGGTGGAGTTTTGGCGGCATCCTCGCCTATGAAGCCGCCCACCAGCTGCGGGCGAAGGGGATCGAACCGGAGTTCATCGCTTTGCTCGATACGGTGCAGCCTGCCGATCCGGCTCCGCAGACCCGTGAAGAAATGCATGCCCGGTGGGACCGCTACGCCGCGTTTGCGAAGAAAACCTACGGGCTGGATTTCGAGGTGCCGCACGCCCTACTCGATGCCCAGGGTGAGGACGCAATGCTGGATATGCTCGGCCAGATGGCCGCCAGCATGGATAGTTCCAGCGGCATGTCCGGTGGTGTGTTGGAGCACCAGCGCACGTCCTTCGTCGATAACCGCATTTTGGCTGCGGTGGACTTCGAGACCTGGGCCGATGTCAGCGCCCCGGTGTTGTTGTTCCGCGCCGAGCGGATGCATGAGGGGGCAGTGGAGCTCGAACCGCGCTACGCGACTATCGCCGAGGACGGCGGTTGGTCGGCTATCGTCAAGGATTTGGAGATCATTCACCTCAACGGCGACCATCTTGGCGTGGTCGACGAGCCGGAGATCGCCACCGTCGGTGAGCGTATGTCCCGGGCGCTTACCGACGGCGTGTGAATGGCCATGACGTACACCAACCACGGGTGGAGACAGAAGTGAGCACTGATACGGACACCACGGCAGGCAAGCTCGCTGACCTGCATCAGCGCCTCGACCGCGCCCAGGACCCGGGCAGCGAACGCGCTAAGCAGCGTCGTGATGCTGCGGGTATTACCACCCCGCGGCAGCGCATCGCTCGGCTTGTCGACGAGGGTTCCTTTGTGGAGATGGGTGCGCTGGGGCAGACCCCTGGCGACCCGGATGCGCCGTATGGTGACGGCGTGGTGACCGGCACTGCCCGCATTAATGGCCGGCCGGTGGCGGTGTACGCGCACGATAAGTCTGTTTATGGCGGTTCGGTGGGTGTGACCTTCGGTAAGAAGGTGTGTGCCCTGATGGATATTGCTGACCGGGTGGGTTGTCCCATTATTGGTGTGCAGGATTCCGGCGGTGCCCGTATTCAGGACGCAGTGACGTCGTTGGCCATGTACTCCGAGATCGCGCGCCGACAGATCCCGCTGTCTGGCCGGAGTCCGCAGATCTCGGTGATGCTCGGCAAATGTGCCGGTGGTGCGGTCTACGCCCCGGTGACGACTGACTTCGTGGTGGCGGTGCGTGATCGTGCGGAGCTGTTTATCACCGGCCCGGAAGTGATTCGCTCTGTGACGGGCGAGAATATTTCTGCTGCCGAACTGGGCGGCGCCGAACAGCAGGCCCGCAATGGCAATGTGTCCTATGTTGCCGATAGCGAAGACGATGCTTTCGATTACGTCCATGATCTGCTCGATCATCTGCCCAACACGATGCAGGAACCGCTGCCGGCCTACTGGGCGCCCTCCGATGAGCTCACCGATCGGGATACCAGCCTGGACACCATCATCCCTGATGATCCCAATGCGGGCTTCGACATTATGGAAGTACTCACCAGGATCTTCGATGATGAGGACTTCCTGGAGGTACAGGCTGATTACGCCCCGAACTTGGTGACTGGTTTCGCCCGCGTCGATGGCCGCACCGTCGGTGTGCTGGCGAACCAGCCGATGCATTTGGCTGGCTGCCTGGATGCGGAATGCTCTGATAAAGGTGCCCGGTTCAGCCAGATCTGCGATGCCTACAACATCCCGCTGGTGTACGTGGTGGACACTCCCGGCTACCTGCCTGGTGTGCAGCAAGAAAAGGCCGGCATTATTCACCGCGGCGCGAAGCTGGGTTATGTTTTGGCGCAGGTCAGTGTGCCGAAGGTAACCGTTATTGTGCGCAAGGCCTTCGGTGGTGCGTATGCGGTGATGGGGTCGAAGAACCTCGGCGCAGACCTGAACTTCGCCTGGCCCACGGCCCAGATCGCAGTGATGGGTGCCGAAGCTGCCGTCATCATGCTCAAGGGCAAGGAGCTAGCTCAGCTGCCGGTAGAGCAGCAGGCAGCGGCGAAGAAGATGTTCATCGACTACTACAACGACAATATGACCAGCCCGTATGTTGCCGCTGAGCGTGGCTATATCGACGCCATGATCCAGCCGCGGGATACCCGGGTGCAGTTGCGTCGTGCCCTTGCCCAACTACGCGATAAGCAGCCGCCGCAGATGTGGAAGAAGCACGAGATATTCCCGATGTAATGGTTCATCGGGGGGTGGTTAGGTACTGCTAATCAATGCGGCAGGTGTCTTGTTTATACTGAAAAACTAGACAGGATAATCTCTAATCCGCATTTTCATTAGGAGTTCCCCATGGCAGAACATGACCAGGACCGCGAATCCGGTTCGGCACCCTTCGATAACCCCACGTCGTCTTTTGACAATAATGACGGCAGCCAGAAGGAAGCCCAGCAGTCTAGCGCCCAGCCTGCTGCCTATAACTGGCCGCACAACGACGGCCAGCCGCACAACGACGGCCAGTCGCAGAATAACGCCCCGCAGCAGTACGAAGCACCGCAGCAGCAGGGCAACCAGCAGTGGAGTGCTCCGCAGCAGTACAGCGGCCAGCAGCAAGCTGGTCAGCAGTGGGGTGCCCCGCAACAGTACGGTGGCCAGCAGCAGTACGGTGGCCAGCAGCAGTACGGTGGCCAGCAGCAATACGGGGGTCAGCAACAGTACGCCGGCCAGCAGCAGTACGGCGCCCCGCAGCAGTGGGCTGGCCAGCCGCCGCAGGCATTGCAGAAAAGCCAGGTCGCCGCTGCGCTATTAGCGTTCTTCATCGGCGGTATCGGCGCGCACAATTTCTACCTCGGCTACACCGGTCGCGCTGTCACCCAGTTGGTCCTGTTCCTGTTCGGCTGGCTCACCATCCTTTTCGTGGTCGGTTTCGTCATCCTCGGTGGTCTCTACATTTGGGTCTTCATCGAGTTCATTCTGATCCTGATGGGTTCGGCAGGCTATGACCGAGACGCTAAGGGCGTACCCGTGAAGTAGTTGGAGTACGCACCGACGAGAAAAAGGCGCCCCGACGGCATAACCGTCGGGGCGCCTTCAGTAGGCCTAAGCGCTACCTCTTATTGAGGGCAATGGCGATCGCGCGCCAGCCCAGAAGCAAAAGACCACTCATCACGGTGGCGACGATAATGAATGACCAGTGCGGCACACTGCCGTGGCGCAGTGCCCAAATGCCCAGGCCCGAGGCGACAGTGCAGATCCATACGATCACTCCGCCGGGGGCGACCCGGATAAGCGGCCGGGCAGAGGCCATCATGACCGCACCACCGGCGATAGCACCAAGTACGAACGGCCACCACGTGTCCAGCACATTGGCGACCGTAAACGGCTCATCGGCGGACTGGTGGGCCAGCCGGGCGAGGATGGCGAACACTAGCACCATGACCACATCGACGGCCATAGTCACCATTGGGGCTTGAGAAGTTTTCGGTGAGGACATGGTTACTCCTTAGAAGACGGCTGATTGGCGGCATAAGAGCCACCACCTGCACGTGTGCTGTCCATGCTATACCGGCCGCGCTGCGGGGATTCATCACCGAAGTTGATGAGAAAAATCAGCCAGCCAACCGCGGCCGGAAGCACAAAACTAATGGTGCGGTACACAATGATCGCCGCGAAGGCCTGCGTTGCCACCATTCCCGCAGCAACCAGGGTGGTGGTCAGCACCGCCTCGACCGGGCCCACCCCTCCGGGAGTGGCCTGGATGAAACCAGCCACCTTGCCGGTAACGAAGGCCAATAACACCGCGGTCGAGGACATATCATCCACCCCGATCGCCCGGATAGCGGCATAGAGGCAAACCACGTCGGCAAGCCAGTTAAATAAGGACCACGCCAAGACCACAAGCATCCGGTCCAAGGACAATTCCACCTCAGTGAGCTGCGAAATCATGTCCTCGACCCGGCGTTGGCCAGCCCGCCGATCCCTGCGCCGCAACCGATTAAACGCCTCCAGGCAGCGCAAAGCGGCAAAACGAATCACCCGGGGCTTGCGGGAAAGCCACCACAACAGCGTCGTCAACGCCAAGACCGCAGCGAAGGACGCGATAAGGCGCACCGGCGCGGGATTATTGCCAATGAAGAACAGGCTCAGGATGGCCAGCGCAGTCAGGCCCAGGGTGCTCAGTGCCCCGGAGAACACCATGAACCAGCTCACCACAACCGGTGAGGCACCCCACGCCAACTGGCGCCGAATCTGCAAGGCGGTGGCGAAGGCAACACCACCGGGCACCGTCACCGACCACGCATTAGACGCCAATACCAGGGAATTAGTGGAGCGCACCGTGGCTTGGTTCACCCCGGCGGCGCGGAAGAGTAACCGCATGACCTCGGCCATCGCGAAAAACGACACTGCCAGGGCCGCGACCGAAATCCCGATCCAGGTGAAGTCCGCGGCGAGCAGGGTATGCCAGGCCTCGGCGATGAAATCCTCATTAGTGCTGATCAGCACCACTGCCCCGATGAGGAAGGCGATGCCCATAACCCACCGGAACCACGTGGCGTGGGTCAGCGCCTGGAACCGAGACCACGCCTGGCGCAGTTGTGCGCCGAGGCGAGCTGCGCGCCCGGCCATTAAATGCGGCCCTCGTCGGTGGGGCGCTCCTGCTCCAGGCGGGCGCGAAGTTCGTGGACCCGCAACTTACCGGTAGTGGTGGGGGCAGGGTCCGCGTCAGCGCTGGGGCCAGCCGGAAGAGCTGCGGTGCGGGCAGGTTCCAGTTCGAGCTGCGGTGCGGTTTCGGTGCCGTGGCCCAACATGTAGGAGGCGCGCTTTACTGCCGCCGGCGCCCACCAACAATCACTGCCCAGCAGCGTCATCACCGCAGGCACCAGCAACATGCGGATAATCGTCGCATCCAGGATGAGCGCGGCGATCATGCCGAAGGCGATGTACTTCATCATCACAATATCGGAGAACGCGAAAGCCCCGGACACCACAATCATGATGGCCGCCGCAGCAGTAATAATTCCGCCGGTATTGGCCGTGCCGAACCACACCGCGTGTTTTGTTGGCGCCCCCATCTCACGGTCTTCGACCATGCGGGAAAGCAGGAAGACTTCATAGTCAGTCGACAGGCCGTAAATGATTGCGATGATGAGCACCAGCACCGGGCTCATCAGCGGGCCCGGGGTGAATCCCAGCAGGTCAGAACCCACCCCGCTGACAAACATTGCGGTGAGAATACCCAAGGTGGCGCCTAAGCCCAGGGTGTTCATAATGACGGCCTTGGCCGGCAGAATCACCGAACCGAATACCAACGCCATCAGCACAAAAGTGGCCAGCACCATGTACAGCAGCATCCACGGCAGTTTGTCGAAAAGCGCCTCAATGGACTCGACCTCCATTGCGGGCATGCCGCCGACATATATTTCGGCATTACCGGGGGCCTCAATATCGCGCAGCCGGTTCACAACGAACTCATTAACCGACGGATCGGTCACACCAGCCGACAGCACCGTCACACCATCCTTGGTGGGGCGGGAGACTTCGAAGCGTTCCGTAAGACCGGGGATGGAATTGGCCTGCTGCGCAATCGGGGCGATAACGCTGGGGTCGCCACCGTCGTCGATAACAAGCTTTACTGGGTTGGTGCGCATGGTGGGGAACAGGTCGTCGAAACGCTCCTGGGCCACCCGGGTTTCATTCTGCGGCGGCAGGTAGGTCTCGTTAATGCCGCCGAAACGCACCCAGAACAACGGCGCAGTCAACGCCATCAACAGCGCAATGATGACTGCGGCATTAATCCGCGGATGCCGGATCGCCCAGGAGGGCACCTTGCCCCAGAACGAGCCCAGCACCTCCTGGCGGGACCGCCCGGCCTTACGTACCGACCACCGGTCAATATTGCGGCCCAGGGTGGCAAATAGTGCCGGCAGCACACCTAAGGACAACAGGGCAGCCAAGCCCACCGCGGACATCGCACCGTAGGCCACGGACTTCAGGAAGGCCTGGGGGAAAATCAGCAGCCCGGATAGCGCCACTGCCACCATTGCCGCGGAAAACACCACCGTCTTACCCGCCGTAGCCGACGTATTCGCCACAGCCTGCTCAATATCAGTGCCCTCGGCGAGCTCCTCCCGGAACCGGGACACCATAAATAGGCCGTAGTCGATCGCCAGGCCCAAACCCAGCAGTGTGACGACGGACTGGGCAAACGGGTTGACCTGGGTCATTGTCGCCAGGATGGAAAGAATGCCCATCGAACCGCCGATCGAAAGCACACCGACGAGCAATGGCATCGTCGCGGCGATAACCCCGCCGAATACCACCAGCAGCAGCACCGCCACCAAAGGCAGGCCAATGAGCTCGGCGCGCTTGAGGTCACCGCTCATTCCGCGGTCCAAGGCCCCGGCAATCGGGGTGGCGCCGGCGACCTCAATATTGAGGTCAGTATCGGCGAGGTCATCCTCAATGGCGCGGTAGTTATCCAGAACCTCGTTATCCACCCCAGCCAGCGAGATCGCCGCAAAAGCAGTCTTCTTATCCGGTGTGGCCAGCGCAGCAGCACCATTATCGAAATAGCTGGTTATCCCGGCAATCTCGTTGGGATGCGCTTTCTGCACCGCACTGAGATGCGCGCCCACAGCGTCGGCAAGCTTCGGGTCATCAACAGTGCTGCCCTCCGGGGCGTCGACAAGCACCACCACGTCGCCGGAACTATCGCGGCCGAAGACCTCTTCTTCGATCTCAGCGGCGCGGGTAGACCCAGCATTCGGGTCATTCCACCCCTCTTGGTCGATGCGGTCGCCCAGCTTCGTGCCAGCAATGAAGTACAACGCCAACACGGCGAGGATCAGCACCACCGGAATGATTCTGCGGTGCCGATACGCGAAGAAGCCCCAGCGTCGGAACATAGCCCTCAGCGCTCCTTGAGCAGAGACATCAGCGAACGGAAAGGCTGCAGCCAGGCGCCCTCGTCGGGAAGCGTATCCAGATCCACGCGCGGCAGCGGCTCGCGGAACACGCCCTCAATATCTTCGAGGTCAATAAAGGTGAGAATCTCCGAGTTCACTGCCCACGCGGCGTGCTCACGGAAACCAATAACGGTCACCGGGATGCCCTCACCCTGCAGTTCCTCCAGGATGTCCTGGAAATTCTGGCCATCAGCAGAGGCAACAATGACCCCCTGCAGCACACCCTCGGCATGCCGACGCCGAATGTGATCCAACATATCCGGATCGACATCGGAATCCTCATCCGTCTTCGGCTTCGCGAAAACCGCGAAACCGACATTACGCAGCGCCTCCACCCACGGGCGGACAATCTCAGCGCCGCCGGGGGTGATATTGGTAAAGACCGTCGCCTCAGGCTCAACCTCAGTGCCGAGGCGCTCCGAGCACTCCAAGGACTGGTCCACCAGCCACCGGCCAATGGCGTCAAAACGCGGGCGATGCGCAGCCGTCGGGCGCGAACCAAGAATGGCACCAAGGCCCATATCGAGGTTCGGCGCGTCCCACACCAACAATAAGGTGGGCATGGTTTGGGCGGCTCCCGAATACTCGTGGCGGCTCATGTGGTGGTCTCCTCGTCCTTGCGGCGGCGCCATACGAACTCGTGGATGCTGTGATCCAAACCAAGTCCACGGCGCTCAAATTTCGTTGTGGGCCGATCTAATAGCATCGGCGACTCCGGCCACGGCCAGGGCATCGGCTCCAGTGCCGGCTCGACCTCGCGCAGCTCACCGATCCACTCGGCGTATTCGGCATGGTCAGTGGCAACATGCAGCACACCGCCCGGGGCCAGCCGGGACGCAATCAGCCGCAGCGTGCCGGACTGGATAATGCGGCGTTTATGGTGCCGGGCCTTCGGCCACGGGTCCGGGAAGAATACCCGAACCCCAGCTAGCGACCCCGGCGCGATCATGCGTTGCAGCACTTCCACACCATCGCCGCGCACCATGCGGATATTGCGCACATCTGCGCGCACCATCGCGCCCAGCAGTTTCGCCAGCCCGGGCCGGTAGAGCTCCACGGCAATGATGTTGTGGTCAGCCTCCCGCGGCGCCATATCCACCGTGGAGGTGCCGGTGCCGCAGCCGATCTCGACGATGGTGGGGCCGGGGCGGCCAAACCACTGCTCGACGTCGATCTGCTCGTCGGAAAGCACCGTGCCCACCTCGGGCCAGTGCTCATCCCAGATCGCTGTCTGGTTGGGGGTCAGGGTGCCGCGGCGGAAGCTCACCCCGCCCATGCGCGGGTAGTCCAGGCCATCGTCGAACTCCGTTTGCAGCGGGCGGCCATAGGGCAGGGCGCCGACCTCATCGCGGTTGGTGGCGGGGGAATAAGAATCAGCAGAATTGTGCTGCCCAGTGCAGGCGTGCGGCTGCGCGTCCTCACTGGGCGAAAAATCGGTAGTACTCATCGCGCCTATTGTCCACTATTGGCTGTGGAGGAGGACAATTATGTTGCCGTCGGTGCGTCCGCGTGTTTGACTAACGGCGATCCGCGCGCCGTAAGTCATGCGTGCGGTGGGGGATCATTATGTGGGGGAAATGATGGCTCAACTCTGTGCCACAGTGCGTGAAGCACCAGTTAAACCACCGGATTCGACCGAGTCACGCGCCACAGACTGGCTCGCATCCGCCGATCTGGCCGACCCAGCTGCCGTCGCTGTGGCTGAGGTGCTCGAAGATATCGCCGGGCCACCCCTGGTTGTGGTGCGCGGTGCCGAAACCATGGGCGCAACCGAGCTTGCCGAGGCCCTGCAACACCATGCCGCCACCGCCCAGCCGGGTGCCCCGCAGGCGTGGGTCCACGCCGAAACCGGGGCGGTGGGGCGGCTAGTTGCCGACGTGGTGGTGCGCCTCACCCACGACCCTGCAGCCCGGCGTGCCGACGCTAGCTGCGCCCCCGCCGCAGTGCCCGAGATCGTGGCGCACCCGGGAAAAGTGCAGGGCAAAGGCATCACCATTGGGGATGTGGGTGCCGACACTGCTGGTGTGGCTGAACTGTGGGCGGCGGTCCGCGATGCCCTGGCGCTGCACCGGGCACAGACCCGCACCGCGCGGTTGCGGATGGGTGTGGCCGAGGTCGCTGCGGCTTTCCCCGAGGTCCGCGCCGGGCTGGAGGAGTTGTTATGGCCCTG
Organism: Corynebacterium sp. TAE3-ERU12; assembly: GCF_019209905.1. Lineage (GTDB taxonomy): Bacteria > Actinomycetota > Actinomycetes > Mycobacteriales > Mycobacteriaceae > Corynebacterium. Next base: position 251,441 of record NZ_JAHUTM010000003.1, on the reverse strand, counting down.
CGCGTGAGCTGTACCGGGCCCGCAGCGTCATGGGCGCGGCTCGACGGGCTGGCGGAGGCGGGCATTGAAGTGGTCACCTCCCGTACCGCAGTGGTGCTTGTGCTCGTCGACGGGATGGTGCAGCCCACCGACACTGATCGTGACCTGGTGCGCGCGGTATCCGGGGCGACCGGGCGCTGCGCGGTGGGCCTGTGCCAGGTAGCAGGCAGTCATGCCGGTGAGCTGAGTGCACAGTGGCGTGCGGCGGTGCCGGCCCATATCCCGGTCTGCCCGCTTAGTGGCGATAGTGCTGATGCGGCCCGGCTTGCCGACGAGTTGAGCCTGGTGGCTGATGGCCCCGCCCGGCCCGTTAGCCCCACCCCGGTTGAGCAGCGCCGGATGATGTTGGCTGGCCAACTCAGCAGGGAGCGCGCCGGGCGGGCGGAGCTTATGGCCCAGCAGTCGCGGCGGCGCAGGGCGGAAATCCCGCAGGCGATTGTGGAGTCCCTGGAGTCCATTGCCCCGCAGCCCGAGCAGGTCAGCAGCGCTACGGAGTTGCTGTACGCGGCAGAAGACGCCGCCGAGGACCTGGCTGACCGGCTTGGGGTGCCGCCCCCGCCGTGCCCGGACCCGCCGGCGCCGCCGGCTACTGCCCAGCCAGCAGATATAGCAGTGGGTTTGCTGACCTTCGGTGCTGCGGTGGGCGTCGGCAGGCTGTTGGAAACCCCGGCACGGCACCTGGGGGTCAGTGCGACGGTGGCCGGGTGGTTGGCGTTGATGGTCGGGCTGGGTGTGGCGGCGGTGGTGATTATTTCGCACCAGCGGACGCGCAGGAGTGCTGCGCGTACCCGGTGGGTTGCTGGGTATGTGGTCACACTGCGCCGGCTGTGGGAGCGAGATGTGGCCAGTGCGCCGGAACCAGAACGACATAGTTGGCGGCAGGAGCAACTCGCCGCTGCACTTGGTGCCGTGCCAGCCGGCCGCGCACCGGAGAGGGATAACTCATGAGTGAGATTGACGCCAGTGGGTACTCGTTAGGGGCCTTGGCCGCTAGTGATGTGTGCGGACTTGGGGATGCGGTGCCGGTGGATTCTGGTGTGGTTGATGACGGCATGGTGTTGCGCGTCGGGGATCAGCTTTTTCAGGTCGGTCATACCGGTGTTGCAGACGCCTCCGTCACGCTTGCCGACGACCGTGGGTTGAGCATTTTTTCCGATCGGGACGGTGATGGTGCTGTAGATCACGTTACGACAATTTTGTTCGATGGCAGTTATGAAACATGGGAAGGCGAACCGCCACGGGTTACCCCCGGTGCTGAGGAATGTGAACGCACCGAGGTGGGGCTGCGGGGGCAGGAATCGGCCTTTGTTCAGGGTGTTAACGACCAGGCTAGCGGGCCTTCTGGAGCTGGTGAATATGCTGATAGTGCGATAGATACAGGCGATCTGGAAGATGGTGGTGGAGCTGACCAAAAGGGGGTGGATGTGGATGCGTTTTCGGGGGTAGGCACTGCAGGTTGGGATGCGTCAATGTGGGAGCGTATCGAGATAGGTCGGTGGGGCTAAAAACTAAGTACGTACCGACGAAGAATCGCTGGTAGGGCGGGGTGTGGAAGCTTTGCTGCAACGCCCACACGGCAGCCGAGACAGCGGTAACCTGGACGGCGAAGGGAACCAAAAACGTCAGGAGATTTTTATGTCCGACAGCGCTATTCCGGGCCTCACCGGCCCGGTGCCCACCGAAAACCAGGAGCTGCTCCGTTGGATCGGTGAAGTCGTCGAGCTCACTACCCCCGACTCGGTCGTCTTCGCAGACGGTTCCGATGAAGAATGGGACCGCCTCTGCGCCGAAATGATCGAGGCAGGCACCGTCGTCAAGCTCAATGAGGAGAAGCGGCCCAATTCCTACCTGGCCCGCTCCAACCCGGCCGACGTGGCACGCGTGGAGTCGCGCACGTTCATCTGCTCCGAGACCGAGGATGGCGCCGGCCCGACCAATAACTGGGCTGACCCGGCCAAGATGAAGGCCGAGATGAGCGAGCACTACCGCGGTTCGATGAAGGGCCGCACCATGTACGTGGTGCCGTTCTGCATGGGCCCCATCACTGACGAGGAGCCCAAGCTCGGTGTCCAGCTCACCGACAGCCCCTACGTGGTGTGTTCCATGCGCATCATGACCCGCATGGGCAAGGACGCCCTCGACAAGATCGGCCCCGACGGGGACTTCGTGCACGCCCTGCACTCCGTGGGCGCCCCGCTTGCCGACGGTGAGCAGGACGTCGCCTGGCCGTGCAGCGATGAGAAGTACATCACCCAGTTCCCGGATACCAAGGAGATTTGGTCCTACGGTTCCGGCTACGGCGGCAACGCCATCCTCGCCAAGAAGTGCTACGCCCTGCGTATCGCCTCGGTTATGGCCAAGGAAGAGGGCTGGCTCGCCGAGCACATGCTCATCCTGAAGCTGACCAGCCCGGAAGGCAAGGCCTACCACATCTGTGCCGCCTTCCCGTCCGCCTGCGGCAAGACCAACCTCGCCATGATCACCCCGACCATCGAGGGCTGGACCGCCGAGGTTGTGGGCGACGATATCGCCTGGCTGAAGTTCGGTGAGGACGGCCGCCTCTACGCCGTCAACCCGGAGAACGGCTTCTTCGGTGTCGCCCCGGGCACCAACTACGACTCCAACCCGAACGCCATGAAGACCATGGAACCGGGCAATACCTTGTTCACCAACGTTGCGCTGACCGACGACGGCGACGTCTGGTGGGAGGGCCTGGAGAATAAGCCCGAACACGCCATCGATTGGAAGGGCAAGGAGTGGACTCCGGACTCTAACGAGCTCTCCAGCCACCCCAACTCCCGCTACTGCACCCCGATCTCCCAGTGCCCGGTGGCCGCACCGGAGTACGACGACCCCAAGGGTGTGCCGGTGGATGCCATCCTCTTCGGTGGCCGCCGTCCCGACACCGTCCCGCTGGTCACCCAGGCCTTCAACTGGCAGCACGCCACCTATATCGGCGCCACCCTGGCCTCCGGCCAGACCGCTGCTTCTGCTGAAGCCAAGGTCGGCTCCCTGCGGCACGACCCGATGGCCATGCTGCCCTTCATCGGCTACAACGTCGGTGACTACCTGCAGCACTGGATCGACATGGGCGTCAAGGGCGGCGACAAGATGCCCGAGGTGTTCCTGGTCAACTGGTTCCGTCGTGGCGACGACGGCCGCTTCCTGTGGCCCGGCTTCGGCGAGAACTCCCGCGTGCTGAAGTGGATCGTTGACCGTCTCGAAGGCCGCGTTGAGGCCAATGAGACCGTTGTTGGCCACACCGCCAAGGCCGAGGATCTGGACCTGACCGGCCTGGAAACCCCGCTCGAGGATGTCAAGGAAGCTCTCACCGCACCTGCTGATAAGTGGCGCGGCGATCTGCCGGACAACGAAGAGTGGCTCAAGTCCCTCGGCGACCGCGTGCCGTCCGAGGTGTGGGACGAATTCGAGGCCCTCAAGAAGCGCATTGATGAGGCCTAAGGCCCACTAGCGGCACCAGCGCAATACATAACCCCGTCTTACTGCACACACAGTAAGGCGGGGTTATGTGGTGTGTGGTCTTCACCGGGCAGGCTATGAATCCTGGTGCGCCTGCTCGATCCGATCGTGATAGCGCTTACGCGCCTCCGGGTCGGCATTGGTGAAAGTCTTGTCCAGGCCGAGAGTCCGCTCAATAAACCGGCCCACTGGGTATGGCAATGCATGCAGCCCGGCGGCGATAATGCCCAGCGGCTTCGGCACAGCGACCCTGCGGCGCCCGCGGCGCACACCTTCGACAATGCCGGCGGCGACGCGCTCCGGGTCGGTCACAACCAGGGGCTCCAGGAAGGGCAGGTGGGCGGAGCCGGCGGAGAGCTCAGTGCGCACAATGCCGGGCTGCACGGCCATGAGCTTGATAGTGGAGCCAGTGGCATCCAGCTCCCGGCTCAGTGCGTCGTTAAGCCCAAGAACCGCGCATTTTGTGGCGGTATAGGTGGTCAATGCCGGCGCCGGCAGGTTGGTGACCTGCGAAGAAATATTCACGATGACGCCATTAGGGGATAGGCGGGAAAGAGCCGCCTTGGTGCCGTTGAGCACACCGCGCAGGTTCACGTCGACGGTCTGGTTGGTCACCTCGTCGGATTCTTCGGCGAAGATATTCGTCGGCATGATGCCGGCATTATTGATGACCACGTCCAGCGAACCGAACTCGGAGACAGCGGCGTCGAGGAAATCGGCCATGGACTGCGCATCGACGACATTGAGGCGGCGGGCGATGACCCGCCGGCCCGGATAAGCGGAAGTCAACTCGGTAGCGGTTTTTTCGGCGAGCTCTAAGTCCAAGTCGCCGATAGCGATATCGGCCCCGGACTTGAGGAACTCGACGGCAGTGGCACGGCCGATGCCGCGGGCTGCTCCGGTGATGGCGACGGTTTTGGGGGTACGCACGGTGTGCTCCTTCGTGGCCGCGGGGGCGACCGGGTTATTCTCCCGGCAGCGATACTGAGAGATGGTTTCCGAAAGGATAGCAAAAACCAGCAGTGGTGAAGGCTTTTCTGGGTGATATCTGACAGGTCGGAAAGGCCTGACAGGTCGGAAACTGCGAGCCAGCAACGCACTGGGTGCGCTGACGAGGGTCGCTGGGGTGCACCGGTGGGGATTGGCGGGGCGTAATCAGCCACCCCTGTTGCCGCATGTCATTGAACTGCTAGTGAAGAGCGCTTACCGTTGGGTTATGGATTCCGCCACGCTCGGCTATACCGCGCAACACCCCAACCGCCGCGTTCTTGTCACCGGTGCTACCGGCTATGTCGGAGGCCGGGTCGTCCCCGAACTTCTCCAAGCCGGCTTCACCGTCCGTGCAATGTCCCGTCGCACTCGCAGCCTCGAGCGTTTCGACTGGTCCGATGCCGTCGAGCACGCCACCGCGGACATCACCGACGCCGAGGCCATGCGCGCGGCCATGACCGATGTCGACGTCGTGCTGTACCTGGTGCACTCGATGGGCTCCGGGGATGAAGACTTCGAAGAAGCCGAGCAGCGCTCAGCCAGCACCTTCGCACAGGCAGCTGCCGACGCTGGGGTCTCCCAGATCATCTACTTATCCGGTCTGCATCCGAAGGACAAAGAGCTCGACGAGCTGTCCAAGCACATGCGCTCGCGCGAACGCGTCGCCCGCACCCTCATGGACAGTGGCGTGCCGACGATGGTGCTGCGCGCGGCAACCCTCATCGGCTCCGGATCGGCGTCTTTCGAGATTATTCGCCACCTCACCGAGCGGCTGCCGTTCATGCTGGCCCCGCAGTGGATCACCAACCAAATTGAGCCACTATCCATCCGTGACGCACTGTATTACCTGGTCAGGGGTGCTGACCTGGACGAACCGGTCAATCAGGGCTTCGATATCGGCTGCGGCACCACCTACGAATTCGCTGACCTATTGCGCATTTATGCCAAAATCCGGGGCCTGCGTCGGGTTGTCAAGGGCCTGCCGGTGCCGTTGCCGGTGGACCAGCTCTCCGGGGCGTGGATCGGCATGGTGACCCCGGTTCCCTCTGGTCTGGGGCTGCCGCTGGCGCAGTCTATGGCCGAAGACGCCGTCTGCGAGGAACACTCAATCGCAGACATCATCCCGGATCCTCCGGGCGGGCTTGCTGATTACCCCACCGCGGTTACTCGGGCACTGCGGCATGAAACACAGGGTGGGGTCATCACCAGCTGGGATGACAGTTGGAAGAACACTGTCGACCCCGCGGAGACCTACCCCACTGACCCGGATTGGGCTGGCGAAACTGTCTATCGCGATGAGCGCGTCGGCGAATCCGACCTTCCGCCGGAGGATGTGTGGCGCATTATCGAAGGCATTGGCGGCGATAGTGGTTGGTACTCGGCGGCGTGGTTGTGGCGCGTCCGTGGTTTCGCCGACAAGCTCATCGGCGGCCCCGGCTTGGGTGGTCGCCGCGATCCTAAGCAGCTGGCCGAAGGTGACCGCGTCGATTGGTGGCGGGTGGAGTCCATTGAGCGGCCGCGCCGTTTGGTGCTGCGCGCTGAGATGCGTCTATCTGGCAAGGCGTGGCTCATCCTCGAGGTCGCGCCCCGTGCAGGTGGCGGCAGTGTGTACACCCAGACTGCGGTGTACGTGCCCGAAGGTCTTCCGGGCCGTGCGTACTGGTGGGCGGTGTACCCCTTCCATGGCCTGATCTTCCCGTTGATGAGGGAAAATATTCTCAAGGCGGCGTCTCGGCAGGGCCGGGACGAGGGTTCTGCCTAGGCGGGGACGGGCCGGGGGCCGGGGGCCTCGGCAGCGTCGGTAGCGTCGCCATTTATTGGGGAAATGTATAACAATAAAAGTGTTAGTGTGGTGGGGAGCCTGCGCCCACGCCAGCCCAAGGGCGCACCTGGCTCAACCAACCCAGGAGAACCCATGTCTGACACCGAAACCCTGCAGGCCAGCCCCGCCGCGCTCACCCCTGACCAGGAAGAGATCATCCGCGCCACCCTGCCCACTGTCGGCGCCAATATCGAAACCATCGCCAGCAATTTCTATGGCCGCATGTTCGGCGCACAACCCGAACTGCTCAACGACACCTTCAACCGCGGAAACCAGAAAATGGGTGCACAGCAAAAAGCACTCGCCGCCTCCGTGGCCACCTTCGCCACCTGCCTGGTTGACCCGAACTCGCCGACCCCGGAAGAACTGCTCTCCCGCATCGGCCATAAGCACGTCTCCGTCGGCATCGTCGCAGGCCAGTACGCCATCGTGCACCACCACCTCTTCGACGCCATCGAAGAAGTCCTCACCCCCGAGGTCTTCTCCGGAGCCGTCCGGGAAGCCTGGGATGCCGTCTACGCAGAGATGCAGCGCGTGCTGATCAACTTCGAAAATGAGCTTTACGACGACGCCGGCGTCACCCCCGGCGATGTCTTCCGCGCCACCACCGTCGTCGAGCGCACCGAAGTGGGCCCCGACGTCGTCATCTTCGGCGTCCGCGGTAGCGACACCGAACTGCCCAGCTTTACCCCCGGCCAGTACATTTCCGTGCGCCGCGAAATGGCCGACGGCGCCCGCCAGCTGCGCCAATACTCGCTGATCAATAACGCCACCGACGGTGTGCTGCGTTTCGCCGTGCGCCGGGTCGACGGTGCCGCCGACCTGCCTGCCGGTGAGGTCTCCAACTCGCTCTGGGAAAGCCTGCACGAAGGCGACGAACTCGAGATTTCGCTACCCGCCGGTGACCTGGTGCTCGATACCGAATCCGATAAGCCGGTGGTGCTTATCTCCGGTGGTATCGGCGCTACCCCAATGGCCGGCATGCTGTCCTACCTAGCCGCGCAGCGCAGTCAGCGCACCGTCGTCGACCTGCACGCCGACCGCAGTGAAGCGGCGGATGTCCTCGCCAAACAGCGCGCCGGCGATATCTCGGCACTGCCCAATGGCACCAGCGCTACCTTCTACGAGCCCGAACTCATCGACCTCGGGCCCGACAGCAAAATCGACCTGCCCGCCGACGCTGACTACTACCTCTGTGGCAGCAACGGTTTCCTGCAGGCCATCCGCGCCCAGCTCGACCAGCGCGGAATCGACCGCTCCCGAGTGCACTTTGAGCTGTTCAGCCCCAACGACTGGTTGCTCGACGCCTAGCGATCCATAATGCTTAGCAGCTGAGCATGGTGTGGAGCCAGAAACACCAGGGAAGGTAGTCCACATGGGTGACAACAACGTGTTTGATGATGATCGATTCGACGCGGGCATCTCGGTGCGCCGCGACGTGATGGGGGACGACTTCGTCGACGCCGCCCTAGAGCGCAATGCCGGCTCCGACGGCGAAGCCCTCCAACGGCACATCACCGAAACCGTGTGGGGATCAGTCTGGACCCGCGATGGCCTGGCCCGCCGCGACCGCTCCCTGCTCAATATCGGCATGCTTGTCGCCCTACGGGCCACCGGTGAACTCCGCGGCCATATTCGTGGCGGACTACGCAACGGCCTCACCCGTGAGGAAATCACCGAAGCCGTGATCCAGACCGCGGGCTACTGCGGCGCCCCGGCCGCCCTGTCCGCCATGAAGGTCGTCCAGGAAGTCCTCGTCGAAGAGCTCGGCGAACTCGACAGCGCCGACAATACCCACGCCGACGAGGAATAACTCCTGCTCAACCAGGTAATCCTGGGCTAGTCCGCAGCAAGCTCGTCGATAAAGTCGGCGAGCTTTTGCGCTGCAATAGGCAGATTCGCGAGGAACTCGGCAGCGCGCTGCGAAACCGGCATCCCATCCGCCCCGGCCCGCGGTTGCTGCGCCCAATAGCTCACGCAGTACTCGACCTCGTCGGCAAGCGGGGTGTAGTTCACACCGAAACCGCCCGGCACAGTCGGGGCGAAGGCATAGCGCACAATCTGCGCATCCGAACCGATCGACGTGGTGGACAAGAAATCGGTACGCGCAGCCGCAATGCCCTCATCACCAGCAATCTCCGGTTCCACGCCCGCCTTCGCCGCAGTGAAAGCCAGCGCCCATAAATGCCGGTCAAACGCCTGCCCGGACTTGCACGACTTCACCCAACCACGGTGCGCATCCAACGCCGCCTGCAACTGCTCCTGGGTGGCCTGACCAGCAACAACGGCCTGAGCAAACGCAACCGCCTCCGGTGTCACCGCCCTCAGGCACTCGGTACGGCCATCGATGTACTCACGCATATCGACGGCCTCATAAACCGCCCGGACTCGCCCATAGGTCAGCTGCTGCGTGATGCTCAAAATCAGCTGCGCGACGGCATCCGCACTGACCTTGAACGGCAGCTGCGACCCATCGGGACGTGGCGTGCGGACCACAGCGACCTGTAGCCGCCGCGCCTCGGCCGCATAATCGGCGCTGGCGGCACGCAGCTGGTCGGCTTCAGCGTCGGAAAGCTCCAGCACAAGCTCCTCGGCGGGCTCGGTTTGTGCTGTGAGTGCTTCCGTCTCGCCGGCGGCGGGCGGCGGGGTCTGCTGCACCCGCCGGATGGCCTCTACCAGCGTCGCACCATCGACCGTGGAATGCTCCACATGCAGGCACAGCCACGTCGAATCCAGCCCGACCTGATAGGTCAGCGGCTTATACGCCCAGGTCACGCCCGGTTCGAACGCTGTTCGGCGCAGCAACTCGGCATCCGAGTCCTCGGCGGTATCCTCCACCACCGAGAAACAGAACAACGCGTCGCGCAGCCGCGCCAGCGCCGCCTGGGCGCTCGGCTTGGCCAGCACATCAGCGAACTCGCCGGCCAGCGCGGCCGAACCCAGGTAGGACAGCTCCGTCAGCGTCGGTCCGGCGGTCGGTTCCGCGGCCCGGTCAAGCAGCGCGCGCAGGGACTGCTCCAGCCTCCCCATCGGCAGCACCGCCCCGGCCGAATCGCTCACCGGAACCATGAAAGTGCGCTTGCCGACGATGACCGCCACCTCGCGCCCACAAGCCCCCAACGAACACCGTTCAACCTGGTCAAGGGGGTCGTCCGGGATGCGCAGGCCACCGTTGACACACTCCCACTGTTGCGGCGACATGGTGTTGCCACGCCGGTCAACCTCAGGCGGCATCGCGCCGGCAGCCTGCTGCAGATGAAATCCGGCCAGTCGGCCCAGCAACTCCGCGGCACGCGACAGGCCAGTGCTGTCGGTATCAATGCGCAGCTGGAAGCCCACATTGGTGGTCAGCGGCAGCGGGGTGCGCACGCTCAGATAGTCATCCAACCACTGCTGCGCCAACCAGCTTGTGCCATGCGCCAAACGGTCCGCGGCGAAATCCTGCAACTGCTGTTGCAGCTCAGGGCCGTGCCCGGTCCGGAAAGCCTCAATAGCGTCGCGCGTACGCTCGTGTTGCTCTTCGGTGGTGACCGCCGAAGCGGCATGCGCGAGCTTCGCTAGAGTCGAGTCGAGATCGGGTACGGGCAGCGGCTTTCCGGTGTGATTATGCACGCCTACCAGCCTATATAGTCGGCTGCCCGGCGGGAGGTTATTAGTGCAGACAGCACACACTTTTATTACGAATGTGGCAGTGCCCCTGGTGTTGGCCCCGATGGCTGGAGGGCCATCCACCCCCGAGCTCACCGCAGCAGTCGCCAATGCCGGCGGATGCGGCAACCTGGCCAGCTGCCTACGTTCGTCGGAAAGCTCTTGACTGCGGGGGTTGCGGGTGTTTCCGCACAGATCCGTACGAAAAGCGCAGACCCGTACGGAATTTCGCACGGATCTGCGTAATTGGTACGGATCTGCGCACCGCGGCACTGCGGCACCGCGGCACTGCGGCACCGCGGCCGCGAGGCCCGAGCCCCGCGGCCCCGCGCCAGCTAGCAGCTAGCAGCTAGCAGCTAGCAGCTAGGCGCTACCTACCCCTAGCCCTGCTCCGGCGGGTCCAGCGGCATATCGCGCTTGGCGTGGTAGAACGGCAGCTCTTCCTGGCTAATCGGGGCCAGAGTCTCCTTGCCTGCAATGAGGTCGGAGGCCTTCTCCGCGATCATCATGGTCGGCGCGTAGATATTGCCGTTGGTGATGCGCGGCATGACCGAAGCGTCGACCACGTAGAGGCCCTCGGTGCCGTGGACCTGCATGGTCTCCGGGTCGACCACGGCCATCGGGTCGGAGGCGGGGCCCATAGCGCAGGTGCAGGAGGGGTGCAGCGCGGTCTCAGCGTCGTTGCGCACCCATTCCAGGATGTCCTCGTCAGAGCTCACATCGGCGCCGGGTGAGGTCTCGACATCCCAGTATTCGCGCATGGCCGGGGTGTCCAGCAGTTCGCGGGAGACCTTGATGGCCTCGACCCATTCGCGGCGGTCCTGGTCGGTGGAGAGGTAGTTGAACAGGATCTCCGGCTTGTCCTTGGGGTCGTTGGACTTGATCCGCACGTGCCCAATGGCGTCGGAGTACATCGGGCCGACGTGGAACTGGAAGCCGTGGTCGCCTTCGGGCTTGGTGCCGTCGTAGCGCATGGCCAGCGGCAGGAAGTGGAACATCAGGTTCGGGTAGTCGACGTCCTCGTTGGAGCGGGCGAAGCCGCCGCCTTCGAAGTGGGAGGTCGCCACCGGGCCCTTCTTGAACAGGATCCACTTCAGGCCCAGGAAAGGCCAGCGCCATTTGGCCAGGTACGGCTGGGAGCTCACCGGCTGGGTGCAGTTGTACTGGACGTACACCTCGAGGTGGTCCTGCAGGTTTTCGCCAACGCCGGGCAGGTGCTTAACGACGTCGACGCCGCGGGACTTCAGCAGCTTCTCGTCGCCAACGCCGGATAGCTGCAGCAGCTGCGGGGAGTTGAAGGCGCCGCCGCAGAGGATGACCTTGTCTGCGTGCACGGTGTGCTTTTTGCCGCGCCAGGTGTATTCGACGCCGGTGGCCTTGGTGCCGTCGAAGAGCACGCGGGTGGTGTAGGCGCGGGTACGCAGCTCCAGGTTGTGGCGGTCGAGGACCGGGTGCAGGTAGGCGCGGGCGGCGGAGAGGCGCTTGCCGCCGTCGATATTGGCGTCGAAGGGGCCGAAGCCTTCCTGGCGGTACCCGTTGACGTCGGGGGTGTAGTGGTAGCCGGCCTGCTCGATGGACTTGAAGAAGGCTTTGAACAGCGGGGAGTCGGCCGGGCCGCGCTTCATGCGCAGTGGGCCGTCGTGGCCGCGGCGCGGATCGTCGTCGTCGGAGCCGAGGGCGGTTTCCATGCGCTTGAAGTAGGGCAGGACGTTTTCCCAGCCCCAGTTGTTCAGGCCGTCGCGCTTGCCCCAGTTTTCGTAGTCCATGGGGTTGCCGCGCTGGAAGATCTGGCCGTTGATGGAGGAGGAGCCACCGACGACTTTGCCGCGGGCGTGGTAGACGCGGCGGCCGTTCATTTCGGGTTCTGGCTCGGACTCGTAGGCCCAGTCGTAGAACTTATTGCCGATGGGGAAGGAGAAGGCGCTGGGCATGTGGATGTAGAGGTCCCACAGGCTGTCCATGCGGCCGGCCTCGAGGACGAGGACCTCGGTGCCTGGGTCGGTGGAGAGTCGGTTGGCCAGCACTGAGCCGGCGGAACCGGCGCCGACGATGACGACGTCGCGGTGTTCTTCAGTGGGGGTGGAACGCTTGCCGAAGGGCAGGCGGAACGGGAGTGCGGACATGAATCCTCCGAATCCAGCTATGGCCCCCGGCGGGGTGTCCGTCGGGTTGGGCCACATTGGTTAAACGACTAAAAAGAAGTAGCACCTATTTATCGGCGGGTGTCTGGGCGCCGTTAGTTACCTTTTAAGAATGGCACGATCGGACTATTCGGCGCCACCTACGCCTTGGTAGGGCCGTTAATTCGGAGCTTTGTGAGTAATTCTCACTGTTATAGGGGTAATTATGGGCCGTCGTGGCTCTTCTCGATGTGAATAGTCACTGTTGGGCCACTACACTGGCCTAGTTCCCGATTCTCAAGGAAAATCCTATGGCACAACCTGATTCCAGTACGCGCGGTGATGCCGCCGCCGATGTCGCGGCAGCTCCGACGCATGTTTCCGAACCGGTCAAAGTCAACTGGCCTGTCTTCCTGATCTCCGGCGCGTGTATTCTCGCCATCGCTATCTGGGCCATCATCGCTCCCGATAGTGCGGGTACCGCGCTTGGCAATATGGTCACCGGCGTGTCCAGCACCTTCGGCTGGTTCTACGTATTGACCGCCACCGTCGCCGTGGTGTTCATGATTTGGGTGGCCGTCGGCCGCACGGGTTTCGTGCGCCTGGGCCCCGACCACGCCAAGCCCGAATATGGCCTGTTCTCCTGGGCCTCCATGCTTTTCGCCGCCGGTATCGGCGTTGACCTGCTGTTCTTCTCCGTCGCCGAGCCGGTGGCCCAGTACTATGGCCCGCCGACGGGCGATGCTGAGACCGTCGAGGCCGCCCGCCAGGCCGTTGTTTTCACGCTGTTCCACTACGGCGTGACCGGCTGGGCTCTCTACGCCTTGATGGGTATGGCCTTCGGCTACTTCGCCTACCGCTACAACATGCCGCTGGCGATCCGTTCCGCGCTGTACCCGATTATCGGCAAGCGCATCCACGGCCCCATTGGTGATGTCGTGGATATCGCCGCCATGCTGGGCACCGTCTTCGGTGTCGCCACCTCCCTGGGTATCGGCGTGGTGCAGCTGAACTACGGCATGAACGTGCTGTTCGGTATTGAAGAGGGCATCCCCGCCCAGGTTGGTTTGATTGTGTTGGCCGTGTTCGTGGCCACGATTTCTGCTGTCTCGGGTGTGGATAAGGGCATTCGTCGCCTGTCTGAGGCCAACGTCGGCCTGGCGATCCTGCTGATGATCTACATCCTGTTCACCGGCCGCACCGCGTTCCTCTTCGACGCGCTGATGATGAATATCGGCGAGTACGTTTCCAAGTTCCCGTCCATGACCATGGACACCTACGCCTTCTCCGGGGCGCAGGAATGGATGAACGCCTGGACCCTGTTCTTCTGGGCCTGGTGGGTTGCTTGGGCGCCCTTCGTCGGCTTGTTCTTGGCCCGCATTTCGCGTGGCCGCAGCCTGCGTCAGTTCGTCGTCGGCACGCTGACGATCCCGTTCCTGTTCGTGCTGCTGTGGGTGTCCGTGTTCGGTAACTCCGCTCTCGACATCGTGCTCAATGGCGATGATGCGTTTGGCGCTACCGCTGTGGAGAAGCCCGAGCGTGCGTTCTACCTGCTGCTCGGCGAGTACCCGGCCGGCCTGGCTGTGATGGCCGTGGCCTCCCTGATTGGCCTGTTGCTCTACATCACCTCGGCTGACTCGGCTGCGTTGGTGATGTCGAACTTCACCTCCCGGATTTCCGACACCACCCAGGACGGTAAGGCCTGGTCGCGTATTTTCTGGGCCATCACCGTCGGTGTGCTCACCATCGCCATGCTGTTTGTTAATGGCATTCCGACGCTGCAGTCGGCGACAATTGTGATGGGCGCACCATTCGCGATTGTCATCTACGTGGTGATGTACTCGTTGTGGAAGTCGCTGCGCCTTGAGGTGCTGCAGTCCGAGTCCGGCGTGCGCGCCATCCATGGTGCCTTCAGCTCGCGCGCCGGCGCCCAGCCTGGTGACCAGAATTGGCGCCAGCGTCTGCAGCGCGCCATGTCCTTCCCGTCGGCTAAGCAGGCCCAGTCTCACCTCGATGAGGTCATTTCCCCGGCGCTGACTGAGGTTGCCGAGGAGATCCGCAAGGGCGGTGCCGACGTGGTGTTGGATCGCTCCCATGTGGAGTCGATGCCGGTGGGCCAGATTGACCTGCGGGTCGACTTCGGCGAGGAACGTAATTTCCGCTACCAGGTGTATCCGACCGAGCACCCCGTGCCGTCGTTTGCTGGTTGCCAGCACCTCGACAGCGATGCGGACATCAAGTACTACCGTCTAGAGGTCTTCACCCTGACGGGTTCGTTGGGGTACGACGTCTATGGCTACACCAAGGATCAGCTCATCGAGGATGTGCTGGACTTGTACGAGCGTCATTTGGAGTTCCTGCACATGCAGGCCCCGCTGCCGGGCAGCTCTGATCTGTCCGATGACGCCGAACCGGTCCTGGAATGGTCCGGCGATTACATCAAGGAGGATTAATGACCCACTCCACCGAGCCGGGTAATCACGGCGGTCGCACCATCTTCATCGACGGCCAGTGGTCCGCGGCGGCTGACGGTGCTACCCGCATCATTATCTGCCCGGGCACCGGCGAAACAGTCGCTGAGGTCGCCGAGGGTGGTCGCGCTGATACTGAGCGCGCTATCGCCGCAGCCCGCGCTGCTTTCGATAAGCACTGTTGGTCCGGGACGACCGCGTGGGAGCGCGGCGCTTTGCTGGGCCGCGTTGCCGACGGCATCGAGGCGCGCAAGGACGAGTTCGCCCGCGCCGAGTCCCTGGACACCGGTAAGCGCCTGGTCGAGTCCAATATCGATATGGACGACATCATTGGCTGCTTCCGCTATTTCGCCACCCTGTCCGGCAATGATGCCGGCCGCGTGGTTGATGCTGGGGACCCTGCTGTGGTTTCCCGCATTGTCCGCGAACCGGTGGGCGTGTGTGGCCTGATTACGCCGTGGAATTACCCGCTGCTGCAGGTCGCTTGGAAGGTCGCCCCGGCTATTGCCGCTGGCTGCACGTTTGTGCTCAAGCCGGCGGAGCTCACCCCGCATACCGCCATTTTGCTGATGCAGGTGCTGGTTGAAGCTGGGCTTCCCGACGGCGCGGGCAACCTGGTCACCGGTGCTGGCGCGAATGCTGGTGCGCCGCTGTCCGAGGACCCGCGTGTGGATATGGTGTCCTTCACCGGTGGCCTGGTGACTGGCCGTGCTATTGCCGCTGAGGCGGCGAAGACGGTGAAGAAGGTGGCCCTCGAGCTTGGTGGCAAGAACCCGAATGTGGTCTTCGCCGACGCGAATTACGAGGCCGCCCTGGATAATGCGCTCAATGCTGCGTTTATCCACTCCGGCCAGGTGTGTTCTGCTGGTGCACGGCTGGTGGTGGAGTCCTCCATTGCGGAGAAGTTCGTCACCGACCTGGTTGAGCGTGCCGAGCAGATCAAGCTTGGTGGCCCTGATGATGAGCAGGCTGAGACTGGTGCACTGATCTCTAAGGAGCACCGCGATAAGGTGCATGCCTATGTGGAGCGCGCCCGGAAGCAGGGCGCGAATGTGCGCTGCGGCGGTAAGTTCGCCACCGGTGCTTCTGCTGATGGGGCACTGCAGCTTGACGACGGCTACTACTACGAGCCGACCGTTATTGATGGCTGCACCCGTGAGATGGACTGCGTGCACGATGAGGCCTTCGGCCCCACTGTGACCGTGGAGACCTTCGACACCGAAGAAGAAGCCATCGCCATTGCTAATGACACCGAGTACGGCCTGGCCGGTGCGGTGTGGACCAGCGATGCCGGCCGCGCCCAGCGCGTTGCTGGTGGCCTGCGCCACGGCACGGTGTGGATCAACGATTTCGGCCCGTACCTGCCGCAGGCTGAGTGGGGTGGCTTCGGCGCCTCCGGTATCGGCCGTGAGCTTGGTGAAGCTGGCCTGGAGGAGTACACCGAGGCCAAGCATATTTACCAGAACACTGAGCCGGCGGTGACTGGTTGGTTCGCTGACCGACGGTAGGACTCTACCTACGTCGGAAAGCCCATAAAGCCCCGTCGCTGCGCTGATTATGGCGCGGCGGCGGGGCTTAGGCTTTGGGGCTAGGAGATGGACATGCTAGGAGACGGAGATAATGGTGCCGATGCGCAGCATGCCTAGCGGCATTCCGGTGTCGGTGGGGAACCAGAGGTTATTTTCATCCACCACGATTCGCACATGCTGGCCGCGGTAGGCGTCCCAGTCGTAGCCGGAGCTTCCTGGCGCGCCGAGATAGGCCTGGGTGATAGTACGGGTTCGGGTTTCCGTACCGGCGGTGCGTCCGGTGACCGTCTGGGGACTATCCAATTCGATGATCCAGTGCAGCTCATCTGCGGGTTCGCCGTTGGGGGTGGGTCCGCCGTCCATGATCTCGGCGTTGGTGATCTGTCGGATAGTGCCGGTGAATACCAATTCGCCCTGTTCAACGGGTTCGTCGGCGGCGTCCGTGGCCTCAGTGGAGGTCGCGGAGGTGGTGGGGCTGGTGCTGCCTGCCGTAGATGCGCCGGGTTTTAGCAGCTGGAAGTCATCTTTGCGGTACCAGCCGTCGAGTTTCTTCCGGGTCTTGGTATCGCGCCAGATGAGTTCGACCTGGTCCTCGAGTAGTTCGCCTTCTTTGACTGGTGTGGTCTGTTCGAGAGTGATCTCATCGCCGCTTAGCGTGTAATGACTGCTGGAGGCCTGGAAATCGTTGGCGTCCGTTTTCCGCTCGTAGATGCCGTCGCCTGAGCGGGAGCCCAGGACCTGGATCTGTGTGTCGCCATTCCGGGCGGCCCCGTTGCTAAGCGTGTCCACGGAGGAAGTGACGCCGCCATCGCCGTCCTCGGTGATGAGCACAACCGGGGAGATTCCCGTGCTGTCCGCGCGAAGCAGCAGGTCAGGTTGGCCGTCGGCGGTGAAGTCGACCACAGCGTAGGAATACTGGCCGGTGGGGTCGTATTGGGCTGCGGCGCTAATCCGCACTGATCCGGGGTTGGCGAGGACATCCTCGAAGGCTGCTGGGACGTCGCCATTGCCTTGGTCAAGTGCTGCTTGGGTATTTTCTTCGGCCTCGGGGGCGGGGCCTTCAGTATCGGCATTGCTGCATCCGGTGAGTGTTAGTGCAGTGATGGCCAGGGCCGATAGTGCCGTGCGGTGGGAAAATGGGCGGGCGGGTACGTGGTGCATGAATAACCTATCGCAGAAAATTCATCTCAATTAACAGAGCATATTATCGGCCGATAGGGAACGCCAAACGCGCCACAGCCCGCCCCAGAAGGTGTCTGGGGCGGGCTGTGGATGAGGAAAAGTCGCTGCTTAGGCCAGTGCGGCGTTGCGGGCGACAGCGCTCAGGCCGTCATTAGTCATATGCAGGATGAGGTTATGCGGGCCGGCGGTGGTGTCGATAATGCCAGCAACCCAGCGGTCCGGGGAGCACATCTCGTGGCCGGCGGAAATGCCCTTCGAGTCGACGAAGAGCGAACCGGTGTCACGGGCGGCGTCGACAACAGCCCACTGCAGACCGTCCTCGACCTCCTTGACGTTGACACCCAGCGTCGGAACGCCCGGCCCCGGGGTGGTATTCACCACGCACACCTCACCGGTGGGGGTGCCGATACGCGGGTAGCCGACCAGCTTCACGCGGGCATTGGGTGCGTGGTGCTTGGCCTTATTCACTGCGTCACGGACGGCAACACGGAGGTTCTCGCGGATCTGCGGCACCGGCATGCGCTCATTGAGCACGTACGGGTAGGTGTCATTAGCGCCGGCGAGGATGACGATCTCGCTGGTCTGCGGGTTCAGGTCGCCCTGGTCGATGGCGCGCTGAATTTCGGCATCAATGCGCATGCCGCCGGTGCGGAAGGAAGCGCCGGCGCAGGTGTAGTCATCGGTGGGGCGGTTGGTGGTTGCCCCGTAGGTGCCGGAGAACAGGAAGTCAGTGGGGCAGCCGGACTTGGAAATCTTCGGGTTCGGCAGGCCCGGGATCTTCGAGGCGGCGTAGTCGGCCACGGACGGGTTTGCGATAAGCGAGTCGCCGAAAACGACGGTATTGCCTGGCGCGGCCTGGGCTGCCATCGGCAGGCTGATAGCGGCCATGGCGGTGGCGGCCACGGAGGCGAGAATAGAGCGAAGACGCATTGGAGTCCTTTTGTGACGCAAGTGACTAGTGTTACGAGACCTGTTATCGGAATGATACCTTGAAAGCCCTGAAATTGCGCAACCCGACGGGGTTGAAGCCGGCGGGTATGGCGGAAATTAGCAGTTCAGCAAGGAAATTCCGATCTCAGAAAAGGTGCCTGTAATGCTAGCAGTTACCTAGTTTTGGGTGCAATGCAATGTTTTTGAGTTGTTAGCTTTCCGACGCTGGCGCCGCCGCCAGCACCAGCACCAACGCCACCGTCGATGCCGAGGCCACCACTGCCGACAACTCAAACCGCCCCGCGCGGACATGATGTCCAGGCGGGGCGGCCAGAGCGGCGAAAGCGACACAGGCGGCTAAAAGCCGCACAGCGGGTGCGCCTACTTCAGCGAAGCAGGAACCTCGAAGCGCTCACCGTACTTAGCAGCCAGCTCCTCGGCGCGGGCAACGAAGCCGGCAACACCGCGGGTCGGCTTGCCGTCGAGCGTGCCGTCGGCAGCAACACCAGCGTGCTTCGCAGCAACCGGGCGACCAGAGAAGCGGTCGTAGTTCTCAATGAACTGCTTGGTGCCGCCGGTCCATGCCGGGTAGCCGATACCGAAGATGGAGCCGATATTGGCATCGGCAGACTCCTCAATAACGCCCTCATCGAAGCACTTCTGGGTCTCGATGGCCTCGATGAACAGCATGCGATCCATCAGATCCTGCAGGTCAGTGTCCTCCGGGGCGATGGAGCCAGCGCCCAGCTCGGACCACAGGCCATCCCACAGGCCGGCGCGCTTGCCGTCCGCATAGTTGTAGAAGCCCTGGCCCTCGAGCCTGCCGGGACGCTCGTACTTGTTGATCATGGCGTCCACCAAGCCCGGCACACCGCCCTCGTCCAGGGTCTTGCCCTCGGCTTCGAAAGCAGCACGGGTCTCGTTCGCGATCTTCTCCATCAGCTTCAGATTCAGCTCGTCGGCAAGCTGCAGCTGCGGGGCGGGGTAACCAGCCTGGCGGCCAGCGGCCTCAATGATGGCCGGGTCATAGCCCTCAACCACCATGCGCAGCGCCTCATTGATGACGGTGCCGATAACACGCGAGGTGTAGAAACCACGGGAGTCATTGACCACAATCGGAATCTTGCGGATGGCCACGGAGAAGTCCAGAGCCTTAGCAAGAGTGGCCGGGTCAGTGTCATCACCGGAGATGATCTCGATGAGCTTCATCTTGTCCACCGGGGAGAAGAAGTGCAGGCCAATGAAATCACCGGTGCGCTCCACATGGGAGCCCAGCTCGGTAATCGGCAGGGTCGAGGTATTCGAACCCAGCACGCAATCCTTCGGCACAGCGGCCTCAATCTCCGCGTGGACCTTATGCTTCAGATCAGTGTTCTCGAAGACAGCTTCGACGACGAGGTCAATATCGGACAGGTCGTCGTAGGAATCGGTGGGCTTAATCCGGTCCAGAAGTGCCTTGGACTTCTCCTCGGTGGTGCGGCCACGCTCGAGAGCCTTCTTCTCCAGGCCCTCGGAATACGCCTTGCCGCGCTCAGCGTTCTCCATGGAGATGTCCTTGAGCACAACCTCCATGCCGGCCTTGGCGCACACGTAGGCGATACCGGCGCCCATCATGCCCGCGCCGACAACGCCGACCTTCTTGAACTCCGTCTTCGGGAACGGGGTGCCGTCCTGCTGGGTCGGGCGGGAGCCGCCACCATTGCAATGATTCAGATCGAAGAAGAACGCCTGCATCATGTTCTTCGACTGAGTACCGGTGACCAGCTCAGTGAAATAACGGGACTCGATGGTCAGCGCAGTATCAATATCGACCTGCGCGCCCTCGATAGCGGCCTGCATCGCACGACGCGGTGCCAACATCGGGGCGCCCTTGAGCTGCTTGGTCAGGTTCGCCGGGAACGACGGCAGGTTCATCGCCAGCTTCGGATTGGACGGGGTGCCACCGGGGAACCGGAAGCCCTTCACGTCCCACGGCTGCTGGGCCACAGCATCGTCGGAAGTAACCCAGTCATGAGCGCGCTGGAGCAGCTCATCAGCCGACACAACCTCATCGACCACACCAACCTTATGGGCCTTGCCCGGGTTCATCTGGGCGCCGGTGAGGATGACCTTCATCAAGGCGTCCTGCAGGCCAATCATGCGGGTGACGCGGGAAATGCCGCCGCCACCGGGCAGCAGACCCAGGGTGACCTCAGGCAGGCCAATCTTGGAACCGCGCACATCAGCGGCGATGCGGTAATTAGCGGCCAGGGCAACCTCGAGGCCACCGCCGAGAGCCGCGCCATTAATGGCAGCAACCACCGGCACCGGCAGCTTCTCAATGCGGCGCAGTGAGTCCTTCATGGACTGCACATTGGCGAACATCTCAGCCGCGTCGTCCTTGGTGGCCTTGGACATCTGGACGATGTCGCCACCGGCGAAGAAAGTCTTCTTCGCGGAAGTGATGATGATGCCGCGAATCGAGTTCGCATCGTCGGCAAGCTCTGCTTCGAGGCGATCCGCCGTCGCGGCGATATCAGCCTGGAAGGTCTGATTCATGGTGTTAACAGGGGCGTTGGGGTCGTCCATCGTGAGCGTGACGACGTTATCCGCGTCCTTATCCCACCGGAACATATTGTCGGTCATTTCTTATCTCCTTGGAAAGCCGTGCAGTTGAATCGTTCGGGTGGGGTTAGACGCGCTCAATGATGGTGGCAATGCCCATACCGCCGGCCACACACAAAGTGATCAGGCCATAGCGGCCACCAGAGCGGTGCAGCTCATCAATAGCGGTGCCGGTGATGATGGAACCGGTCGCACCCAGCGGGTGGCCCATCGCAATAGCGCCACCATTGATATTGAGCTTCTCATCGGGAATACCCAACTGCTGCTGCGCGTGCAGCACCACAGCCGAGAACGCCTCGTTGATCTCCCAGACATCGATATCATCCGGGGTCAGATTGGCCTTGCCAAGAGCCTCCCGCACAGCCGGCTCAATGCCGGTGAGCATGATGGTCGGCTCCACACCATTGACCGCCATAGCGACAATGCGGGCGCGCGGCTCCATGCCCATATCCGCACCGGCCTTCTCATTACCGATGAGGGTCATGGCAGCGCCATCGACGATGCCGGAAGAGTTACCAGCGTGGTGGAGGTGGGTAATCTCCTGCAGCTGCGGGTACTTCTTCAGCGCAACTGCGTCGAAGCCACCCATCTGGCCCATCATGGCGAAGGCGGGACGCAGACCGGACAGCGACTCCACAGTCGTGCCGGGGCGGATGGTCTCATCGCGGTCCAGGATGGTCAGGCCCGAAGCGTCCTTGACCGGAACGACCGAGCGGTCAAAAAGACCCTGCTCCCAGGCTTTCGCGGCGCGTTCATGGGAACGGACAGCGAACTGGTCGAGCTGATCCCGGTTGAACCCATCCAGGCTGGCAATCAGGTCAGCGGAAATGCCCTGCGGGACGAAATCGGTGCCGAAGGAAACCTCGGCGTCCATCGCCATCGCGCCGCCGTCGGAAGCCATCGGTACACGAGACATGGATTCAACACCACCGGCGAGCACCAGCTCATCGAAACCGGAAGCCACCTTCTGGGCGGCGAGGTTGATAGCGGTCAGGCCCGAGGCACAGAAACGGTTCACCTGCACACCGCCGGTGCGGTACGGCAGGCCGGCGGCCAAGCCAGCAGTGCGGGCAATATCGGCGCCCTGGTCGCCGACAGGGGTCACACAACCCACAACGAGGTCAGAAATGCGCTCCTCGTCGAGGTTGGGGAAACGGTTACGGATCTCATCGATGAGTCCGGTGAGTAGCGAAACCGGGCGCACCGAGTACAGCGACCCGGTGTTCTTGCCCTTGCCGCGCGGAGTGCGGATGGCTTCGTAGATGAAGGCATCGCCGCCCGCGGGATTCGTGGCGTTGGTCATGTTTATTCCTCTGCATTGGCTAAAGGGTGTTCTACGTCACTGTAACTGTGGATGGCCTTCGCTGTCTGCAACTGTGCGAAACCCCACCGGCACAATTCAGCAGCAGGTACCCCCACCTAGCCCTGCAAAGGAAAATTGGCTAGGTCAACCAGGCGCTATCGGCGGCGCATGACCAGAACAAGATTCGATACCGCAACCTCGCGCAGCACCGGGATATCCACAAGCCACCACGCCCAATGCGGGTGATACCGCGGAAACGCGGCGAGTAGATCGGCCTCCCCGCAGCGGTGCATCTGCCTGCCCCAGGCCAGGCCGTCGGCACAGTCAACCCGAAACAGTGACTTGCCGAAATAATTCTTCGGGGGGTGCCCATGTTTGCGCTCATACCAAGCTCGGGCACGATCCCCACCGAAATAGTGCGTCCGACCCATCTCGTGGCCCCCAAATGGGCCAAACCAGCAGGTGTAGGAGTACACCATCAGCCCGCCCGGCCGAGTAACCCGCAACATCTCCTTACCCATCCGCCAGGGTTCGGCGACATGCTCGGCCACATTCGACGAATACGTGAGATCGAAAGCCGCATCGGTGAACGGAAGCGCCAAACCCGAACCGCGTACCGACGATTCCAGTCGAATCCCCGCCGCAGCCATCTCACCGACATCGGGTTCACAGGTGTAATAATTCACCCCGCGTTCGGCGAACGCCTTACCGAAATAACCCGGACCACCACCGACGTCCAGAATGCGCTTGCCGGACAAGGGGCTGCTGCCGGACAAGGCACTGCCGCCGCCTGCCGCACCGTCGCCGGGATCAGCGCCCGCGGCGATGAGCTCAAGCAACCGCACCGTGTCCTCGGCGAGGTGACCATAAAAAATATCGGGGTCGGTTTGCTCGTATTTGAAGTCACGAAGCAGGCCGAAACTACGCTGCAGGCTCGCGAAATCGCGCAGTGGTTGCAGATGGGCGCGGCGCTGGGCGCGCAGACTGCCCGGGGCGGTGGATTCGGCTGGCTGCTTATTGGTCACGGGGCTAAAACTACCGAATCCGGCCCGAATGCAGCTGCGGTGCCCGCTTACGAGTCCAGGGCAGTGCCGGGTTGCTGGCGCCGCCACCCCCACCGCCACCACCTTTTCTCCGGGTATCCGATCGCCGGGCCAGGGCCGGTTACTACCATTGCCGCCCATGAAGGTTTTGCTCCTGTGCTGGCGTGACACGGGCCACCCCGAAGGTGGTGGCAGTGAGCGCTACCTCGAGCACGTGGCCGTTGACCTGGCCGCAGCCGGCGACACCGTGGTCTATCGCACCGCGGCGTATCCCGGCGCCCCAAGCGCCGCAACGGCCCAAGGCGTCCACTTCTCCCGCGCCGGCGGCCGGATGACGGTCTACCCGCGCGCATGGCTGGCGATGATCGCCGCCCGCTTCGGACGCGGCCCGATCGGTAAAGCCCTCGGGGGGCGTCCCGACGTTGTCCTGGACACCCAGAACGGGGTGCCGTTTTTTGCCCGCATTTTCGCCGGCGCCCCGACGGTGGTACTCACACACCATTGCCACCGCGAACAGTGGCCGGTCGCTGGCCGACTGACCGGCATTATCGGCTGGTTCATCGAGTCCCGATTATCTCCGCTGGTGCACCGTGGTTGCCGCTACATCACGGTCTCCCAGCCCTCGGCGGCGGACCTCCGCGAACTCGGCGTCGCCGCTGCGGACATCACTGTTATCCGCAATGGTGTGGATACCGCCCCGGCAGCAACCGTCGGCAAGCCCACCACAGCGGCCCATCCTGAACACGCCGCCGGCCCTCGCATGGTCACCTTGTCCCGCCTGGTGCCGCATAAGCAGATTGAGCACGCCATCAGTGCCTTGCCGGTGCTGGTGCGCTCGCTGCCCGAGGTGCACCTGGACATTATCGGCTCGGGCTGGTGGGGGGAAGAACTGCGCCAACACGCCCAGCGCGTCGGGGTGCTGGACCGGGTCACTTTCCACGGTCAGGTCACTGAGGCCCGCAAGCACGAGCTACTTGAAGCCGCTGACCTGCACATCATGCCTTCTCGTAAAGAAGGCTGGGGTTTGGCTGTGATTGAGGCCGCGCTGCATGGCGTGCCGACGGTGGGGTACCGGTCCTCGGCGGGGCTGCGCGACTCAGTGGTCGATGGCGAAACAGGGTTGCTTGCCGACGGCCCGGCCCAGCTGACCGACCATGCCCGCGAAATCCTCAGCGACCCGACATTGCGCGCCGAGTTAGGCCAGGCAGCGCAGCGGCGTGCCCAGACCTTCCAATGGTCGGCGACGACAGCTGCTGTGGCCGAGGTGCTGCGTGAGGCGGCGCGACGCTAGCCCGCCGGGCGGCGCAGCAACGCCCGCAGAGCCGCCGCCACCGGCCCGGCCAGCAGCATCGCCGCCCACAGGGCAAGGCCCACCCAGGCTGGGCTGCGATCCGGCCGCGGCAGCTGCGTAATCGGCCCAGGCACGTGGTACAGGCGCAGCCGCTCATCGCGGTGAACCTCGTCCAGCTGCGCCAACACCGTCTCAGCCGCGCCCATCGGGCCGGGGGAATCTTGGACTAACACCCAGCCCACACCGAGCTCAGCCAGGGTCGCCACCGCATCATCGTCGGCCCTTAGCAGAGCAGACCTGGCGGCCGCGGCACGCGCATCCGCAGCATCGACAAGCTCCCCGCCGACATTTAATTCCGCCGAAGCCAACACCGGGGCAGGAAGCCTTTTCGTGGCCGGGTCATAAACCGGGCGGCCGTTAATAATGCGGTACGAGGCGGCAGGCAGGGGCACTAAAGCGTCATCATCAAGCGCCACAATGCCAGCCACCCACTGCCAGCCCGACCAGGACTGCTGCGGGCGCAGCGGGGCGACCGCAGTGGGTAACTCAGGCACCGCGACCATCACCATCAGCGCGGCAACACCACCGGCCAGGAACCGGCGCCGATCCGGCAGCAGCGCGGCCATAGCCTCCGCGCCGGCGGCGGCCAATAAGCCATAACCGGGAATAGCCAGGGCAACCCATTTCTGCCCATCGCGCAGCAAACCCGCGCCGGGCACCGACACCAGGGCCGACTCCATCGCAGCGATCCCCCACGGGGTAGCAAGCGCAGCGGTGAGCACCACCACCAGCGGCGCCACCATAATGAGGCGGCGTCGGGCGTGCAGCAAGGACGCCTCCTCGGCGGTGATGCCCCCGTGCCAACCCCAGCGCCAGGCCCGCCGCGCCCCGAGCAGGAATAGGCCCAATAGGCCAAGTACCAGCAGCGCAGAGGCCCCGGTCTCCCGGGAAGCGGGGACTACGTCGCTATTCCAGATCCCGCCCAGGCCAGCCAGGGCCCCAATGGTGCCGGTGAGGTGCTCGGCCCGCGGGGCGAAAGCAGCAGCACCGGAGGCATCTGAGGTCACCGGGCTATGCGAAACAGCAGTGGCGATAAGCCACGGGGCGCTGATCAGCGCAGTGGTGAGTCCAGCGAGGAGCCGGTCGCGTAGGTCACGGGCTGCGGTGAGGGCCGCAATACCAGCCAGCAGTGCCCCGGTGGGGGTCAGCCCGGCCACCGCCATCGCTGAGGCCCGCCACCCGGGGCGGTGCGTCACCGACGCTAAGGCAATAGCTGGCAATAACACCGCCGCAATCACCACAGACCAATGGCCCTGCAATAAACGCTCAACGGCGTAGGGGGTCCAGATCGTCATGGTGACCGCAGCGATCTGTCCTGCCGGTCCAGCACCGAGAAGGCGTCGGGCCAGTTCAGAGGCCGATACGCCGCCAATCATGAAGGCGGTGAAGAGCAGCCCGGTCACCACCGTCGGCGTGTTCAGGGCGGTACCGATAAGAGCTAGGATCGCGTCCTGCGGTACTGCTCGCGCCGGGGAATCCCCCAGGCCGAGGGCAGCGTCGGTAAGCGGCAGGACTTCTGGCACCACCATATCGCGCAGCAGCAGCTCGCCGTGGGTCATAAAAGGCCAGAGCACCGCGGCGGTCATGGCCAGCGTCCACCACACTGCGAGCAAGGAACCCGGGGTGAAATCCGGGCCGCGGCGTTGGGTGGGTGCTGTTGTGGTCACGCAAAAAGTTTAACGGGCTGCCCCCGCCGGCGGAATGCTTCCAGGACTCTGGCTACACAGCAGTGCTCTTGCTGCACAGAACGCAACGCACCCCGCCAACACCGAAACGGTGCCGACGGGGTGGGTGCAACCTGCGGAGGTCTTAGCTCAGTTCAGTTAGCTGCGGCGCACGCCGCGGATGCCGAGCAGGACCAGGACAATACCGATCAGACCAAGCACGATCGGGGCCCACACACCTGCGATATTGAGCATCTTGCGGGACTCAACGGCCTGGGAGAGCTGGCGGTCCATGGTCTCCGGGGACCACTGGGCGTTGAAGTCCATAGCGGTGCGGTTGCGGTCCTTGACCTCTTCCTTGCGCATATCGCCGTAGGCCAGGGACTTAGCTTCGGCCTCGTCGCGGGCGTAGAACTGCATGATGTGCTCGGTGCCGTTGACGATCATGCCGGTGGTCGGCTCGACGCGGACGGTACGGACGTTGGCGTACCAGCGGTCCATGGAGACGTCCTCATCGCCCTCGAGACCCCAGGCCTGGGCCGGCAACTTCAGGCGCAGCGAAGCAAGGTAGTCCTTGTCGGCCTTGGTCAGTTCGCGGCCGTTCATGGTCTGGTGGGCCTTGAACTGCTCGTAGACGTTGACCGGCTCGATCTTCATCTCGTAGCGGTAGACGGTCTCGCCGTCCTGCTTCTCTTCGCCCAGGAAGTCGATCGGCTGATCCAGCAGGCCGACGACGTCGTAGTAGTTGTAGGACTTCTTCTCAGCGCCCATCGGGAACTGGTACTGGATGCCGGGGCGGGTGAATTCCTGCAGCTGGTCGCCACCGGGCTGGCGCGGGTCGGAGAACGCCACAGTGGAAATGTCATCTTCGACCGGCATCTGGGTGGAACGATCCAGGGTGATGCGGTCAACGGTGGCGTTGATCAGGTTCTTCGGCTCTTCCCGGTCAGTACGCAAAATGGTGGTACCAACCTCGAAGGTGACGACCTTATGGTCGGCCGGGTTCTCCATATGTACGTGGCGCACTGACTTCAGCGGCACCTCGTCATTGATGAAGCAGTGCACCGGGAGGTTGTCTTCATCCTCGCAGCGGGGGTCGTCCTTGCGCGGTTTCACCGGCTCGTTGTTGGCGAATGCGCCGGAATCGAGCAGTGCACCTTCGCGGACCTCAGTTACTGTGGTGCTCTGGGTGTCGAGCGGCAGTGAGCGCAACTTCGGCACCAAATACGTCGGCAGCAAAAGCGCCATGATGATCAGCGCAGCACCAATGATTATCGCAAGGTGCGACAGGATTTTCTTGGCCATGGGGGCAGGGTCCTTCCGCCGGTGGAGATTTCTCGGTCAAAACTTAGCAGGTATTCGCGCGATGGTGCGTCAGAATCCAATATTATCGGTAAACAGTTCCTAAATTCAGCCACTTTTCGGGTTATGAGCTGTGAAAACACTCAAAATGGCATTCTCTGTTCTGGGTGGCAAATCCAAACCCTAAATCTGATTTCCCTTCACCTAAGGGCCAAGCGAAGCGGAAAGGTTGCGCCAATGACAGCACCGAGCCCCACACAACCCGCCCGGCGCACCCCAGACCACCACCCCGCCTTCCGGCCCGGATTCCTACCGGCACTCGAAGGCCTACGCGCAGTCGCGTCAATCGGAATTATCGGCACCCACGTGGCCTTCCAGACCGGCCACGACACCGGCGCCCTATGGGAACGCCTCCTCGGCCGCTTCGACTTCTTCGTCGCCGTCTTTTTCTGCCTCTCCGGATTCTTGCTGTGGCGCTCGCACCGGGCCAGCGCAGGATGGCTCACCTACTACCGCAAGCGTTGCGCCCGCATCCTGCCTGCCTACTGGGTGCTCGTACTACTAGTGCTCATCGCCTTCCCCGTCGCCCATGAAAACGGCGCCCCCGGCTGGGACACCTGGCTCGCCAACCTCACCCTTACCCAGATTTATGTCCCCGGCGGACTCCACGGCGGCCTCACCCACCTGTGGTCACTGGCAGTGGAGGTGGCCTTCTACACAACCCTGCCGCTGTTCGCCATCGCCCTGCGCCGGATCAACCCACACACCCACCAACTGCGCCGCATCGCGGTCATCACCGCGCTTGCGGTGGGGTCCTTCGCCTGGTCATGGCTGCCATTGCCCTACCTCGACGGTGTGAACCCGCACGTCCAGCCCGGGGCGTATTTTTCCTGGTTCACCACCGGCATGATCCTCGCCGAACTCGAGTCCCTGGCAGCTCACCCCGACCCGCGTCGCCGCGCCCTGCTGCAGCGCATCGAAACCTGGGCCCGCCGCCGCTGGATCTGGCTCATCCTCGCCGCTGCGGCCCTCACCGTCGCCGCCATTATCGGCCCGGAAGGCCTGGTCGTCCTGGATAACTGGGAGTTCATCCGCCGCCTGGCCTGCGGACTGGTGTTCGGTGTGTGCATCGTCGGCCCGTGGGCGCTGGCGCCACAGTCCCGACTATTCGCCACCCCGGTCATGCAGGCCTTGGGCCGGTGGTCCTATGGCATCTTCCTCTGGCATATGGCCATGCTGTCGGTGGCTTTTCCGCTGCTGGGCGTACCCCTATTTTCCGGGCATATTATTGCCATCACGGTCGTCACCGTGGCGCTGACCATCCCGGCCGCCGCCGCGTCTTATGCGCTGGTGGAAGAACCTGCCCGCAAGGCGCTGGGCCGCCACTGGGCTACCGCCACCAAAGCCAAGGACGCTGCCGCGGCCGCCTGAACCGGCCACAGTGCCGCGGCATAACCCTCATCAGGCCAGGTCTGGTGGGAGGCGACCACCGCCACACCCATCAGCAGCAGCGCCGCAGCCGCCCCGGCAGCAGAAAAATCATCGCTGTGCAGGGTGCGTGCCGACGCTATCCGCGCCCGCACCACCGCCGCTGCAGCGACCACACAACCGCCTGCTGCCAGCCCCGGCCAACCCGCGACCATCCCAATGGTCAGCGCACTTAAAACGGCAGGAATGATCCGCGGCAGATCTGCGGCGACCTCGCCGCACTCCGACATCCGGGTCCGCCGCGCCCACAACAGCGCTGCCACCGCCATGAGGGCCGCCAGCAGCCCGCCACCAATAATGGCGCCGCGCCACCAGGACTGGGCCGGGAAACTCAGAGACACCGCGCCCGCCGCGCCCGCTGGTACAACCCAGCCCTGCTGCCAACCATTGACAGTGATCGGCTCCAGCACTTCGCCACCCACAGTGGCCTGCATGCCAGCATTCACCGACACTGGGCGCCAGATAATGCGGGTGCTATCCGCCCGGGCGAGCTCCCCGGCCACGGGGGCGGAATCCTGCTCGGCGGCACTGGGGGCAAAGAACTTCGCACCAGTCAGCGCCACCCAGCGAGCCTGCGACTCCACCAAGTGCACGCCCTTGGTGAGGCTCGTCGTCTCGCCGCATTGCGCCGACTCGCCATCAATCATGGTCCAGCTCGCCGCGACCCCAGAGCGGCAGATATCGCTATCCACGCGCACCTGCATATCCTGCGGCACCGTAATGAGCCGGCGCATGGTGCCCTCCGGGATTTCCTGGCCCAAGACCCAACGCTGCACCTGAGAGGACGAATCCGGCACCGCCGGCACCCGGGCCGGAGTGATATCAGTGCCGGCAGCTGATTCCACGCGCACCTCGGATAAGGCAAAACCGGCGGGGGCGTCCGTTGCAATGATCCGCACCTCATCGCTGCGGCCCGGCGGCAAAGACACCCGGGTGGGCTTACCAGGAATAATCTGCGCCGAGGTGGATGCCGTCCCGGACCGCACCTGGACCCGCGCCGCCACCCGGGCCGCAGTTATCGACACCGTGGAGGCGACCTGGCCGTCGGCAAGCTTGAGATTCACCCAATCGGCCTGCCCGCCACCGCGGGTGGGCGCCCAATAGGTAGTCGGATCGTCATCAACAAGGGCATTAATGCCATGTTCGGGCTGCGTGCCGCCGAGACTATACGGCTCATCGGCGCTGGAGGAGGCGGTGATCTGGCCGCTATGAGCCACCGACGTCAGCGGCACCCCGGTCACCGGATAATCGGGGACGAGGTTTTCCACCCCAGGGTCCTGATCCGGGTCGAGAATCCCGGAGGTCGCGTGCACCACCTCGCCATAATTGCGGCCTCGCCGAGTGGGCGTATCCGTCACAGTGCCGGCACCCTCACCAGCAAGAATGCGCACCGGGGAGCTTCCGTCGACCTCATCGAGACGCGGTAAGACCTCCGGCCCACCAGAAACCAACGGCACGTCGGCAGCATCAATAATGCGCAAGCCCAGCTCCGCCGCCGTATCCGGGGCAGCCGCGCTCGCACCCGCGCCGGGCCGGACCTGCCAAATCTCAATGCGCTCCCGGCTGGCGGGGTAGGAGCCCGCTGCGGGGGCATCAGAATCGGCGTCCCCGTGGAACTGGGCCACCCGGGTAAAGCCCGGCGACGTCGCCAAGGTGCGCAGCAGCCCACGCATTGAACTCATCCGCAAAGACGGCCGGGCATCATGGCGCACCAGCACATGGCCCACCCCATTCGCACGCAAGGTCGCCGCCAACGTCGGAATGCTCCGGCCCGAAGAAATAGCCTCCTGCACACCGTCCAAACCACGAATCGCCTCCGGCGGAACCAGCGGCACCGCATCGCGCACCACCCACGGGGTGCTCGCCAAGGGCTGCAGCGGCTCATCGCGGGTGAAACCCCACACCTGGTCCCCAAAAGGCATCGCCGGCTCGACAAGAGTGCGCGAATCGGGTGCGTTTTTATCCAGCCACTGCGCCGCCTGCGCCCAATAGGCCGGCACCTCGCGGAAGGACTGGCCCGGGGTCAACCTGGCCGACCAAGCAGGGGCAACTGCGGCCACAGCCACCAGCACCACCACCATGACACCAATGACGCCACGGTGCTTTTCCGGGCGCAGCCAGTGCTCCCGCGGCGCACCAAAGGGCAATAACGACGCACAATGCGCCACCCCCAGCAACAGCGGAATGCGCAGCACCGGGTCGAATTTGTGCAGGTTACGCAGCGCCGCCAAGGGCCCATCGAGCAACTCCTGGCCGGGTGTGGCCAGTGGGCCGAAAGGCTCGGTCCAGGAAGCCATGATCAGCACACCGACTAAGGCCACACACCACCACAGCCGTCGCCGCGGGAAGCTTGCCGACGCTAACCCCAGCACACCAATAGCGGTAATAGCCATTGTCGCCAGCACAAAAACTGGTTCGGTGACGAGCGCATTGCCGCCCTCACGCTCGATTGACACAAAAGGCGCCCATGAGGTGGTGCCGCGCAGCACCTCGGTGAGGTTCAACCACTTCGTGGTCACCCCGGCGGACTCGATGTAGTCCGTAAACGGCGGTGAGTATTTGCCCAGCAGCAACAGGGGGATCAACCACCACAGGCTGACCGCGATACACGCGCCGATCCAGCCCGCCATAAGTGCAGCAGCGCGCCGCCGCGCCGGGCCGAAAATGGCCGTGAACAGCAGCAGTAGCCCGGCGACCACACATGCCGCGGCAGTGCCGACGGCATTAACGGCGCCCGTACACACCAAGGCCAGGGCCGATAACAGCACCGCCCGGATATTCTGGGCCAGCGTCGTCGGCCGCGGTGAATTGACAACCCGCAGCAGCGGCAGCGCTATCCACGGGGCCAGGGCTACTGGCCAGGCCTCGGAGGAAATCGCGGCAACAGTGGTGAGAATGCGCGGGCTTAACGCATAGAGCAGGGCGGCTAGAATCCGGCCTGGCCGGCTGCCGATCTGGGCAGCCTCAGCAAGGCGTAAGAACCCGGTGAATGCCACGCAGAGCACCAGTGACCACCACACTGCCTGGGCGATCCACATGGGGAACTCGCCGGGCAGGGCGTCGATGGCGGCGAAAAATGCGCCCTGCGGGAAGAGGTAGCCGTAGGCCTGGTTCTGTAACTGGCCTAGCGGCATGATTTCTGACCAGATGGTCAGCGAACGGGATAAGAACCCGCTCGGGTTTTGGGTTAAGTCATGTTTGGTGTCGGCGACAATCCGACCCGGGGACTGGATAAAAGCAATCAGGCACAGCAGAACCCACCAGCCGAGCATCCCTCGAAAAGGGATACGGCTGGTGGAACCTTGGTAGTGGGGCTGCCGTGAAGTTGCGGTCGCCGAGGTGCCCGGCACCATCTCCTGCGCCCCGGTGAGCGCGGGTGATGTCATGCCTAAGGGATTAGCGCTCGCCGTACTCCGGGCCGCCGAGCAGGGCCTGGTCCTGGGTAATGGCCTCAGCCTCGGGGAGTTCGGTCTGGTACAGCGCGCTGGCGGCGCCGAAAATCAGGGCACCACCGAGCAGGGCGCCAACAACGGCGCTGACCACTGCTGGGCCGAGACCGCCGGACTTCTTATCGGTGTTATCCGCGGGGGTAACCGGGGTGCTCATGCGGACTCCTCATTATTTGATGACAACAATTCGCGATGGGGGCACGCGGCCCTGTGACGCACATGACTGTAGAACAGTCCGGCTGGCTTCGGTAGTTTTTGGCAGAAAAAGGTGTTTCTATCGCTAACGTACCGACATTATCCCAGCGTGCAGCGAGGTCACATGAACCCCAGGATACTCGGTTACGCACATTTCTGAGACCCAAAACCGCAATAACCCTACTTCTGCGGTGGCACGATCAGCACCGGCAGCCCAGAGTTGTGCAGCACCAACTCCGCCGTCGACGCGCTCAGCACACCCCGCAAACCCGACGCACCACGTGTGCCGGACACAATCAGGCCGACCTGCAGCTGCTGGGCGGCGTCACAAATCGTCTCCCACACCGCCTGCTGCGACTCCACCAGATGCGCCTTGGCGGGAAGACCATACTCCCGGGCTAAGGCCACCCCCTCCTCGCACAGTCGACGAGCATCTGGGTAGGCCGGGTCTGCGGTCAGGTCCACTGCCTCACCAGCGGCGGCACGCACCGAATGGTGTGTCGGCTCCCAGACGGTGAGCACATGGACTCGCTCCGCGTGGAAGAACTCGCCCGCGTAGGCAATGGCCCGCTTGGCCTGCTCCGAGCCGTCATAGGCGATAAGGATGATGCCGCTCATGGTGAAACAGTGTAATTAACCAGCACTCGGGGCAGAGCCTTTTAAAGCGGGGCAGAGCCTTATCAGGCGGTGCCGGTGGCTGACTACACGTCGATAGGCGGGTGGAGGCGCGACATGCTCCACGTTCGGTCTCGGGCGGCAGCCACCGCTGTGAGTGCCATAGCCACGGCAATCCACACCAGGATGGCGACCACCGCAATCACTAATCGCTCGTCATAGGTGCCGTACATGACTTGTCGGAAACCATTGACCGCATAGGTCATCGGCATGAACGGGTGCAGCAGCGACAATAAGAACGGCTGCGTCTCTACCGGGTACATGCCGCCAGAGGACACCATCTGCACCATCAGCAGCGATAGTGAAGTCACTCGGCCCGGCCCAGGGCCAAGCAGAGCATGCAACATCTGGTTAATCGCGCCGTACATCAACGCAACCAGCACGGCGAATAACACCACACCCGTAATCGATGCGGGGCGCAGCGGCGTCACCGCCATCGTCACGCCCACCACGCACAACGCCTGGAAGAACGAGATAATGCCACCCGGGATGAAACCATCCACCGCAGCGCGCAGCGGGGACACCCCAGAACCAATCTGGCGTTGCTGCAACGGGCGCAGCACCAGGAAGATCACCAGGCCACCGACATGCAGCGCCATAGAGAAGAACACCGGCGCCAAACCCGCACCGAAGGTGTTATCACCAGCAGTGTTGTTCTCATGCACGCCGACCGGGCCGCCCATGACCGACGCCATATTCTGACGCTGGCGCGGGTCCCACTGCGGCACCCGATCCGCGCCTTCCCGTAGCCTGCGGGCCAACTCGCCCGCACCGTCGGCAAGCCGGTTGGAACCATCCTGGGCCTGGTCAATGCCCTTACTCAGCGTCTGGCCGCCGGCCTTGAGCTGCGCGGCGCCCGCATCAAGCTTGCGTGCACCATCATCGAGCTGCCCCGCACCGTCGGCCACGCGGGCGGCACCACTTTCCAGCCGATTCACGCCATCGACCAGCTTGTCCACCTGCCCCTCACTGTTCTCCAGGGCGCCCATGGCCTGCTGCAACGGAGACTGCGGATTATTCAGCTGGTAGTCGATATCCGTCGTGGTCTGCTTCGCGTCCCGAATGCCAGTAATCAGCGGCGAATTGGGTCCCGCGCCACGGTTATCCAACTGGTCGGCGATACGGTCCAACTGCACCACCGCGGCCTGCACATTGGGGTCATTAATGCCGCGCAATTGGTCAGCCAGGCCGCGCACATCAGAAGCAGAACGCCCCTGCGCCGCCGAGGCCTGATCCGCCACATCGGCGACCGACGTCATCGTCTGATTCGCCGCAGCCGCCGCGGCACCAGCCTGATCCACGGTCTTGCTCAAGTCCTTCGCGCCACTAGCCAAGCCCTTAAGCTGCCCACTGGCCCCATTGACCGCACGAGACAACTCGGCGGCGCCGTCGGCAAGCTGACGAGTGCCTTCCTTCAACTGGCCGGTGCCGTCGACCAGCTGCTGGGTGCCCTGCTTATTGCGGTTCAGGCCGTCGCTGAGCCGGTGGCCACCGTCGGAAAGCCGCCCCATACCGTCGCGCAGCTGGGTCGCGCCGTCAGAGAGCTGATCGGCACCATTGGCGGCCATATTGATGCCCATACCGGCATTCAGCATGCCGACCAGGAGCTTATCTACCGCCTGGCTGCCGATCTTCTGGCCCACCGTATTGAGCATCACGCGCATCACGTTTTCGCCAATAACGCTGGACAAGTAGCCATTACGGTCGTTGTAGACAGCCTCAATTGTTGCTTGCTTAGGGCTATCCGACGCTGGCGAGGCCACCGCCTCGGAGAAATCCTCCGGCAACTCGACAGAGAAGTAGAACGTGCCGTCGCGCACTCCCTCAATCGCGTCCTGGCGACTGACCAGGTGCCAATCGAGTTTGTCGTTCTCGAGCACACCGTTGGCGACCTGCTCACCAGCATTGACCTTGCGGCCATCGACCACCGCGCCGCGGTCAGAATTAACCAGGGCGACCGGAAGTTCGGCGAGATTGCCGAACGGGTTCCAGAAACTCCACAGGTAGAGCGCCGAATACAGCAGCGGCATCAACGTAATAGACACCAGCGTGGCTTTACCCATACCGGAGCGCATGAAGCGGCGGAGCTCATTGCTCGCCTTAAATTGGGCGATCACTTCGCGTACTCCTTCACGATTTCGTCGAGCTCATCATCTTCGATGCCCCAGTCATATGGGGAAATATGCGAGGAGTCGGCATCAAGGCGGACCTGGCGCTCGGGAGGCACCAAGGTGTGCGGCAAGAAATTCACGGCATTAATAACCACCGGCAGCTGCCGAGACAGCTCCACCAGGCGGGAAATCAGCACCACCCGCTCATCGAGTTCGTGGATCTGCTCCAAATCATCGACGATCAGCAGCCCGACGGGCTCATGATGCGAAGGCCGCAGGGCCATGGCAATGCGCAATAAATGCCGGTCCAGGCCGGGCAGCTGAGAAATATAGGCATCCAGCGGCGGCAACGTACGGGTGCCGTAGATGGGCTCGGCAAGATCGACCAGGTAGTCCTCGTCGATCTTCAGCGGCGGCTGGAAAAAACGCCGACCCCAGCAGCGATGCTCGTTGAGCACCTGGCGCACGGTGAGGTCACGGTCGAGCAAATCGATCTGGTCCACACCAGCAATGGCGACGTGGCGGCGGATATCGCGGCGCTTGGTCATGCCCAGCACGATCAATTCGCCTTCCGACGGCTTCATACGGCCAGCGATAGTCAAGGCCAAAGCGGTGCGGCCCGAACCGCCGCGACCGGAGAGCACGGTGACACCATCGGCGGGCACAGCCACGTCGATAGGCCCATACACCGGCCCCTCCGAACCGACCACGGAAAGACCACGGGCAAGCACGGCGTATTCATCATGCGTGCCGTCGAGGAGATCCCCGCTACGCAGCGCGTGGGGATTGTGGCGGGCCGCAGTGGTGTCGCGCGAGGGGCCCGGGCGGGCTGGCTCATAAACGGCAGTGGCTTCGTCGGTGGTAGCAGGAGCAGCAGTAGTGGCTTCGTCGGTGCTGGTCGCGGTGCCTTGCGTAGCGGGCGTAGCGCCACGTTTGCCGAACAGGCGGCGCTTCTTCTTGGTCTTCTTCGCTGCGCTGCGAGTGCGGCGGTTGGGGCCAACCCGCTCGGGTCGGGCCTGCTCATCGGCTGAAGGGGAGATAGCGGCGTAGTTGGTGTCGTCAGTGGCGCTGAGATCGGCGGCAGCGCTTGTGCCAGCTGCGGGGGTAGCGGTGTAAATATTCGTGTCGCGCGGACTGGGGTCCCAGGAGAAGGGCCCGTCAGCAGGCTCATAATTCGAGCCCCAGGCGGCGGAAGCGTATTCGGCTGAGTCGTCGGCGGTGCTGG
Organism: Corynebacterium sp. TAE3-ERU12; assembly: GCF_019209905.1. Taxonomy (GTDB): domain Bacteria; phylum Actinomycetota; class Actinomycetes; order Mycobacteriales; family Mycobacteriaceae; genus Corynebacterium. The sequence continues at coordinate 214,820 of NZ_JAHUTM010000003.1, read as the reverse complement.
CGGTGCTGGCGGAGTCGGCGGAATCCGGGGTGGCGGTGGCGGAGAAGGCGTTGTGGTAGTTGGCGCGGTAACGCTCGCCGGGGTCGATGGGGGCGAAGGAGGGATCGGCTGAGGCGGCAGTATCGGCGCGGTGAGCAGCGCTTTCGTCGTCAAGCGGGTAGGCCGCCGCCCCTGGGTGCGACTGCGCGTCGCGAGGGGTGTCGGCGTCAGCGTCGCTGCGCGCAGCGTCGCGGTGTTCGGTCATATCGGCTCCTCCGATGGAACAGGCTGGGCCCGCGCGGCACCGCCAAGCAGCGCGCAGGTCCTTTCACACAGTAAGTACTACTATAGGCAAAACATGATACTGATGAGGCCAGTGTTGCAAATGTTACTGCTGTGATCTAATTGGTGCACACGGGGGGATAGACACACCCACCGATCCTGCTCCGCCCGACGCGCATAACGCCGCAAAAACCGAACCAATAACGACGGGCTAAAAACACCTGCGGCTAGAAACCACCTGCGGATAAAAAACTACGACAGACCCCAAGCAGTCTGACCGATCCGAACCTGCTCAGGGTCACCACCTGGACTCAAGAACAGCCACAGCACCAGCATGCTCACCGCAAGAATCAATGACAGTGCAATATAAAGCCCCCACTGCTTCTTGGGCTTATCCGCAGCAAGGCGAAAATCCGCAAAAGCCCACAGCCCACTAATCAGCGGTAGCGGGAAAACGATATACAGACCAACGACCAAAGCCACGGTGGAAACCCCCAATAGGCTCCAAGCAGCTATCCCAGGTCCGCCCTGCACCGGGTGCTGAGCATCTTTCGTAGGCACATTCTCACCTCGTCGGTTGTTCCACGGCTGTTCTACAACAGCACAGCTAGCTGTTCTACAACAGCACAGCCAACAACCACGCTGATAACAAGAATGTGCTCCAGCACCGGAGCGCCCGAGCGCCCAAGTGCCCGAGCACCCGAACACCCCGGCACCCGAGCGCCCCGGCAGTTACCTCACCGGTACCTCACCGCTACCTCACCGGTGCTTATACCGGCACCGGCGGGTGCAGTCGACGCATCGTCCACACCCGGTCGCGCCGGGCCGCCAGCGAGGACATCAACACCGCACCGATCGTGATCACAATGCAGGCGGCTACCGCCACGCCAATACGCGGGTCGAAATCGCCGTACAGCACCTGGCGAATACCTTCGACCGCATAGGTCATCGGCATGATGGGGTGCAGCACCTGCAAGGCCATCGGTTGGGTCTCCACCGGGTACAGGCCACCGGAAGACACCACCTGAATCATCAGGAATGCCATCGAGGCGACCTTGCCCGGGCCAGGCCCCAGCAACACGTTGAACATCTGGTTGATGGCCATGAACATCAGCGACGTCAGAATGCACATACCCACCAGGCCCAGCACCGTCGCCGGCCACAGTGGGGTAGCCAGCATGGTGGTACCAAGAATGACCAACGCCTGCAGAATGCCGATTGCCGCCGGGGCGGTCAGGCCATCAATGGCCACCCGAATCGGGCGCACACCAGAGGAAATCGCCCGGTGATGCAACGGGTTGAGCAGCAGGAACGTAATGATGCCGCCGATATACAGCGCCAACGTGAAGAAGAACGGCGCCAGGCCACTACCGAAAGAATTATTGCCGGCATTATTGCTGGCCGACACATCCACCGGGCCGCCCATGACCGACGCGATCTGCCGCCGCTGATCCGCAGACCACTTCGGGGCCTGATTCGCGCCTTCGGACAGCTTCGATGCCAACTCTTCCGAACCCGCATGCGCCTTCGTCGCCCCATCATTGAGCTTCGTCGCGCCATCCAGCAGCTTCGTCGCACCGGCATCGAGCTTATGGGCGCCATCATCGAGCTTGGTCACCCCCTCGCCGAGACGGCCAATACCGGCATCCAGCCGGCCCGCACCATCCTGCAGCTTGTGGGCGCCCTCATTGAGCCGATTAATCCCGTCGACGAGCTCCTCAAGCTTGCCGACGCCGCCAGCTAGGCGATCGATACCGCCCCGGAACTCCGCATCGGGACTATTGAGCTGGCGGGCCAACTCGTCGGTACCGGCAGAAAGCCGATGCACATCATTGACCAGCGGCGACTGCGGGCCAACGCCCACCGCATCAAGCTGATCGGCAAGGACCTCTAATTTATGGGCCGAGACTTGCGAAGCCGGGTCCGGCAATGTGCGCAATACCGCGGCGATCTCCCGGATCTCCTGAGTCGAATCAGCCTGAATCGCCGAAGCGGCATCCACCTTCGACTCAATCTGTTCCACACCATCATCGATCTGCTGGGCGCCCTGGCCCAACCGGGCCGTGCCATCCTGCAGGCGCTGAGCGCCGTCCTGCAGGGCAGTGAGGCCACCAGCCTGGGAATTCACACCGTCGGCAAGCTGTTGGGTGCCATCAGCTAACTGGTCAATACCGTCCTTGAGCTGACCGGACCCATCCTGCAGCTTCGGGATATTCGCGTTTAACTCGGCGGTGCCGTCGGCAAGCTTGGATGTACCAGCCTTATTGCGCTGCAAACCGTCCTGCAGTTTCTGCGTGCCATCCTCAAGCTTGCCCAAGCCAGCATTGAGCTGTTGCGCCCCATCAGCGGCACGATTAAGTCCCATACCAGCATTAACAAGCCCAACTAAGAGCTTGTCGACCGCTTCCGAACTGATCCGGGTATCGACGGCGTTGAGCACCTCGCGCATGGCATTTTCACCAATCAACGTGGAGAGGTAGCCATTGGCATCGTTATAGGTGGCCTCAAGAGTGGCCTGGCGCGGATCGCCCGACGTCGGTGAAGCCACCGCCTCAGAGAAATTCGGCGGCAGCTCGACAGAGAAGTAATACGTGCCATCACGCACACCAGCGACGGCCTCCTGGTGCGAAACCTCCTCCCATTTCAGGGAGCCGTCCTTAATCAAGGCGTCAGAGATTTTCTGGCCGGCATCGAGCCGCTGCCCGTCGACCATCGCCCCACGGTCCGCATTCACTAGCGCGACCGGGAGGTTATTGACGTTATTAAACGGGTTCCAGTAGGACCACAAGTACAGCGTCGAATACAGAATCGGCATGATGCAGATAGCCGCAACAGCCACCCGAGTCATCCGCTGCCGCTTGAACCTGCGCAGTTCAGAGCCGGTATGAAAGAGTGCAATCATCGGTGGGACTCCTTCCGGAGCAGTTTCAGCAGGCGACGGTCAACGCCAGCAACCTCAGGGGAGAAATGGCCCGCATTCGTATCAAGCAGAACTTGGCGTTCCGCCGGCAAAATATCGGTGGGCAGCTCCTCGGCGGAATTGACCACCACCGGAATGCGCTCCGAAATCGCCAGCAGGCGACTAAATAGGGTCATACGTTCCACCGGGGAATGCACCTGCTCAAGATCATCGACAACAAGAAGCCCGATCTCGCTGCCATCAGCCGGGTGCAGCGCCAAGGAGATGCGAATTAGGTGCTTGTCGACGGCGGCGAGCTGCGAAATATAAGCACTCATCGGAGGCAAGGTGCGCGGCCCGAACACCTCCGCGGTCAACTCCTCGAAATACTCCTGCGTCGGTTTGGGCGCAGGCTTGTACCACGGGGTGGACCAGGAGAGGTGTTCGCGCAACACATCACTGATACGCACATCGCGGTCGAGGAGATCGATCTGTTCGACCCCAGCGATAGCAACATGCGGGCGGATATCGTCGATATCGGTGAAACCAAGAACCTCAAGGTCCCCGGCGTCGGGACGCATCCGGCCCGCGATGGTTAAAGCCAGTGCCGTGCGGCCAGAGCCGCCCCTGCCGGTAAGTAGCGTGAGGCCATCACCAGGGATTACTACGCTCAGTGGGCCGTACACCGGGCCCTCATCGCCGGTGACGCCAAGGTCGTCGGCAATGACGCACGGCGGCACTGACGAGTCTGAAGCTGCGTCAGAAGCTGCGTCGGTGTCCGATGGTTGCGCTGACTCGGGTGGTTGTGCTGCCGCACTGGATTCAGCCGCGTGTTTAGGCACGTACGTCGGCTGTTGCGCGGTGCTGGTGCGGTCAGCGTCGCCGGTATTGGTCTGATTATCGGCGGGTAACGAAGTGTCGTCCATCGTTTTCCTTATCGAAGCGCCGGGCGAGCGAGGTGCCTGGACGCAGGAGTGCTGGATGGTATTGCACCCAAAGTACGCCGGTGCGACCAACTATCATAATTTTGGTGCAATTTTTAATAAGAACATATATTACTGCCTCGCAACAGCCCCACCCCAAAGGCAGCGCAACCACCAACCCCGCCGTCCTGACCTGGCCCGATGAGCACCACACCAAAAAAACTGCGGTTATGTGTGCTCGTTTACTGAACTGTGGTGGCCGAACTCGTAGATTTCGCAGACGACCTTGCAGCACGCAACCAATCTTGCGGCACGCATTAATACAGTTTCAGCACTAAGGAGTCTCACCATGAGTTCAGCACAACTAGCCCACACAGAGCACAACGCAACAATCGGCAAGCAGGTACAGGCAGGTATGGTCGGCGGTCTCGTCGGCGGCCTCGTCTTCGGAGTCATGATGTGGCAAATGGGCATGCTGGAGATGATCGCCTCAATGCTCGGCTCATCATCAGCCGCCGTTGGCTTCGCCGTCCATATGATGATCTCCCTCATCTTCGGAGCCATCGGCGGTGCAGCGCTGCGGGTCATGCCTGCATCCGCAGCCCTAGGGGCAGTATTCGCGGTCGTCTTCGGCATTGTGCTGTGGATCGTCGGCCCGCTGATGGTGATGCCGATGATGATGGGCAACCCGCTGCTGCAGATCGGCGAAGGATCGATGGCCTCTCTGATGGGCCACATCATCTACGGTGTCGTCACCATCTTCGTTGCACGGGCAGTGCTTTCCCGCCTGGCCAGCTAGACCAGGTGAGCTACGCTTGCGGGGTGAATGTTCGGAATAGCAACATGTCCACCGCCCCGGCAGGGGCAGCCAATAATCCGCAAAATCCCCCAGTGGGACAACGCCCCTGCCTGCGCGAAGTTGAACTATTTCAACAAATTCCGGAAGCAGAACTGGCGGAAATAAACCGCATGATCCCGCCGCAGAACTATTCTTCCGGGCAGGTTGTCTACAACCCGCTACGCCCAACTCAAGAATTATTCATCATCAAATCTGGGCGAGTGCGCATTTACCAATCAAGTCCGGGCGGTAAAATATTCACCCTCGCTATCTACGAGACCGGCGATGTTTTCGGAAATATGCCCACAGTCGGTCAGGTGATGGGCGATAGCTATGCCGACGTTATCGAAGAAACCGTAATCTGCCGGCTTAATGAGAACGACGTAGAAAAATTCTTCCTAGCAGACCCCCGTATCTCACAGCAGGTAACCACAATCCTGGCTAGGCGAGTCGCGGAATTAGAACAACGACTCACCGATATTGCCCTGCGCCCACTATCGCAACGTATGGCCTCACTGCTGCTCACAACCGCACGGCCAAGCCACCTGCCCTGGGAAAAGGGGCTAGTCGTGAAGATGACGCACGAGCAGCTAGCGAGCCTGGCAGGAGCTACCCGCGAAGCCGTAAGCAAGGTACTAGCGGACCTGGCGCAGCGCGGGCTTATCACCCAAAAACGGGGATCGATTGTGATTATCCATCCCCATAAACTGCAAGAATTCAAGGACGGTATTGATGAGTGACTCACAATTAGTTGGCGTCTACAACGCCAATGGCGGAGTTATGGGTGAATTGTCTTACCTAAAGGGAAAGATCACGGGAGAGGCGCACTGCGATCTATGCGATATCACCCACGGCCTGAACCCGCGCGGTAAGGCATCCTGGCGACAAAAGGCGCAGGAAAGCCCAATTCCCATAACCACTGTTCATCTCAATGAGATGGACTCCCGAACCGCAGCGGTGATGGCGCACGAAGACGCTCCGGCGATAGTACTGCTCGATCCGGAAGGTGACCGGGTGCTGATCAACACGGCTGAATTAGCGCAGTGCGACAAAGACCCCCAGCGGTTGCTCGATCTCATTAACCGCAAACTCGCGCCGGACGCACCATAAAAACCCGCCCCGGGCAGGCCGGAGCGGGTCGGGGCTAAGCATAGCCCGCAATATTTTGAGCCGATGACGGGAATCGAACCCGCGCCGCCTGCTTGGGAAGCAGGAGTTCTACCATTGAACTACATCGGCAGCCGAGCACCGCAGTGCTCCTGCACATGTAATCTAGCACTTTCTTGATAAGCGCTGGCAAAAGAGCAGGTAGGCTATACGACGTGCTTCTTTCCGACCGTGATCTCCGTGCCGCTCTGACCGCTGAGGATGACTCCCGCCTGGTCATCGAGCCAATGGCTGATGAACTTGTCCAGCCGTCATCGATTGACGTGCGCCTGGACCGCTATTTCCGAGTCTTCAATAACTCCCGATACACCCATATCGACCCGAAGGAACCACAGGAAGAACTCACCTCCCTACACGAGGTACCCGAGGGCGAGGCCTTCGTGCTGCACCCCGGTGAGTTCGTGCTGGCCTCCACGCTGGAGCACTTCAGCATCCCGGCGCACCTGGCCGGTCGCCTCGAGGGGAAATCCTCACTCGGCCGGCTGGGCCTGCTGACCCATTCCACGGCCGGCTTTATTGACCCCGGCTTCAGCGGCCACATCACCCTCGAGCTGTCCAATGTGGCCAATTTGCCGATTGTCCTGTGGCCGGAGATGAAAGTCGGCCAGCTCGCGCTATTCCGCCTCAGCTCCCCGGCCGAGCACCTCTACGGCAGCGGTGAACTCGGCTCAAAGTACCAAGGTCAACGGGGACCGACTCCCTCCAAGGCGTACCTGAACTTCCGCAAATAAGTAGCTCAGGTGCCCCGCGGCGAACTGGGATCGCCACTCAACTCGCCTGCTGAGGAGACATCGAAAAAATCCCGGAGGCCAGTTGCTGGGCTTGGCTTTTACGGGCTTCGAATGCCGACGAATCACTCTGCGAGATAGTCAAAGCCTGGTTGAGGGTTTCGTCGGTGAGATCTGTGATCGCAGCAAGAGACTCAGCCATCGACCGAATCTGCTTGGAAGTGACAACAGTCAGATCGGCCACATCCTCCACACCGTCCGACTCAGCGAGATAGGGCACCGGCGAGCTGCCCGATGCCCCGGCAGAAGACAGGTGCAGGGCGAGCGCTACCTTTGGTGGCTGCACGAAGGGCACTGCCTCGCGCGGCGCCAGCGTCGCTTCGGCTTGCTTGGACAACCAATCCAAAATGCGCTGTTGATTGACGCAGAGTAAGCGAACAAGACGGGCGATACCGTCAAGGGCTGCCGCGAGATCGAGGTTTAAGAAGGAAGAATTACTGATCGCTTCGATGCTCTGTGAATCAGAATCCTCGTGAAAGAACAGCGGATTACCTGACGGCTTGGTGAGCGAGTCCTCGATGGCGGAAAGAGCCCTACCCCATGCGGTGACCGCAAAAAAGACCTGCGGGCCAATATCGCGGATCGCCACAGGCAGCTGAGGGGGCGACGAAAACCAATCGTGGCCATTGTCAGGAAGACCAGCCAGGGCGGCCTTGACCTCACCACCAAGTGTGGAAATCCTGGGGTCGAAGTTGCCGGCAGCAATCACGTTGGATAACGCGTTGGTGAGCTGATCGCGGAGATCTAACAAGGTCGATAGGGCAGTAGCGGCGCCGTAAAAACTCCCGTTCATCAAAGCCATGGCGTCGCCGGCGTGCAGTTCATGCAGGAAACCCAGTTCGAGCAGGTTATGGGCCCACCACGACCCCGGGGCCACATCGCCGGAACCATAACTAGCCCACCACGAGCCAGTCAGTGCCGGGATTTCGCGTTGAATGGAATCCAGTAGCCCCGAATATGTTGTTACCGAAATACCAGTGAATGAACTATTTAATTGTTCAATCTTGCAAGCCGTGACAACTTTAGCGTCGCGAGGGCTTAACTGGGATACCGGGCCAATGCAGTGATTTTCCACCATATACTTCTGGTCAAGCGTCGTAACGCCTGCGGCATCGAGTTGGCCGAAGAGGGTATTAAAACCATAGACTGGTTTGGCATTAGGCTGCGCCAGCTGATGCTCAACTAAACTGCGTTGGCGGCTGATTTCATGGGTATGCTCTTGCCATGCCGGCGAGAGTGATCCCTGACTAGCATTAAGTACACGTTCCAGGGCGGTAGACACTAAATGTCTCCTTTTCTATTAGCTCTGCTGAAATACATGAAAACAATGATATACAGAACGAGCGCGAGAATAACTAGCAGATCGATATTCGCCGCCCGGAGAAGGTTTAATACGGAAAAACTAGGCCACTCTCCGCCAGCTACTCTGCCGGTTTCTGAGTAGGCGGCGCCAATGAGGTCAACTGCGGTTTGTACGATCGCTAAGCTACCTAAAACCGCAAGGATAGTCTCAACGCCGGACTGGTATTTGCGTCGAATTATCTCACTATTTGCCCGGGAAATTTCATCGAAGTCTGAAATTCGTACTTTCACCCGTTCGAGGTAGTCATGGTACTGCCAGCTGTTCAGGCAATTCTCTGCGGCGAGCCTCCGTATGCCCTGGGTTTTTGTTACGAGGTCGTCATAGATCAGGTTGAGGATAGCCAGTTCGGTCCGGTCTTCTTTCAGGATCGCAATAACAGGCTTATCCTTGCGTTTGGATCGCTGTGACTCTTCGATAGTGGAGAACTCTGACCGCAACTTATCATTTAGCTTCATCAGTCGAGTCCAAAGAATCTGGGCGTCAGTGATCCCTTTAGCTATCTCCCGGGTGTACTCGCCCGACCATGATGGGCATTGGTCAATCGTGTTATTTCCCCACCCGACCGTCGTCTTGCAACTCTCCTCCTGGGCGCTTGGTAGTTCTCGGTCGCCAGCGGGGTCCATGGACCAGCCTTCGATCGCCTCTCCGTCCCCTAAAATGGCCGTCCGGTTGGTCCACAGAATTTCAGCTAGTTTGCCATCGCGAGTTCGGTAGTTTTGTTGTTCAGCTACATGCTTAGCTGCGATTATCGCTGCTAGAGTTGTCTGACGTTCAATATTTTTAGAGTTGGGTGTAGCGCAGGAATGAATAATCTTATCTTTAATATTGTCGAACTCGACGATCATGCGCAGCACTGGTATTTGCGCCACTTCGACCAGTTCTAGGCGCAGGATTGTAGCGTCGGTAAGCACTTCACTATCGGCGCTGTTTTCCAACTCCGTGGTATCGATCTCTATGCGGCGCAGATCATCAAAAGTTTTCGCCTCTCTATCCATCATGCCGGGGTCGAAAGTGTCTCTGTCGACAAACCGCACGCTTTTATGTTTTTTGACTTTGACCGCAGATTCGTTTGTTAAGCGGTAATCAAAAGGCGAAATAAGGAGGAACTGCATCGTTTCCGGTTGCTTCCTGGACGGGCTTAGGCGGTAACGCCCTTAAACTTACCCTTCGGGCCAACGGTCTGGATGGTTGTTTTCTCCCCTGCAGTGGCGGGTGCTGGCTGCTCGGCGGATAATGAGCGGTATGCGTATGACAGTGATTGGCACCGGTTACCTGGGTGCGACGCACGCGGCTTGTATGGCTGAACTTGGCCATGAGGTTCTCGGCGTGGATGTAGACCCGAACAAGATTGAATCCCTGGAGAAAGGCGATTTGCCTTTCTATGAACCGGGGCTACCGGAGCTTGTGCGTCGCCATGTCGAATCGGGGAAGCTGCGTTTCACCACTGACTATGCGGAGGCAGCTGAGTTCGCCAACCTGCACTTTATCGGTGTGGGTACCCCGCAGATTAAGGGTTCGCACGCCGCCGATATCAGTTATGTTAATGCCGTTATTGAGTCTTTGGTGCCCAAGCTCAGCGGCGACCATGTCATCCTCGGCAAGTCCACTGTCCCCGTCGGCACCGCCGCCGAACTGCAGAAACGCTGCGATGAGCTCACTGGTGAGCGTGCCGACGTTGAGGTCGCCTGGAACCCGGAGTTCCTGCGTGAAGGCCACGCCGTGGATGACACCCTACGTCCGGACCGGATGGTGCTTGGCCTCAACCGTGAGCGCGTAGCGGCCGGCACGTCCCGCGCTGAGGATGCCGCCCGGGAGTGCTTCGCCAGCATCCTGGAAACCGACACCCCGTTCATCGTGTCCGACCTGGCTACCGCTGAGCTCGTCAAGGTCTCCGCAAATGCCTTCCTTGCCACCAAGATTAGTTTCATCAATGCGGTGTCCGAGATTTGTGAAACCACCGGTGCCGACGTCACGGTGCTTGCCGACGCAATTGGCCTCGATCCAAGGATTGGCCGCAAATTCCTCAATGCTGGCCTGGGCTTTGGTGGCGGTTGTCTGCCGAAGGATATCCGCGCATTTTCCGCCCGCGCCGGTGAGCTCGGCGCCGACCAGGCGATGAGTTTTCTCCGCGAGGTCGATGCGATCAATATGCGCCGCCGCGAAAAGATGGTCGGCCTGGTGAAAGAGACCTTCGGCGGCAATGCCCTGGGCCACCAGGTGGCGGTACTCGGTGCGGCATTTAAGCCCAATTCTGACGATGTGCGTGACTCCCCGGCGCTGTCCATTGCCGGACAGCTTGCTTTGGCCGGTGCCGACGTCCGCGTCTACGACCCGCAGGCAATGGGTAATGCCCGCCATGTTTTCCCGACGCTGGATTACCGCGACTCCATTGAGGACGCGCTGAGAGGCGTTGAGGTGGTGATCGTTGCCACCGAGTGGGATGACTTCCGCCAGATTGACCCGGTGGTTGCGGGGGAGTGGGTGGCCGATAAGCGCGTTATTGACGGCCGTAACTGCCTGCCCGTTGAGGACTGGGTTGATGCCGGCTGGGATGTCAGCTGCCTGGGGCGTGGCGTGACCCCGCAATAAGTCCTCCTCGGACTCAGCCCGCCGGAGATTGCAGTGTCTCCGGCGGGCTTTTGTTGTGGGTGCACAGTCCTCTCCTGGTTACGTGGTGTCATCGGAAAGATGATCGACTGGTAAACGACATGCGTATAAAAAATCGTCGTCGGGGGTGGTCTAAGGGGGCTTCATATGTGTAGCTAGAGTGAAATGAATATGTCGCTTAGGTTCACTTGGTTAACTTAAGATTGCAGGTAGGCGACATAAAGCGACCCGGCGTGGCGACGCACTGGCGACGGTGGCGTGCTAAGCGTCTAAGTTGCCGACGCGACTAAGTGAAGAAAAGAACACCACTGCACCTTTGGTGCGGGTCCCGCTGGGGCTGGGCGGGGGTAATTTCAGGAAAAATTTTTTAGGGCTGCCTAAACGCTAAAAAACCTGTTCATCCGGCAAAAATACGGCGACTGGTGCCCACCGAAAAGCGCCACCGGGGGTAAAAACCGCCTCACTCGGCGCGCGCATTGCCCAAACAGCTATTAGCGTAGGCCGCGTCAGAGAGCGAGGAAAAAGGTAGGGAAACCTCGCCGGAACTGGGGGGATCCAACTCTGACAGGGGTATCGGGACGGAACAGTCGGGGGCCACACCGCTCCCGATACCCCGCCTCCGGGACGCATGGGGGGGTGCGTCCCGGAGAGGGCGGGTGAAGAAACTAGGGAATCTCTTCACCCGCCCACTTTTATGCCTAAAGACGACCAGTCTGGGTGCGATCAGCGTAGACAGTCTCTGCAGCATCCGCACCGCCACTGCCAACACTGAGCTCACTATCGGGATCTGGGCCTGCCTCCGTCGTTTCAGCGTTCTCCGCAGCACGATTACCCACTGTCAGCGCAGCAATCGCCGTGGTAATCGGAACCGCAAGCGTCAAGCCCAACGCGCCCACCGCCGAACGCAGCAACTCGGTGGCGACAATATCCGAGGTCAACACCTGCATCAGCGGACGATCCGCAACAGAAAGCAACAACGTCATCGGCAGCGAAGCACCCACGTAGGCAAGCACCAAGGTGTACACCATCGACGCAATATGGTCCTGGCCAACACGCATCGCCGAGGTAAACAAGGACATCCGCGAAGCCGCAGGATCAGCGTCGGCAAGCTCACGGACCGTCGAAGCCTGCGAAATAGTGGTGTCATTGAGTACACCCAGCGCACCCACAATAAAGCCCGCCAACAACAGGCCAGTAACACTCACCGTCGGCAAGTACAGCTGGATAAGCAAGTTCGAATCGTCGGCAAGGCCACGCACATCCGAGCTACCAATAGCCCAATGAGCCAAACCAGCAGCCGCGCACAGCGACAATAACGTGCCCGCCAGCGCCGCAGCGGTCTTCCAATTCCGCCCATGCACCAGGAACATCGCCGGAATCATCGCCGCAGCACCCGTCGCCACCGCCAACGGCAACGGCGGGCCACCACGCAGCAAAGCTGGGACCAAGAACACAGTCACAACCAACAGAGCCAAACCAAGACCCAACACAGCGCGCACACCACGCCAAGCGCCCACCGCAACAATGGCTACCACCATCGCGATAAACCACGCCCACATCGGGATAGTGCGGTTGATATCCAGGAAGCCATACTGCGAACCCACGCCCGGATAATCCTGCTTAGCCAGCCAAATCTTCTGCCCCTCAGACAACTCCGGATCGCCCGGCTGGCCCGAAGTCTCCAACAAAGTGCGGTGCCCAGCATCCGGGCCCTCAGTGATGTCGACAATAATCGCAGTACAAGGCCGCTGCGCTGGTGCTTCAGGTACCAACGGAGCAGCAGGGGCCTGCATCGGCACAAGTCGCTGGCCAGCAGCGGTCGGTTCCCCCTCAAAGGCAGGATCGGCAGGCTGCGGCGCCGGCTGCGGAGCCGGTTGTGGGGCAGGCTGCGGTTCTGGGGCGAATTCCGGCTGCGGAGCAGGGGCACCGGGGACTACACCAGCGTCCTCAGGTAGCGGATTACTCGGCGGCGGAACCACCGGCGGAAGCACCGACGTCCCCGACGACAACGGCGCCGCCGGATCGCCATCAAATACCGCGCCCCGATCCGGAGAACCACACTTCTGCTCCGTGACGCTAACAACCTCACCCGCAACAGCCTCAGCAGCCATTGCCTGCGAACTAAGGAAAGTCCCCTTCGGTTCCGGGGCGTCGCCGCGAGGCCACAACATGACCACACCAATAACAGTGGCCACAGCCGCAATCGCCAGGAAAGCAGCCAAAATACGGCGCCACAACTGGGTAGTGCTGTCATGACGCTGCGTCGGCGGGCGAACCATCGACCGAATACGGCGACTGCGCGGAGCAGCGGACTTAGAGTGGCTTCCCACCAAGAACCTCCGGAGAGACGAACGGAAATCAGTGCTGATGTTGAGAGTAGAGCAGCCAGCACGATCGCCGGGACAAGGCAGGCGGTAGCAGGGTGAAGTGAGCCCGGCAAAAGCCACACAACACAACAGCCCGGGCCCCAAAAAAGGGCCCGGGCTGAGAAGAAAACTTTACGACCTACTGCTTGTAGCTGGCCAAGAAATTACCCAGCCGCTCAATCGCCTCCGAAAGCTCACTAGCCCACGGCAACGTAACCACACGGAAGTGATCCGGCGTCGGGTAATTGAAACCACGACCACCGACCATGAGGATCTTCTCCTCCCGGAGAATATCCAGCATGAGCTTCTCATCGTCATGAATCTCATGAACCTCAGGGTCCAGGCGCGGGAACGCATACAACGCACCACGAGGCTTCACACACGACACACCCGGGATGGAATTAAGCCCCTTCCACGCAGTATCACGCTGCTCAAGGAGCCGACCACCCGGCAAAATCAGGTCATTAATCGACTGGTAACCACCCAACGCAACCTGAATGCCGTACTGGGCCGGCACATTCGGGCACAGACGAGTAGAAGCCAGAAGATTGACACCCTCGATGAAGCCCTCAGCATGCCGCTTCGGGCCTGTCAGCACCATCCAGCCGGCACGATAACCAGCCACTCGGTACGCCTTCGACAAACCATTGAAAGTAATGCACAGCAGATCCGGGGCCAGGGTTGCCAATGAGACATGCTCCGCGTCGTCATACAGGATGCGGTCGTAAATCTCGTCGGCAAGCAACAACAACGAGTGCTCACGGGCGATATCGACGATGCCCTCAAGCAACTCGCGGGAATACACCGCGCCAGTGGGGTTATTCGGGTTGATAACCACAATGGCCTTGGTGCGGTCGGTGATCTTGGAACGAATGTCCTCCAAGTCCGGTTGCCAGTCATCATCCTCGTTGCACATATAGTGCACCGGCTTACCTCCCGACAGGGTCGTCGCCGCAGTCCACAGCGGGTAGTCGGGGGAAGGGATGAGGACCTCATCGCCGTCATTAAGCAGGGCCTGGGTGGTCATGGTGATCAACTCGGAGACACCATTGCCCAGGAACACATCATCGACGTCGAAGCGCGGGAAGCCCGGCACCATCTCATAGCGAGTCACCACAGCGCGGCGGGCGGAGTAAATGCCCTTCGACTGCGAATAACCCTGAGCGCGGGGCAGTGCGCGCACCATGTCCTGCACGATGGTGTCCGGAGCGTCGAAGCCGAACTTCGCCGGATTACCGGTGTTGAGCATAAGAATGCGGTGGCCGTCGGCCTCCATCTGCTCAGCCAGCGTCGTCACCGGGCCGCGGATGTCGTAGAGGACATTGCGGAGCTTGTCGGATTGATCCAGCGTGTTCAGCGGCTGACGACGGGGCCGCCCTGCGCCTGCCTGCAGCGCACCCTTGGCCGCCCGGGCTTGCTCCGCGCGCGCGGCACGCTGCAGCTCGGCACTTGCTTGCAGGGCGCGTGCCTTAACCTCTTGCGGATCGGCAGCGACCTGGTCGGCGGAATCCTGAGTGGTTTGCGCAGTCGGCTGCTCAATGGCGTCCGGAGTGTCCGGCTGTTCGGGGTTCGGGGTGCTATTGCTCACCCGTACAGCATGGCACTTGTGTGCGGTGAGGTGCGAGAGGAACCGCCGATCGTGTCCCAGGAAACGCCTTTTACGCACCTCAGGCAGCACCAGCAACCCGAGATCCCGCTCGGGGATGTCGGGTTGCTGGATGTCTTAGGAGGGCCTGGTGTCTGCGGGATTATCGGGTCCCCGAGGCGGCGGGGAATGACCCGACGACCCGTCGTCTTCCCTTTCTATCTCCGCAGGCAGTGCGCCTTGGTGATGTTTCGTGACAATTGTGGTGACGGCATCCTCGTTGGTGCCGAGTTCTTCTCGGGAATAGTGGCGCCGGGTGATGCGACTTCCGGCCGACAACCACCTGAATGGGTGCTGGTTGAAGGTTGGGGTCGCTTGTCCCTCAGCTGTTTTTGGTGGTAACCAGGCGACCTTGAGTGTCCCGGGGTAGCGGGTTGATGACCACCGGGTGTCGTCGGTGCCATCATCGTCAACCCTTGCGTGGAAGATGGAGTCCACCAGAGTGAGGTTGGAGAGATCCGTAAACCCACCGCGCTTCCAAGGCTCGATGTGGTGAACATCGCAGTATGCCGGGGGAGCGGATGTGTAGGGCGCGGTACTCATTCCTTCCTCGGCAACAAGGGCTAAGTATTGGGCGGTTGAGCCGCAGCGTCTCGAACGAGCGAACTCCATAGTTTGGCCGCGTGGGTCGAGAACACTGAGGTGTAAGTCCCCGAAATCGGCGCAACGCAGCATCTCCACGATCGACATGGTGGTGCCCACATCGGTGGTGACTACACCGGAACACTTGGCCAATTCGGCGATAGTGGTCACCGCGACAATGCTGGTGGTGCCCCGCGCCGGGCGGAGTCGCTGCACAGGGCGCAGGTGTGGTTGAGGCTCAGTGCTCATCGGCTCGGTGGAGTCTTCATCGATGGGGACGAAGTCTGTCTGCGCTGCGGTCGCGGCGATGTCCTTATCGGTGCGGCAGGACCCGTAGCCAGCGTGCAGTGCAGCTTCCAGGGCGTCATGGCGACGTTGCTCAGGAGTGCGCGGGTCGGTATCCCCGTCGGCAAGCTCCATGAGGGAACCGGGGCGCGCGTGGTCAGCCCATAGTCGGCGCAGCATGGCCCCAAGATGCGGTGTCACGTGTCCCTCGAGATAAGACATGTTGTCTTTATTTGGGTGAGAAAGTGTGACGGACCGGTGTTCGTGGCGGTCGCGATCTGTGTATGGCGATTCCGCGTTGAGCAGAACGCGCAGTTGCGGACCGATGGCGCGAAGGTCGTCGGGGCGGGTCGCGGCTGCTGCTTCGAGGATGTCGGGTTCGACCTCCCGGATTCGCCGTCGGGCGGCAACAGGCAGCTCCGCAATCGCGCGGTGAAGATTTTCGACGCTGTCGGCATTCACATTGCCGCGGACGGCGCGGTCGCGAAGATCCGGAAGTGTCCGCATGCCGCCAGACGTTTTTGCCCCGACCCCCTTTTGGAGAAGCACCGCGTTGCGTAAGCGTTTGCGGGATTCGCGGAAGCTGATGTTGATCGTGTCCGAGAGGTTGCGTACTGCTGAGGAGCTTGCTTCGACCCGTTCGCCGTCATTGGAGGCAGACAGGTAGTCAACATCAACGATGGTGAGTTTTGCGCGAGCTTGTTCTAAGCGGCGGTACGCGAGGTTGCGCGTGGTCTTGTCCAGCTGGCCCCAATCGGTGTCTTGCAACAGATCGATGGTGTGGTCTAGCTGGGCTACTAGGCGGAGCACCTCCTGCCCAGATTCTTCGAAGTCCCCCCGGTTTCTCATGACTTCATGATAGCAAAAAGTCGAACGTGTGTACGAAAACGCTAGCTAAAAACTTGGTGACTACTGCGTTAATTTGCCGATTCTGTAGCGTCGAAACCATTGCTTCGAACAGGTCTACGTATTCAATAGGGCATGGAAAAAGCGGCCTAGTGGATTTTTCCACTAGGCCGCTTCGTGCGTTCCGACGCTCTGGGTGTCTACCGCTTACTTCGCGTTACGACGTGCGTGTCCGGGGAGCGGGACACCGTTGACGCGAGGAGCATCGTCGGTGGGCGTGCTCGCCGGCTTGTCCGCAGCCGCAGCCTCATCCTCGGCAGGCGCCTCAGGCGACTCATCAGCCTCAGCTTCAGCAGCCTCAGCGGAGTCATCCTGAAGACCGACATTATCGACAGACTCGGTATCTACAGGGTCCTCAGCGGGGGTTCCCTCAGCATGCTCGACGTCAGAATCCGAGGTCGATTCTGCAGCAGGCTGCTCAGCAGGTGCCTGTTCAGCGGCGGGCTTGGCTGGTGCCTTGCGGGCTCCGCCGGGCACCGGGGCGGCCTTGCGTGCGCCACCCGGGATCGGGGCGCCGTTGACCTTGGGCTGCTCAGCGGGAGCCTCTGCTTCGGGCGCCTCAGCTGCAGGCTCCTCGGTCGGAGTCTCAACTGCTGCTTCCTCAGCAGGCGCTTCCTCAGCGGCGGGCTTGGCTGGTGCCTTGCGGGCTCCGCCGGGCACCGGGGCGCCCTTGCGTGCGCCGCCTGGGATCGGGGCGCCGTTGACCTTGGGCTGCTCAGCGGGAGCCTCTGCTTCGGGCGCCTCAGCTGCCGGCTCTTCAGCAGGCTGCTCAGCAGGTGCCTGTTCAGCGGCGGGCTTGGCCGGGGCCTTGCGGGCACCGCCGGGCACCGGGGCGCCCTTGCGTGCGCCGCCCGGGATCGGGGCACCGCCAGCGGTCGGCTGCTCTGCAGGCGCCTCAGTCTCAGCTGCGGGTTGTGCCTCAGCTGCCGGCTGTGCGTTCTTAGCGCCACCCGGTACAGGAGCGCCCTTCTTGGCGCCGCCAGGCACGGGGGCTCCACCCTTTGCACCACCGGGTGCGGGAGCGCCCTTTGCACCACCGGGTGCCGGAGCACCCTTCTTGGCGCCGCCGGGCACCGGAGCTCCGCCCTTAGCACCACCAGGTGCGGGTGCGCCCTTCGCGCCACCGGGTGCGGGTGCGCCCTTCTTGGCACCACCGGGTGCCGGTGCACCCTTGGCACCACCCGGTGCGGGTGCGCCCTTCGCGCCGCCGGGTGCCGGAGCACCCTTTGCACCACCGGGTGCAGGTGCACCCTTCGCGCCACCGGGCGCCGGTGCGCCCTTTGCACCACCAGGTGCGGGAGCACCCTTTGCACCACCAGGTGCGGGAGCGCCCTTGGCACCACCCGGTGCAGGAGCGCCCTTCGCGCCGCCCGGTGCCGGTGCGCCCTTGGCACCAGATTGAGCGGGCTTGGACTCAGCCTTGGCCGGGGCTTCTGCCTTGGCTTCTTCGACCTCTTCCTCGGCCTCGTCTTCCTCAGGCTCGGGCTCGGGCTCGACGTAGCCGCGCTCGGGCTCTTCCATCCACTTGGGCTCGTGCGGCTCCGGCAGAGAGCCGTCGACCAGCACGGAGTCGCGGATCATCTGGGCGATGTCGACAACTTCGGGCTTGTTGTCGTCGTCGGCGAGGTTGTTCACGCCGTCGCTCATCATGGTCTTACAGAAGGGGCAACCAATGGCGATCTGGGAAGCGCCGGTGGCCAGTGCTTCTTCGGTGCGGTTGATGTTGATGCGCTCGCCGATGGTTTCTTCCATCCACATGCGCGCACCGCCGGCACCACAGCAGAAGCCGGTGTTGCGGTTGCGGTCCATTTCGACCAGCTCGGCACCGGAGGCGCCGATGAGTTCACGGGGTGCCTCAAAGACCTTGTTGTGGCGGCCCAGGAAGCAGGGATCGTGGTAGGTGACCTGGCGGTTCTGGCCGGAGGCGACCGGCTGGAGGCGGTTTTCCCGGACCAGCTGGTTCAGCAGCTGGGTGTGGTGCAGAACCTTGTAGTTGCCGCCCAGTTCCGGGTACTCGTTTTTGAAGGTGTTGAAGCAGTGTGCACAGGTCACGACGATCTTGCGCTGCTTCGGCGGGACGCCGTCGAACACCTCGGAGAGCTGCTCGACGTTTTGCTCGGCCATCATCTGGAAGAGGAACTCATTGCCGGCACGGCGTGCGGAGTCACCGGTGCAGCCCTCGGCTTGGGAGAGCACGGTGAATTTCACGCCGGCGGTGTAGAGCATTTCGGCGACGGCCTTGGTGGTCTTCTTGGCGTTGTCGTCGTAGGCGCCAGCACAACCAACCCAGAACAGGTATTCGGTGTCGTCGAAGTTTTCGACGTCTTCGCCCCAGACGGGCACGACGACGCCGTCCTTGCGGACTTCTTCGATCCAGTCGGCGCGGGTGGAGGCGTTCTGGCCCCACGGGTTGCCCTTGGTTTCCAGGTTCTTGAACAGGCCGGCCAGCTCGGTCGGGAAGTCAGATTCGACCAGGACCTGGTAGCGGCGCATATCGACGATGTGGTCGATGTGTTCGATGTCGACCGGGCACTGTTCGACGCAGGCGCCACAGTTGGTGCAGGACCACAGCACGTCGGGGTCGATGACGCCTTCGTCGCCTTCGCCGACGAGCGGGGTGCGCAGGATTTCGGGGCCGGGGCCTTCACCGTCGGGGGTGTCGCCGCGCAGCAGGTACGGGGCGGAGGTGTAGGCGTGGTCGCGCAGGCGGTTGACCAGCAGCTTCGGGGAGAGCGGCTTGGTGGTGTTCCAGGCCGGGCACTGCTCCTGGCAGCGGCCACATTCAGTGCAGGAGGTGAAGTCCAGCAGGGCCTTCCAGCTGTGGTCGGTGACCACGCCGGTGCCCATGGAGTCTTCTTCGGGGTCTGCTTCT
This sequence comes from Corynebacterium sp. TAE3-ERU12, assembly GCF_019209905.1. Lineage (GTDB taxonomy): Bacteria > Actinomycetota > Actinomycetes > Mycobacteriales > Mycobacteriaceae > Corynebacterium. The sequence continues at coordinate 195,318 of NZ_JAHUTM010000003.1, read as the reverse complement.
TCGAGGTCGATGATCTCGCCGTTGGAGGTCATCGGCTTGGCTGCGCCGAGGGCGTTGTAGCCGTCGGCGTTGCGCTTGAGGAAGATATTCGCGAAGGCGAGGAAGCGGTGCCAGGCAACGCCCCAGGTCAGGTTGCGGCCGACGACGAATAGCCAGACCATGCCGGAGAGCAGCTTGATCAGGGCGAAGATCGACACCATCGCTGCAGATGCGGGCAGTAGCTGGGCGATGAAGCCGGTCACGAAGTTGGACCAGTGGATCGCGTGGTCCTGTTCGTAGGTGGCGAGCTTGCCGGCCTTGACCATCATCATGCCGAGGCCCTCGATGAGGACGACGGCTTCGACGAAGTATGCGGCCTTGGCGTCGGAGCCGTAGAAGCGGCTCAGGCGTTCTTTGCCGCGCTGGGTCTGGCGCACGATGATGAGCGCCAGGATGCCCAGGGTGGTGCCTAGGCCCAGGATCTCATCGATGAAGTGCCAGATGGTGAGGTCGCGCAGGATCGGCCAGCCGCCGGCGGGCCAGAACGTCTGGATATAGGCCTCGAACCACACCAGGGAGCCGAGCAGGAAGCCGACCATGACGAACCAGTGGGCAATGGCCACGCCTGGTTTTTTCGCCATCTTTGTGTGTAGGCCGATTTCCTTGACCATGGTCCACAGGCGCAGCGGCAGCTTGTCGGTGTGGCCGTAGGTTTTTTGGCCCACCATGATGGTCTTCACCATGTGGGTGAATCCCTTGATGAAGATGAACCAGCAGGGCAGGGATAGCAGAGCGCCGATGATGCCCACGACGAGCGTGAATCCGTTGTGGGTATCAACGGATCCTGCAGTCGCGGCTGCCTCGGCGGAGAGGGTGAGCACGCTCATGACGTTCCTTAATGGGGGTCGGCGCTTCGGGTGATTTCCGCAGCGCCTTGCCTATCGCAGGGCTCCCACGTCAGTGGGTGCTCGGCGAGGGGCTGGGGCATAGGCCCGCGGTTTAGTTCTCATGTGAGTTGTATCACGAGGGTTCAGTGGCTTCTAAATCGTGCGCGAGTTATGGGGGGTGCAGCCCTGTTCTAGCCAGTTTTTGCAGGTGAAGCGCAGGTTAGCCTAATTTCTGGTCTTGGATTATGAAAAGGCCGACATTGCGAAAATTATCCGCACGTGAACGGTATAAATTGAGCTCTTTTCTGGTGTGGCGGCCGCCTTGGGGTCTTCCCAGGGGGTCATACCGGCTGAAATTTGTGCGTTGGCGGGGTGGGGCGAGCGGGGGTAGCTGGAGTTGGCGTAGTCACGACTTAACCCTTGTGTGAATTGGTTCGCCGACCTGGTGGCCCCCTCGGTTGCGTAGGTGGCTCGGTCGGGTCGGTAGTCGCCCAGTTGGTGGCGGTACCTATATATAAGGGTTGTGCTTGCCGACGGTGGCGCCGTAGCTCGTAGCGTCGGCAAGCAATTTTTTCGCGCCTCTGCCTGCGGATTTCAAAAAAACTTGAGCAAAGTTGAGTCATGTTGGAACAATTCTTACCGCGACGCCGTTGTGCACAGTGAAAGGGTTGAGCAAGGCTGACTCAAGATGATTTGACGGCAGCCGCATTCGACGGCATGCTCTACGTCACGAAGACTCAGACGTTGAGTCAATCGAACTCAACCCCGGTTGATTACACACTTCCGGCTCGCCCCTTAGGCGGCCGCAATAGAGGAGGAATACATCATGGGACGTGCAGTAGGCATCGACCTCGGTACCACCAACTCCGTCGTTTCGGTCCTGGAGGGCGGCGAGGCCAAGGTCATCGCTAACTCTGAGGGTGCCCGTACCACCCCGTCCGTCGTCGCTTTCGCCAAGAACGGTGAAGTCCTCGTCGGACAGTCCGCTAAGAACCAGGCGGTCACCAACGTTGACCGCACCATCCGTTCCGTCAAGCGCCACATGGGTACCGACTGGTCCACTGAGGTCGACGGCAAGAAGTACACCGCCCAGGAGATTTCCGCGCGCACGCTGATGAAGCTCAAGCGCGACGCTGAGTCCTACCTCGGTGAGGACGTCACCGACGCGGTCATTACCGTGCCGGCCTACTTCTCTGACTCCGAGCGTCAGGCCACCAAGGAAGCCGGTCAGATCGCAGGCCTGAACGTGCTGCGCATCGTGAACGAGCCGACTGCCGCCGCCCTGGCCTACGGCCTGGAGAAGTCCGAGGAAGAGCAGACCATCCTGGTCTTCGACCTCGGTGGCGGTACCTTCGACGTCTCCCTGCTGGAGATCGGCGACGGTGTGGTCGAGGTGCTCGCCACCGCAGGCGATAACCGCCTCGGCGGCGATGACTGGGACCAGCGCATCGTCGACTGGCTGGTTGATAAGTTCAAGTCGCAGCACGGCATCGACCTGACCAAGGACAAGATGGCCATGCAGCGTCTGCGCGAAGCCGCGGAGAAGGCCAAGATTGAGCTTTCCTCCTCGCAGCAGAGCTCCATCAACCTGCCCTACATCACCGTTGATGGCGACACCCCGCTGTTCATGGACGAGACTCTGTCCCGCACCGAATTCCAGCGCATCACCCAGGATCTGCTGGACCGCACCCGCAAGCCCTTCCAGCAGGTCATCAAGGACGCCGACACCACCGTGTCCGATATCAACCATGTTGTGCTGGTCGGCGGTTCGACCCGGATGCCGGCTGTGTCCGACCTGGTGAAGGAACTCACCGCTGGTCGCGAGCCGAATAAGGGCGTCAACCCCGACGAGGTCGTCGCTGTTGGTGCCGCCCTGCAGGCCGGTGTGCTGCGCGGCGAGGTCAAGGACGTGCTGCTGCTCGACGTCACCCCGCTGTCCCTCGGTATTGAAACCAAGGGTGGCGTGATGACCAAGCTCATCGAGCGCAACACCACCATCCCCACCAAGCGCTCCGAGACCTTCACCACCGCTGAGGACAATCAGCCTTCGGTGCAGATCCAGGTCTTCCAGGGTGAGCGCGAGATGGCCGCGGCCAATAAGCTGCTCGGCTCCTTCGAGCTCGGCGGTATCGCCCCGGCCCCGCGTGGTGTGCCGCAGATTGAGGTCACCTTCGATATCGACGCCAACGGCATCGTGCACGTCGCCGCGAAGGATAAGGGCACCGGCAAGGAATCCAAGATCACCATCCAGGAAGGCTCCGGCCTCTCCCAGGAGGAGATCGACCAGATGGTTGCCGACGCTGAGGCCCACGCCGATGAGGACCGTAAGCGCCGCGAGGAGCAGGAAGTCCGCAACTCGGCTGAGTCCATGGCCTACCAGACCCGCAAGTTCGTTGAGGACAACGAGGACAAGGTCTCCCAGGACATCCGCGACCGCGTCGAAGAGGCGGCCAAGGGTGTTGACGAGGCCCTCAAGGGCAGCGATGTCGACGCCATCAAGAACGCCGTCGACAAGCTCTCCTCCGAGTCCCAGGAGATGGGCAAGGCCATCTACGAGGCCGAGGCCGCCCAGGGCGCTGCCCAGGCCGACGCCGGTGAGCAGCCTGCCGACGACAATGTCGTCGACGCTGAGGTTGTTGACGAAGACGACAAGGACGAGAAGGACAAGTAATGCCGGAATCGACTGACCCGAACACCACGGACGACACCGTGGACGGCGCTGCCGCCGAGGCCACCGCAGACACCGACGCTGCAGCGCCTGCCGACGGCGACGCTAGCGCCGATGCCGACGTCACGGCTGATGAGGCCGCTGACCCGGCAGCGGGCGCAGCCGAGGACGACCCCTTCGCCCAGCTCCAGGCCGATCTCGACGAACGCACCGCAGACCTGCAGCGCGTCAGCGCGGAGTTCGCGAACTACCGACGCCGCGTTGACCGGGACCGGGAGTTCGACCGGGCAACCGCCAAGGCCTCTGTGGCCGGTGAGCTGATTGTCCTGGCCGATGACCTCGACCGGGCCGAGCAGCACGGTGACCTCGAAGAAGGCCCCTTGAGTGTTTTTGCGGGCAAGTTCCGCACGATGCTGGAGGGCCTCGGGGTGGAAGGCTTCTGCGAGCCCGGTGACGAGTTCGACCCGGATATCCACGAAGCGGTTCAGGATACGTCCACCGGTGATGACCAGGTCATCGCCACGGTGCTGCGCAAGGGCTACCGCATGGAAGACCGCTTGCTGCGCACCGCAATGGTCGTTATCGGCGACCCGCAGGATTAGCAATACCCGGTAGCGGGACCGGGATGGGCACCAGCTCATTCCCGGCCCCGCACCGCACAGACTTTCCTTACCCACAGATTCATAACCTCGCACGCCGGCGAAGGTCCGGCGCGCGGACATAAGAAAGGAGGAGATGCCCGATGGCACCACGGGAATGGGCGGAGAAGGACTACTACTCGGACCTTGGCGTCTCCTCGTCCGCGAGCCAGGACGAGATTAAAAAGGCCTACCGAGTACTGGCCCGAGATAATCACCCGGATACGCACCCGGGGGATAAGGACAAGGAAGACCGTTTTAAGAAGGTCTCCGAGGCCTACTCGGTGGTCGGCGATCCGGATAAGCGCGCCGAATACGACGAACTGCGCGCAGCCATCCGCAATGGTGGTTTCCGGATGCCAGGCGCTGGTGGTGGGGCTCAGGCAGGCCCCGCCGGCGGGTTCGACTTCAATATCTCCGACCTGTTCGGTGATGGGGCAACTGCCTCCGGTGCTGGCGGCCTTGGTGATTTCCTGGGCAATTTCATGGGCCGCGCCGGTGGCGGCGCAGCTGCCGGTAGCGGACGCTCCCAGCGGTCGCGCCGCGGCGCGGACGTGGAAACCGAGATCACCCTTGATTTCCGGGAAGCCGCCCAGGGTGTGACCATCCCGCTGCAGCTGACCAACCCTTCGCCGTGCATCACCTGTAATGGTTCCGGTGCCAAACCGGGCACCTCCCCGGTGACCTGCGCATCGTGTCAAGGCTCTGGTTTCGTCAATGAGCAGCGCGGCGCTTTCGGGATGTCCCGGCCCTGCCTGGATTGTGGCGGCCAGGGAACCCGAATCGATAACCCCTGCACGGACTGTAATGGCACTGGTGTCACCACCCGCCGCCGCACCATCACGGTGCGCGTGCCAGCCGGTGTGGTCGATGGTCAGAAGGTGCGTCTTGCCGGCCAGGGCGAGGCGGGCCTGCGGGGCCGCCCCGCCGGTGACCTGTTCGTCACGGTGCATGTGCGCCCTGATGAGATCTTCACCCGCTCCGGTGATGACCTTGAGGTGACCGTGCCGGTGAGCTTCGGCGAACTGGCTTTGGGCGGCACCCTGACTGTGCCCACCCTCGATGGCAAGGTACGGGTACGTGTGCCCGCCGGTACCAGCGATGGCCGCACCCTGCGGGTACGTGGCCGGGGTATCCCGAAGCGGTCCGGCACGCCCGGCGACTTGTTGGTCACCGTGTCGGTGACAGTGCCGTCGTCCCTGGATGACGCTGCCGCTTCGGCCCTGCGGTCTTATGTCGCAGCTGAACGAGCATCGGGATTCGATCCCCGTGAGGGATGGGCCGGAAATAAATAATTCGGCCCCATACAGCTCGAGAAAGGCGGGAATACCATGTCGGACACATCGAAACGGCAAACTGAGGTGTACGTCATCTCGGTGGCGGCCGAATTGGCCGGCATGCACGCCCAAACGCTGCGCAACTATGACCGCCTTGGCATCGTCACCCCGCAGCGCACCAGCGGCGGCGGGCGACGCTACACCGCCCGCGATGTCGCCTTGCTGCGCGAAGTCCAGCGGCTGTCTCAGGAAGAAGGCGTCAACCTCTCGGGCATTAAGTCCATCCTGGAGCTCTCGGCGCAAGTAGAGCAGCTTGAAGAAGAAAACCGCCACCTGCGTGAGGAATTGCGCAAAGCCAAAGCCCGTAGCTCGCGCGCGGGCGGTGAGTTGGTGCACGTACCGCGTTCCACCGCTGTGGTGATGTGGAATCGCGACGCCCGCCGGCGCTAACCGCGCCGCTAACTCCGTCGCCGCTAACCCCGCCGCCGGCATGAACACCCAGGACCTCATCAACGGGACCTGTCCACTGCGTCTTCGAGAGTGCGCATAATGCCCTTGGCGCGTACTGGGTCCTCAAAATAAGAACCGTGCGAACCGCTCTCGGCCACCCCACCGGCAGGCCCCGCATCGCCGGCGCGGAAATCCGGGTCCTCCGGGTCCGCGCCATGGATATGGATACTCGCTGGGTACCGAATCGGGTCCTCAGCTGCACGTTCGGAAAACACCCGACTAGGCGCCCCCGCGGTGGCCTTGCCGCCGGCATCGACCAACTTCATATGGCCGGTGTTGTGCACACCCGGCCCCACACCGGGCGCTGCGACCAAGCACAGCGCATCCGCTCTCAGCCCGGGGCCCCGGGTGGCCTGCGCGGCAACGGTTGCGCCGTGGCTATACCCCACCACCGACAGCGGAGTATCCGGTCGCGCCGCCGATACCCGCGCAGCTGCCATCCGCACCTGGTCCGCAGCAGCGGGGTAGTAGGAGTCGCCGGCTGCGGCCAATAGATGCTGCGGGGCATTATGCATGGCGACCACCACCGCAGTAGGCCGGGTCGTGCTACCCAATAAGGCGTGCGCACGCTCGGCTTGCGTGGCCAACGAATCATGATCCTGCAGGTCGGAACCGGTGCCCGGCACGAGCACCACAATATGCTCGGCACCATCAAGGTCCCCGAACCCGATGAGGGCAGTCTGCTCATCGACAATGGCAAGCAGCTCGCCGCCAGCGCGCGCCGCCGACCACGCCAGACCAGCAGCATCGTCGCGCACCGCCGCAGCGTCCAGGACATCCGTATCGGGCCCACCGGCACGTAATTTCGCCGCCGTTGTCGTATCGGTGTCATCTAAATACGCAAGTAGTCGCCGGATCGTTGCGGTATGTGCCGCACATAGTGTGAGCAGCGGCGCTACCGCAGCAGCCCCCGAAACCCCGGGCAGCCCGCCACTAAAACCACCAGCAGCCCCGATAAACGCCGCAGTAATGGTGCGCGCCCCAGGGGTGACCACACCATTATCGGCGACAGTGAGGCCCTGGGAGACCGCACGGCTGACGGTGGCACGCAGGTCATCGGCGCTCCACCACCCGACACCACAGTCACCTAGCGCATCGGCGATAAGCGTCATCCGGTAGGCCCGGAAACGCAGCCGGTCAACCTCGGCACGTATGCGCTGGTGTACCGCAACACGCAGGTCACCACTGAAATCTGTATCGGGAATATGCGCCAGTGCGTGTTCTATCCGTTCGGCTATTTTTCGCAGCCTCGCAGCCTGGTCGAACCATTGCTGGGCGGCACCCAACGCCGCGTCGGCATGCCAGGTGCTGGCCACGGGCACAGTCAGTCCCATGTGACCACCTGGGCTAGAGTCCCGCCGAGCTCATCGTCGGCACGGGCTAAAGCAATGGCATACGCGCTGGTAGCTTCGGCTAGGGCCGCCTCGGATTCCGCTTTCGCCGCGAGATCCGCCGCCCACTGGTTCGCCAGATCCGCGGCAGCCGCACGGACTTGGGACACAGGCAGGCCACCAATGGAGCCAACAGCCCGGCCGGTATCGGCGATATCGGCGGCAGCGTCGGCAAGCCGGTCCGCGAACCCCAATAGAGCGGCCAGGTCGAGCTGCAGATAACTCGACTGCGTCATCGGTGTCCCTCCCTTGCCTGCTTCGATCCCGCACAGTCCGTGCGGTTGCAGGGCCCAGTATGCGATGTCGCCGCCGCCGCACTCATGCGGCCAAGGCGCCCCCACCAGAGCATTGTGGACGGATCGGCAATTGTGCACAGTGGTCATCACTGCAGGTAAAACCGGATGCCGGTACTGTTGCGGCCATGCGTATCTCCCTCGCCCAGCTGGAAAATCAACCCGTTAAGCAAGACAATCTCGACGCCATCCGGGCGGCCATTATCCGCGCCGGCCGCGACGAAGCCGACCTGGTTGTTTTCCCCGAAGCCGCCATGCAGGCATTCAACTCCGGCCGCCTCGACGCCCCCGCCGAACCGCTCGATGGGCCTTTTGCGCAGGCCATCCGGGAGGCCACCCGCGAGGCCGGTATCACCGCTGTGGTCGGGATGTTCCGCCCCGCCGACACCAAGGAAGTCGACGGCGACACACTCAACCGCGTCTACAACACTCTGCTGGTCACCGGCCCCGGGGTGGAAGGGCATTACGACAAGAAGTGGCTCTTCGACGCATTCGGTTTCCGCGAATCCGACACCGTCGCCCCCGGCGACAAACCCCTCCTGCTGAAAATCCCGACCGGTTCCGGTTCAGTCCAGCGCGAGGTCACCGTCGGCTTCGCAACCTGCTTTGACCTGCGTTTCCCATCGCTATTTACCGAGCTTGCCGACGCTGGCGCCGAGGTTATTGTGGTGCCCGCATCGTGGGGTGAAGGCCCCGGCAAACTGCACCAGTGGCGCATCTTGACCACCGCCCGCGCCCTGGACACCACCTGCTTCCTGGTTGCTGTGGACGCCGCCCGCCCCGGTGGCCCCTCCGAGGTTGGTGAGCAAAGCGGCCCGACCGGGATCGGGCACAGCGCGGTCTATGGCCCTGATGGGCAGATCGTCGCCGAGGCCGGCAATGGCCCGCAACAGTTCAGTGTGGATATTGACCTTGATGAGCTGCCGCGGGTGCGTGAAACCATTCCGGTGATTGAGCTCCGCACCTAAACTGACGGCATGTTGCCCACTGTCGCTGACCTCGCCGACCGCCCCGAACTGGGGCTCACGGTGCTGGCCGGGCAGGTCACCGCGGCACAAGCGCCGGTGGAGTGGGCGCACGCCATTGACCGCACCGACGTGGACCGGTGGATCGCCCCCGGCACCTTAGTATTGACCTCTGGGTTCCAGATGCCCGCCAGCGGCGCGGGCCTGGCCCACGAGATCGACCGCCTGCACGCTGTCGGGGCCGCCGCAGTTGCCATTGACCTGGCTGGCCGGTGGTCACAGGTGCCCGAGGAACTCATCGAACGGGGCGTGGAGCTGGGTTTCCCGGTGCTGTCGGTGAAGCCGGAAGTGCCTTTTAGCACGGTGGTACGCACTGTGGCCGAGGCGGTGACAGCTGCCCGGGTGCGCTCACTTTCCGACGTTGTGGAGCAACAGGCCGCCCTGGTGCGCTCATTGCTGCGAGGGGGATTGCCGCAGGTACTGGCGGATTTCGGTACCCGCTATAGCGCGATGGTGGCGGTGTTGAATAACAGTGGCGCCACTTTGGCGTCTTTCGGCGATACCAATGACACTTTGCCGCGCCCACCGTTTAGCCCATCGGTGGGGCCGTCGCGCCTGCACCGGGGCGGCACCCGGATTGTGCGGCCGCTAACTGGTGTGGTGTCCAGCCACGGTGCGTTGGTGGTGGACTGCCCCACGCCCATCGCCCCGACGGAACACATCCTGGTCAGCCATGTGGCCGCGTTGGCTTCGCTGGCATTATCGCGTTCGCTGGCGGTGCATGAGATTGAGCAGCGGCTGCGCGGGGAGGCGATGCGTGCGATCCGTTCCGGCCGTGTCCCGCCGCGGGAGCAGCTGGCGTTATTCCAGCTCAGCCCGGTGTCAACAGTGCGGGCGTTGGATGTGCGCACCAGTGGTGTCCCGGCGGAGACGGTATCGGAGGAGCTGCACGGGCTGGGCTGTAATTTCCTGCACGCCACGACGGCTACTGGGCATCTTATTGTCCACGATGGCTCCGATGAGATCGCGGATCTTTTAGCTAAACGCCTTGGCCGTTCGGCGCGTATCGGTGCTGGTGACCCGATGGTTCTCACCGAGGTGGACGTGTCGATTCGCCAGGCCGAGTTGGCGGTGCCGCGGCAGGGCAGCGGCATTCGACGGATCAGCGATATGCCCGCCCATGAACTTGTCTTAGGTGTGCTCAGTGAGGATGCCGCCGCGATTCTTGCGGGCGGGTTATTGCGCCGGCTGGAGGAACACGACGCCGCCACGGGTGATGAAACAGTTGCAGCGGCCGAGGCTTTTTTGGAAGCCAACGGCCGCTTTGAAGCGATGGCGCGTCGCCTGGGGGTGCACCGCCAAACCGCCCGGTCGCGTGCGGACCGCATTGAGGAAGTCCTCGGCGTGAGTCTGGATGATCCGGATACCCGCGCGGAACTGTGGTTGGCGTTGCGCTCCCGGCTGGCCTAGCTCACCAGGCCCACCTAGTTCAGTGGCGGCGGCGGGGTCCGGTAGGTCGGCGGGGTTTCGGACATGGTCAACGGGTTGCGTACCGACGTTGATTCCCCGATGGTCACCGCTGGTTCCAGGCCAAGTTTCTCGGCGAACGTGAACGCCGAGGCGATGTCATTGACCGGGCCGCAGGGCACCCCACCCTCGCTGAGCAGCTCGAACCATTCGTCGGCACCGCGGGCGAGGAAGGCGCGTTCGAGGAGTTCACGCAGCTCTTCGCGGTTTTGTACGCGCACTGGGTTCGTGGCGAAGCGGGGGTCGTCGGCAAGCCAGTCCAGCTCGAGGACCTCGCAGAAGCGTCGGAATAGGGAGTCATTACCGACGGCCACGGCGATGCTGCCCGCACTGGTCGAATAGACCTCATAAGGCGAAATCGACGGGTGCCGGTTGCCCATTGGTTTGGCGACAACACCGGCACCAACAAACGCCGAAGCCTGGTTGACCAGGGAAGATAATGAGCAGGCGAGGAGGTTCGTGGTGACTTTCTGGCCTTTGCCGGTTTTTTCCCGGTGATGCAGGGCAGCGAGCACACCAAAGCCCAAGTGCAGGCCGGTGAGCACATCGACCAGCGCCACACCCACCTTGACCTCGTGGCCGGGGGCCTCACCAGTAATCGACATCAGGCCACCAATGGCTTGGACGACAAGGTCATAGCCGCCGAGTTTGGAACCATCGCCCTCACCGAAACCGGACAGCGAGGCATAAATAACCCCGGGGTTTTCCGCCACGATGTCTTCGTAGCCCAGGCCATGCCGACGCATCGTGCCGGGCCGGAAATTCTCGATCACCACGTCGGCACGCAAAGCCAGTTCGCGGGCCTTTTTCGCGTCCTCGGGGTCGCGCAGGTCCAGGCAGATGGACTTCTTATTGCGGTTGACCGCCGCGAAATAGGTGGCCTGCCCATCGGGGCCATAAGGCGGCCCCCAGGATCGGGTGTCATCGCCAGCGCCGGGGCGTTCGACCTTAATGACCTCCGCCCCGAGATCCGCCATCAGCATGGTGGCATAAGGGCCTGCGAGCACACGGGAAAAATCGGCAACAATAATGCCGTCGAGTGCGCCTCGGGGGTGTTCAGTGTCGGTCATCGCGGCCACCTTCCTAGATACATCGTCGTGGTTTTCGTGAAGAATTCGAGCGCGGCTTGGCCCTGTTCCTTCGGCCCGAACCCGGAGGCCCCATTGCCGCCGAAGGGCACGTGCGGGTCCGCCCCGGAGGTCTCGGAGTTGATATGCAACATGCCGGTGTGCAGCTTGTCGACGGCATCAAAACTGGCGGCCAGGGAATCGGTGAACACAGCCGCCGATAGGTTGTACGGGCCACAATCAGCCGCGGCGAAAGCCTCCTCGGCATCGCCCACACGTAAAACAGCCAGCACCGGGGCGAATAATTCATCCACCCACAGTTCGTCATTGGTGCTGCTCACCTCGATAACAGTGGGATCGAGGAAATAACCGCCGGCGCAACCGGGCACCTCAGGCACCCCGCCACCGGCAATCAGGGTGGACCCGCCGGAGACAGAACGACGCACCGCAGCCAGGGCAGTATCGCGCGGGCCGGCGTCGACCATCGGCCCCATAGCGACACTGTGATCCAGGGGATCGCCGGTGCGTCGGGCAGCCAATTCGCTGCTGAGCAGACAAATGAAATGGTCAGCGACCTCATCGACGACAGCCACCCGGGAAGTGGCGGTGCATTTTTGGCCACTGCTGTTGAATGCGCCATTGATGACCTGGGTGACCGCGTGCGGGATATCCGCGTCGGCAAGCACAATCGCCGGGTTTTTACCGCCCAGCTCGGCCTGGACGGGCACCCCGACGGCGGCGCAGGAAGCAGCAATAGTTCGGCCCACCGCAGTGGAGCCGGTAAAAGTCACCGCGGCGACGCGAGGGTCGGTGAGCATGGCGTTGGCATCCGGGGTCTCCGGGAGCACCAAGTTCACCACCCCGGCGGGCAGGCCGGCCTCATGCAACGCCGAGGCAAAACGCATCGCCAGCAGCGGCACCTTATCGGCAGGTTTCCACACCACAGTGTTGCCGTGGATCAGCGCCGGGGCCATCTTCCATGCCGGAATAGCGATGGGGAAGTTAAACGGAGTGATACAGCTGACCACACCAACCGGGCGCCGAATAACCTCAATGCGTTCCCCCACCCGCGGGGAGTGGTAGACCTCACCGGCCTCCCGGTCAGCCTGGCCGGCCTGGTACTCCAGCACCTGGGCGGCACGGGTGACCTCACCAACGCCTTCGGGCAGGGTTTTGCCTTCCTCACGGGTCAGCTCCGCGCCCCACTCCTGGGCGTGCTCGCGAATAATCGCCGCGGCCTTGCGCAATACCGCAGCGCGGGTGGCCATCGCGGCATTGGCCCAGTCCTCGCGGGCGGCGTCAGCGTCGGCAAGCGCTTGGTCAACCTGCGCCGCACTGGCGTACCTGCCCCGGGCGACAACCTCATCCGGGCGGGTCGGGGAGGTTGAGGTCAACTGAGCGCCATCACCGGCAACCCACTTTCCGCCGAGGTAATGCAGAAATTCGACGGGGGCGGGGTTCATCGGAAGGCCGCCTCACCGGTGAGGGCATTGCCGATAATGAGCTGATGCATCTCCGCGGTGCCCTCGTAGGTGAGCACCGATTCGAGGTTATTGGCGTGCCGGATCGGGGAGTATTCGGTGGTGATACCGGAAGCGCCAAGCAACGTGCGGCATGTGCGCGCGATATTGAGGGCCTCCCGGGTGGAGTTGAGTTTGCCCAGGGAGATGGACTCCACCGGCAGTGTGCCGGCGTCCTTCAGTCGACCCAACTGCAGGGCCAACAGCAGGCCCTTATCCAGCTCGAGGACCATATCGGCCAGTTTGGCCTGGGTCAGCTGGTAGCTGGAGAGCGGCTTGTCGAAGACCTGGCGTTCCGCGACATAGGCCAGAGTCTGCTCAATGCAGTCGCGGGCGGCACCGAGGGCGCCGAACATGATGCCGAAACGCGCCTCGTTCAGGCAGGACAGTGGCCCGCGCAGGGACGTTACCTTGGGCAGGCGGGCGTCATCGGAGACGCGTACATTATCCAGCACCAGCTCAGAGGTAATCGAGGCGCGCAGCGACATTTTGCGGTGGATGTCGTTGGTGGTGAAACCGGGGGTGTCCTTCTCTACGAGGAAACCGGCGTAGCCCTCGTCGGTACGGGCCCACACCACAGCGACGTCGGCGAGGCTGCCGTTGGTGATCCACATCTTGGAGCCGTTGAGGACCCAGCCGTCGCCGTCGCGCCGGGCGTTGGTGCGCATGCCGCCGGGGTTGGAGCCGAAGTCCGGCTCGGTCAGGCCGAAGCAGCCGATCGCTTCACCGGCGGCCATTTTCGGCAGCCAGTGGTTCTTTTGGTCTTCGCTGCCCCACTTGTGGATGGCGTACATCGCCAGCGAACCCTGGACGGAAACGAAGGAACGCACCCCGGAGTCGACGGCTTCGAGTTCCAGGCAGGCCAGGCCGTAGGCCACCGCGGAGGTGCCGGCGCAGTCGTATCCGTCGAGGTGCATGCCGAGGACCCCGATATTGCCGAATTTCGGGCCCAGGTCCCGGGGGATGGTGTGATCTTCAAACCACTGGTCGATATGGGGGCGCAGTTCGGAGTCGCAGAAATTGGCGACGGTGGAGCGCATCATGCGTTCTTCGTCGGTGAGCATGCCGTCGAAGTCGATCATCTGGGTGGGGGTAAGAGCCATGGGAATGTTCTCCTTTATGAAAATGGGTGGGGGCTTGCCGACGGTGGCAGCTGTTAGCGGGCGATTTCCTCAGTGAGAATCTGCAGGCCGTCATCGAGCAGTTCATCGCTGATGCTCAGTGGCGGCAGGAGGCGAATGACATTGCCGTGGGTGCCGGCGGTGAGCACGATGACACCGCGCTGTTCACAGCGGCGGGCGATATCGGCGGTGCGGGCGGCGTCGGGTGTGTTGCCGTCGGGGCCGACAATTTCGACGGCGATCATGGCGCCGCGACCCCGGATTTCGCCGATCGCGGAGGTGTTGGCCTGCGCTTTTTCGAAGGCGGCGGTGATGCGCTGGCCGATCTGGCGGGCGCGGTTGGTTAAGTCGTCGCGTTCGATGAGGTCAAGGACTGCCAGCGCGGCGGCGCAGGCGACGGGGTTGCCGGCGTAGGTGCCGCCGATGCCGCCGCGGTGTGCGGAGTCCATGATGTCCTTGGCGCCGACAACGGCGGAGATGGGCATGCCGCCGCCGAGGCCTTTGGCCAGGGTCATCAGGTCGGGGACAATATTTTCGTCTTCGCAGGCGAAGAGGTCGCCGGTGCGGGCGAGTCCGGTTTGGACTTCGTCGGCAACGAAGAGGATGCCGCGTTCGTGGCAGAAGTCCACCAGGCGGGGCAGGAAGCCCTTCGGCGGGACGATGAAGCCGCCTTCTCCTTGGATGGGTTCGAAGACGATGCAGGCGATATTTCCCGCGCCGATCTGGGCGTCGACGAGTAGTTCCAGCTGGGAGAGCACGTCGTCGGCTGCGGATTCTGCGCCGCCGGGCCAGCGGAAGGGGTAGGGGCTGGGGGCGCGGTAGATATCGCTGGGGAAGGGGCCGAAGGACTGTTTATAGGGCGCGTTTTTGGCGGTCATGCCCATGGTCATATTGGTGCGGCCGTGGAAGGCGTGATCGAACACGATGACGCCGGTGCGGCCGGTGTGTACGCGGGCGTATTTGACGGCATTTTCCAGGGCTTCGGCGCCGGTGGAGAACAGGGCGGTGCGTTTTTCGTGGTCGCCTGGGGTGATGGTGTTGAGGCGGTTGGCTAGTTCGACGTAGCCGGTATAGGGCTGGTTGAGGAAGCAGGTGTGGGTGAGTTTTTCGGCCTGGTCGGCGATGGCTGCGGCGACCTCGGGGGCGGCATTGCCGACGGTGGTGGTGGCGATGCCGGAGCCTAAGTCGATGAGGTGGTTGCCGTCCACGTCGACGACGATGCCGCCGCCGGCGGTTTGTGCCCAGGTGTGCTGCCCGGATTTGAGGCCTTCGGGGAGGTTCTTTTCGGCGAAGGCGGTCCATTCCTGGGATTTGGGGCCGGGGATATCGGTGATAAGTGTGCGTTTTTGGGGGATATCGTGGCCCGTTGGTGTTGAGGATGCGGGGCTGGGGGTAGTCGACATTGGCGCTCCTCCGGTGCAGCCATGACAGAACGTCATGGGGTGGGAAACTATTTTGTGTTCACGATCACTTTGTGGTGGCGCAGCCCCATAAATCCATCGACATTCCGGTGAACGCTAGGCGAAAATTTCACCATGATGGCGATTAAGCTTTGGTATGCAAATCAATAAAGTGGCGCTCATCACGTTGTAGCACCCCGCGCAACCGAAGTATCGGCCACCCCAGCGGCGTAGCGGCTTATGCCGCAGTGGCCGAGAGGAGGTCCCGATGACAGCTACCCACAGCCAACCAGCCGACGCTGGCACACAAGGCGATAAAGGGGGTGATGACCTCCGCCCCGACCTGTCCAAGCGCCACCTCACCATGATCTCCATGGGCGGCACCATCGGTGCAGGCTTCTTCGTCGGCCTCTCCGGCCTTATCGTTGTGGCAGGCCCGGCCGCCATTTTCACCACCATGATCGCCGGCGCCATCGTGTACCTGGTCATGCGCATGCTCGGCGAAATGGCCGTCGCCCGGCCCTCCACCGGTTCCTTTGTCGACTACGCCCGATTCGCCATGGGGCGCTGGGCTGGCTTCGCCACCGGCTGGCTGTACTGGTACTTCTGGGTGATTGTCGTCGGCATTGAAGCCGTCGTCGGCGGCGACCTCATTGCCCGATGGGTGCCATCGATCCCGCAATGGCTGACCTCTGTGGTCATCCTGGTCATCATGATCTCGGTCAACCTGCTGTCGGTACGCAGCTTCGGTGAGGCCGAGTACTGGTTCGCCGGCATTAAGGTCGCGGTTATTAGCGCCTTTATCGTTGCTGGCATCGCATTCCTGCTGGGGCTGTGGGATGGGGCAGAACCCAATACCGCCCAGGTCGCCAACCTCTTCGACTACGGCGGATTCGCCCCCAATGGGGTCAGCGCCATATTCGTAGGCGTAGTCACGGTGATCTTCTCAATGACCGGCGCCGAGCTGGTCACCATCGCTGCGGCAGAATCCTCCCACCCCGCCGACTCCATCCGGCGCACCACCCAGACCGTCGTCGTGCGTATCTTGGCTTTCTTCGTTATATCCACCGCGCTACTGGTCATGATCTTGCCGTGGAATGAGTACGAAGCCGGAATCTCGCCGTTTGTTGCGGCCCTGGATTCGATGGGCGTCACTTTCGCGGCTGACCTGCTGAACTTCATCGTGCTCGTCGCCGTGCTGTCCTGTCTTAATGCAGGCCTCTACACCGCATCGCGCATGATCTTCACCCAGGGCCGCAATGGTGATGCTCCCGGCTGGATGACCCGCGTCAACAGTCGTGGCGTGCCCACCGGCGGCATCCTGGTGTCGGGCCTGGTGGGTTTTATCTGCGTAGGTGCTGGCTATGTCTGGCCGGACACCATCTTCCTCTACCTGGTCAATTCTTCCGGCGCTGTGGTGCTATTCGTCTACGTGTTCATTGGGCTGTCCCAGATCATCATGCGCCCGCGTTTCGAAATGGCAATGGCCGATAAGGGCGGGCTGAGCTTCAAGATGATTGGTTGGCCAGTGGTTCCGGCGCTGATTACCGGCCTCATTGTGGTCATTATCATCGCGATGGGCTTGCGGGAAGGCACCCGGGCCGAGTTCACCCAGTCGATGATTTCGCTGGTGGTCTTTGTGGCTATCGGCCTGTTCCTGCAAAAGACCGGCATCCGCGGCTCCTATGAAGGTGTGCCCATCGAGCTGCCCGACACTGTGGAATCTGATGACTACTCGCCTGGCCGGATCTACGAGGACGCGCAGTTCGCACACCGCGACCATGACAAGACCCACCACGGTTCGAAGGAGACCAAGCGCCCGGACTAGCGCGCCCGGACTAGCGCCCGGCAGCGTCCTGTCTTGTCGTCGAGAAACCCCCAGTGTCCTGCGCTGGGGGTCTTCTTATCTCGGCTGCCGGAAAAATAATCTGACTTGAGTGGAACAGACTCAACCTTTGGGGCGTTACATCTAGTGAGAACCTACACTGGGTCGCGCAATTGAGTCTGTTGAACTCAACAATGTGCCGGCCGCCTACGAAAGGACAAAGACAATGTCGTTCAATCCGACGACGAAGACAAATGAGGCCCTCTCGGCCGCACTGAAGTCGGCGTCCGCCGCCGGCAATCCCGATATCCGCCCCGGCCACCTGCTGGTCGCACTACTCGAGCTCGAAGACGGTATTGCCGCCCCGCTGCTTGCGGCTACCGGCGTTGAGCCCAATGCCACGCTTACCCGGGCCCGCGAACTGGTCACCGGCTACCCCACAGCGTCGGGCTCTAATATGGCCAACCCCCAGTTCAACCGGGCCGCGCTCAACGCCCTCACCGCTGCGGAGGAACTCGCTAGCGAACTTGGCGACGAGTACGTCTCCGCGGAGATCCTCCTTATTGGTATCGCCACTGGTGATTCTGAAGCAGCCACCATGTTGCAGGAATCCGGTGCCACCCCCGAGGCGCTTAAGGCCACTCTGACCAGCGTCCGCGGTAACCGCCGGGTCACCTCTGAGGACCCGGAGGCACAGTTCCAGTCTCTGGAGAAGTACGCCACTGACCTGACCGCTCGCGCCCGCGAGGGCAAGATCGACCCGGTTATTGGCCGTGATTCTGAGATCCGCCGCGTTATCCAGGTGCTGTCGCGTCGTACCAAGAACAACCCGGTGCTAATCGGTGAGCCCGGCGTCGGCAAGACCGCCATCGTCGAGGGGCTTGCCCGACGCATTGTGGAGGGCGACGTGCCTGAGTCCTTGAAGGGCAAGACGCTCATGGCGCTGGATTTGGGCTCGATGGTTGCGGGCGCGAAATACCGCGGCGAGTTCGAGGAGCGGCTCAAAGCTGTGCTCGACGAGATTAAGCAGTCCGACGGCCAGATCATCACCTTCATCGACGAGATCCACACCATTGTTGGTGCGGGCGCTACCGGTGAGGGCTCGATGGACGCCGGCAATATGATTAAGCCCATGTTGGCCCGTGGTGAACTGCGCCTGGTCGGTGCCACCACGCTCGACGAGTACCGCAAGTACATCGAGAAGGACGCTGCTCTGGAGCGTCGTTTCCAGCAGGTTTTCGCCGCCGAGCCGTCGGTGGAGGATACCGTCGGCATCCTGCGTGGCCTGAAGGAACGCTACGAGGTGCACCACGGTGTGCGGATTACCGACTCGGCCTTGGTGGCCGCGGCGACCCTGTCGGACCGCTATATCACCAGCCGGTTCCTGCCGGATAAGGCCATTGACTTAGTTGATGAGGCCGCCTCTCGGCTGCGTATGGAAATTGACTCCTCCCCGGAGGAGATCGACTCCGCGGAGCGTATTGTGCGCCGCCTCGAGATTGAGGAGATGGCCCTGGAGAAGGAGACCGACGCGGCCTCCCAGGACCGGTTGCTGAAGCTGCGTGAGGAACTCGCCGATGAGCGCGAAGCCCTCAATGAGCTGAAGACGCGGTGGCAGACGGAGCTGTCCTCGATTGATGAGGTCCGTACTATCCGCGAGCAGCTTGATGAGCTGCGCACTGAGTCGGAGAAGGCCGAGCGTGAGGGCGACTACGGTCGTGTGGCCGAGTTGCGCTATGGCCGGATTCCGGAGTTGGAACGCAAGCTTGCCGACGCTGAGTCTGAGGTCGCCGATGATGAGCAGGCCAATAACGCCATGCTCAAGGAGGAGGTCACTACTCAGGAGGTCGCTGAGGTCGTCTCGGCATGGACGGGTATCCCGGCCGGCAAGATGATGCAGGGCGAGACGGAGAAGCTGCTGGCGATGGAGTCGGTGCTGGGTGGCCGTGTGGTTGGCCAGCATGAGGCCATTAGTGCGGTTTCTGATGCGGTGCGCCGGACCCGTGCTGGTGTGTCCGATCCGAACCGTCCGACTGGTTCCTTCCTCTTCCTTGGCCCCACTGGTGTGGGTAAGACCGAGCTGGCGAAGGCGCTGGCGGAGTTCCTCTTCGATGATGAGCGCGCCATGGTGCGGATCGATATGTCCGAGTACGGCGAGAAGCATTCCGTCGCCCGGCTGATCGGTGCCCCTCCGGGATATGTCGGTTATGACACCGGTGGTCAGCTCACTGAGGCTGTGCGGCGCCGCCCGTACACGGTGGTGCTCTTCGATGAGGTTGAGAAGGCGCACCAGGATGTATTCGATGTATTGCTGCAGGTCCTCGACGAGGGTCGGCTTACCGACGGCCAGGGCCGCACGGTCGATTTCCGCAACACCATTTTGATTCTCACCTCGAATCTTGGTGCTGGTGGTGACCGCGAGCAGGTGATGGCTGCGGTGAAGGCCGCGTTCAAACCGGAGTTCATTAACCGCTTGGACGACGTTGTGGTCTTTGAGTCGCTCTCCGCCGACCAGTTGCGGGGCATTGTGGATATCCAGATTGGGCAGCTTGCTGACCGGTTGGCGCAGCGTCGCCTGACGTTGGATGTCTCTGATGAGGCGAAGGGGTGGTTGGCTGAGCGTGGCTACGACCCGGCCTATGGTGCCCGCCCGTTGCGTCGTCTGACCCAGAAGGCAATCGGCGACGAGTTGGCGCGACGCTTGCTCGCTGGTGATGTCCGCGATGGTGACCGGGTTGAGGTCACTGTGGCCGAAGACGGTGAGTCGTTGACGGTCGTCGGTTATGACGAGGAAGGCGAGCCGCGGGGCTAGTTAGTGGCTCCGGGGGCTGGCCAGTCCAGCCCACGCCGCGGCCACGCCTCGCCCCGGCGCCGACCCCCGGCCCGGCCACATAAACCCGTACCAATTGCGCAGATCCGTGCGAATTTCCGTACGGATCTGCGCAATTGGTACGGATCTGGCTGGTGCGGGCTGCCGGGACAGGTCAATCGGCAGACCCGCTAGTTGTTAAAACTCAACCTTGCGCGAGGTGGTCAGTTTCGCGTTGACGAAGCGGGTCAAGAACGACGGCGAGAAGTGCGAACCCAGGAACATCAGCTTCGACTGCAGGCCCACCGGGAAGTGCACCTTGGCGGGCTTATCGGGCTTTGCCTGCAGGCCGTCGGTAACGACCTCGACAATGGTGGAGGCCACATCGTCGGTGGTCAGGCGCACTCCCAGGCGCTTGGTGCCGTCGGTTTCCACGTCGTCAAGCATCCCGGAGTTGGTGAACAGCGGCATGATGTCGGCAACGCGGATGCCTTCCGGGCGCCATTCCAGTTCGAGGGCCTCAGTGAAGCCAGAGATCGCGAACTTCGAGGAGGAGTAGACGGCCATATCCGGGGTGCCGTAGATCGCGGCGGCCGAGGAGATGTTGATCAGCTGCGGGCGCGATGTGGTCTGCGGCACGGCGGCCTTGAGGTGGCTGTGGGCGGCGCGGGCACCGTAGATAACGCCCTTGACGTTGACGTCGATGATGGCGGAGTCGCCCTTATAGGAGTTGTCGATGAACTCGCCGCCGTAGAGGATGCCGGCGTTGTTGATTAGCAGGTCAAGGCGACCGGCCTGGGAAACGAAGTCGTCGAGGGCTTCTTCCCACTGCTCCGGGTTGGTCACGTCGAGCGTGCCGACGATGGCGCCGGGCACGTCTTCGGCCCAGGACTGATCCCCCGAGATGTCGTACACGCCGACGGTCCAGCCGTCGGCAAGAAGCTTTTCGGCGGTGGCGCGGCCGATGCCTGCGCCCGAACCGGTGATGAATGCGTTGTACTTAGTGGTCATGCTCGGAAGGATATATCCATATCCAAAAACAGGAAAGCTTAAAACAGGACAGAGATCCTGCACACAGCAGGTGTGGGGGTCCAGCGGGGTTGCTCTGTCCAGGTTTTCAGCGCCCTGCCGATTTGGCGCAATGAACCTAAGCTTCTTGTTATGAGCACGTGCTTGACGCCCCGGGAACTGCGCGACCTGATCCGTTCCGGAACCAAGGCGGCGATTATCGACGCCCGGTGGACGCGTTTTGGCCGTCCTTATAGCAATTACGCAATGGCGCATATCCCGTTGGCGCTGTACTGCGATCCGGTCTTTGACCTGGCCGGTATCCCTGACCGGCAGGAGGGCCGCAATCCCTTGCCGGAGGTGGATCAGATTCGTCGGGCGGTGCGCCGCTGGGGGCTGCAGGAGGGCCAACCTGTGGTGGTGTACGACGATGGTGATGGCCAATTTGCCGCCCGGGCCTGGTGGTTGCTGACGTGGGCGGGTATTTCGGGGGTGCGCACCCTCGATGGTGGTATGCGGGCTTGGGAGGATGCTGGTTTTCAGACTGCTGGTGGCCCAGGCAACCTGCCGCATCGCGGCGATCTTGTGATTCGCCCGGGCAGTATGCCGACGGTGGATATTGATCAGGTGCGGAGTTGGCCGGCGCATGGGGTGCTGATCGATTCCCGGCAGCAGGTGCGTTTTTCTGGTTCTCGGGAGCGGCTCGATCTTCAGGCTGGCCATATTCCGGGCGCGGTGAATATCCCGGCTGAGGAGTTCGTTAAGCCGGAGGGCGGTTTTATACCTAAGCAGGAAATCCGGCAGCGGCTTGCCGACGTTGGCGTCACCGTCGGCACTGATGTTGCGGTGTATTCGGGTTCGGGTGTGCATTCGGCACTGTTTATTCAGGCGATGCATGAGGCCGAGATTTTTGGTGCGTCGATGTATGTCGGTGGGTGGTCGCAGTGGTCAGGTGGCCAGGGCAACCCGATCATTCATAGCTAATCGGCGGCTTATCCCCACGCCGTGGTGGGCGCGGTGAACTCGGTCGCTTTGCTTTGGCCATTAGAATCGGCAGGGATGGAAACTATCCTGTTTGCCGCCGCCGTCCTTCTCTTCGTTGCTGCGGCCGCGCTGCTGTATGTGGATTCCCGACGCCGGAGCTCATCGGGCGATCGGGAACAGTCGCCTGCGATGGATCCGGTACGGGAGCTGCGCGCCGAGCCGAAGGTCCAGCCCGAAGCTGAACCCGCGCCGGAGCCCGAGCCTGAGCCCGCGCCGGAGCCGGATGCCGAGCAAGACACCGAGCCCAGTGATGAAGCCAAGCCGCTGATCGTGCCGGCCAGAATCCGGCGTACTCCACAAGGCGACATGCCAAACGGTTTCGACGAGTGGTTGCATTCCGACGATCCGGGGCAGCCACAGCCACAGCCGCAGGCGCCGGAGCAGGAAGAATACGACGATCCAGAACCGGTCGAGGCTGAACCAGTTGACCCCGAACCTGTCGAGGCCGAACCGGTCCCGGTGCCGCCCAGCCCGGAGCAGCGCCCGCTAGAGACCGACACCGATGCCCATGCCAGCCAGTCGCGTCTGCGCGGCGGTATCGGCGCGGTCGCTAGCCGGCGTCGCCGTCGGAAAGCCCGCCGTAAGTGGGCGGATAAACGCAAAGCCGCGTACTCCAAGACCGATAAGGGTGTCGCGTCGATGTGGCAGCGCGTTCCCGACGGTGAAGTCCGCGATGTGGTCAGCGGTTTCGCCCACGGGCGGGAAATGCACGTCGCCGATATTGACGAGGTCACGGTGATTGCGCTGCGGCGCTCAGTGGGTTCCGCTGAGGTGCTGGAGTTCTCCCGCGACGGTGGTTCCGACCTGCCAGAGGTAGGCCTGGAAGACGATGTATTGGTTTCCGCCAGCGAGCCGGAACTCATCCACCGCATTTTCGACGACCGTGCCCATGAGGTGCTGCGCAGCATCCCCGGTTTTGTTGATGCCATGTGGGCAGAAGGGGAATGGGCGCTGGCAATGATGTCCGCGGCCACCGGGCCGGAGCACTGGAATGCCACGTTCGCGCCGCTGGCAGATTTTGCCGATATCGCCCGGCGACTGCCGCCAGCCACCGATAGCCTCGGCGAGCTTGACCCCACCGTGTGGGGCCCGACCCGCCCGCAGCCGGCTGAGCATGATGAAAACACCGGCGGTTATCTCGTCGGTGTGCCAGACGCCCCTGCCGCAGAACCCCATCATGAGGATGAGGACCCGGTATGGCGGCCGGACCCGCAACCCACCCCGGAGCCGGTGGAGATGCCGACCCGCTCGGTAGCTACCCGGATGGGGGAAGGGGAGTTCCGGGATCTCGGTGAGGACGATAATGACTTACCGGCCTTGGGGGAGGACCCGGAACACACTCGGGCGACACCGCACCGGGGACGGGTGGTGCGCCCCACCGATGCCCCGTCGGATCTTTTCGCCACCCCGGCCTCGTCTGAGCCCGAGCCTGCGCCCGAGTCCGAGCCCGAGCCTGCGCCGGATGCTGAGCCTGAGCCCGCGCCCGAGCCGGAGGACTCCGACATTATCGACGTCGATATCGTCGAATCCGACAACACCGACACCGACTCGCGTTAACCCTGCACCAATACCTGCCCCCAAGGAGACCGTTATGTCTGATCGCGCCCGCCTGGCCGAACTCGTCAAGGAGCTCGCCGTTGTGCACGGCCGGGTCACCCTGTCCTCCGGCAAAGAGGCCGATTACTACGTCGACCTGCGCCGCGCCACGCTGCAGCACGAAGCCTCCCGACTCATCGGCAAGCTACTGCGCCAGCTCACCGAGGATTGGGACTACGCCGCAGTGGGTGGGCTGACCCTGGGGGCGGACCCGGTGGCAACCTCGATCATGCATGCCGACGGCCGCCCCATCGATGCTTTTGTGGTGCGCAAGGAAGCCAAACGCCACGGCATGCAGCGCCGTATCGAAGGCGCCAATGTGGAGGGCGCCCGGGTGCTGGTGGTCGAAGACACCACCACGACCGGAAATTCCCCGTTGACGGCAGTTGCTGCTCTGCGCGAAGCTGGCGCTGAGGTTGTTGGTGTGGCCACCGTGGTGGATCGCGCCACCGGCGCCGCCGACGCGATCCGCGCTGAAGGGCTGGAATACCGCAGTCTGCTGGGCCTGGCCGACCTCGGCCTGGACAACTAAACACCCGCCATCCAAGGAGCTTTCCATGTCTACCTCCCGCCAGCAGTTCACTGATCTCGTGGCCCGTCGTCTTGATGACGCCGCCACTGCGGCATTGACCTCCCTGCGACGCGCCACTAAGGAACCAGAACGTGCTGCCTACCTGGGCGCATGGTCAGTGAATGTGATCAGCTCCGTTGCTGGCTGGGAGAAGCCACGCAAAATCTCCAAGACTGCGTTGATGCCGCTGTTAGCTGTTGGTGTGGTGCGCCACCGCAAGGAGATCGGTGACGTCGGTACGGCCGCCCTGGTATCTGCCGCCGGCCTGGGCTGGTTGGGGGATCTGGTGCTGATGCCGCAGAAGCCAAACCTCAATGCGGGTGCGGTGCCGTTTGCGGGTAATCACCTCATCTACCAGTGGTTGCTGCACCGCGCCGGGGCCCGCCATGACCAGGTGCGCACGGGGGCGCGGGCAGTGGCCTGGGCTGGTGCGGCTATTGCCTGCGCGGCCTCGACACCACGATTTTTGCCGGCCTCGCTGGGCTACGGCGCCATCCTGGGTGCCACGTCGGCACTTGGCGATGACGGGCGCCTGCTGGAAGGGCTGCCCGCCCCGGAACGCGATTCGGCAGACCCCCGCTACGCCATTGGGCTCGGCGGCAATATGTTCATGCTTTCTGATGCCCTGCTGATGCTGCGTGCCGCTATCGGTGAGGACACCCGCGCCGGGCATATCCTCGACGGCGGTGTGATGGACACCTACGCCTTGGCCCAGATGCTGCTTATCGACGGTCTCTGCGCTACTGAAGCCAACCGTGACTAAACCCGAGCCAGGCCGCGGCCCCACCGAATGGCATGAAGCCCGGATCGGGATGGGCCCCTGGGAGCAGGAGTTCCCCGGGGTGCCCGTGCCCACCGACGAGCGCTATGACCAGGAGTTGCTTGCCGACGGCGACCGCCGCAATGTTGTCGATGCGTACCGGTATTGGACCCGGGAGGCGATTGTTGCCGATATCGATACCCGTCGGCACCCGCTGCATGTGGCGATCGAGAATTTCGAGAATGACGCCAATATCGGCACGGTGGTGCGCACTGCTAATGCCTTCGCTGCGGCGGCGGTACATATCGTCGGTAAGCGGCGGTGGAATCGACGTGGCGCCATGGTCACCGACCGCTACCAGCACCTTTATCACCACAACACTGTGGATGAGGTGATGGCCTGGGCGCGCGAGCACGACCTGACGGTGATTGCAGTGGATAATGTGCCAGGCTCAGTTCCGCTGGAAACGACCAGTCTGCCGCGGAATTGTTTGCTGCTGTTTGGCCAAGAAGGCCCGGGTGTGACCGAAACGGCCCGGGAGCAGGCGGCGGCGACGGTTTCGATTGCCCAATTCGGTTCGACGCGGTCCATTAATGCTGGTGTTGCCGCTGGTATCGCGATGCATGCGTGGGTGCGTGAACATGCGGATCTGGGCAGTGCGTGGTAGGTCATTAGCGCCGTTGGTAGTGAATGGCGTTACGGGCGGTATGCTGTCAACAAACAGATGGGGATACCTACTTCTGCGGCGGGGTGGAAGGCACTGACGGCATGGCAGCGTTGAATGATCCGACACGCGCGGGCGCTGAGAACTGGGCATATCGCGCAGATATGGCCGAACAAGGCATCCGCGAGCGCCACGCATCCACCCTGTGGTCCATCCCGCGCACCAACCTCGCCGTGGTCTCCTGGCCCGCCCCCACCCAGCACAAACTCTTCTTCAGCTGGCATTACTGGTGGCAGGCCCACTACCTCGACTGCCTTATCGACGCCTACCTGCGGCTGCCGTCGAAAGCTAAAGCCCGCGCAGTGCAGGACACCATCCGGGGTATGCGCATCCGCAATCTGCAGCAGTTCACCGCCAATCGCTACTACGATGACCGGGCCTGGCTGCAGCTCGCACTGTGCCGCGCTGACCGTGAGCTTGGCCGAGGCAGCCCCCGTCGGCGGGCCACCGCACTGTTGAGCTCACTCAGTGACGGTATTGACCCGGATATGGGCGTGCTGCCCTGGCGCGTCGGAGACCTGTTCTTCAACGTCCCAGCGAACGGCCCGGCGGCGATCGCTTTTGCCCGGCATGGTCGTATCGACGAAGCCCGCAGCCTGGTGGACTGGGTTTTCGACAATCTCATTAATGAAAATGGCCTGGTGATGGACGGGGTGCGCCTCGTCGTTGGCGACCAGGACATTCAGCGCAATGTCTATACCTACAACCAGGGCGTCATGATCGGCGCGTGCCTGGAGATCGCGAAAGGACTGCGCGAACGCGGGGACCGGGACCGCGCTACCCGCTACCTCACGCGGGTGTACAACCTGGTGCACGCTGTGGTGATGCACCAGGCCACCGCGAATAACGTCATCAAGGGCGGCGGTGGCGGCGACGGCGGGCTATTCAACGGCATCCTGATCCGCTATCTTGCGCAGGCCGCGATAGAACTTCCCGACGATGACCGCATGTCGCGGGCAACCCGACGGATCTGCCGCCGCATAGTGCTCTCAACCGCCGAGTCGGCATGGCAGCGCCGGTTGGAAGTCGATGGGCTGCCGCTATTCCCAGCAGACTGGACCGATGACGCGACCTTCCCGCAAAGCGGCGGGCTGGTGTCGGCCAATGTTGGTGGCACCACGCGCGGATCGTCGGTACGCGAACGCGATCTGTCAGTGCAACTATCAGGCTGGATGTTGATGGAGGCAGCCGCGGCTGTCGCTGCTCATCAGGTCGAAGACGACACTGTTTAACCGCTGTTGCCGGGCCTGGGTCGAACCCGGCACCGGGCCGTCGGATGGGGGTAGCGGGAAGCGGCGTCGGCATGCTTAACGCACATGGCTGCCAATACTGGAAAACGCAGGCATAATCGACACCAGAAGGGGCGCCACCGCGCCCGCGCCACATGATTACGGAGGTTTGTCCATGCCCATCGCCACTCCCGAGGTCTATAACGAGATGCTGGACAAGGCCAAGAAGGGCGGCTTCGCCTACCCGGCCATTAACTGCACCTCGTCGGAAACCATCAACGCTGCGCTGAAGGGCTTCGCTGAGGCCGAGTCCGACGGCATCATCCAGTTCTCCACGGGCGGCTCCACCTTCGGTTCCGGCCTGGGGGTGAAGAATATGGTCGCAGGTGCCTCCGCACTGGCCGCATTCGCACATGAGGCCGCCAAGCACTACGGCATCAACGTTGCGCTGCACACCGACCACTGCCAGAAGGAAGTTCTCGACGAGTACGTCCGCCCCCTGATTGCTATCTCCCAGGAGCGCGTCGACCGCGGCGAGCTGCCGCTGTTCCAGTCCCACATGTGGGACGGCTCGGCCATCCAGATCGACGAGAACCTTGAGATCGCCCAGGAACTGCTGGCTAAGGCTAAGGCCGCCAACATCATCCTCGAGGTCGAAATCGGCGTCGTCGGTGGCGAAGAAGACGGGGTTGAGGCCAAGGCCGGGGCGAACCTGTACACCACCGCTGAGGACTTCGAGAAGACCGTCGACGCCCTCGGTGTGGGCGAAAACGGCCGTTACCTGCTGGCCGCTACCTTCGGCAATGTCCACGGTGTCTACAAGCCCGGCA
The DNA here is from genome assembly GCF_019209905.1 of Corynebacterium sp. TAE3-ERU12. GTDB lineage: Bacteria > Actinomycetota > Actinomycetes > Mycobacteriales > Mycobacteriaceae > Corynebacterium. The sequence goes on along the minus strand of NZ_JAHUTM010000003.1, from coordinate 167,679 downwards.
ACGTGAAGCTGCGCCCGGAGGTCCTCGATATGGGCCAGAAGACCGCCACGGAAAAGCTGGGCCTCAGCGACGGCTCCCAGCCCTTCGACTTCGTCTTCCACGGTGGTTCCGGCTCCGAGAAGGAGAAGATCGAGGAGGCCCTGCGCTACGGCGTCATCAAGATGAACGTTGACACCGACACCCAGTACGCCTTCACCCGCCCGATCGTGTCCCACATGTTCGAGAACTACAACGGCGTGCTGAAGGTCGACGGCGAGGTCGGCAACAAGAAGGTCTACGACCCCCGCTCCTACCTGAAGAAGGCCGAGCAGGGCATGTCCGAGCGCGTTGTCGAAGCCTGCCGTGACCTGCACTCCATCGGCACCAGCGTCTCCAAGTAGTAACGACCACAGCGCTGCATAGCGCACCAGGTCAGAACACAGCGACCCCATCTGCCTTCCCGGCAGGTGGGGTCGCTGCATAATGGGGCCATGGAAATGAAGGACATGTTGGCTCCGAAGCCGGTGCACCTACCCGCGCTTGAGGTCTCCGGCACCACTCCCGCCGAGCGCATCCGCTCCAACCCGCTGCACTCGGAATCCTGGGCGGACCTTTCCGAGGCCGCACTCGATGCCGGCCGGCCGATTGAGGCTTATGCCTACGCCCGCACCGGCTACCACCGTGGCCTAGACCAGTTACGTGCGAATGGCTGGAAGGGCTTCGGCCCGGTGCCGTGGTCGCATGGGCCCAACCGTGGTGTTCTGCGCTCTATCGCCCTGCTGGGGCGCGCCGCCCGCGAAATCGGCGAGACCGCCGAATACGACCGGTGCCTGGCACTGCTGCAGGACTGTGACCAGTCCGCCGTAGGCGAAACCGGAATTTAGTAGCTGCCTCGCCCATGCCTGAACATCACCGCCCCGCCACGGACTACGCCAGCAGCCTGACGCACCCCGCGTCCCGGGCCTCTGCGGCGCTGCGTCGCCGCGCCCGGCCCCGCACCCGGTTTCTGCATGGCATCCAGGAAGTCCGGTCCCGGTGGCTGCTTATTGTGCAGGCCTCGCTCGCCGCCGGCCTGGCCTATTTCGTCGCCAAGGACGTCCTGGGCCATCTCAACCCATTCTTCGCGCCTATGGCGGCGTTCATCAGCATGAACGTCATGATGTACGGGCCGCGAATCCGGTTCTCCGTGGAGCTGGTCATCGGCGCCACGCTTGGTGTGGGCATCGGCGATTTCATCATTGGTTGGCTCGGCCCCGGCACCTGGCAGCTCACCGTCGGTGTGCTGGTGGCGATGACCGTGGGAGTGTTCGTCAACCGTGGCCCACTGGTGGTTAACCAGGCAGCCAGTTCTGCTGTGCTGATTGCCACAATTATCCCGCCTGGGTCGGCGACGTCCTATCAACGAATGATTGACGCCCTGGTCGGCGGCCTGGTCGGTATTGCGGTGATGTCGATCATCCCCCGAAACCCGGTTGCAGAATCGAAACGCTCCATCGCTCGGGTCATCGACCTGATGGGCGCAATTTTGTACGACGTTGCGCGTGGCCTGGAAAATGACGACGCGGACCGCATTCGCACCGCACTGCAGGTCGCGCGTGCCTCCCAGGGCACGATTACGCACATGTCGCAGGTGGTGGCCGACGGCAATGAGCTGGCGAAAGTCTCACCGGTGTGGTGGGGCAGACGAGCGGCGCTGCGGAGCCTGCGACGTGTGGTCAATCCGGTCGATAACGGAATCCGCAATACTCGTGTGCTGGCGCGCCGGGCGATCACTGTCACCGAGGACCGTGTGCACGTGCGCCCGGAGATTATCGAGATGCTTGCCGGCGCCGCTGAGTGCGCCTATATGGTGCGCCATATCGTCGACGATGTGGCGGAGTTACCCGCCGCGCCCGCCTATGGCGCGCCGGAGCCGGTCGACTCCCTCCAGATGCTCGACAGCGTTACCCCGGAGGAAACGATCCGACGGCTGAAGATGCTTGCCGCCACGATGGGGATGGAAAATATCTCCGGAGCGACTCTCTCAGAGATCATGATCTTCGGTCAGTGCCGGTCGATCGTGGTCGACTTATTGCAGGTGTGTGGAATGTCGCGGCTGTCGGCTGTGGCAATGCTGCCGCCGACGGTGGAACAGCCCGCTATGCCCCCAGAGGTCTGGGGGAGTCCTATCAATCGCAAGAAAAAGCCCTAACGGTTGCTGCGGCGGGTTTTACTCAGTGGGCGAGTACGAGAAAAGCTGGTCTACCCAACGATGGTTGACGAAAACATAGCTGCGGCCCGTTTTGAGTCGGGTGATAAGGCCGATATCTGCGATTTCGTTGAGCCACTTCGACGCCGTCTGTCGTGTAGCGATCTGGGCATCGACCACGTTCTCGATTCGCAAGTAAGGCTGAGTTGATAAGAGTTTAGCGATTTCCGCAGCTTTAATTCGTCGGTTGCTCTGCTGGATATCGGCTTCTAGGGTCCGCTGAGCTTCCTCACTGGCTTCGACGAGCGCAATCGTGCGCTCGGCTGTGTCAGTGACAGCATTAAGAATGAAGATGATCCACTCCTCCCACTGTTGCGACTCAGTAACTGCGGCTAGTCGGCGGTAGTACTCATCCTTGTGGCGCAGAATGTACCCGGATAGATACAGGATTGGCTCTTTAAGAAGCCCAGCTTGTTTAAGGATGAGCATGTTCAAGATGCGGCCCGTACGCCCGTTTCCATCGAAAAACGGGTGGATGGCCTCGAACTGATAATGCGCCAGCGCCATCGCAACTAAGGGATCGCATTCTTGCTGCGTGTTGACCCAGGTTTCCCACTTCTGGAGGTGGTCCTGAATAACTTCAAGGCCTTCTGGTGGGGTGTAAACCTTTTCTTGGCTCGCGGGTTTGCCGATGTACGTGCCCGGGTGGTTACGAATGAGCGCAGTTCTACCTAAGATCGTTGTGCACACGCTCTGTGCGGTGCGGGCAGTGATTGGGCGACGGCTCATCTCATCCCAGCCAACCTTTAACGCCGTGCGGTAACGGAGCGCCTCTTTCACCTGAGGAGACTGGTATTCCTCAATGCTGTGCGCTGCTCGGAAGAGTTCGTCGTTGGTGGTAACAATATTTTCGATTTCACTAGACGACTTCGCTTCGAGCAGGGGGATGAGGTTGGTCAAAACCGTCGCATCAGGAAGTCTGCCGCAGGCGCCGTCGAGAAAAGCGAGTGCGCGGGTAGCAGCAATGGTTGCTTTGAATACACCTGCGGTTTCGTAGCAGCCTGCCGGCGGGAGGGGAGGTAGAGATTGGTACGGGGAATTAGGTCCGGGCCACATGGTGAAACTTTAACAAGCCACAGGGGACATGTTAAAAAACGTGTCACTTTTTAACATGTCAGCCGGGACGTGTTAACGACTTAACATGTCCGAACGCACCGGCGCCGCCTCCCCGGAGAAGGGGGAGACGGCGCCGTTATGCAGGAGAAACGTCAGGCAGCAGGCCTACTTTTCTGCTTCGATGTCCTTCAGGATGCGGTTGTGGGCGTCCCAGATGGCCTGCGGCAGGTTGTCGAAGTGAGACAGGTGTTCACGGCGGGATTCCATCTCGGCCAGCCACTGGTCATGGTCGATATCGAGGATGGTGTTGAGGTCATCCATATCGCCGGTGAAGCCGTCGAGGTTGAGTTCATCGACCTTCGGGATGGCGCCGACCGGGGTTTGCGTACCGGTGACCTTGCCGTCCTTGAAGTCGAGCATCCACAGCAGGGCGCGCAGGTTATCGCGGTAGCCGGGCCACAGGTAGCGCTTGTCCTCGCCACGCTGGAACCAGTTGACGTGCGCGAAGACCGGCATAGCCTCCTCGCCGCCCTTTTCCTTGACCTCGTCGAGGATCTTCAGCCAGTGCTCGGCGTAGCGGCCCTCGGGGTAGGACATGAACGGGCGCATGGACATCGGGTCGTAGCGCAGCTGGCCGGCAACACCTTCTGCCGCGGCAGTTGCCTCAGCGCCCAGAGTCAGGCCGTCGTAGACGCCCTCAGCGGAGTCGCGGAAGGCACGAATCAGCGGCTCACGGTCGCGGACGCGGCCACCGAAGATGATGGCGTCGATGGGCACACCGGCAGGGGCCTCGTAGTCGTCGGCCACGTTGGGGACATTGGCCAGGGTGGTGGTGAAGCGTGAGTTCGGGTGGGCCCACTCATCGCCCTTTTCCTCGGACTTCTGACGCTCAGCCGGGCGGTCAGCGATCTTCTCGCCCTTCCAGTCCAGCCAGCCGTCAACATCCTCGGGGAAGTCCGGGGTCAGGCCTTCCCACCACACGTCGTGGGTCTTCTCGTTGTACGCAACGTTGGTGAACAGGGTGCCGGTGCCGGTATCGATGGAATCAATAGCGGTCGGGTTGGTGTTCTTGTTGGTGTTCGGGGCGACGCCGAAGGCGCCGTACTCCGGGTTCATGCCGTAGAGCTTGCCGTCTTCGCCAACCCGCAGCCACACGATGTCATCGCCGTAGAAGAAGACCTCGTAGTCGTCGCCGAGACCATTCGGCGGCAGCATCATGGCGAGGTTGGTCTTACCGGAAGCCGAGGGGAAACCACCGCAGACGTAGCGGCGCTCACCGGTCTTCTTGTTCTTGATGCCGATCAGCATGAACTGCTCAGCAAGGAACTCGCCGGAAGCCCAGCCGTCGTAGGCCGCCTGGCGCAGGCCGTGGGCAATCTTGCCCAGCAGCGCATTGCCGCCGTAGGAGGAGCCGTAGTGCAAGATGGCGCGGTCATCAGCGACGGTGGCGAAGAGGCGCTCGTCGTTCGGGGTGCCCTGGCCCAGGTTCGGCAGGTCGCCGGTGACGTGCACGGCATGCACGAAGTGCGCCGGGTCGTCGAGGTCAGACAGGTACTCAATGCCAACGCGGGCCATGCGGATCATGTGCAGGCACACGGTGCGGTTATCGGTGAGCTCCACACCGGCGGCCCACTTGGCGAAGGGGGAGTCCTTCGGGGACATCAGGTAGGGCACCACGTACATGGTCTTGCCCTGGTAGGCGCCGGCCATGCGTTCACGCTGGGTCTTGGTGACCTCGTCGGCATCGCGCCAGTTGTTGTACACGCCCTTATCGGCCGGGTCATGAGTGGCGACGACGGTGCGTTCCTCAGTGCGGGCGGTGTCCTTGAAGTAGCTGCGCGAGTAGTAGCGGCCTTCACCGGCAGGCAGGATTTCTCCATCAGCCAGGCAGGCGTCGATGATGCGCTGGTCATCTGCGGCGCTGATCACTTCGATAGCCGACGGCTGCAGCACCTCGGCCCAGTCGGTGACAAACTCCACGATATGCGGATTGTCGACGCCGGCAGCAGACAAAGTGCTGGCGACGTCATTACTGGTGACAGGGTTTTCTGACATTCAAGGCCTCCGATGTTCGGTGCAACGTAATACACAAATAGGCTAGCAGAACTTCATGTTCCGCCGCCCTGTTAGCACCGCAATAAGGTGACCGAGAACAAGCGCCTACCGAACCAACTGCAGATCCCGCAGATGGCGATACAACGTGACCTTGTCACGAGGCTTGCGCGTCTCAATGCCATCCCGGACATAACGGAAGCCCGGCCCTCCGGCCTGCACCGCCCGACCCGTCATGGGGGCATGCATCGCCCGACGCCGGCCATGCACGTCGGTAAGCCCCAGATTCGGATCTGAACCGCGCCCACGCAGCCGCGCCCACCAACCAGAATCGGAAGGAACATCATCCGGGGGTGGGACCTCCGCCGCCACCAGCCCCGGCGCACTAGGAGTAGGCCGCACCTGCACCCCATGTGACGTGCCCGAGAACAACATGTGCTCATCAACCCACACCTCACCGCTAAAACCACCACGCGAGGACGTGCCAGCAATGCCGGGCTCAGTTAATAAAGCGAAGCCGACGATGGCGGCGCCAGTGTCATCGCGAATCAGCGGCACCGGGCGCACCGGCAAGCTCACCGCGGCAGCCATATCGAGCCCCTCACCCAGATCCCAATTACGAGTGGCAGGAGTCGCCTGACCAGGGCAATACGCAAGCTCCACCCAACCAAGATTCTTGCGCATCAGGTGGGTCGCCACCGCGGCGAGACCAGCGTCGGCACCGCACACAATAAGACGCAATGGCTCCTCGGGTTGCTGCGGCGCCAACTGGGGCGCACCGAGCGGGTCGACCTTATTGGACTTGCCGATATCAGCCGGAGTAGGCGCTGTATCGCGAGGCAAGACCTCCGCAGCGACATCTGCAATAAAGCCCAGTTCACCACGCCCGGGCCGCGCTGAAACCTCGTGCAGATGCGCTCCCCGAGGAATCTCGGCGACCTTGGCATCCCCACACCGCACCACATGTATCCGCATGGGTCTAAACTTTAACGCGGCATCCCGGCAGAAAAGCCATGTCGGGGCATACCGCAACACCCAGGAGGGCGGACCGTATGGCCGCAATTATCATTGTCGGTGCCCAGTGGGGCGACGAAGGAAAAGGCAAAGCCACCGATATTCTCGGCGGCCGCGTGGATTACGTCGTCAAGCCAAACGGCGGTAATAACGCCGGTCACACTGTGGTCGTCGGCGGCGAAAAGTATGAACTGAAGCTACTGCCAGCAGGCGTGCTATCCGAAAACGCCACCCCGGTGCTGGGCAATGGCGTGGTGATTAACCTCGAGGCCCTGTTCCAGGAGATCGACGGCCTTGAAGCCCGTGGCGCTGATGCTTCCCGCCTGCGCGTCTCAGCTAATGCCCACCTTGTTGCGCCGTACCACCAGACCCTGGACCGTGTCGCCGAACGCTTCCTCGGCAAGCGCGCCATCGGCACTACCGGCCGCGGTATTGGCCCCACCTACGCCGATAAAGTCTCCCGCGTCGGTATTCGTGCCCAGGACCTGCTCGATGAGTCCATCCTGCGGCAGAAGATTGAAGGCGCGCTGAACCAGAAGAACCAGATTCTGGTGAAGCTATATAACCGTCGAGCCATCGACCCGGAACAGGTCTTCGATTACTTCATGAGCTTCCGGGATCGCCTGGAACCGATGATTATCGACTCCGCCACGGTGCTTAATCAAGCGCTTGACGACGGCAAACACGTCCTCATGGAGGGCGGCCAGGCCACGATGCTCGATGTGGACCACGGCACCTACCCTTTCGTCACCTCGTCGAACCCGACCACCGGCGGCGCCTGCGTGGGCTCGGGTATCGGCCCCACCCGGATTACCTCCTCGCTGGGCATTGTGAAGGCCTACACCACCCGCGTCGGTGCTGGCCCGTTCCCGACTGAGTTGCACGATAAGTGGGGCGAGTACCTGCAGACCACCGGCGGTGAGGTCGGTGTGAATACCGGACGTAAGCGTCGTTGTGGCTGGTATGACTCGGTGCTGGCCCGCTACGCCAGCCGGGTGAACGGTTTTACTGACCTGTTCATCACCAAGCTGGATGTGCTCACCGGTATCGGTGAGATTCCGATCTGTGTCGCCTATGACGTCGATGGTGTGCGCCATGATGAGATGCCGCTGACGCAGTCCGAGTTCCACCACGCGGTGCCGATTTACGAAACCATGCCGGCCTGGGAAGAGGACATCACCGGGTGCCGCACCTTCGATGAGCTGCCCGAAAAGGCGCAGGATTACCTCAATCGTCTTGAGGAGCTGTCTGCGTGCCGCATTTCGTATGTGGGTGTGGGCCCGGGGCGTGACCAGACGATCGTCATTAACGACGTGTGCGCCTAATACTGTGACGTCGGGTGCGTGCGTGACGGGCAGTGTTGTGCGATAACCCCAGTAATCCATTACTTGCGTAACTGTAAAAATAGGGTGGATACTGGGGTCTCCGCTATCCGCACTACTCAAAGGTTCGCCGATGCTCGACGCCCTCGCGCACCCGATATACCGACGCCTCTACCTGGCCCAGGTAGTCGCGCTACTCGGCTCCGGCCTGGCCACAGTCGCCCTGGGGCTTATGGCCTATAACCTGGCCGGCGACCGCGCCGCCCAGGTCCTAGGCACTGCATTAGCGGTCAAGATGGTCGCCTACGTCACCATCGCACCAGTCATGGAAGCGCTTGTGCACCGCATTCCACGCAAAAAGGTGCTGATCGCCGCCGACCTCACCCGCATGGTGATCGCGGCCTGTCTGCCGCTTGTCACCGAAACGTGGCAGATCTACCCGCTCATATTCTTGCTGCAGGCCTCATCTGCAACATTCACACCACTATTCCAATCCGTCGTCCCCGATGTGCTTACCGACGAGGACGCCTACACCGGCGCATTATCGCTATCCCGGCTGGCCCACGACGTCGAATCCATCGCCTCACCAATGGTCGCGGCACTTCTGCTGCTATTCATCCCAGCAACCGCCCTTTTCGACGGCACCGCAATGGGTTTTGCCGGCTCGGCCCTCCTGGTGTTTTCATGCGCAATCCCACAGCGCAATCCCACCAACCAGGAAACCGACACCGACCAGCTGAGCTTCCCCCGCCGAGTGCGTGCCGGCACGACCATGATGCTCACCCACCCCAAGCTGCGGCCAATCCTGGCGCTGAATATGGCCCCGGCCGCCGGCGGCGCATTCGTCATTGTGCAGACCGTGGTCATTGCCCAGTCACGGCTGGGACTGGGGGAGGAAGCGGTCGCCTGGCTGCTCGCCGCTGCCGGTCTTGGCTCTATCGCTGCTGCTTTCGCACTGCCGCCATTGCTGCGGAAGGTGCCAGATATGCCCGTGATGTTATGTGGTGCAGCCTGCGTCACCGTGGCAGTAGCCGCTATCGTGCCGACGCTTCTGGTGTCCTCCGTGGCTATTGCGGTCACCATGATCGCGGTGTTGTGGGCCCTTGTCGGATTGGGCTGGGCGGCTGCGGAAACCCCGGTGGGCCGCATTTTGCGCAGGCATGTGCCCAGTGCTGACCTGCCTGCGGTCTTCGCCGCCCAGTTCTCGTTATCGCACGCATGCTGGTTAGTCACGTACCCGCTTGTTGGTTGGTTGGGTACGTATTCGATGAGCCTCGCCGCTGTTGTCATGGCAGTTCTGGCGGGCGTCGGCGGTATTGTTGCGGCTATTTTGTGGCGCAGTGCGCTACCGGCTGGCGGGCAATAAGGTCGGCTTTTCGCAACATTAGTTTTTAAGTGTGTAGTGAGGTATTCGGGTTGGTGTGTTGGGCCTTGTTATGGGCGGGGGTAAGTCGAAGGGTTAAGGGAAACTCCTGTTAAACGGCCGCGGCGGATAAGAAGTCTTGGAAATATCACACTAAACGTCGTTTAATGGCAATAATGACCAATATGAACCAACCGGCCGATATCACGAGTGCTAGCCCTACGGACTTGCCCACTCCGCCTCCTGAATCGGACCTTGACTACGCGGTGGGTGTATTGCGCCTGCTCGCTGACCGCACTCGGCTATCTATCCTTGCGATGCTTACTGACCGGGAAATGTCCGTCGGGAGTATCGCATCTGTGCTTGACCGCCCGGTAGCTACTGTTTCTCAGCACCTAGCGAAGCTGCGTGCCGGCAATCTTGTTGTTACCCGCCGCCAGGGCACCACCATTTACTATTCGCAGCCAGATGCGCATATCGCAGCGCTGGTCACGAATATTTTGCACAATGCGGAACACGCCCTCTACGACCATCCGCCGCATCACCGATGAAGCGCATTCTCGCTGATGTAGATACCGGCATTGATGACGCATTGGCGTTGGTCTACCTAGCCGCATTGCACCACGCCGGGGATATTGAACTCGCTGGGGTGACTACGAGTGCCGGCAACACCACCGCCGCCCAGGCCGCAACTAATTCGCGTTATCTGTTGGATCTGTGCGGGCAAAGCGCCATCCCTGTTGCCGTCGGAAAGCCGGGGCCTGCGGATATAGCGCTCACCACGACCCCGGAGACACATGGTCCACAGGGCCTCGGGTACGCCCGGGTGCCAACTGCCGCCGCTGACCCAGACCCAGACCCAGCCGCTGCTGATTTGTGGCGCACAGTGCTTGCCGACGGGCATTGCGATCTGCTGGTCACCGGCCCGTTAACGAATGTCGCCGCCTACCCAGACCTAGCCGACGCCTTCGACACCACCACGATCATGGGTGGTGCGGTCGATTACCCCGGCAACACCACCGCGCATGCGGAATGGAATTTCTGGGTCGATCCTGGTGCTATTGCCGCCGGCCTACGGTTAACGCCGACGCTGTGTAGCCTCGCCGTGACCGAACAGGTCACCATCACCCCAGCCGATATCGATTCGTGGGAATTGCCACCCGCAGTGGCGACGACGCTTGCCGACGCCCTGCGTTTCTACTTCGAATTCCACCGCAGCCAGGGGCTGGGCTATCTCGCCCAAGTTCACGACGTTCTCGCCGCCATGATCGCCGCGGGGAGGGTCGACGCCCCCACCAGGCGGGTCCAGCTGAGCCCCGACCCGGAAAACCGGGGTGGTGTCATCAGTGGGGCCTTCGACGTCGACCTTGTCACAGCAGTACACCCGGACGCTGTGCGCGAAGAGTTCGCGCGAGCAGTCCGGGTGTTGTAGCTGGTGCGTGCTTAGTTGGTGACGGCAATCAGGCGAGCACCGTCGTCGCCTACCGCAATGGTGACGCCGCCAGCCGGCTCGTCGTCATCGCCATCGATATTGATGATGTAGATATCGTCGTCTTCATCGATGCCGGTCTCGTTGAAGTAGGTGAGCAGGCCCGGGAAGGTACCGGCTTCGTGGCCGTCCACGCGCATCGGCATGACCAGGCCAACCTCCGGGTCATCGACGCCGAAGTAGGCATCGACACCGGCAAACCTGTTGTTCAGGCTCAAGTCGTTCTGGATGTCTTCCCGGATCGAGGCCGGCACATTGTCCTGGACCCACTCCTGGGTGTCATCGGTATCGCGGAGCTCAGTGAACTCCTCGGCCAGATCCACAGCCTTTTCTTCGGTATCGCCCAGGTTGCTTAGCAGCGAGAACAGGCCCACGACCAGCAGGGTGGCGAGCACGGAGACAACTGCGGTGATGATGATCGGCTTGCGGTCGGTCTTCTTGAACACCTCCTGGGTCTGCTTGGCCTGTTCGCTGGCGAATTCCTTAGCGGAGGCGGCCATGGCAGTGGCCTTTTCCTTGCCCTGCTCGAACTTCTCCTTGCCCTGTTCAGCGGCGTTATTGGAGTTATCAGCGGACGAGTTCAGGTTGGCGAGGTCGAAGACGTCCTTTTCGGTCAGGTCGCTGGCATTGGGGTCATCGAGCACAGCGTCGTACTTGGAGCGGCGGTCGGAGTCGCCGAGGACGTTGCGGGCTGCAGTGAGGTTGCGTGCCTGCTCGGAGTTGGGGTCGCCGGCGTTGTGGATCCACTCGTCGAGTGTCTGACGCAGCTCATCCGAGGACTTGTTCCGGTCTAGATTGAGCACTTCGTACAGGTTGAAATGGGCCATAGCTAAATACGTTCCTTCAGCATCGTCGATTGATAAGTTGCGGATATTTTAGAAAATTTTTTCGTAAAAATCTACCCATCGGATAGAGAGAAGCCCTGAGACTGTGGACCGAGTTTCCGCAGTAGAAACCGGCGACACCCGGAGCCCTCGTGCTGCTGGAAAGGGCTGGACGGGATTGTCGCCGGTGCCTGCGGGAGGTGGAAGGCCGTTCCAGAAAGTATTTAGGAAGGGTCAAACTGCCGTATCTAGGAGTTCTGCTCCGTTATCTCCAACGGCGATCAGGAGGATGCCGGCAAAGTTATTATTCTCATCCTCGATAGAAACGGCGTATAGGTCATCAGAGCTCTCCCAGAATTGCTCCGCGAAGATTGCCTGAGTCCCACTCAAGGAACTGTAATCTTCGTCCCCGAAGGGGAAAAGCGAGTGCTCGCCCTTTTTCCACGTGCTGACTACTCCGATTTGCGGTTCGTCAGTACCGAGGAAGGCATCCACACCGGCGAAACTATCGCCAATACCGAGAGCGTTAATGACGTCCTGGCGGGTGGCTGCAGGAGTGTTTTCCTTGAGCCAATCCTTAGTCTCGTCCTCGTCCTTCAGCTTAACGAACTCTTTAGCCAGGTCCCGGGCCTCATCTGCGGAATCGCCCATGCTCGTCAGGGCTGAAAACACGCCGACGAGAAGTAATGTGACAACCGCGGTGGCAACAGCGGTAATCGCAATCGCTTTTTTATCGCTCTTCTGGAATCGCTGCTGAGCGTCCTTAGCCTGAGTGGTGGTGAACATCTTCGCTGTGGAAGCCATCTCAGTCAGTTTTTCCTTGCCGGCTTCCATCCCGTTGTCATGCTTCGGGGCTCCACCCTGCGCCGAACCGGCGGTGGAAGCAGCGCTGGACGTCGGCAGCGCCGCGAGGTCGTGCACGTCCTTTGGCGTCAAGTCTGCAGCGGTCGGGTCATCTAAGACGGAGTCGTACTTCGCCCGGCGCTCGGGGTCGCCCAGCACGTCGCGGGCGGCAGCAAGATTCTGCGTGCGCTCCGAGGTGGGATCGTCGGATTGCTCAATCCACTCGTCGAGGGCGTTGCGCAATGCTTCGGGGGTGTACTCGCGATCTAGGCCGAGTGCTTCATACAGATTGAAATGAGCCAACGCTGGTTCCTTCCGCAGTATTACTGAAATGCCCCGGTTATTATACCGTTTACCTCGACCTATTGCTTGACAGGGATGAGCGATTACTCGTCTGCGAACGGCGTGTGCGCATGGAATTTCAAGCGGTGCCTATCGGAAATAGTCGACAGGGCGGGGCCTTGCGGCTGCCCCCGCGGCCTCCCGCGACCTCCCGCGGCCTCCCACGGCCAAACCCGTACCAATTGCGCAGATCCGTACGGAATTTCGCACGGATCTGCGCAATTGGTACGGATCTGCCAGAAGAAGCCAGCGAAGAGCCCAACCCACTCCCAACCCAGCCCCAACCCAGCCCCAGCGCGAAGGCCGATCCCGCCCGAGCACCCGCCCGCCTGGCCGCCAAATGCGGTTTTCCCCCGTTTCCTGCCTTTATGATGGTTTCCAAGCCACCAATGAGGAGAATGTGATGTTCATGCCCACCGCCACCGGCACTCCCGGGACCCCCGGCGCGACCCGTGTTCTACTGCTGGGGTCCGGTGAGCTCGGTAAAGAGGTAGCGATCTCCTTCCAGCGCCTGGGCGTGGAGGTCCATGCCGCCGACCGTTACGCCAATGCCCCGGCGCACCAGGTCGCCCACGCCGCGCACACTCTCGATATGACCGATCCCGCCGCGGTGCGCGAACTCATTGAGCAGGTAAAACCCCAGTTCGTCGTGCCGGAGATTGAGGCGCTCGCGACCGACGCGCTTGCCGACGTCGAAAGCGCCGGCCTGGCTGATATCGTCCCGGCCGCGAAGGCGGTGCAGCTGACCATGAACCGGGAAGGTATCCGGCGCCTGGCTGCAGAGGAGCTGGGCTTGCCGACGTCGCCTTATATGTTTGCCGAGACGCACGAGGAGTTCGTGGCCGCGGTGCATGAGGTCGGCATGCCGTGTGTGGTGAAACCGGTGATGAGCTCTTCCGGCAAGGGGCAGTCGGTGATTCGGGAAGACGTCGATATCGACCAGGCCTGGGAGTACGCCGTCTCTGGTGGTCGGGTCGCCGCGACGAAGGTCATCGTCGAGGGCTTTATCGACTTTGATTACGAGATCACCATGCTCACCGTGCGTTCGATGGACGCTGCTACTGGCGAGCCAGCCACCTGGTTCTGTGAGCCCATCGGGCACCGCCAGCAAGATGGCGATTATGTGGAGTCGTGGCAGCCGATGCCGATGAGCCAGGTCGCCCTGGACACCGCGCGCTCAGTGGCTGCCCGGATTACTCGCGCATTGGGCGGGCGGGGCATTTTTGGCGTGGAGTTGTTCGTCCGCGGTGATGATGTGTGGTTCAGCGAGGTCAGCCCCCGCCCGCACGACACGGGTTTGGTTACCTTGGCGACCCAGCGGTGCTCGGAATTTGATCTGCATGCCCGCGCGATCCTGGGGCTGCCGGTTGATGTGACCCTGACGTCCCCGGGCGCCTCCGCAGTGATTTACGGAGGGTGCGAAAGTAGCGCCCCGCAGTACCGGGGCCTGACCGAAGCGATGGCGCTACCGGAGACCGACGTGCGTATTTTCGGTAAGCCCGAGGCCCATGAGAAGCGCCGCATGGGCGTGGCCGTGGCCACGGCTGAAGATGTGGATACGGCCCGGGAGCGAGCCCGGGCCGCAGCTGCCGCGATTACTGTTTCGTAACCGGCGGTTCGTCAGACCACGGGAAAACAATCCACTCGTCGGTGCGTTTCCACACATAGTCCGGCTCCACCACGGAGGCTGATTTGCCGTAGAGCACCGCCGAGCGCACCTCGGCGCCGTGCTTGGCCAGCAGGTCGAGCACCAGCTTCAAGGTGCGGCCGGAGTCGGCAACATCGTCGACAACGAGCAGTTTGCGACTGTCGAGGGAATCGGTGTCGAGCAGCGGCTCCAGCAGGACCGGGTCGGGCAGGGTTTCGTGAACGTCGGTGTAGAACTCGACGTTGATGGCGTCGGAAAGCTTCACACCCATCGAGTAGGACAAAGCACCAGCAGGGATGAGACCGCCGCGGGCAACCGCAATGATGATCTCCGGCTCGTAGCCATCGTCAACAATTTTCTGCGCCAGTTCGCGCTGCGCTGTGCCGAAATCCTCCCAAGTGAGGACTTCTTTCTCGACTAGGTCCTGGGAATCCGCGTGGTAAGCCATGGTCGAATTCTACTCACCGAGGGAGCGGGCGACCATTTCATCCCACTCCACAACCTTCTTGCGTTCGCGCTCTTCAGCCTCACCCAAGGCCCGCTCATGAGCGTCCAAGGTGTACCAATCATTCCAGGTCAGGTAGCGGACCCCGCGCTCATCAAGGGTGGCCAGGATGTCATCCTCGCCAGGGGCGTCGGGCTGGTTGGCGAAGTCGGCGTCGACGTCGGCAAGCAAACAATCAACGGTCTCGTTCGCATCGCCCTTGGTATTGCCGATCAAACCGACGGGGCCGCGCTTAATCCAGCCTGTGGTGTAGAGACCCTTAATGTGCTCACCATCGTCGAGAACGCGGCCAGCCTCATTCGGGATGACGTGCTCCTCAGTGTCAAAAGGCACCTCCGGCAATGAATCCGAACGGTAACCCACAGCGCGATAAACGGCGCCGCACTCCCAATCAGTGAACTCGCCGGTGCCTTCGATGCCACCATTACCGTCCAGCCGCATGCGCTCCGTGCGCAGGGCCCTAACCCGGCCATCCTCACCGAGCACCTCCACCGGGGACTCCAGGAAATGGATGAACAGCTTATGCGGGCGGTCCTCAACCTCGCGGATGGCGTACTTCTCCAGGATGGAACACACCTGCTCGGTCATCTTCGACTCGCGGCGCAGCAGCGTGGAGCCCTCGTCGTAGTCAATGTCATTGGGATTGACCACAACCTGGATAGTCGGGGAGTGGTCCAGTTCTTTGAGCTCCAGCGGGGTGAACTTCGCCTGGGCAGGGCCGCGGCGGCCGAAAATGTGCACCTCAGTGGCCTTATTGTCCTTCAGGGTTTCGTACACATTATCCGGGATCTCGGTGACCTTGAGCTCATCGGCGGTCTTCGCCAGCACCCGGGCGATATCCAGCCCCACATTGCCCACACCGACGACGGCGACCTTCTCCGCGGAGACATCCCACGTGCGGGGGAACAGCGGATTGCCGTCGTAGAAGCCGACGAATTCGCCGGCGCCGAAATTGCCCTCCAAATCGGAGCCGGGCACCTTCAAGTCCCGGTCGCCCACCGCGCCAGTGGCGATAATTGCGGCGTCATAATGCTTGCGCAGATCGTCGAGAGTCAGGTCCGCGCCGAACTCCACATTGGACAGCAAACGCACCTCGGGCTTGTCGAGCACGCGGTGCAGGCTCTTAATGATGCCCTTGATGCGGGGGTGATCCGGGGCGACGCCATAGCGAATCAGTCCGAAGGGGGCGGGCATCTTCTCGAAGAGGTCAACACTGACCTCGCGCCCGGATTTCATCAGGGCGTCGGAGGCGTACACACCGGCGGGGCCGGAGCCGATAACGGCAACGCGTAGGGGACGGGGCATAGTCCGTGTGACCTGCTTTCCTGGGTCGCTTATAGAGGTATTCGTGCCCACTGTAACGGTGCGCGGGACAACGTAAAGATTTAGGGAGGCAAACCTAACCCCTATGGAGTGGTTGAAGATTTACATTGCGAAACTGTCCTTACCTAGCGGAGAATCTGGTTAACACTCATTTACGCTGCCAGAGCGGGAAGGACTCAAACAGTGAACGAGACTCCGAATCGGCCCCTAACTGTGTTGGTCTCCGATGTCGACAACGCCGGTGACTACAACGAAGCCGTCGGCGCCGTCGACAAAGCCCTCGGTGGTGCGCGCCTCATCCACCTCGTCGGCGTGCCCGGCGAAGTATCTGTCGACACCGTCGTGGACAACCCCGAAGTCGCACTATCGCGGATTGTGGCCTCCGTCGAAGAGTCCATTGCCGCCGACCCATCCCCGGCCATCCTCATCGCCACGGGCAACCTCGAGTTCGACTCCCGCGCCGCTGCCGCCACCGGCTCCGGGCTGGTGCTGTCCGCCGACGCTTCCGGCTGTACCGACGCCGCAGCGCTGACCCGAATCCGCATGGCCATCGCCGAAGCCCGCAAACACCGCGCCACCCCGCTGGCCCTGCTGCTGCTCGGCGAGGCGCCTGAGTCCACCGACGATGAGCTCGACCTCAAGGGCATCGACGTGCCCGTCGCGACCATGGGGTCGGACAAACTCAGTGAACTACTGCGCCCCTGCCAGCCGACGGTGAGCCCGCACCGCTTCCAGTGGTGGCTCACCCAGCAGGCCAAGGTGAATCGTCGCCGGATCGTGCTGCCCGAGGGCGGCGATGACCGCATCATCACCGCAGCAGCACGCATTCAAGCCGCCGACTTCTGCGACCTGACCATTCTCGGCGACCCGGACGCAATGCAGACCCGCGCCCAAGAGCTGGGCCTAGATATCTCCAAGGCAGAGATACTGAACCCGGAGACCTCCGACCTGCGGGAAAAGTTCGCCGAACAGTTCGCCGAACTCCGCAAGGACAAGGGCGTCACCGTCGATGATGCGCGCGAAACGATGCGCGATATTTCGTACTTCGCCACAATGATGATCCATAACGACATGGCCGACGGCATGGTCTCCGGCGCGGCGAATACCACCGCGCACACCATCAAGCCCTCATTCCAGATCATCAAGACCAAGCCGGGAGTCAACACCGTCTCCTCGCTGTTCTTCATGGTGATGGATGGCTTGCTGTGGGGCTTTGCCGACTGCGCGGTGCTGCCTAATCCCACGCCTGAGCAGCTCGGTGAGATCGCGGTGAATTCCGCCGAGACCGCCAGCAACTTCGGTCTGGAACCGAAGGTGGCGATGCTGTCCTACTCGACCGGAACCTCCGGTACTGGTGAGGACGTCGACCGTGTTGTTGAGGCCCTCAAGCACGCCCGCAAGCTCGACCCGAATCTGTCCGTCGACGGCCCGCTGCAGTTTGATGCCGCGATGAACCCGTCCACGGCGCAGAAGAAGATGCCTGATTCAGAAGTTGCCGGCAAAGCTAACGTTTTCGTTTTTCCGGACCTCGATGCGGGTAATATCGGTTACAAAATCGCCCAGCGCTGTGGTGGAGCACTCGCGATCGGCCCAATCCTGCAAGGATTGAACAAACCGGTCAACGATCTCTCACGCGGCGCTACGGTGCCCGATATCGTCAACACGGTCGCTATTACCGCCATCCAGGCTGGAGGACAATAAACCATGTCTCGTCTCGCGCTTGTTCTGAACTCCGGTTCTTCGTCCATCAAGTTTCAGCTAGTAGACCCAACGAAAGATGCCACCCATCCGCCATATGTGTCGGGTCTCGTGGAGCGCATCGGCGAGGTTGACGGCTCCATCGTTTTGAAAACGCGTGGAGAAAAATTCGAAATCACCGAGCCCATCGACAGCCACGCCGATGGCCTAGACCGGGCCTTCGACCTGATGGATGAACACGAATGTGGCCCCAGCACGGTCGATATCGCCGCAGTGGGACACCGCGTGGTGCATGGCGGCAAGCTGTTCTCCGGTCCGGAGCTTGTCGACGATCAGATCGTGGAGATGATCCGCGACTTGATTCCGCTGGCCCCGCTGCACAACCCCGCCCACGTGGTCGGTATTGAGGAAGCCCGCAAATTGCTTCCCGACGTCCCGCATGTGGTGGTCTTCGATACCGGTTTCTTCCACTCCATGCCGCCGGCGGCCGCGCTGTACCCGCTGAAGGCCGATGTTGCCGCCGAGTACGACGTGCGTCGTTATGGCTTCCACGGCACCTCCCACGAGTACGTCTCGCAGCAGGTGGCGCAATTCCTCGGCGAGGATTTGTCGAAGCTGAAGCAGATTACCCTGCACTTGGGTAATGGCGCCTCCGCGGCGGCTATTTCCGGTGGTCGCGCGATGGATACCTCAATGGGTATGACGCCGCTGGCAGGCCTGATGATGGGAACCAGGACCGGCGATATCGACCCGGGCGCAATCTTCCATCTGTACCGGCAGGGATTGTCCATCGACGAGATCGACAACCTGTGCAACCGTGAGTCCGGCCTCAAGGGCGTGTCTGGGGTCAATGACTTCCGAGTGCTGCAGGAGCGCATGGATGAAAACGACTCCGATGCGTGGGCCGCGTACCAGATGTACGTGCACCAGCTTCGCCGCTATATCGGCGCCTACATGCTGATTCTGGGGCGCGTCGACGCTATTACCTTCACCGCTGGTGTGGGTGAGAACCACGTCGGCGTGCGCCGGGACACCATGGCCAACCTGGAAAACTTCGGCATTGAGATTGACGAGAAGCTCAACGATCAGCCCACCGATGGTCCCCGGGTGATCTCCACCAAGGAATCCAAGGTGAAGGTCTTGGTCGTGCCGACCAATGAAGAGTTGGCTATCGCGCGCTACGCCATGGAATACGCCAAGTAACGAAGGCGAATACGCGCACACGCAGTCGCTTCCACTCAGGGCCAGTCTCGCTCAGGCGGGGCTGGCCCTGTCGTATGCGCGGGGCTGTGCGGCGGGGTGCGGCGGCTGCGGCGGGGCTGTGCGGCGGCTCCGCAACGCAAACCCGTACCAATTGCGCAGATCCGTGCGAATTTTCGCACGGATCTGCGCAATTGGTACGGATCTGGCTGGGAGGGCACTGCGGCGGCGCCACGCGCGCCAGCAAAAGCGCAGCGAAGGCACCAGCGAAGGCGCGCGAAAGCACACGAAAGAGCGGGAAGCAGCCGTCACCGGCGCTATCCCGCTCACGTGGGTACTAGCAGGTGCCTAGTAGATGTAGACCTCGTCGCCGACCTGCAGGAAGTCGAAGTACTTCTGGGCGTCGGCGGAGCGTAGCCGCACGCAGCCAGCCGACTGGCCGTCCAGGTTGCCCTGGTGGAAGGCGTGGCCGTTATTGGTGAAGTACACCGCGTAGGGCATCGGAGCGTTATTGAACTCGCGGGAGACCTCGTCGCGCACCTTGCGCAGCACGCGGAAGGAACCCTTCGGGGTTTCCTGGCCCTGCTTGCCGGTGGTGGTCGGCACCGGGCCGTAGGCAAGGTTGCCGTTTTCCTGCAGCCAGGTGCGGCCGCTGGCGATATCGACGCACACGCGGGCGGTCTTCGGGCACGGGGAACCGGCAATCGGGTTGTCACTCGGTGCCGGCCGCGGGGCCGGTGCGGGGGCTGGCGCGGGCGCCGGGGCCTCCGGGAATGGCTTCACGATAGCGTCTCGAATTTCCTTCGGGACCGGTACGCCTGCTCGGTCGATGGTGTCATTGACCTCGTCTTGGTTCGGCAGGACACTGCTGGGATCCGGGATAGAAGAGCCAGGTAGCTGTGGCACCGAAGGCATGCTGGAGCCAGGGAGTTCCGGGATGGCGGGGGCAGCGCCAGCGGTGGGAGCGGTGGCGACGCCGAGAGCCATGGCGGCCGGAACGGCGGCGCGCATGCTGCGGCGAAGGCGGGAGGGGCGACGGTGTCGAGCAGTCATAGTGAAGATAGTAAACCTGTTTTACTGAAAACCGAGAATTATATATAGAGTTCTGGCGTGGCGGAGCCCCGATAGCCTTCCCGCACGGGGGCAGAATTACAGCACTGTTGGCGGGCGGATGGCATTGGCCATGTCCACAAGCCGGTACCGGTGCCGCGGGAACGGAGCATTGCGCGCCAACATGCGCAGGCCCGTTTCCAGGCCGGTCCGCAAGCCCGTCACCGTGAACGGGACATCAAAAAGCTCATTGGGTGAGGCCGCTTCTTTCAGGTCATTGGCCCGCAACCATTGCAATGCTGCCGTGAGTACTGCGATGCGTAGTTGCTCACGGCGTGGCTCATTTGTCGGCAACTCGGTGAGGCGCCGCGCCGCGCGTCGAATCCGGGATTCAGTGAGCTGTTCTGCGCCGCCGGAAACCAACAACAAAATCGTGCTCAACCGGGCTAGGCGCTGGTGCCGCGAGGAGGCCGGCACTCGGTCCAACATGGCTATCGCCATCTCGTATTGTCCTTCGGCGGTAAGCTGCCGGGCCAGGCCGAATGCAGAAGACACAGTGCTGCGGTTGGTTGCCCACACCATTGCGTATAGGCGGGTGCAGTGGAAACGCATCGACCACGGGGTGCCGGTATCCGAGGTCCACGTATTATCCAGTTCCTCAAGGATGGTCGAGGGCAGCTCGTCAAGGCCGCGGTCCAGATGCGCGACTGCACGAATAACACCGGTATCGAGTACCTGGCGGTCATTAGTGCCCACCTGCTGCATCATCAGTTCCAGGGTGCCGGCCAGCGCCAACTTGGGGGCGGGTTCACCTGGCAACATCGCCAGTACCCGGTTGAAGGACTGCAGCGCGGAGTTGTAGTCATCCAGCAGCAGCTCAGTAACACCCATGTACCACTTGTAGCGCCAGTCCTGGGTCAGTCTTTCCGACGCGGCTTGCAGCTGCTCCTGGGCATCTTCGGTGGCGCCGAGGTCGAGCTGGGCGCGCACAATTGCCAACGGAATTTCCACTGAACCGGCGTAATCAGGGTTATCCAGAGCAGTCGTTAAGTTATCGATGAGCTCACCGGGCTCGGAATACGACGCCGCCGACAGCAGCCGGGAGCCCGGGTCGTCGGACTGCACCAGCGGCACCGGTAGGGCAGCGCTGATCTCCTGGGGGGTGATGGTGACATCGCGGGTAATGCCGTCGACAAGCTGATCGGTGCGGAATACGCGGTGCTTAGTGCCGTATGTGGATCGCTGCGGGGAGAACAGGGAACGCAGATGCGGGTGCTGCACCCCATCGCGCACCGCCAGGATCTCGCGCAGCACCCCGGTGAGCTGCACCGCCATTTCTTCGGCGGAGTGGAACCGCTCCTGTGGGTCCTCCGCGCAGGCACGGAGCAATAACCGGTATAGCGAAAGGTTGCGGCGGAATAGTGGCTCTTCATGAGGGGTGGGCAGCCCCGGGTCATACACACCATTGGTGCTGGGCAAGTCGACGATGAGGCTGGCAAGCGTGCGGCCGACGGTATAAATATCTGACGCTACGGTTGGGCCAGTACGGCTGACCTCCGGGGCTTGGAAACCCTGGGTGCCATAAATATGGCCATAAGCGCCGATGCCGGTGACCGCGCCAACGTCGATAAGTTTCACCTGGTCCTCGGTGAGCAGCACATTATCCGGCTTCAGGTCGTTGTAGACCACGCCCCTGGCGTGCAGATAGTCCAGGGCGGGCAGGATTTCCAGGATGTAGCCGATCGCAGTATCGACCGGCATATGCCCGCCGGGCTGGACCCGGTTGTGCTGACGCAGCGACGGGCCGCCGACGTACTCCATGACGATGAACCCGGTATCCGGGCCCTCGGCGTCGATGAAGTTGATGATCTTCACAATCCCGGGATGGGTGATCTCCGCCAGGAACTCGCGTTCTGCCTGCACAATCACACTGTCGGCGCTGTCGGCAGAACTCATCATGCCTTTGAGCACCACCCACCGGTCGGACACATTGTGGTCCATCGCCAAATAAATCCAGCCCAGCCCGCCGTGGGCAATAGGCCCGGCAATCTCGTACTGGCCAGCTACCAGGTCACCCGTTTTCAGCTTCGGTTCGGGTTTGCCGGAAGCGCGGACCTCCTCCGGGGTCTGCACCGCATCCCGCGGGTTTTTGGGCGGGATGAACGGCAATTTCACCATCCCGCCGGCGACGACGCGCCCTGGGCGGGAGCGGGTGCGTCGTTCCCGGAAGGTGGTCAGGGCCCGGCGGTGCGACTCTGCCGACGGGTCAGCCGGCGTTTTCGACGTCAGCAGC
The DNA here is from genome assembly GCF_019209905.1 of Corynebacterium sp. TAE3-ERU12. Taxonomy (GTDB): domain Bacteria; phylum Actinomycetota; class Actinomycetes; order Mycobacteriales; family Mycobacteriaceae; genus Corynebacterium. The sequence goes on along the minus strand of NZ_JAHUTM010000003.1, from coordinate 145,430 downwards.
GCCGAAATGTCCACCTCGTCTTCGTCGTCATCGTCGGCGAAAGGGTCGAATGCCACCGCGGCTGTACCCGGGTCGGCAGGATCGGAGTTATAGGACATCGCCGAGGTGGAGACGTCCTCAGGATCGTCGGTGGGGGAGTGCCGGTCGGTACTCACTGCTCGGCCTCCTCACGGGCGACATAATTCGGGGTGGGCTGCACCCCATCTTTGAGATACGGGCCAAGCCACTGGTTGTACAGGGCTTGCCAGGTGCCATCGGCGCGGATGCGTTCCAAAGTGGCATTGACCTGGCGTTGCAGACCGAAGTCTTTCAGCCCGGTCGCCACCGCATAGGACTCCGCGGTCAGATCGCGTTGCACAATCACGGTGCCCGGATCTTGGGCTTTAATGCCGGCCAGGATGAAGTCGTCGCCAAGTATGGCCTCGGCCTGATGCTGTTGCAGCGCCACAAGGCAGTCACCCCAGTTATTCACCAGCAGCAGAGTCGAATCTGGGGCGGTCGCTCGAGCTACGTCCTCGGAGGTGGACCTAAAGGCAACACATACGCGCCGGCCACCGAGATCTGCGGTCGAACTGATCGACGCCTCCTGGGTGGTGAGCAGGCCGGCGGAGGGCTCCAAGTACGGGGCTGAGAAACCCACCTGCTGCGAACGGTCTGAGGTCACCGTCATGGTGCGGATAACCGCATCAACACGGCCTTCCTCGAGGGCGGAGATGCGTTCGGTGGAGTTGACGTAGCGGAAGTCCACTGCGTCGGGGTCGCCAAAAATATCGCGGGCGATTTCGCGGGCCAGCCCCACCTCGAAGCCGGTGAGCTGACCATTCGGATCACGGAAAGCCAGCAGGTTGAGTGAAGGGTCCACACCAATAATGATCCGGCCACGTTCGACGATATTGGGCACCCGGTCTGCCGCGGTGCCTGGGCCGGGCGGGAGCGTGCCAGGCACGAACTCATCCTGCGATTGCAGCGGGCGAGAATTGGCGGGTTCGTATTTCGCATCCGGGGGCAGTGGCACGTCGCCCTGAACCTTGGCGATATTGCCCGAGAAGGGATCGTTGGCGGGACCGGAGCTGGGGGCGCAGCCAGTCAGCAGTACCCCGGCGGCCACCACCATGGTGCATAGTCGGCGGGTCATCACAGGTACTCCAACAGGGGGTTTCTAAAGCCCAAAGCGACACAGATAGCGGCTAAGACAGAGACGAATACCACCAGCGACGACAAAATAGCGGTGGCGGTGCGGGCTTCTTCGATTTGCGTGCGCAGGTCCTGGCGGGATTCCGCGATAGCTTCGCGCAGGGCGGTATCTAAGGTGCGGAATGACTCCACCGAACTGACTCCGTCGATGCCTTCGCCGGTAGCGATGGTCATTGCCGTGGAGTAGTCGCCGACATCCATCAGTGCCGACATTTGGTCATGGGAGGCCTCCCACTGGGCCAGTGCGCCGGCGGCTGCCAGTATTGTCTGGTCGCGGCCGTCATTTTTGCCACGTTCGGCTTCGATGGCGATGTCAGACAGCAGCCCGTTGATCTTGGCTGCCGAGCTGTCGAAGTCCGAGTCGCTGCCGGCGCGACGATTCACCAGATCCAGCGTTTCCGACGCACGGGCCTGCTGGGCTGTAATGCGGGCCTCTGTGAGCAGTTCGACGGGCTCGGTATAGCCGTCGGTGCCGGGCCCGCGCCAGGAGAACGCGGCGGTGCCGGCGAGACCAAGCAGCGTGAAGGCCAGCAGGATGGTTGCCACGGCCAAGCCCGGATTAATTAATCGCCGGGTACGTCGAGTGATCCACCACTGCGTCAGGACTAATGCCAGCAATGTGATGAATAGGCCGAATAGGGGCTGGACGGGGATGCCTGCCGTGGTCGGGCGATCCCTGGCGACGGACTGGGTGGTGCTGCGGTACAGCGTGGCTGCGGCGGGCAGGATCTGTTCCTGCATCAGTCCGGAGGCCTCAGCTAGGTAGGACACGCCTACCGGGTTTCCCTGCCGGGTATTGGTCCGTGCGGTTTCTACGAGCCCGGTGTAGACGGGCAGAAGCCGCTGCACCGTGGAGATGTCCTGCATCGCGGGGCTATCGACGTCGGTAATGCCGGTGGCTGCCTGGGTGCCGGCGAGCGCAGCTTGGGCGATGGCGTCGTCATAATCGCGGCGCAGGCCCACGACTGAGCTGTTCACCCCGCGCGAGAATGCGGTATTTGCTGAGGCGTCGGCCACTGATAGTGCCGAGTACAGGTTCTGTGCGGCATGTGACAGCGGCTCGGACTGGCTTGCCATGCGGGTCAGGTTCTCTTGGCGGTGGTTGATATCAGAGGTGATGGAAAAACCAGTAGCCAGGATGGAAATGATGAGAAGCACCGCGGTGAGGGTGAGCCGACCGGGTGAGGTGAACAGGAAAGTCAGTGCCTCACGAGGGCGCTGCAACGCATTGTTGAGGCGGGTGCCCAGCAGACCGGTGCCGGTGGTGGTGTGGCGCAGGTCGAGATCGTCGAGACGCTCGTCGGCATCGCGGAAGTCTGGGGCGGGCCGGCTGTGATGATGGGTGCGGCCGCGTCGGTGATGGTGCCTGCCGTGTTTGACCTCGTGGAGGCGGTCGCCGTCGGCAGTGCTGCGCCCAGAGAACCGCGACCGGCGCGGTGCGCGCTGCGCGGGGGAACTCTCGGTCATAACCTCACCTCCGGCCAGGTCTGAGGAGCTTGTGCCGAGCCTGCCCTATGCAAAGCAATAGTAGCGTTCAGTCTATGTGAGTGAAACCACAAGCGGGTTTTTGGATCGGCCTCGAGTAAGGTGGGGCCATGCTTCAAGACGGCAACGGTTGGTCGGCAGGGCCCAATGGCACACGGTGCTGGGGCCGGTTTGGCGCAGCTGGTCTGCTGTTATTCACCCCGGATGCGCGCGTGTTGATGCAGCACCGCGCGGATTGGACGTCCTGTCCGTTGACCTGGGGTGTCCCCGGTGGTGCGCGTGATTCGCACGAAAGTGCGGAGCAGGCTGCGTTGCGCGAGTCCGAAGAGGAAACCGGGGTGCGGGCCGACCAGGTGCAGGTGCTGCATGCGGAGGTCACCGCGGGGCCATATCCGGCGGACCCGCAGCGCCCGGACCTTGCCGGCGGGTGGACCTATACGACGGTTTTCGCCATGGCTGATACCCCGGTGCGTACCGACGCTAATGCCGAATCGTTGGCGTTGGAATGGGTGCCTGCCGACGAGATCCCCGAGCTGGACTTATTACCGGCCTTCCGCGACAGCTGGCCGCGGCTGCGCCAGGTGATTTTTGACCTCATTGCGCAGCGCGGCTAGCCCGCGGCTGACTCTGCTTTAGGAGCGGTCGGAGAGCGCGGCGGCGCCAGCGGCTACTGAGGTGACGGTGAGCACTGCAGGCCAGGGCCCGATTTTCTTCGCCAGCGGGTGCGAGAGGCCGAATGCGGCGATATAGGTGCCCAGCAGGCCTGCTGCGGTAGCGCCGCCGTGTCGGGCGGCCCAGCTGCGGGTGGCGTAACCGCCGGCTGCGGCGAGAACAGCACCCCCGATGGGGCGGATTTCGGTTTCGCGGGCGATGAGCCAGCCGCCGATGAGACCAGTGCCGACCAGGGCGGCAGTATTGACGTCGGTGGCTTTTTTGAGCTGCGTTTTCATAATGTTCAACCTATTCCAATTAAGGCTGACCTGCCGCTGGTGGCTAAACCCTGGCACACTATGCACCATGATTGAAGTCCGAGGACTCACCAAGAAATTTGGCGGGAAGACAGCCGTTGATGATGTCTCTTTTACGGTACGCCCTGGAGTGGTTACTGGCTTCCTAGGCCCAAACGGTGCCGGCAAGACCACCACCATGCGCATGATGGTGGGGCTGGATCGTCCCACCGCAGGTGAGGCGCTTATCGACGGGGTTCCTTATCGACAGTTGGAGCGGCCCGGCAGGCAGGTCGGCACGCTGCTGGAAGCCCGCGATGTCGCACCCCGACGCAGTGCCCGTAATCATTTGCGGTGGATTGCTGCGGCCAATGGCCTGAACCTGAAGCGGGTCGACGAGGTGCTCGAGCTTGTCGGGTTGACGGATGTGGCCGATAAGGCCGCCGATGGGTTTAGCCTCGGTATGTCGCAGCGCCTGGGTCTGGCGTCGGCCCTGCTTGGGGACCCGGAGCATCTCATTCTCGATGAGCCGGTCAATGGCCTGGACCCGGAAGGCATCGCGTGGGTGCGGTGGTTATTGCGGACTCTGGCCGGTGAGGGGCGCACTGTCCTCGTTTCCTCGCATCTGCTCACGGAGATGGCGCAGACCGCCGAGGACCTCATTGTCATTGGCCGTGGTCGGCTTATTGCACAGACCACCGTCGATGAGATTGGTGGCGACGCGACTCAGGCGCGTTCCCTGGTGCGCACTGAGTACCAGAAGCTATTGGAAGAAACCTTGCAGGCCAAGGGGATGACCTTCACTCAGGATGTGGACCCGCATGGGCGCAGCGTGCTCTATGTCGATGCCGCTACTGATGTGGTGGGTTTGGCCGCCTATGAGAGCAGCATCCCGTTGCAGGAGTTGACTTCTGCCGGGGTGTCCTTGGAAGAGGCCTTTATGGAGTTGACCGGTTCGGAGACTGAATACCGCGGAGGTAACCAATGATCGACACAATTCGTGCGGAATGGGTCAAATTGCGCACCTCCCGCTCCACCTGGTTGGTACCGGTGTTGCTGTTCATACTGGTCGGTATTGGTGCTGCGCAGCAGGTGTCTATCTTGCAGGACCCGTTTTATACCGACCGCGCGCCGACGGAGGTCGCGCTGGCGCAATTCGTCAGCCAGGTTCGGGGGATTGCCCCGGCGATGCTTCTGCTGCTGGGGGTGTTCGCTGTTACCGGTGAGTATTCCTCGGGGCTGATTCGTACCACTGCGCTTGCCGAGCCGTCTCGGTGGAAGATTGTGGCGTCGAAAATCCTGGTCGCCGGCCTGTTTGCCGTCGTCATGACGGGTATTGCCATGCTGGTGGGTGTCGTCGTTGGTTGGTTGCTGCTGCCCGATACGGTGACGTCGACTCCGTTGACCAACGACGATTATGGCCTGCGGCTGTTAGTGCTGACCCCCGTGGATACCTTTTTGATGGTGGCCGTGGCGGTGGGCTTGGCCTTTGTGCTGAAACGCGCAGCTGGGGTGATTGTGCTGTTGGTGCTGTGGCTACTGCTGGCAGAGTCGATCATCCCGACCTTGCCGAAGGTAGGCGAGACCCTCGCCCCGTGGCGTCCGGCCACTGTTTTTGATGCCTATGTGCGGCAGAACGCTGGGTTCGATGTATTCGGCGGTATTGCGGACTGGGCCTTCGGGTGGGCAGGTTTGGCCTACCCCATGCTCTGGGTTGTTGCGATCGTCGCGCTTGGCATTTTTGTGTTCAGCCGTCGCGATGTGCGCCCCTAGGTTTTAGAGGTTCTGCTGGCGTCGCTGGTGCTCCTCGACGAATACCTCGGAGTGCTCGGTGAGTTTGAGCAGCGACGGCACAGCCTTGACCAGTACCCGCACGTCATTGATGTCCATGGTGGACACGATGCGGGAGATGATCTCACCCCAGTGCTCGCTGACGCGGGTGAGCATCTCCTTGCCGTTGTCGGAGATGTAGAGGTCCTGGGCGCGCCGGTCATGGGCGTTGTTTTCGCGGAGCAGCAGCTCATTATCGAGCAGGCGACGTACCGTGGCTGAGACGTTGGAGGGGCGCAGGAAGCGCAGTCGGGCGATATCGGATACGCCGCAGCCGGGGTGGCGGGAAACGAAGTGCAGGATCTCCATTTCGGACTGGGAGATCTCTAGTCGCTGGTTGGGGCGTTCGCCGAGCCGTCGAGTAGCGGCCAGGAAGTCGTAAATACCGGAGGCGACTCGTTGGACGTCGGCGCGGGTTGCCGGGTCGAGGCTGATGTCGCCGCCTTCGGCGCATACGACGCGGTCCATGTCTTTGCTGAGCACAGTGTTGGTATTGGAGGCCATAGCTACACCTTTCTAATTCAAAAATAAATTGTCGTGATATCTGTTCATCGTAAAAAACTTTTCGGGTTATTGGGGAAAAATCATAATGTTTTCTCGCCAAACCTTGTGTGGCACCGGCCCTGCGAGGGTGTTAGGAGCGGTAATCCACAATCACCGGGGCGTGGTCGGAAGCGCCTTTGCCCTTGCGTTCCTCGCGGTCGATGAAGCCGTCGGTAGCGCACGCGGCCAAAGCGGGGGAAGCTAGCTGGAAATCAATGCGCATGCCCTCACCCTTGGGGAAACGCAGCTGCTGATAGTCCCAGTATGTCCACTCGCCTTCCGTGAATTGGCGGGTGACGTCGGTAAAACCAGCGTCGGCAAGTGCGTTGTAGGCATCACGTTCTGGCTGGGTGACGTGGGTTTTGCCGTCGAAGAAGTCGATATCCCACACATCACTATCGCGTGGGGCGATATTGAAATCGCCCACAATGACCTCGCGCGCCTCCTGGTCGTCGGCGAGGCTGCTTGCTGCGGCTGCGCGTAGTTCGGCGAGGAAATTCAATTTGTATTGATAATGCGGATCGTCAATTGCGCGACCATTGGGCACATACACACTATGAATCCGAATATCGCCACAGGCCGCGGCGATATGACGCGGCTCCACAACGGCCTCCTTGGCCGGGTCCTTGCTAAAGCCAGGCTGCTGAGCAAAACCCCGCTCAATATCGGCCAGCCCCACCCGGGAGATAATGGCCACACCATTCCACTGGTTCAGCCCGTGGTGCGCGACCTCATAACCAGCATCGATAAAAGGCTGGAAGGGGAATTGGTCATCCCGGCATTTGGTTTCTTGGATGGCCATAACGTCAATATCGTGGCGCTGAAGCACCCCAATAATGCGCTCAACACGGGTGCGGGCAGAGTTGACGTTCCAAGTACACAGTCGCATATTGGCGAGGCTACACTCGCCGCCGCCACCACCCAGGCCTGTGGTGCTTAGCCAACCAATTCGGCGTACCGATGCCGGTGATGCTCACCGAAACCAAGCCGACGATAGAGCGCCACACCAGCCTCATTCGTCGAGACAACCTGCAGGTACACCGCATCCGCGCCATGCTCAGCGCCCCAATGCATCATGTGCAGGCCCAACATGGTGCCAAGGCCTTGCCGACGCAGGCGCGGGTTGACCTCCACAGCGGAAAACCCCAACCAGCGACGGCCATCCTCAGATTCGGTCAGCGTGCCGCGCGTAATCGCCACTGTTTCCCCGTCGCGCAGGAGCCGACCAAAACTCATCTTGCCGTCAATATCGTCCATCAGCAGCTGCAAAGCACGTCGGGGAAGCGCCTGGCCACGGAAGTGATACAGCGATAACCACTCCTCATCCGGGCGGTCCAGCACCTCCGCATGAACACCCGGCAACTGCTGCGGCGTCGGCAGATCCTCAGCGGAACGGGTCATCACCACAATCTCCGGGCCCCGCCGCCATTGCGGGCCCTGGGTGAGAAGCTCCGCCGGCCGGCAAATCCGATCCGGTACGGCCACGCGCACCGGCAGGTTATGGCGCCGATAGAACTCGACGATATCGGCCATCGGCACCTCAGCTGAGGCCGCACGTGAACCAATGGGCAATGCCGAATTGGAACGCTCGGTGATGCCATCACCTGCACGCAATAGCCACCCACCAGACCAGGTGTGTTCAATGCCGGGGAAGGCCTTCGCGGTGGCGGTCTCCACTGCCCGAATATCCGAATTGCGCACCGGGGTATCCGGCAGCGTCTTCACCACCAGCACATCGTGCTCGCTGAAATCCACCGGGTCGAGGTCACTGCGCGCCCCGCCGCGCAATTGCGGCCGCACAATGAGCGGGTCGACGCTTTCCACATGCCCAATAAGATCAGTGACTTTCGCGTCGCTGGTGGCGCGTTCGGCGTCGGTAAGCGCGCGCCGCACAATCACACGTCGGCCCACGGCAACGGGACCCGAGCCGAACCGCGACTCGGCTGGCAAGGGCTGATGTGACATCGGACTAGAGATCGTCGTGCCCGAACGGGTCACGGTCAGCGCCCGGCATCCAGGTATTACCCGGAACACCCCAGCCGGCGCGTTTCATTGCCTTTTTGGCTTTGCGCTTCCACCGGCCAATCAGCACGTCGGTGTACACATAGCCGTCGAGGTGACCAACCTCATGCTGCAAGCAACGCGCCAGCAGACCCGTGCCCACCACGGTGACTTCGGCACCGTTTTCATCCGTGCCGGTGACTGTGGCGTGCTCGGCGCGGCCGGTGGGGAACATCAGCCCAGGCACAGATAGGCAGCCTTCATCGTCGGAACCGTCGTCGGCAGGCATAGTCTCTGGGATCTCGGAGGTTTCCAGCACCGGGTTGATCACGCAGCCACGCTGGCGGGCCCCGGTCTCATCAGGGCAGTCGTAGACGAAAAGGCGCTTGCCGACGCCGACCTGGTTCGCGGCAAGACCGACGCCGTGGGCGGCATCCATGGTCTCGTACATATCCGCGATGAGCTGCGCGAGTTCCTCCGGGGACTCGGTCACCGGGGCGGTCGGGGTGTGCAATACCGGGTCACCAGTGATGACGATGGGGAGAATGGCCATGGGCATAGAGGATACTCTCGAGTGCGCGCAGGAATGATTAAGTGGGGTATATGGAGCAGCGTATCGACGGTGATACCGGGGGAGTAGACCCCGAACTGGCCTGGCGGATGCTGCGCTTTGAGCGCACCCGGGTTAGCTCCCAGCGAACCCCGGCGCTGGGGCCCGCCGCCCGCGCTGAGGCGGTGCGCGCGGAGTTCAATATGGACCCTTTGCGCTACTACCAACTGCTCAACCGGCTGATTTCCACGCCGGGGGCGGAGGCCGCCGACCCGGTGACGGTGCATCGCTTGCAGCGAATCCGCGATGGCGCGGAGCCTGAAGACTCATAGGGCAGCTATAAAAACGGTTACGATAGGCCGCGTGTCCGATAATGATCTGAACGTCAATGAGCCCCGCGGTCGGCACCGCCTGGACGATGCGGCAGTGCCTGACCCCGCCCAGGAACCCAGTAGCCGTGCCGCCTACGCAGGTGAGGCCGATACCAGCGGAGCCCCGCTGCGGGGCCTGGCCATGGTGCTGATTTTCATCGGAGTTATCCTCGCCGCCTGGGGTATCTATGTGCTCACCAGCGGCGATGACGAAGAGCCGATTGCGGCGCAGACTTCCACCAGCGCTTCTGCCACCAATGCCCCGCCCGCCCCGCCTGCCCCGGCCCAGCCGGAACAGCCCAATGGCGAACGCCCCGACGCTGACGTCGGCCCCGACGCAGCTGCGGCCGGCGCTGACGCTGCGGCCTTCAGTCCGGCGACTATGCACGTTCAGGTGCTCAATAATGGTTTGGTGCCCAACCGTGCCGAAGAGGTCGCCACGGATCTGGGTGACCGGGGTTGGGTGAAAACCGATCATGGCAACCTGCCTGGTGAGCAGTACCGCGCGCAGTCCAATAGCGTTTTCTACACTCCGGGTAATGCCGCAGAGCAGGCCGCTGCGGAGAAGGCCGCCGCGGATCTCGGCCCGGACTGGGTCGTTGCCGAGCGCCCTGCAGAACTGACTGACCAGCCCGCCGGCATCGTTGTGGTGATCATCTAATAATGCGTCGTTGCCTTAGTGCCGTATTCCTCGCCGCCGCTGTTGGCCTGACTGGCTGCGCCTCCGGTGGGGATGAGTCGGCTGAATCCGTGACCAGTTCCACCTCGGCCCGCCCGGATGCCCCGGAGCTTGACCAGATGGGCAGCTACTACAACTTCATCTCGCAGAGCGATGATGGGTTGACCATGGTGCTCGCCGGGGTGCGCACCGCCTATACCGACGATTGGGTGGGGCTTGTCGACGATCCGGTCGCACCGACCGTTCTAGATCCGGGTGAGTACCGGGTGGTTGCCACCTCCACACAAACCTGCCCTGGGGCTGGTGAGGAGATCTCCACAACCACTCCGTCGGATAGTGATGAGGTCAATGACGATGGTTCGATGGGGGTTGTGGGAACTATCACGGTGAAGGACAAAGGTGCAGCTGCAGTGCAGTCCAACCCGGTGAAACGGGACCCGGATAGTCTGGCTGGCCTGGTGCTTGCCGACGATGAGGGCACCGTCGTTGCCTGCAGTAAACGAGTGAATTGGACCCCGCCTGTCGATACTGAAGCTGACTCTGAGTAAGTCGATGCGGGACGGGGTGTTCGCATAGACCACCCGGTATGGTGAAATAGGCCAATGACCGAAAACTTTGTCGGGTCACCGAAGCCCACCCTCGGCTGCGAGTGGGAACTGGCCTTTGTAGACCGCACCACCCGGGACACTGTCCCGTGCGCAGACGATGTGCTGGCCACCATCGCCGAAGACAATCCGGAACACGGCATTCACCGGGAATTCCTCGCCAATACTGTCGAGCTTGTCACCGATGTGTGCACCGACGTTCCGGAAATCGTTGCTGACCTGCAAAGCCGCCTTGAGCTGGTTCAGGCCGCCTGCGATAAGCACAAAGTGGACCTGTGGACTTCTGGGTCCCACCCCTTCGCCCGCGGCACCGACCAGCGCGTCAATGATAAGTCCACCTACCAGGAGATTTTGGACCGCACCCAGTGGTGGGGCCGCCAGATGGTGATCTGGGGTGTGCATGTCCATGTGGGTGTGCGCTCCGCCGACCGAGTCTGGCCCATCATTAACGCACTGCAGGTGCAGTTGCCGCATATGCTTGCCCTGTCCGGCAGCTCCCCGGCGTGGAATGGCGAAGACATGGGCTACGCCTCCAACCGCACCCTGTTATTCCAACAACTGCCGACAGCGGACCTGCCCCCAGATCTGCACACCTGGGCCGAATACGAGCAGTACATGGCGGACCAGGCTAAGTCCGGCGTGATTAACCACACCGGCTCGATGCACCTGGATATCCGCCCGGCGGAGAAATTCGGCACCATCGAGGTGCGCGTGGCCGACTCCACGTCGAATATTCAGGAACTCTCGGCGCTGGTGGCCCTGACCCACAGCCTGGTGGTGCACTACGACCGAATGCTGGACCGCGGCGAACAGCTGCCCAGTTTGCCGCCGTGGCATAACCGGGAAAATAAGTGGCGTGCCGCGCGCTATGGCATGGACGCACTCATCATCACCGACCGCGACACCACCGAGCGTTGGGTAACTGAGGACCTGCACGACCTGCTCGACACCCTGCGCCCAGTCGCCAAAGACCTCAACTGTGCTTCCGAACTGGAGCAGGTCACCACCATTATGGAACTCGGTGCCGGCTACCAGCGGCAGCGCCGCGTCGCCCACGCCGCCGGTGCATTGCCCGCACTAGCCCCGGAGCAAAAGGTCCGGGACGTGGAAAATCAGCGTGGCGGTTCCCCATGGGCTGCGGCCGTGGACTTGGTTGTGCGTGAGCTCGCCGCCGGGCACCCACTAAAGGATTAGTTCTCGTCGTCGCGGGTGAGATGCTCCCGGTCGACTAAGTGCTCGCGCCGGGCGATACCCGCCAGCTGGGTCCCCACAACCGGTGCGGTACCCAGGCCGAATACGGCGATGAGCAGCAGCATGCCCATATCGCCGCGCACGCTGGCATTAGCGTCGGCATGCACCTGAATGTGCACCAGAACCCCGGCGATAGTGAGGATCAGCCCCAGTGTTTGCGGCTTCGCCGAGGCGTGCATACGTGAAACAGTATCGCGGAACCGCACCAGGCCCAGCGCCGCAGACAGTGACAGCAGCGCCCCGCCGGTGATGAATAGCAGCGATAGGCAATCAAAAAATAGGTTCATCAGGTCCCCTTCTTATCTGGGACGCGGAAGCGGGCCACCGCCACTGAACTAATAAAGCCCAGCAGTGCCACCACCAGCATCGGGTAGGCCCATGAGGTATTCAGTGAGCCGGCGATAAGCAAAGCCAGCAGGCCCTGCACCATGGCGATCAGTGATTCCAGGCTGATCAGCCGGTCCAGCGAATTCGGCCCCGCCAGGAGGCGAACCAAGGTGAGCATCGCGGCGATGCCATAAATCGTCCCCGCACCTGTGAGTACGGCGTGGTAGACAGCCTCGCTCATGGGGTGTCCTCTCGGTGAACTTGGGCGTGGTCGTGGCCGAATCGGCTAGAAGTGGCGTTGACATCACGGTTTTCAAAGGCACGCACTACCCGGCGCTCCATTGCCGCGAGCTTGCCGACGGCCCTGTCGACCCGGCCGGTCGTCGAAGCATCCAGGATATGGATAGTCAGCAGATGGTGTTGCCGGTCGACTTTCATCACCAGCCCACCTGGCTGCAAACTAATCAGCGCAACAGCCGAGGCCAAGGTGAGGTCATCGCGAGTACGCATTGGCACCTGCACCACCGCACCACATGGTTGGGCGGAGCGCCTCATCGCTAACCAGGCCACGGCACAGGATGCGGTGATGAACTCCACGGTGAAGCTCACCAGCAATGTGGCCATCGCCGGCCAGTTCACATCCAGGCCACCAGTAGGTACCCGCGGCATGGGCAGCACTAGGGCCACCACCGCCGCAATGCCCACCCCGGCGACAATATTGCCGACTGTGACTTCGCCGACCAGCAATAGCCACAGCAGCACCAGCCAGGTGAACATGACAATTGGTGGTTTATTGCGGCGCAGTGTGTCCCGCATTAGTGCGCACCCCCAATTTCCTGGTGTTCGCCGGGGCCCAGCGTCCGGCCCGGGCGCGGCAGTTCTAGCTGCTCACCGGGATCATCCACACCCAGTACCGCCGCCCGGTAGCCGCGGACATCCTCGACGGTATGCGCCGCCCGATTGGTCACCGCAGTCAATGGCCCCGCCCACAGCGACACTGCAAGAGAAGCGGCGACAAGAACAGCGGTGGGAATGACCATGCCCAAAGGCATGCGGCCAACGTCGGCACGCTCAGATAACTGGATGGTGCGGGTGTTTTCCCGCAGGGTCATCGGACGGGCCAGCGCCACATCACCTTCCGGGGCGTCGGAACGGTCCCGCCAGAAGGCTTTCGACCACACCAAAACCATCGTGTACAGCGTCAACAGCGAGGTCACAATAGAACCAGCGATGAGCACCCACGCCGTCGGGGAGCCATTGAGCGCCCCGGCCTCAATGAGCACCACCTTGCCGATAAAACCAGAAAAAGGCGGGATGCCACCCAGGTTCAGCGCAGGGATGATGTACAACACCGCAAGAACCGGGGACGCCTTCGCCAATCCACCTAAGCGGCGCAGTGACGACGAACCGGCCTGGCGTTCAATCAGGCCAACGACCAAGAACAGCGCAGTTTGCACGAGAATATGGTGCACCACGTAGAAAATGGCGCCGGACATGCCCAAAGGATTGCCGATGGCAATACCGAAAATCATATAGCCGATATGGCTGACCAGGGTGAATGACAAAAGTCGTTTAATGTCGTTCTGCGCCATCGCGCCGAGGATGCCAAGCAGCATCGTCGCCAAGCCCGCCCACAACAACACCGCGTCGAGGGTGTCATACGGAAACAGCACCGTGCGGGCGCGGATGATGGCATACACGCCGACCTTGGTGAGCAAACCAGCAAAAACCGCCGTCACCGTCGACGGGGCGGTGGGGTAGGAATCCGGTAACCACGACGACATCGGGAAGACCGCGGCTTTGACCGCGAAAGCCACCAAAAGCACCGCGCCGATAGCAGTGCGGGTGCCGTCGGGAAGCTCCTCCATGCGGATAGACACATGGGCGAAATTCACCGTACCCACCGCCGCGTACACCATGCCGATGGCCAGCAAAAACACCATCGACGACAGCATATTGACCATCACATAGGACACCCCGGCACGGATACGCTGCGCCGACGCGCCCAGGGTGAGCAGCACATAGGAGGCGACCAAGAGCACCTCAAAACCGACGTACATATTGAACAAATCGCCGGCGAGAAAAGCCATGGACACACCCATATTGAGCAATAAATAGGTGGGAACATAGACGGAAATGGGGTCATCATCATCACCGTCGCGAATGCCCTGGCCAATGCCGAAAAGAAAGACCGCGAACAGCACCAGCTGGGAGATGAACACCATCAAAGTGGACAACCCATCGGCCACCAAGGTGATCCCCACTGGCGGGTCCCAACCACCGACCTGAACAGTATGAATACCGTAGGCGCGCACCGAATACACCAGTGCCCCCGCTACCAGCAGCAGCACTCCCAGAGCACTAATGCCAACCAACTGCTGCACCCGGGGTCGCCGCGACAGCAGCAAGGCCAGCGCCGCCGCAGCCGCCGGAAGCAATACCGGCAGGGGGATAAGAATGGCGATCAGGGACTCAGTCGTCATCATCATCGGCCCCCTTCGCCAGTGGCTTCTCGAAGCTCTCCGGGCCGAACTGGTCCCCCGCGCCGGTCGGTTTACCCGTGGTGGGGTCATCGGAACGGTCGTGGTCCGGGGCCAGTGACGGGTCGTCGGCGCGCCGGGCGGCAAGAGCCCGGTCTTCCCGGTCGTCTTGAATGTGATCCCCAGCCCGGTAGCGGTGCTGCCGGTAGGCCAAAGCCAGAATGAATGCGGACAACCCCAGCATGATCACAATGGCGGTGAGGATCAGCGCCTGCGGTAGCGGGTCGGCCACCTCGGCGCTGGGGTTAGGGCCATGACCACGAATCGGGGGTTTCCCGGGAGGCCCGGAGGTCGCCAGGATGAACACGTTGATGCCATTGCCCATCAATAACAACCCCATCAGCATCCGGGTGATAGCGCGGTCAAGCAATAAGTAGGTGCCCGCGGCAAGCAGCACGCCGGCAGTGGCCAGCAGCGTGAAGTTAATAATCATCGCGCCGCCTTTCTGCTGTGAGTGCGTGCGGAGCGATGCCGACGAGTGCGCCCCAACTTGGTCAGACTAATCCGACGCGAGCGCGCGCGGATAGCTCGCCGGTCAGCTTCGACATCCAGACGCCCGCCCAAGGAACGCAGCATATAAGTCACCGTGCCCACCACAATCAGGTACACCCCGGCGTCGAACAGCAGGGGTGAGACAACCGCCACCTCCCCGATAAGAGGCACCTCAAATTCGGTAATCGCCGAGGTCAACGGCGGCCAGCCGACTAATATCGGGGCGGCTACCGACGTTGCCGAGCACACCAGGCCGGAACCGAGGAGGGCGTCGGCAGGCACCGGAACAGCCTCATCGAGCTCCCACCGGCCGCCGGCGATATACCGCAGCGTGATAGCCAAAGCCGCCACCAGACCACCCGCGAACCCACCACCAGGCGAATTATGGCCGGCGAAAAATAGGTACAGCGACAGCACCATCATCGATGGGAATAACAGTCGAGTCGCGATCAGCAGCAATAACGGCTGATTGCCGCGCTCGGACTGGGCATCAGTGGTGGCCAACCACCGCGCGTCGGTACGCCGAGCCTTGCGGGAGCGCCGCACCGGGCGGGGCAACGAGTCCACCGTATGGGTGCGGAAAACCAGCGAAGCAATACCGATCGCAGCGATGACCAGCACCGCTGTCTCGCCGAAGGTATCCCAGGCGCGGATATCGACCAGCAGCACGTTGACGGCATTAGCACCGTGTCCGATGTCGTAGGCCAGGTCGGGAATATCGTCAGAGATCGGCTCACTGCGCCGACTTGCCATTGCATAAGCACCGACGGTCACTGCAGCCATGCCGACGCCCACAGCCAACCAGGCGCGGGCACGCACCCATTCGCCGTCATGATCCCGAGTACGTGCCGGCAACGTGCGCAGCACCAGCACAAAAATGACGACGGTGATGGTTTCCGCCAGTAGCTGAGTAAGAGCCAGGTCAGGGGCGCCCTGCAGGGTGAACATGAGGGCCAACCCATAACCGGTGACACCAACCATGATGAGCCCAGATAACCGGTTGCGCACCCGGGTGGCGGCTAAGGCAGTGACGGCCATGATGAATGCCGCAGCGCCTTGCATAGGAGAGTCCCACAGAGTCATCACCAAGTCATCGCGTGACCCCAGCAGCAGCGTTGACATCGGCAAAGCGATGAGCACCAGCATCACGATCGCTTCGGTCAGCGGCAGCGACCCCCGCTGGGTGGTGGCGGTGACACGTGTGGACAGGGTACGGGCGCGGGAGAGGATGGTGTCGTAGAACTCATTGGCATCACCAAGTGCGGGTTTATCGAAGTGCAAAAGCGCGACGAGGTGGCGCAGCCGGAACATGAGGTACCCGGCAGTGAGGATGACTGCGGTCAGTAACAGTGGGGTGCTGAAACCGTGCCACAGCGCCAAGTGCGTATGGCCGGGTTCGTTCGGGAACGCTGCGTGTAGATACGTCGTTAAGCCCGCATCAATGACATGGGGCGCAAGACCAGCGATAAGGCCGATAACCGCGGGGATACCGGCGGGAATGACCATCCACGCCGAGGGCCGGGACATGGTGGCGACAGCCTCGGAAGGACGGCCATCTTTGGTGGCGAATGCACCCCAGAGGGCGAACAGTGTGTAGGCGGCGGTGAACGTGGAGCCGATCACCACGCCGACGGCCGTGAAGATGCCCGGCATGCCCGCCAGCGGCGCTGCGTGCAGCACCGATTCCAGGGCTGCTTCCTTAGCGACGAAACCGAACAGCGGGGGCACCCCAGCCATGGAGGCACCGGCGAGGCAGGCGATGACCACCAACTGTGGGGTGCGTCGGCCCAGGCCGGAGAGTGTGCGGATATCGCGGGTTCCGGTGCAGTGGTCGATAGCGCCGACCACCATGAATAAGGGGGCCTTGAATAAAGCGTGGCCGAGAGTCAGCGCCAGCCCGGCTAGTAATGCGGCCCGGGTGCCGATAGCGGTAATCGCCATGATGAAACCCAGCTGGGAGACGGTGCCATAAGCCAGGATGAGTTTCAGGTCCTTCTGGCGTAGGGCCATCCAGCCGGCCATGACCAGGGTCAGGATGCCGAGCGGGATGATGGCGAGATGCCAGTAGGCGGTGGTGGCGAATATCGGGGAGAGCTTGGCGACGAGGAATACGCCGGCTTTGACCATTGCCGCTGAGTGCAGAAAAGCTGAGACAGGCGTGGGGGCGGCCATGGCGCTGGGTAGCCAGAAATGCAGTGGGGCGATCGCTGATTTCGATAGTGCGCCGATGATGAGCAGCACTACCGCAATGGCGACGCGGGGCTCACTGAGCGTGTCCGCGGGGATGGTTGCTAGCTCAGAGAACTTCCACATGCTGGTGGTCTGGCCCAGCAGGATGAGGCCGACGAGCATGATGAGCCCGCCCAGGGTGGTCACCATGAGGGCTTGGGTTGCGGCGCGGCGGGAGGAAGAACGTTCGGCGTAGTAGCCGACCAGGAGGAAAGACAGTACTGAGGTGGCCTCCCAAAAGACGTACATCAGCAGCATATTGTCGCTGATGACGAGGCCAAACATGGCTGCGGCGAAGCCGACGAGTTGGCCGGAGAAATAGCCGAGCCGACGGCGTTGGCCGCGGGGTGGATTGTGGAAGTAGCCGGTGCAGTAGATCAGGATGATGGTGCCGATTCCGAGCACCAAGGTGGCGAATAGCGCCTCGAGGGGGCCGAGACGAAAGTCAATATTGAGATTAAGGAGGGGGATCCAGGGGTAGTGCAGGCTGCGAGGTTGGCCGCCGAGATAAAGACGTACTACCTCGTTGAATGACCATATGGTGCCCACGAAAAGGGGTGTGGCGAGCAGGGGGAATGCATAGGTCCCCATGCGGCGAATCGCCTGGTGTGCCACAATCGCCGTTAGGGCGAGCACGCAAATAAGGATAGTCATAGCTTCCATTATGCGGGGTCGCCGGAGTTAGCTACGACGGGTTGGTACGCATAGCTGAAGCAATTATTGCGTGAGCGTGCTTGTACACTAGGCGTCCTTGCTGTTTGAATAGCTGATGGAAATAATTTGTACACCCACAATGAAGGTCCACATTGACGCTGCATAACAGCTCCCCTCAGAGCTCTGGCTTCGGGATGGGTAACCACGAAATATTGGAAGAAGTGCAGGACTGGGACCACCTCAGTGGGTATTCACCAGTCAATGGGGCAGATCGACGTCATCGGGCCCGGCGTCGGGTAGCTGACTCTATCTTGATGTTTGATGTTGCCGGGTTATTGCTCAGCGTTGCAGTGGTAGTACTCCTTCGCTTCCTGGCGCCGGAGCATTACGCGGTTGCACCAAGTAACGATATCTCCTTATTGAGCTCATTAGTGCTGGCGACCGCGTTTGTTGTGTTGTGGTTGCTGGTGCTGCGTACCCGCGAGATTTTCGATGATGATGTGTACCGCGACCGGCAAATGCTCAGTCGCCGCATCTTTGAGGCCACCCTGATCACTCTGTGTGTGCCCTCGGTTTTGGCCGTAGCGTTGCAATGGGACTTCCTGCGGCCGTTTATTTTGGTCTCAGTGCCCATTGGGTTCGTGCTCCTTATTTTCAATCACTTATTCCTGCAGCCTATGGTGCTCAAACGCATCATGGGCACCTCCATTGGCCGCCAAGTGCTGGTGTGTACCAGAGACCAGATCCGCGAATTTTGCTCACCGGAATGGCGCAATATTCGTGAGGAGATGAATGTTGTCGCCTACCTCGTCATCGAAGACCGTGACGGGGACAGTGTGACGCTAGAAAATCCCGATGGAAGTGTTATTGTCCCTGGCCGCGCTGCACTGACTGCAGATACTTTTATTGAATTGGGCGTTGACCATGTTTTTGTCATGTGCCCGGGCAGAATCGGTCAGACCTGGCTGCGTCGGATGAGCTGGACTTTTGCGCCGCTGGGTATTTCGGTATTCCTGTACCCGAACCTGGTTGCCGCGAATCCGCAGCGTGTCCGTGCCGCGCGGGTCGGCACGATGGCGCTGATGAAAATCATTCGGCCGGGGAATATCGGCGCCAATGGCTTCTTCAAGCGCATTTTCGACATCGTCGTCGCAGTGCTGCTAGTGATTCTGCTGTCCCCGCTGCTGATTATTACCGCGCTCGCCGTGAAGCTAGGCGATGGTGGGCCTGTGTTTTATCGGGCGCCACGGCTAGGCAAACATGGCGAACTGTTCCGCATGTGGAAATTCCGGTCCATGTGTGTCGATGCTGACCAAAAAGCCGATGCCCTCATTAAGAAGCACGGTGATGGCAGCGTATTGCTGTTCAAAATGGAAAACGATCCCCGCGTCACTCGGGTGGGCAAGTTCATCCGCCGCTACAGCATTGATGAGTTGCCGCAGCTGTTCAACGTGATCGGCGGCACCATGTCCCTCGTCGGGCCGCGCCCGCCGCTGGAGCGCGAAATTATTGAGTATGACCGCGATGCCTGGATGCGGTTGACGGTGCTGCCGGGTATCACTGGGCTTTGGCAGGTCTCGGGGCGTTCTCGCCTCAGCGCTGCGGAGGCTATCTCTTTAGACCTTCTCTATATCGACAACTGGACAATCGGCTTGGATCTGTCGATCCTTGCTCGCACTTTCAAAGCGGTACTGAGTTCGGACGGAGCGTATTAAATGACCCAGCCAACTGTTCTGCATATCTCCGAGTGCTACGCCGGTGGTGTGCAGTCAATGCTGGAGCGCTACACGGCTCTTGTCCCCGAGGCGCGGCATGTGCTGTTGGCGAATGCGCGCCGCGCTGATGGTGAATACAGCCCGGACCCGGAAACTTTCGATGAAATTCTGCATTTGCCGATAGGTCACGGCCGCGCGATCGCGGAGGTAACTAAACAGGTTCGTCGATTACAGCCCGACGTTATTCATGCGCATTCGAGTTTCGCTGGTTGTTATGCGCGTCTTGGTGCGGGCTGGTTGCCTGGGGTGCGGCGAAAGATTGTGTACACCCCGCATGGCATAGCACTCAATGATCCCGCCAGCCCTGCTCTGAATCGTTTTTTCTACCGCACCGTCGAAACCATAGTGTCCCCACTGACTGGGACTTTTGCGGCCTGCTCGTCATTTGAGGACCGCACTTTATCGACGGTCAACCCCTTTATTCGCCGCCGTATTGTGCGTAATGCAGTGCTTGCCGACGAACTGTGCGGGGCACGCTGGAATCCCAGCGCACCTCCGGTAGTGGGGATGGCTGGACGTATTTCTATCCAGCGCAACCCGCACCTTTTTGCAGCGGTGGCCCGGTCGCTGAAACAGATCCGCCCTGATATTCAGATGCGGTGGATCGGTGATGGTGATGCGGGTCTGCGGGCGTGCCTAGAGGACGCGGGCGTGAGCGTGTCCGGTTGGATGTCGCATGAGCAGGTTATTGAGGAAGTATCGAAATTCTCGGTGTACCTACACTCCGCTAGCCATGATGGTTTCCCGGCGGCGGTATTAGAAGCGTTGGCACTTGGCATTCCGACGGTGGTGCCAAATATTGCCCCACTGTTTGAATGTCCCGCCCAGGTCCGTTACGACGACCGGGACCAAGCCGTTTCCGCTGTACTGACAGCCCTGGATAACCCGGACTCGGTTATTGCCAGTTGGGCTGAGGTGCGCGAACTCTATAGTGAATCCGCGTTGCGGAAGAGTTTGGTGAGCCTTTACGGCGTCGCAGGTGCTGAGTTGGCCGCATGAGTTCAATCCCGCCATCGCAACGTTTAGCTACCCGGCAGGTAGCTCAACCACGGCAGTCTTTACGGCAGTTGCCGTCGGGAGTGTTCGCGCTGCTTTTGGTCGCAGTGGTGCTGCCGGTGCCACTGATTTTGCTGCGTAGTTTTATTTTGCCGCGTCGTTTCGATTTGGATGCGATTGGTATCGGCTACCTGCTTGATTACCCCTTCATCCTCAGTTTGGAGGATTACGGGTCGTATGCGGTCATTGCCAATGTGTACCGAACATTGGGATTTTCCGGTGCGGATACAGTTGCTGCCGGGTTGTTGAGTTACTCCATTCTCGCTGCGGCCGTCTTTGTGGCACTGTGGCGGGCTGGGCGTGTGCCGCGGGGCATTTATGCGCTTGGTTTTATCGCGGCCACACTGGTGCTGGCAGCGATCTTCATGGGCACCTTCACCAAGGAACTCATGGTCGCCGCGACGGTGCTGTTGGTATTGCTGTTGCCGCGGGGATTACGCGGAGAGATCGCCGCAGTCGCCGTGATGTTCGCATTCGGTTACTGGTTCCGCAGTTACTGGATGATCGTCGCCGCCGTTTACGCGGTTTTTCGCATACTGATCCTCATCCGTGGTTTTTCCAAGTGGATGTGGGCTGTGGTTGTTGCCACAACAGCGCTGACTGGTTTTGCCATCTGGGTTGGTACCGGCAACCCGGCGGACTTTGCTCGTTTGACGGTTAATGAATACCGCAGTGTTGAGGTCAACACGCTGATTGAGCGCTTTGTGGATTGGCCTGAGCCACTCGGTGGTGTGGTCAACGTTGTTTTGACTCTTTTTGCGCTGGTCATTCCGGTCCCGCTGTTTATGCTCGGTACCCCGTATCACGTTGTGTCTGCACTATTCATTGTGATGGTGTGGGCGCTTTTTGCGCAGGCGCTGTGGCAGTACCGCGATAGTCGACCGACTGGGTATGTGGCGCGCGCGCTGATGCTGACTTTGGCTTTCTTGTCGGTGCAGGCGCTATTTGAGCCAGATTTTGGTTCGTTTTTGCGCCATATGACGCCGATTTTCCCCCTGGTAATTCTGGCGATTGCGGCGCGTGCGCCGGACGCTTCAGATGCCGCTGTTTTTGAAATGCATAATAATTCTGAAGTAACGACGATGGGAGCGACGATGTCGGACAATGTTTCCGAAAGCGGAGACCGGATGTGGAATCGGGTTCTGTCCGCACTAGGCCGACTGTGGTGGGGCATTGTGCTCTCTGCAGTGATTTTCGCCGCTATTGGCTTCGGTATCTCCATGCTGATGCCGAAGAAATACACAGCGACCACGGATATCTTTGTGACCGCGGCGCCGTCGAAGACCGGTGACTCGCAGCTCTTCGCGCAGTCGGAGTTCTTCCAGCAGCGTTTGGCTTCCTACGCGGAGCTCGTCAAAGGCGATGTGCTGATCGGTCGTGTGATCGATGAACTCAACCTCGATTACACCAAGAGTGAAATGCAGGAGATGCTGGAGGGAGAGCCAACTCCCCAGACGGTGATTTTCCAGCTTTCTGCCACCGCGGAGGACCCTGAGCAGGCCCGTCAGATCTCTGATGTTGCTGCTAAGCAGCTCAAGGCGATGGTCAGTGAGCTCGATGTGTACGCCGTCCAGGACACCCAGCAGTGGATTGACCCGGTGACCGGCGCTCCGATGCAAAACACCAACGTCAGCACCGAGCCGTTTACCTCGATGACGATCACTGATACCGCTGAGGTGCCTTCGGAACCGTCGTCGCCGAAGTACGTCCTCAACACTGTGCTGGGGGGTATTTTCGGTCTGCTCGCAGCTGTGATTGCTATCGCTGTGACCACCTTGCTCGACCGCACTGTGTCCTCGCGTAGTGATGTCGAAGATATCGCCGGGGTGCCGGTGCTTGGTGAGGTTCCCGTTAACCCGCAGCTCGGTACTGGTCGGTTGCCGGATTACCGCACCGATATCACCCCGGCGGTCGAAGGTATCCGTGCATTGCGCACCAACCTGCGCTTCGTCGACGTTGATAAGCCGCCGAAGATTATCGCCATCACCAGTTCTGTCCAGGGTGAGGGCAAGACCACTGTCGCACTGAACCTGGCATCATCACTTGCCGCTGAGGGCCACTCGGTGCTGCTTATCGACGGTGACCTGCGCCGCCCCCGGGTGGCCCGGTCGATTGGGCCTGCGATCGAGGGCTCGGTGGGCCTGTCCACCATCCTCGCCGGCGATATCAGCATCAATGATGCGATCCAGAATTACTCGGAGCGTTCCTTCGACATCATCGCGAGTGGCATGATCCCGCCGAACCCGGCGGAGTTGCTTGCCTCGAATGCTTGTCGCGCGTTGCTTGATGAACTGGCTGGCCGTTATGACTACGTCATTGTGGACAGCCCGCCGCTGCTGCCGGTCACCGATGGTTCGTTGCTGGCGGCCTCTGCGCAGGCAGCGATTCTGGTGGTGCGGCATGGTGAGACAACCTACGAACAAATCCGTGATTCCAAGAACATCCTCGATACCGTCAACGCGCACCTGGTGGGTACTGCACTCAACCGGGTGCCGGAGGGCAGCCGCCACGGCTACCACTACTCGGCTTATTCGAAGGACACCAGCAGCTCGGGTCGCCGGGCAGTCCGGGCTAAGCGCTGATGTCCGCAGCTACCCCACGAATCCTGTTTGTCTGCACCGGCAATATTTGCAGGTCCGCGGCAGCTGAGGTGATCTCGGCGCAGTGGGCCCGCGAGCATAACGCCCCACTCGAGTTCGCCAGTGCCGGAGTCTATGGGCTCAGCGGAGAACCAGTAGAGGCGACGATCGCCGATATTCTGCAGCAACGTGGTGTGCCTACCGACGGTTTCTGCGCCAGTCGACTCACTGGCGCGGATGTCCGCAAAGCCGATCTGGTGCTGTGTATGGAAGAACATCATCGTGATGCGGTGGTGCGTATCCAGCCGGCGATGTTCCGGCGGGTGTTTTTGCTTCGCCGCGCCGCGGCCTTGGCCGAGCATGGCTACGTCAATAGTCTCGCCGATTTCAGCACTGTGGCCCGTGGGGTGCTTTCCGATCAGGATTGGGGGATTGCGGACCCTTATGGCAAAGACCGGGACGTGTGCCAGCGCAGTGTCGATATCATCTCGGCTGCCTTAGCTGAGGTACTGCCAGTAGTTGTTCGGGAGTCTTAGATGCTTGTTCTGGGCAGAAGGGTGAACTTCGCCAATTTTGCTGGCGTCGGCACCGGCATTATC
Source organism: Corynebacterium sp. TAE3-ERU12 (assembly GCF_019209905.1). Taxonomy (GTDB): domain Bacteria; phylum Actinomycetota; class Actinomycetes; order Mycobacteriales; family Mycobacteriaceae; genus Corynebacterium. The sequence continues at coordinate 121,723 of NZ_JAHUTM010000003.1, read as the reverse complement.
TCCCAGGTCGCTACCTTCGGCGCGATGCTTATCCCGATGGCTCTGGGCCGGATGGATCAGGTCGGCTTCGTTGTTGTTGTCTCGGCGATTGCCTCTATTAGCGCCCGCATCTGTGGGCTGGCATTCCCTGGTATTTACCCGGTGCTTTCCGACGCTGACGCCCCCGGTGCGGTCACCGCGACGGTTCGGACAACACTGTGTGCCGCAGCTATTGCGACCGTTGGTGCCGGTGTTCTCATTGTCCGGGACTCGGCCTTCGTCGATATCGTCGTGTGGAGCATCGCCATGTCTGTGGCCATGGTCTTTTACGAGATCGTGAACTCCATGTTCGTGCGTCGTGCCCAGTACAAGCTGTACGCGCGGGTGCGGCTGATTTATGGCTTGACAAGCCTGGTGTCAGTGGCGGCCATTTCGATGGTCACTGATTGGAAAGAAGCGCTGGCCGCCACCGGTGTGCTGTCGTATGTGGTGGGCTGGCTCGTCGGTGTTTCCGTGATGCGCGCGCGGGTGTTGCGCTCGTGGAATGAGACCCCGGTGGTGGAGACTTTCAGCTATATCCGCACTCATAAGACAGCCATTGTGAGCTCGGCGATCGATATCTTTGGCTCGCAGGTCTCGTCGCTATCTGTCTCGACGGTCGGTGTCACCAGTGGGGCGGGCATTGTGTGGTCCGGTCTGCAGCGCATTGCTGGTGGTGTGATGACCACCTTCGGCATGCTCGTTGCACCAGGACTTGATATGAACCTTGCGCGGGCGGTGCGCAGTGGTACCCGCGAAGACGTGAGCCGCACGGTCCGTACCTCAGTGGCGCTATCTGGTGGGTTGGCTGCGGTGGCTGCGATTGTGACTGTGCCGGCCACGATCATTGTGTTGTCCATCAGCAAGGATTTCTCGGTGGAGTGGAGCTTCATCCTGGCGATGGTGTGCCACTGTTTCGCGATATTTTCGCTTGCCGCCATTTACAAGTTTTTGCTGCTGATGGGGGCGGTGCAGTACATGGCCTACTGGTGTGTGTTGCGCGCTGCGACAGCCGCCATTGTGCTTTTGGTGATCACCAACCAGCTGGCCATTATTTATATCGCGATCCACTCCGTGGTGATGGCGGCATTGCTCCTGGGCTTGGTCATGTTGGCTTTGCGGGGGCACGTCAATTTGCGCACCTCTGATCCCTTGCCGGATTGGTTGGAACGGAAGGAGCCAGTTGCTCAGTGAGTTCCCCTAATCGGCAGGTGTGGTCTTTAGCAGCTGCCGGTTCCTGCTATACCCTTTACTTAAATCGTGTTCATAGTTAAAACGATGCGTTAATGATGATTACCTATATAGGGGTGTGACACCATGCAGCTCGGCCTGCGCCGGTTAGTGCTGGACCGTCGGTGGGACGGTGTGATTAGTGTGTCCATGCTGCACTGCCCGGAAGGACACGAGTTACCTGGGTTTGGTGGGGTAAGCCAAGGGCTGATTACCTCATGTATCCGGTCGTCGATCCCCGGTATCGAGGTTCATTTCGCCGAGCTGCCCGACCGCACCGATCCGGCGGACTGCCTCGCGGAGATGCACCGCTACCTCCACGAACGAGGTGGCCTATCCATCGATGAGCTGCTGCTAGCCCGGTGTGGCCGCTTCATTATGAGCGCCAACTCGCATAAGCGTGGTGATAGCCCGACCGTGCTCGACACCCTGAAGCCGTACTGTATGTACGGGCTGGGCGAACCCTTCGACCCCAGTGATGACAGTGGGCTGTCTAAGACTCCATTCACTCTCACTGCGGTCATTCGGGCCGCGTTAACCGCAGCGATTGCACAGCCAAAGACCGCATGGAAGTCCTGCCGCGCCATCGTCCGGGAGGAACGCTCCAAACAACCAGTCGAGGACTACGCTCTGGCGCCAGGCCGCGCCCACTATCTCGTTTCCAACTACATCTGGCCACATGAAGACCGCCGTCAGCCTGGAGTTATTAGGCGCGGCATCTCCTGGCGGCTGGCGTTGAAAAACGCGCTACCCGAAGGCACATTGCATCCGCTGGACTCGTGGATTCTGGTCAGTTTGCGCCCGATGCACCCAATGCTGCACCGCCGCACCGGCAATGCTCCCACAAGGATGCGGATGTCCACCGACGATGATCTCGATGCCGCAGTCGCAAAGACTCAGTCCCGCGCCCGGTCCGCATTCCCGCTCATTCGGGCAGGTATCAGCTCCATTCCGCAGCTGGTGCGCCAATTATGGGGAGCTTTTCGCACTCACGAGGAAATGCGTATTGGTACTGAGCCGCTGTCCGGGCCTGCCCCGACGCGGAACCTCGAGACGAACTGGACACATACGCGTTTCCCGGAAGGGACCCCGAGCGTATTGGCGGGGCACCCCGCTATTCCGGGGCTTATTGCCGCCAACCTCTATGAGACCGGTTCACGCTGCCAGTTCGTGTTATCGGCCTTTGTGCCCGACGACATGATGGACACCATGGTTGCCGCGACACATCAGATGATGATCGACCTGGGCTACCAGGAGGTTTCTGAATAGCCGCGGGTTAATGTGTAGCTCATCGTTGGTGGCGGAATATGCCCTCGCATCCTGCAGGCGCTTGGGCCAGTAGGTATCGTTATCTGCAGAAATGACATATTCCCGCCCTCGTACAGAGCATCCGCCAGCTGTGCTGAATATGAACCCGGGAGGCATCGCAATGACGCCCCGAAATCTCGTGTACGTATAGAAGGACCACACTGTGACAACTCCGCCGATGAGAGTTCTTCACCTCAACCCAACTGCCGATTTCGGTGGTGTCGAGGTCATGATCCTGTCATTTTTAGACAGGTCACGAAAGCGTGGTGATAGCACGGCAGTGGCCATGTCTCCTGGCAAGTGGACCCCAAAATTCCAGGACCGGGCCGATTACTGGTTTGATCTGCCGCAAGTCGGACGCGATATCAAACGCCTGCCCAAACTCGTCGCAGAGATCCGCCGCATTATCCGCAGTTTTCAGCCGGATGTGATCCACGCGCATAACCCGACCATGATGCTGGCCGCATTGATGGCACTTGGCCTGCGCGCACCGGGTCTTATTGGAACATTGCACGGCAATGAAGAAGGCGACTACCGGCGTGAAGCTTTTATCGGCCACGCTTTTAAGCTCCGAGGCAAAGTAACGGTGTGCAGCCCGTGTATCGGAGCGGAATTGAGCCGCTTTGGTCTCAATGAGCACACCGTGATCACGAACGGAATATCGCCGGCCCCAGCGGCGATCTCCCGCGCGGAATGTGCCCAAAAATTCGACGTCGATCCGGATTCTCCGATCATTGTTGGCGTCGGCAGGCTCGTCACCATGAAACGCTGGCAATTAGCCATCGCGGCGATGCCGAAGGTGCCTGAGGCGTCGTTGGTGATTTTCGGTGAGGGGGACCAGCGCGCAATCCTAGAGCAACAAATCGCTGAACTTGGTGTATCGGATCGTGTGAAACTGCCGGGTGCGGTATCCAATGTGCGGTCGTACACCGCAGCAGCTGATGCCGCGATTGTCACTTCTCGGGGAGAGGGGTTCTCACTGGCGGTTCTGGAACATCTCGATGTTGGTCTGCCAGTGGTCGCTTCGGATGTGCCCGGTATCACTGACGTCGTCAATGATGATTCTGCGTGGATTATCGACGCCGAAAACCCAGACTCAATCGCTGCTGCCCTCAAAGAAATTATGGCGGGCGGCCCGAACGTTGAGGAACGTATTGCCGCAGGCCGCGATATTGCTCACAACAGCACTGAAGAGGCCATGATCGATAAATATTTCGCTCTTTATGAACAGGTGCGGGCCCGGAAATAAGCCCCCGGCACCAACACCTGCCTGTGTGAACAGCGTTTCTGTGGTGTCATGACATCAGTACACACAATCTATCGAGGGAGCAGAGATGGCTAAGTCGCGGTCTGGAGTAGCTTCGGCGCTGCGTCTAGCGCTCATCGTCATTATTTCGGTCATCATTCTGTGTGGCGTGGCCTCCTGCGGCCTCGTACTGTGGCTCGCTTTTGATGATGGGCCCGCGAATGCCTCCGGCGACAGTGCAGGAAACGGTGGCGATAGCCACGCACCCGTGTACTTGATGATGGTGCGCGATACCCGCCACGACCAAAGCTCCGATGTGGGCCGCACCGACTCAATGGCACTCGTGCGCGTCCTGGACCGGAAATCTATCGATATCGTGCAGCTCCCGCGCGACCTCCTGGTCGATATTCCCGCCTGCAAACTTCCCAGCGGTAAAACCACCGAACCGGAGAAAACGAAACTCAACGCGGCATACGCCTACGGCGCCTCAGAAGAAGCAGTCGATATCCCGTCCCTTTTCGGCCTGCGCTGCTCTAAGGAAACAATCGAAAAGCACACCGGCGTCGATATCGCAGGGTCAGTTGTGATGGACCTGGAAACCATCGGCGAAGTCGTTGATGGACTCGGCGATGTTGAACTATGCGTCACCGCTGACCAAGCCGCCGGTTTTGCTGGGGTGCAGGAAGGCTGCCAGATCATCTCCGGGGACACCGCCGTTGCGTTCTCTCAAACTCGCGTGGGCGTCCAAGACAACTCCGATCTGTCCCGCCTGGAGCGGCAGCGCGCCGTGGTGCAGGCCATAGCCAAGCGGCTGGGGAGTTTCTCCGTCGGCGATATCCCATCTTTGATGAAGTTGGTCAGCGACCTTGGGCCCCGCATGGTCACCGACCAGCGGCTTTTCACCGGCGGTAATGCCCGTCGGATTGTGGGCACACTGAAAAGCGGTGAACTCAACAGTCAGGTCATGCCGGTCAACCCGGCCGGTGACGGCGCCAACCTGGTGCCTGCCCCCGGTGCCGATGCGCTGTGGGAGGCGCTGAAGACGGATAAACCGCTGCCGAACTAGTCGTGCAGGCGGTTGGCCGCGCAGACCATAGCGGTCATCGTGGCCATCTCCGGGGTCTGCCCGAAGCCCATCGTCCACACCCGGGAATTATTGTGCTCGGCGTAGATGAACGTCGCCGTGGCCTCAAAAATCTCGAACTGGTGGAACTCGGCGATCTCCACGCGGTACCCCACGTCGGCAAGCAGATTCGTCACCGCCGACACCGGCCCCATCGCCGTAATTTCGGAATGCACCGTGCGCTCTTGGTCAGTGCCAAGGCCATCGACGATGGTGGCAGAGAAAGTACACCGGCCGGCCACACCGCGCGCGGCGGTGAACTCCTTGATGGTCAGGGGGCCTTCGGTGGGGGAGTAGGTGGACATGAACGTCCGCCAGTCCATGCCGCGGGCCTCTTGGCGCAAACCGCGCGGCAAGCGATGGCCGAAACGGGCGCGGAAAGGGTCCTCGGCGAATGTACGGGCACCATCATTCATCGTCGGTTTCGGTTCGTAACTACGGAATGTAGTGGTCGTAGAGGTGCTCTTATGAGTGCGGGCTGAAATCATCGGAAAGTTCCGGTCCTTCGCGGATAGCGGCAGCAAAGCAGTGCTGTACCAGGGGCGTCAGTGAATGGGGCGGACCGACGCAGGCTTCTCGAGGCAGATACGGCCAGAGACCCAGGCGGAGGGGTCAGTCCAGGCCCCCGCCCGGGTTCGTAGCCTCTGCTACTCGCCGTCGGAAATTCAGCTGCATGGGTTGCACCGTAGAGCAATGACGCCCGCCGTGCAAGACGCCACTGCTGCTATTCACTGCTCATAGTCGCCAGGAATAGGGCCTCAGCAACCGCAATATCCCGGATTTCATTGGGGTCCACCGACTCATCCGCCGAGTGGATCCGGCACTGCGGTTCCTCAATGCCAAAGAGCGCCAGATCCGCGTCCGGCATCGCCTCCAGCAACGTTGCACACAGCGGAATGGAACCACCCTGGCCGAAATACACCGTCGGTTGGCCATAGCTTGCCGACAAGCACGCCTCCAACTGTTGGATTGCCGGGCCAGAAGTGTCCGACGCAAACGGGGCCGCCACCGCACCCGGCTCCACCGTCAACACTCCCGTTGCTGGCATGTGCTTCTCCAAGTGCGCAATCAACGCGTCCTGCGCCTGCTGCGGGTCCATGCCAGCTGGCACGCGGAGATTCAGGTGGGCGCTTACATTCGCCGGGATGGCATTGACCGCATTCGTCGCCGGCGGGCAATCAATGCCGGTCACGGTCACCGCCGGCCGTGCCCAGAGCAAATCGGCGATCGTTGCCTCGGAACGCTCCGAGAGCAGACAAGCCCCATCCTGGACGCCTGCGTCGGTGCGGAAGGCCTGCGGGTCATAGGCCTGGCCAGCCCAGGTGCCAGCGCACTGCAGACCGTCAATGGTGGTGACGCCGTGCTCGTCGTATAGCGAATCCAGCAGCCGGATCAGAGTGGCCAAAGCGTCCGGGGCGGCGCCGCCGAAAGCACCCGAATGCACCGGCGAGGCCAGCGATTGCACCGCGATATCCACATCGGCAGTGCCGCGCAGCGCGGTGACCAAGGTCGGCTGGCCGACGGCCACATTGCCCACATCGGCAATGAGAATGGTGTCCGCAGCGAAAAGCTCCGGGCGCTGTGCAACCAGATCGTGCAGACCAGCTGAGCCGCGCTCCTCAGAGCCCTCGATGACAACTCGGATTCCCGGCCACGGCTTGCCTGCTGCCGACAAGGCCCGCAGTGCAGCCAGGTGCATCGTGATATTGCCCTTGCAGTCAGCCGTGCCACGCCCGTACCAGCGGTTATGGCGTTCGGTGAGTTCCCAGGGGCTGCTGGTCCACTCCTGTTCATCGCCGGCGGGCTGCACGTCGTAGTGCGCGTAGAGCAATACCGTCGGCATGCCTTCGGGGGCGGGGTGGTGGCCGGTGAGGGCGAGGGAACCATCGGAGGTTTCATGCGCCTCTAGTTCAAGACCGATCTCGGCGAACATGGCAATGACATCGTCGGCGGCTGCGCGGCAGGCAGCCATATCAGCCCCGTGCACGGAAGGGTGTGCGATCAGGGTGGTGAGCTGCTGACGTACCTGGTCGAGATCGCCGGCGATATGCCCGCGCAGGGTCTCGGTGAGCTGGGCGTCGGGAGCGCTTGGATTCGTCATGGGGCCAGTCTAGGTTGGCGCCGCGTTGTCTTGCACTCAGCAGGGTGGAGTGCTAGAAACGAGCATTAGCACTCTCGATCATTAAGTGCCAGCAGTGGCGCTGGTCGAGCGTGAATAAATGTACTCAGCCGGTTAGGTGAGGTTCCGGATGGCGCAACGCCGGAACCGTGCCGTCGCGGGCGCCCGACCGGCACCGTAAGGCGCCAGCCAATCAATGGAGGAACTTAGCCTCATGGCCAAGACCATCGCATTCGACGAAGAGGCCCGCCGCGGTCTCGAGCGCGGCCTGAACACTCTGGCCGACGCCGTTAAGGTGACCCTCGGCCCCAAGGGCCGCAACGTCGTGCTGGAGCGCAAGTGGGGTGCCCCGCTGATCACCAACGACGGTGTGTCCATTGCGCGCGAAATCGATCTCGAAGAGCCCTACGAAAAGATCGGTGCCGAGCTCGTCAAGGAGGTCGCCAAGAAGACTGACGACGTCGCTGGCGACGGCACCACCACCGCAACCGTGCTCGCCCAGGCACTCGTGTCTGAGGGCCTGCGCAACGTTGCTGCTGGTTCCAACCCGATGGGCATCAAGCGCGGCATCGAGAAGGCCGTCAAGGCCGTCACCGACGAGCTGCTGTCCACCGCTAAGGACATCGAGACCAAGGAGCAGATCGCTGCTACCGCTGGTATCTCCGCCGCTGACCCGCATATCGGTGAGCTCATCGCCACCGCCATGGACAAGGTCGGCAAGGAAGGCGTCATCACCGTCGAGGAGGCCAACACCTTCGGCCTCGACCTCGAACTGACCGAGGGTATGCGCTTCGATAAGGGCTACATCTCGGCCTACTTCGCCACCGATATGGAGCGCCAGGAAGCCGTCCTGGAAGACCCGTACATCCTGCTGGTCTCCTCCAAGATCGGCAATATCAAGGACCTGCTGCCGCTGCTGGAGAAGGTCATGCAGTCCGGCAAGCCGCTGCTGATCATCGCCGAGGACGTCGAGGGCGAAGCCCTGTCCACCCTCGTGGTGAACAAGATCCGCGGCACCTTCAAGTCCGTCGCCGTCAAGGCCCCGGGCTTCGGCGACCGCCGCAAGGCAATGCTGCAGGACATGGCCATCCTCACCAACGGCCAGGTCATCTCCGAAGAGGTCGGTCTCTCCCTCGAGACCGCTGACCTGCCGCTGCTGGGCCGCGCCCGCAAGGTTGTGGTCACCAAGGACGAGACCACCATCGTCGAAGGCGCCGGCGAACAGTCCGCCATCGAAGGTCGCGTCAACCAGATCCGCGCCGAGATTGAGAACAGCGACTCCGACTACGACCGCGAGAAGCTGCAGGAGCGCCTGGCCAAGCTGGCCGGTGGCGTTGCCGTCATCAAGGCCGGCGCCGCCACCGAGGTCGAGCTCAAGGAGCGCAAGCACCGCATCGAGGACGCGGTGCGCAACGCCAAGGCTGCTGTCGAAGAGGGCATCGTGGCCGGCGGCGGTTCCGCACTGCTGCAGACCTCGCATGTGCTTGACGACGAGCTGGGCCTGGAAGGCGACGAAGCCACCGGTGTGCGCATCGTCCGCGCCGCTCTGGCCGCCCCGCTGCGCCAGATCGCCCTCAATGCTGGTCTTGAGGCCGGCGTTGTGGTCGAGAAGGTTGCTGGCCTGAATAAGGGTGAGGGCCTCAACGTTTCCACCGGCGAGTACGTCGACCTGATGGATGCTGGCATTAACGACCCGGTGAAGGTGACCCGTTCGGCGCTGCAGAACGCTGCTTCTATCGCCGCGCTGTTCCTCACCACCGAGGCTGTTGTTGCTGATAAGCCCGAGCCCGCCGCCCCGGCTATGCCCGGCGGCGACGAAATGGGCGGCATGGGCATGATGTAAGCCCTGTTGCTTGCTTTACGCATAAGCGCCTCTCGGATGACATGGGTCAGCCGGGAGGCGCTTGTCGTGTGGCGGGCGGGTGGCTCGCTTGTGTGGCGGCGGGCCAATCGACTCTCGTTGTATCAATGTATTGATACAGTGGTACAAAACCGTGCAGTTTAAGGGAAGGTCACACGCATGTCGCTACTACAACGCCACGCCAGGTTTGTACGCATTGGTCTTGCCGTGGCCAGCATCATCGCGTTGTTGGCTGCAGTCTTCATCTCAGGGCTTGGTAGCGTCCTTGTCCTGGCCCCGGGACTGTTCGGGATCTGTGTTCTCATCGCCACCATCGTCGCTGCGCTCACCATCACCGGTCAGCGTGGCACTGTGCGCACCGCAACACTCGCCGCGCGCAGCATCGTGGGTGATATCGGGCTGGTGCCTATCCAGCTTGCGGTCGGCTCATTCGTCACCGCCACCGTCGTCCTGCTCACCGGTATCAATACTGGTAGCGCCGATGATATGGGCCGGTCCGGGCGTGCAATCACCGCATACTGCCAGCCGGATCAATTCGGCTACGCCTCGACTACTACCGCTACGCCATGGCCAGGTAGTTGGTACGCGGTGCCGATCCTCATCGTGCTAGCCGTCTGCGCCATCGTTGCGGTCAGCGCTGTGCTCGTTGTGCACCGGCGACCCGCGCTACCCGTCGAACTCCTCGACGTTGACAAAGCACTACGCCGCACCGCAGGACGCACCATCACAGCGTCAGCAACGATCGCCGCCAGCGGTTCCGCGGCTCCACTTGCTGCGCTGATGTCCTTCCGCTACCCGGATTGCGCAGCCACCAACCCGTTATTTGTCCCCATGGGTGCTATCACCATCGGTTTATGTGGAGCATGGATATGGGCACTGTTCACTTTGGTGGAGGAGCTGAAGGAATGATCGCAGCGATTGCTATCAACACTGCGGACCCCACTCCGGCTTTTGAACAGCTGCGTCGTCAGATCGCCGATCGGATTACCTCCGGGGTGCTGCAGGTCGGCGACCGGCTGCCGTCGGTGCGCCAACTCGCCCGCGACCTTGACCTTGCTCCGGGAACTGTGGCCCGAGCGTACAAAGAACTCGACACGGCGGGGCTGACAGTCTCCCGACGAGGCGGTGGCACCCGCGTGGCCGCCACCGCCACGGCAACTCCTGACCCGGACCGGGCCGCGCGTGATTATGTCGCCCAAGCGCTCGCTGCCGGTGATGACCTAGACCGCGCAATCGTCCGGCTACGGGGCGTCTGGCCTACCCAATTACCGGGGGACTGACAAGTGTGCGAAAGAAAGATGAGCCGTGGTGGGCATACCGTAATTTTGCATCCACGATGCGAGTAAACTAGAGGTATGGCCGAGAATAACGAGGAAGAACACATCGTCGATCTAGCAGCGACCGAGGGTTATGTCGTCGACGACTCCGACGATGATGATCCGGTCCTGATCACTCCCGACGGAACCCCCGTCAACACCTGGCGCGATGGTTACCCCTACGACGAGCGGATGAGCCGCGCGGAGTACGAATCCATCAAGCGCAAACTGCAGATCGAGCTACTGAAGTGGCAGAACTGGACCAAGGACACCGGCCAGCGGCACATCATCCTCTTTGAGGGCCGAGACGCCGCCGGTAAGGGTGGCACCATCAAGCGCTTCAACGAGCACCTCAACCCCCGCGGTGCCCGCACCGTCGCACTGGAAAAGCCCTCCCCGCGTGAGTCGACCTCCTGGTACTTCCAGCGCTATATCGAACACTTCCCGGCCGCTGGCGAGATCGTCTTCTTCGACCGCTCGTGGTACAACCGCTCCGGCGTGGAGCGGGTCATGGGCTTCTGCACCGAATCACAGCACGCAGAATTCCTGCGTGAAGTGCCGATGCTGGAAAATATGATCCTCGGCTCGGGTATCTCGCTCACCAAATTCTGGTTCTCGGTGTCCCAGAAGGAACAGCGCACCCGCTTCGCTATCCGCCAGGTTGATCCGGTGCGGCAGTGGAAGCTGTCGCCAATGGACCTGGCCTCCTTGGACAAGTGGGATGATTACACCCGCGCTAAGGAAGAACAGTTCCGCTACACCGACACCGACGAGTCGCCGTGGATCACTATTAAGTCCAATGACAAAAAACGCGCCCGCATTAATGCCATGCGCTACGTGCTGTCCAAGTTCGAGTACACCGGCAAGGACCACGACCTCGTCGCCCAGCCCGACCCGCTGATCGTCAAGCGCGGTCGCGACCAAATCGGCGACTAAACACCGGCCCACCAGCCAACTACACGCCCGGGACCCACACGGTCCCGGGCGTTTGGCGTAGGTACTAAGAAAACTGCTCCGCTGACGGCTCAATCGGATTGCCCTGCCAGCGCGTTCCCGCCGGAACATGGTCGCCACGCTGCACCAGGGAACCCGGGCCAACCGTGCAACTCTGGCCCAACTCAGCAGCCGGCAGCGCCACCGAATGCGGACCCAGGCTCGCCCCAGCAGCGATATCCACTCGGTCCAAGCTCATCACCCGATCCTGGAACAGGTGCGTCTGCACCACCACGCCTGGCCCCACCGAGGCACCATCGCCGATATGGCACAGGTCAGTCTCCGGTAGCCAGTAGGACTCCAACCACACCCCGCGGCCAATATCGGCACCCAGCAGGCGCAGTGCCCACACCATGCTGTGCGTGCCTGAGGTCATGGTGAAAAACCACGGGGCCGCGACATTCTCCACAAAGACATCCTGGAGCTCATTGAGCCACACAAATGGGCTCCACAACACGTGCTCACCAGGTCGATGCCGCTGCACACACAGCCACTTCGCGGCCACAGTCACCAGCACCGCCACCCAGCCAGCCAGGAGGAACACCACAGGGGAGACCAGCCATGCCACGAACAGCCCGGCCACCCCGGCCACCGCCTGCAAAGAACCACACACGCCCACTGCGATAGCCAACGACGTCATCGGCGCCAGCAGCCGCAGCACCTCCACCGCCGCACGAGCGGCCTTCATACGCCGCGCTGGCTGGTACGTCTGCGTCGCGTCGGCGCCAGCGTCGGCAAGCACCCGGCGTAGCCGCTCCGGGGGAGAACCCCACCAGTTCGACGCCGCCTTCGCCTTCTTCGGCGTAGAGGACAACACCGCCACCAGCGCGTCGCGGCCAAGCTTGCGGCCCGGGGCAGTAATACCGGAATTACCGAGGAAGGCGCGTTTACCAATCCGGGACCGGTCAATATGCAGCCAGCCGCCGCCCAACTCGTAGCCGGCAACCATGGTGTCATCAGCCAGGAACGCGCCATCGCGGATTTCCGTCATCGACGGCACCACCACCGCCGTGGAAATCTCCACATTGCGCCCCACCGACGCACCCAGCGCACGGAACCACATTGGTGTCAGAGTGCTCGCATACAGCGGGAAAATATCGCTACGGGCGGCATCCATCAGCCGCTCTACCGCCCAGACCTGCCAGCCCTGCCGGGACCGCACCGGGTGCACACCAGGCCGCATGCCGACGGAGAGGGCACGCACGAGAACCAACGTCAGCAGCATATACACCGCGAAGGCCGCCACCGCCGCAACCGGAACCCACCCCAGCGCTATAGCCACGGCCGCCCCGATAGTCACCGCATCATGGGCGGCCAGCGCAAGAATCGCCGCCGCGCTCAGCAACGCCGCCGTCGGCACGCCGGCGAGCAGCAAAGCAGACACACCATAAATCGCCACCCAATAAGGCCTGCGTGGGGCAGGCTGGTCCGGGAATACCCGCTTCGACCGGCCGACCTTATGCGCAGGTGAGCCCGCCCACCGGGAGCCGCGTTTGATCCGCTTCTCACCAGTGACACACGAACCGGCCTCAATATGCGCCCCAGGGCCAATATGGGTGCCGGGCAGCAAGGTGCAGCGCGTGCCGACGCGGGCGCCCGGGCCGATAAACACCTCACCAACATGCACCGTATCCCCGTCGACCCAGTACCCACTGAGATCCGTTTCCTGCTCAACGGAGCAATGATCAGCTAGCGTGAGCAAACCCGTCACCGGCGGCAATGTATGCAAACTCACGCCCTTGCCGATTGTCGCCCCCAACGCCCGGGCGTACCACAGCACCCATGGGGCACCGGAGCTGGAGCGGGCACCGGAAATATCAGCGAGCCGCTCAGCCGCCCACAACCGCAGATGCACACTGCCGCCACGCGGATAATCACCCGGCGTAATACCACGCACCACAACCCGGGTGATGAGCGCAGTCATCGGCAGCGTGCCGACAGGGGTGAGGAATAACACCGCCAACACCACAGCCACCCCGACGGGAATATCCACCGCCAAAGGCACCCCAAGGACATGACCAATGGCATTAAAAACCGCCAGCCACGCTATCCAACGGGCAGCCCGCGCCCACTGGATAGCCACCAGACCAATGGCCTGCCAGCAGCGAGTGCGCGCAGCAACCGGGGTGACCTCGGGCACATCCCGCTCAGTCGCCGAGGCCGGTCCGGCAGGATCGACTACGCCGCGGGAGACCAACTCGTCGGCAAGCCGACCCAACCGGGGGTTGTCATATAAGTCGCGCACCGCCACCTGCGGGGCGACCTCACGAATCCGGGAAACCACCGTTGCCGCAGCTAATGAGGTACCACCCAGAGCGAAGAAATCAGCCGCCGGGCCCGGGGTAGGCACCGCCAACACCTCAGCCCACAACTGCGCCAGCCACGCCTCAACCGGGGTGAGCGCACTGGTATCGGCATCGGCCGTGTGCGGCAGTGGCCACGGCAATGCGGCCTTATCGACCTTGCCGGAAGTACGCACCGGCAGCTCATCCATAATGTGTAGCCGTGGCACCAGGGCGGCGGGCATATTCTCCCGCAATATCGCCACGCAGTGCTCAGCATCCATGGTCGAAGCATCACCGCCGGCGCCCACATAGCCCACCAGCACCGAATCGCCCGCCCCGGTTTTCTGCACGATGGCAGTAGCCTGCGTCGCGCCGGGCAAGGCCGCCACATTGGCCTCCACCTCACCCAGCTCAATCCGGCGGCCACCAATCTTGACCTGGTCATCGACGCGGCCGACAAAGTACAGGCCCTCGGGTTCATAACGGACGTGGTCGCCGGTGCGGTAGGCGCGATCCCAGCCCAGCGCGGGGGCGTATTTTTCCGCGTCCTTGGCCGGGTCGAGGTAGCGGGCCAAGCCGACACCACCAATGACGAGCTCGCCGACCTCGCCGAACTCCACCTGGGTGCCGTCGGCACCAATCACAGCTAAGTCCCATCCCGCCAGCGGCAGCCCAATGCTGACCGGCTGGCCTGGGTAGAGCCGCGCCGCCGAGGCCACCACCGTTGCCTCAGTGGGGCCGTAGGTATTCCACATATGCCGCTCATCTGTGGCCAGCCGGTCCACCAACTCAGCCGGGCAGGCCTCGCCACCGACAATGAGCAGCCGCACACTGTCCAGGGCTTCAGCGGGCCACAACCCGGCCAGCGTCGGCACTGTGGACACCGCCGTTATCTGACGGGAAATAAGCCACGGCCCCAAGTCCACACCAGAGCGCACTAAGGATCGCGGTGCTGGTACCAGACATGCGCCGTGCCGCCAGGCCAACCACATCTCCTCGCAGGAAGCATCGAAGGCTACGGACAGGCCGGCGAGCACCCGGTCGTCTGGGCCCAGTGGGCCTTCCGGGTGGTCCTGCAAAAACAGTTGTGCCTCAGCGTCCACAAAAGCCGCGGCATTGCGGTGGGTGACCGCCACGCCTTTAGGAGTGCCGGTGGAGCCAGAGGTGAAAATCACCCAGCAGTCATCGGCCGGGCGCGGGGTGCGGGCGGTATTGCTGGAGTCGCGCACCTGGTGCAGGCCATCGGCGCCGAACCAGGCCACAATATCGGCTTCCCCGAACACCATTTCGGCGCGCTCATCGGGGTCATCGGCATCGACTGGCACATAGGCGGCGCCGACTGTAAGGGTGGCGAGAATCGCGATATAGAGGCCACGATCCCCGGAGGGCATACGCACACCGACGCGGTCACCAGCGCCGATTCCTTTGTCGGCAAGCCAGCTGGCGGTGTGGTCGACCTCGGCGATGAGGTCGGCGTAGGTGAGCACCATATCCCCGTCATCCAGGGCTGCGGCCTGCGGGTATTCCTCAGCGGTGGCCCGCAGGATATCGATCAAAGTGCGCGGGGCGGCAGCCTCAGCATGGCGGGTATAGGGCGGTGTGGTCATCGTCGGCGGCCTCGCAGCGCGATGCGCTTGCGGGCCCGTTCACGCCACTGCGCAAGCCGGTTGGGGTCATTGAGGGCCGCTGTGGCCCGGCGCAAGGCATTGACCACGACTTCGTCGGATTCGACAAGAACTTGTTCTTCAGCCAGGGCGATGCGTTTGCGGATTGTGCGGCGCAGGCGTTCACCAGCGTCGGTAAGCCGCACCAGACGGCGGCGTCGGTCGACACGATCTTGGACGCGCTCGACAAGTCCATCGGCTTCCAGGGAGTCAAGGAGTCGCACCATATCGGAGCGATCCATATTGAGCGCGTCACAGAGTTCACGTTGGGCCCAGGACGCCGTTGGGCCGATGGATTCCAACAGCCAGTAGCCACGCAATGTCGTCGTCGGGCCGTCGGTACGCAATGCCTCTGCGACTGCGGTTCGCAGGGAGGCTTCAAAACGCTGAGAAGCAAAAACCAATGAACCCGTCACTGCGGCCGGAAGTTCCGGCGCAGTGCGGGGAGTTGGGTCCGCAGCATGTGCCATAAGGACAGATTACTGCCTAGGCCTTTTCGATCGGCCGGTTGTGGTACTCCCAGTCGATGAAGCCGCCGGTGACGCTGTAGGCGTCAATGCCGTTGCGCTCCAACCACTGGCCGACCTGGCCCGACCGGCCGCCGGAGCGGCAGATCAGGTAAATGTCCTCGTCCAGGTCCAGCTCGCCGTAGCGGGCCGGGATCTGTTCCATCGGGATGTTGATAGCGCCAGCGGGGTGACCGTCGGCGAACTCTTGCTCAGAGCGCACGTCGATCAGCTGGCAGTTGTCGGGCACGTCTTTCACGGGGATAGTTTCCATGCCCGTGATTCTAAGAGGCTTTGCCCGAAAGCGCTGTTACTTGTATCGCGCGATGGCTTCGTCGAGGATGCGCTGGGCTTCTGCGGTGTTACCCCAACCGGAGCCCTGGACTTCCTTGCCCGGCTCGAGGTCCTTGTAGTGGACGAAGAAGTGCTCGATCTCATCGCGGGTGAAGGAGGAGATGTCCTCAATGTCCTTGATGTGCTCGAAACGGGGGTCATCGAGGACGCAGAGCAGCTTGTCGTCGCCGCCGGCTTCGTCGGTCATCTTGAACACACCGACCGGGCGGGCCTTGACGATGACGCCGGGGAACAGCGGCTCGGGCAGCACTACCAGGGCGTCGAGGGGGTCGCCGTCTTCGCCGAGGGTGTGGTCGATGAAGCCGTAGTCAGTGGGGTAAGCCATCGGGGTGAACAGGTAACGATCGAGGTAGACCTTGCCGGTCTCGTGATCGACCTCGTACTTATTGCGCTGGCCCTTGGGGATTTCGATGGTTACTTCGACGCTCACGTCGGCTCCTTTGTCGTCGGTTTCGGGTGTGTCGCACCAAGCCTGGGCACATTGATGTCCAGGCAGCGCCTACAGTGTCCATGGTATCTGCCGAGTGGGAGGAGGGCCCTAATGAAGCGCGTCACTGCAGTTATTGCTGCATTAGTGCTGCTTCTTGGTGTCGCTGGGGTGGTTGTGATGGTCAACCAGCGCGCTATCTCGGTTGCTCAGGCCCCTCAGGTCACCCAGGCGCCGGAGCCATTATTGCTCAGTGCGTCCTCGCCGCCGAGCCCGGAGTTTCGGGCGAAGGTCACCGAGGTCATGGATGCGCTTGCCGACGATGACGCCATGGGCGATGTGCACGGCATGGTTGCTGATGTGGCCACGGGGGAGGTGCTGTGGTCGCGTAATGCCGATAAGCCGGTCACTCCCGCCTCGACGACGAAACTTTTGACGGCCACTGCTGTGCTGTTGGGGCTTCCGGGCGATGACCGGGTGCCGACGAAGGTGCTGTCCAGCCCGCAGGACGGCACAGTTATTTTGTCCGGCGCGTGGGACCCGACGTTGTCTCGCTCTGGTTCGGGTGCTTATCCAGGTGCGGCCTCGATAGCGGATTTGGCCGCGCAGGTGCGTAAGCAGGCCGGTGCGGTGGATACCGTGATTGTTGATACCGCCCCTAATAAGGATTCCTGGCGGGATGATTGGGATCGCTCCGGGATTAAGGCCGGCTATATCGCCCCTATTGAGTCTGTGGAGATCGATGCGGGGCAGCTCGGCTCGGGCCGTTCAGACAGCCCTGCGATGGACGCGGCGGCAGCGCTTGCCGACGAGCTGGGCGCCAACAACGTCGAGGCCACTGATAATGCTGCCGGGGTTGACCTGCTCGGGGAGGTGCGCTCCGCGCCGTTGACGACTCGGGTCCACCAGATGTTGCAGCACAGTGACAATGTGCTCGCCGAGTCGCTGGGCCGTGAGTTGGCGGTATCTCGCGGCAAGCCAGCTACTTTCGCCGGTGCCGCCGAGGCGGTCAAAGAGGTGCTTGCGGAGCATGATCTTTTGGTGCCGGATGGGCTCAGCGGTGCCGATACGTCGGGTTTATCGCCGGCTAATAAGGTCACCCCGCAGCAGCTCACCCAGGTGCTTCGTGCCGCCACTACCAACGCGGAATTGGCGGCGGTTCTTGATGGGATTCCCGTGGCTGGGGTGAATGGCACCCTGTCCACCCGCTATACCGGTAGCTCCGGGCGTGGGTGGATTCGGGCGAAGACCGGCACGCTGAGCCCGGTGTCGTCCCTGTCCGGTGTGCTCACCAACTCGGAAGGCCGGGTGCTTACTTTTACCCTCATCTCCGATGATGTGGATATCGCTGCTGCCCGAGCCGCCGCTGACCGTGGTGTTTCGGAACTCCAGGCCATCACTGATTCCCCATGACCACCCCGTTTTGGCCCCGTCGTAGTCCAGCGTTTTTGCGTTTGCGCCACCATGTGCGCGCCGGGCTGGGGCAGTGGCTTGCCGGTTCCGGGGAGCTGACTGTTGGTGTGTCTGGTGGGGCGGATTCGCTGGCGCTGGCTGCGGCGTGCATTGCTGAGGGCCGCAGCCTCGACCGTATTGTGCACGCTGTTGTTGTCGATCATGGTTTGCAGGCCGGGTCTGGTGAGGTCGCCGCGTGTGCTGCTGAGACGGTGGCGGCCTGGGGTGCTGAAGCTGAGGTCCAGCAGGTGCGTGTGGCTAAGGGCGGTGGTGTGGAAGACGCCGCCCGGCGTGCCCGTTTTGATGCTTTATTTGCTGCCGCGCACCGCAATGCTGATGGTGGGCCAGCCTGGCTCGGCCTGGCGCATACCGCCGATGACCAGGCCGAGACGATGTTGCTTGGTGTGGCTCGTGGTGGTGGCACGACAGCTATTGCCGGCATGGCCGCGCAGCGCAGGTGGGCTAATGGGGTGATTGTGGCGCGTCCGCTGTTGGCTGCGCGCCGGGATGACACTGTGGCCGCATGTGCGGAACTTGGGGTGCATCCTTGGCAGGACCCGCATAATGCTGACCGCCGGTTTAGTCGTGTTCGGGTGCGTCGGGATGTGTTGCCTTCGTTGGTGGAGGCCGTCGGCCCGGCGGTTATTGACAATCTTGCCCGTACTGCCCGGCATATCCGTCGAGACGCGGAATACCTTGACCAGCTGGCTGGGCACACGCTGGGTGAGGTGGCGTCTGGTGACTGTGCCAATGAGCTGCCTGCGGCGGAGATTGCTGCCTTGCCGGAGGCTTTGGGCACGCGGGTGCTGAAATTGTGGGTTGAGGGATTGGGCGCGTCTGGGGTGACTGAGGATCACATCAGTGCGCTGGTGCATCTGGTGGCATCCCCTGGTGGGCGAATGCGTGTCCAGCTGCCCGGTATGGTGGTCGTGTCACACCAAGGTGGCATCCTAAAGGCATATCCCGGCGCGGCACCCGCGCATCCCGACGGTGACAGCCCCGGAAAGGTAGACCCATGCACGACGTGAAGAATTTCGATGTTCCCCCGAATCCTTATGGGGATGATGTCGAAGCTGTCCTCATCAGCGAGGACGAGATCCGTGCCCGCATCAAGGAGATGGCTGCGGCCACCCGTGAGCGCCATATCAATGACGATAAGGACCTCATCCTGGTGGCGGTGCTCAAGGGCGCGGTGTTCTTTATGACCGACTTTGCCCGCGAGTTGGATCTGCCCGCTCAGTTGGAGTTCATGGCGGTGTCCTCGTATGGCAATTCCACTACTTCCTCCGGTGTGGTGCGCATCCTGAAGGATCTGGACCGCGATATTGAGGGCCGTGATGTTGTCATTGTTGAGGACATCATTGATTCCGGCCTGACCTTGTCGTGGCTGATGAAGAATCTGAAGAACCGCAATCCGCGTTCCCTTGAGGTGGTTTCGCTACTGCGCAAGGTTGATGCGGTGCGCGCCAAGATTGAATTGGCCGATGTTGGTTTCGACATTCCCAACGAATTCGTCATCGGTTATGGCCTTGACTTCGCCGAGCGTTATCGTGACCTGCCCTACGTGGGCACCCTCCACCCGCGTGTTTACCGCAGCTGATTGAGAAAAACCGAGTACCCCCACATATGGATAAGCAGAAGGTCTTCCGATTTGCGGGCATCGCAGGCATTGTCCTGTTGGTGCTGTTAGCCATCACCACGTTTGGCGATGACACCCGCAGCTATCGTGATGTCGATACCTCCGTTGCCTTGCAGCAGCTTGCCGACGGCAATGTTGAGCAAGCCCAGATTGATGACCGTGAGCAGCGCCTCCGGTTGACGTTGCGTGACCCGATCACCGTCGAAGAAACCGACGATGTCGAAGAGGTCATGACGCAGTACCCGGCGCGGGCTGCCGACGATATTTTCGTCGCGGTGCGCGATGCCAAGAACCTTGAGTCGTTCAGCACCAATGTGACGAAGGAATCCTTCCTCATGTCGATGCTGGGCTTCTTGCTGCCTATGGTCATCTTCTTCTTCCTGATCATGTGGCTGTTTAGCCGTATGCAGGGCGGCAGCCGTGGTGGTGGCCTGTTCGGCATCGGTGGTTCCAAGGCGAAGCTGCTGAGCAAGGAAACCCCCACCAATACTTTCGACGATGTTGCTGGCGCCGATGAGGCTGTTCAGGAACTCGATGAGATCCGGGACTTCTTGCAGAACCCGGCCCGCTATGAGCGCCTCGGTGCCACCATTCCGCGCGGTGTGTTGCTGTATGGCCCGCCCGGTACTGGTAAAACCTTGCTCGCCCGCGCTGTTGCCGGTGAGGCTGGGGTGCCGTTCTACACCATTTCTGGTTCGGACTTCGTGGAGATGTTCGTTGGTGTGGGTGCTTCCCGTGTGCGTGATCTGTTCAATCAGGCCAAGGAAAACAGCCCTTGCATCATCTTCATTGATGAGATCGATGCTGTTGGTCGCCAGCGTGGCGCCGGCATGGGCGGCGGTCATGATGAGCGTGAGCAGACGCTGAACCAGTTGCTGGTGGAGATGGACGGTTTCGGTGAGCGCCAGGGTGTGATCATCATGGCTGCCACGAACCGGCCCGATATTCTTGACCCGGCGCTGTTGCGCCCGGGCCGTTTTGACCGCCAGATTCCGGTCGGTGCGCCTGACCTGAAGGGCCGTGAGGCGATCCTGAAGGTGCACGCTAAGGACAAGCCGCTGGCTGAGGATGCCGACTTGGATTCGTTGGCGAAGCGTACCGCTGGTATGTCCGGTGCGGATTTGCGCAATGTGCTCAATGAAGCCGCGTTGCTAACTGCCCGGATTAAGGACGAGAAGATCACCGCCGATGCGTTGGAAGAAGCTGTGGACCGTGTGGTCGGTGGCCCGCGTCGGACTTCCAAGCTCATCTCTGAGCAGGAGAAGAAGGTCACTGCGTACCACGAGGGTGGGCACACTCTTGCCGCGTGGGCGCTGAAGGATATCGAACGTGTCTATAAGGTCACGATCCTTGCTCGTGGCCGCACTGGTGGCCATGCCATGACCGTGCCCGAGGACGATAAGGGCATGTATAACCTGCCTGAGCTTTTCGCCCGGCTGGTTTTCGCTATGGGTGGTCGCGCCGCCGAGGAGCTGGTCTTTGGCTTGCCGACGACGGGTGCGTCTGCGGATATTGAGCACGCCACGAAGGTGGCCCGCGCGATGGTCACTGAGTACGGCATGACTCCTGAGCTGGGGCCGGTGAAGTACGGCGTTGAGGACGGTGACCCGTTCATGGGTCGTGGCGGCGATGGTTCCCTGGAGTACTCCCCGGAGGTTGCCGCTGTTATTGACGCCCAGGTTCGCTCTTTGATTGAGAAGGCTCATGAGGAGGCGTACGCGATCCTGCGTGAGAACCGAGACACCTTGGATCGGCTTGCCGAGAAGCTTCTGGAGAAGGAGACCTTGCGTCGCCCGGATCTGGAAGAGCTGTTTACTGACGTCGTGCAGCGCCCCCGCGTCACACTGTTCGATCAGTTGTCGCGCTATCCCGCTGATGGCCGAACTCCGGTGAAGACGCCGGTGGAGTTGGCTGTGGAGCGCGGTGAAGAGCCGCCGCGCCGCACCAATAAGTTCGCCCCGGTCGATATCGCCGAGCGTCGCGCGCAGCGCGAAGCCGAAGCTGAAGCTGAGGGCAAAGATAATGCGGAGACGCAGCAGCCGGATAACCAGGAGCCGCAGCGCGAGACGGGTTCGGCTCCGGTCTATGGTGGCCCGCCGCCGCCGAAGGACTGGACTGCTCCGGGCTGGCCGACGCAGAACCCGCCGCGTTATGGAGAGCACCCGGGTACCGCTAATTACCCGCCGGCGCAGCCGGCACCCCAGCCGACGCCGGAGCCGGCGCCGGAGCCTGCCACGCCACCGGAGCAGCCGACTCACCAGTCGCCCGCTGAGCAGGATTCGGCAGGCGCGGGACGTGATGATGAGGACACCAACGCGCGGAGCTGGCGTGATCCCGATTGGGACCCGCTGACTTCTCCGTTGCCGGAGTTCGATAAGGATGAGCACCGCTCCTTTGGTTCACGCCCGCTTGGTCAGGATTCCGAAGACAAGAATGATTCCGGTCGGCATCGTTGGAGTAGTGACGAACAGTGAGTGTTGATCACGCCCGCGCCGAAGCTGCGGTTCGGGAACTTTTGCTGGCGGTAGGGGAGGACCCCGACCGGGAAGGTCTGCGTGATACTCCGGCCCGGGTCGCCCGCGCCTATGAGGAGGCCTTCGCTGGCCTGCATGTTGACCCCGCAGAGGTCTTAAATAAGACCTTCAACGAGGACCATCAGGAATTGGTGCTGGTCCGCGATATCCCCATGTATTCGATGTGCGAGCACCACCTTGTGCCCTTCTTTGGGGTCGCCCATGTTGGCTATATCCCCGGACCCGGTGGTGAAGTCACCGGTTTGAGCAAGCTTGCTCGCCTGGTGGATCTCACCGCCAAGCGCCCGCAGGTGCAGGAGCGTCTCACCACCCAGGTTGCTGATGCTTTGGTGGAGAAGCTGCATCCGCGGTCGACGGTTGTGGTGATGGAATGCGAGCACATGTGCATGTCGATGCGCGGTATCCGCAAGCCCGGCGCTCGTACTGTGACCTCTGCGGTACGTGGTGGTTTTAAGTCTGACGCCCGGTCCCGCGCGGAGGTCATGAGCCTGATTATGGGGAGGTAAAAGCTGATGTCCGTGCCGCAGCGTGCCGACGGCCGGTGCCTCATTATGGGCATCGTCAATGCCACCGAGGACAGCTTTTCCGACGGTGGCCGCTGGGAAGACCCGGTTTCTGCTACCACCCACGCGCGCGTGTTGCTCGGTGAAGGCGCCGACATTATCGATATCGGGGGTGAGTCGACTCGCCCCGGGGCGAAGCGGGTTTCTGAGGAACTCGAAATGGCCCGTGTCATTCCCGTGGTGGAAACCCTTGCTGCCGAGGGAGTAACCGTCAGTGTGGATACCATGCGGGCCTCCGTCGCGGAGCGCGCCATCGCTGCTGGTGCGGCCATTATTAACGACGTCTCCGGTGGTCTGGCCGACCCCGATATGCTGCGAGTGTGCGGACAATCCGATGTGTCCGTGCTGCTTATGCACTGGCGCACGGAGCGTTTCGCCGGGGCCTCGGGCCGGGCTGAACCGGATGCCCGCGGCATCGTCGCCGAAGTGCGGGAGCACTTACTCAACCGCGCTGAGGCAGCTATGGCCGCCGGGGTGGATCGGGACAATATCATCATCGACCCTGGGCTGGGGTTCGCGAAGAACGCGGACGATAACTGGGCGCTGCTGCACGCCTTGCCCGAATTCATCGCACTGGGTTTGCCGGTGCTCGTTGGTGCTTCCCGGAAGCGGTTTACCGCCACGGTGCTCGGTGGCGCGGCGGTGCCGCCGGTGCAGGCAGACCCGGCGACCGCGGCGATTACTGCGCTGTCGGCAGCCGCCGGTGCGTGGGGCGTGCGCGTCCATGATGTCGCCCCGAACCGGGACGCTGTTGCTGTGGCTGCTGCGTGGGGAGCCGGCCGCGCCCCAGAAGGGGTCACCGCGGACCAGGATTACCCCACCGGCGGCGGTGGCCAAGCAATGCAGGAGAACTAATGGCTGATCGGATCGAACTTCGTGGGCTGCGTGCCTTTGGCAGGCACGGCGTTTTCGACCATGAGCGTCGGGATGGCCAGGATTTCCTCTGCGATATCACGCTGTGGCTGGATACAACCGAAGCCGCCGCCACCGACGACCTGGCAGCAACAGTCAATTACGGCCAGGTCGCAGACACCGCCCACGCTATTCTCACCGGCACCCCACGCAACCTGATTGAGACCGTCGCCGCGGAGATCGCCGACACCCTCATCGCCGATGAGCGCCTGCACGCGGTCGAAGTTACCGTGCACAAACCCCAGGCCCCGATCGAGCACGAGTTCCGTGATGTTGCTGTGGTGGCCCGGCGGTCGCGAAGGGCTGGTCGCTGATGCGCGCAGTGCTGTCAATCGGGGGCAATATTGGCGATGCCACGCAACGGTTACGCGAGGTTGTTGAGCATTTCGGCACCGATCTCGTTGCCCGCTCAGAGGTGTACCGCACGCCCCCGTGGGGAGGGGTGGAACAAGATGATTTCCGCAACGCCATTCTTATCGTCGAGGTGCAGGGCACCCCGATGGAGCTGCTTCGGCGCTGCCAGGCCCTCGAGGCTGCGGCCGACCGCACCCGGGAAGTGCGCTGGGGGCCACGAACCCTTGATGTGGATATCGTCGACATCACCGTCGGCACGCAGCAGATAATAAGCACCGACCCGGTGCTGACCCTGCCGCACCCGAGGGCACATAGCCGGGCATTTGTGCTTATCCCCTGGTTGGATGCCGATCCGGACGCTAAGTTAGGCGACACACCGGTAGCGCAACTGCTTGACGTGCTGCCAGATGAGGAGCGTGCGGGTATCCGGAAGCTCCCAGGGGCGTGGGAGGCAAGCTGATGCAGCCAACGAAAATACGAAACCTGGTCCTCGGTGCAGTATGTGCTGCCGTGGTGACCTATCCGGTGCTGGTGGCGTTTTACAGTCAGCTGGTCCAGTCGTGGTGGGACTTATTATTTCCGTGGGTGTTGATCGCGGTATGCGTTATCGGGTCGATTCGGGTGCGTAATGCCATGTCGGAGGACAATCGCATCGGCCAGGACACCCGCCAGGTCAATCCCGTGGATTTAGCGCGTTGGGTGCCGGTGGGGACTGCTTCTGCGTGGTTGGGTGCGATTTTGACGGGGGCGTATATCGCCGGTGCCATGTATGTGGTGCCTCGGTCGGACCTATTAACGGCCGCGAAAGAGGAGACACCAGTGGTGCTGGTGGGAATTGCTACTGGGTTGGCGCTTACGGCAGCTGGGTTGTGGCTCGAAAAGACCTGCCAACTTCCGCCCGAGGATGGGGATTCGCCACGCCTTCCTGGCCTATCTCTCGAGCCCCGGTAAGCTAGCTCCTATGAATAACGCCGACGAGCGCCCCGAAGGTCCAGAGCAGGACGCCGCCGTGTGGTCTGAGACCGACGATTACGGTGACGAGGGTTATGCCTGGGCCGACACTGCTGAGCCCACCGAACAGCCCTCGAGTGACCCGACCGACACCATTGGCATTGTGCTGATGGTGGCGTTGGTGCTGTTCGCGGTGGCCGCAAGCATCATTATGCTCTTCGCCACCTCGACCGGGTGGATGAAGATAGCGGTCCTCGCCGGCCTATGGGCAGGTGTCATCGGTGCGCTGTTGACCACGCGGTACCGCCGCCAGCTCAACGCTGAGCGTGAGCGTGTGAATGAGTTGCAGCGCTCTCATGAGCTGGAATTAGAAAAGGAGCTGGCTACTCACCGCGAGCAGGAGCTTATCCTCGAGCAGAATTATCTCGATTCCCTCGATCATGGGCGGGATGAAACGCTGGCTCAGTTGCGGGCGGAACTGACTGTGCTGCGCGAGCACCTCTCGGAGCTGCTGGGCCAGGACTTGGACGAGGAGCGCGTTGCTTTGCGGGCCCGCGCCGAGCGGCTTAAGGAGATTGGTGCTGGTTCCTCGGCATCCCCATTGCAGGACCCGGAAGCCTATGACCGCCCGGCCACCCGTGCCCAGGCGCATCGTTCACAGGTCACTAATGAAGGTGTGATTGGTTCGCATACTGCCACTGGCCCGGTGGGGCAGGACAAGTCTCGTCCCGAGCCGGTGGATGTTCCCGAGGTTGGTGGCGGTTTCAGCACCGATGAGTTCCAGGCTGTGCCGTGGCAGAAGCCTGCCGAACAGAAGCCGGAGCCGAAGAAGCCCGAGCCGAAGCCGGAGCCGAAGAAGCCGGCCGCCGAGGAAGAACCGAAGACGGAGACTTTCGCATCGGTGACTCGGATCAAGCCCGCAGAGAAGCCGGAACCCAAGCCCGAGCCCAAGCCCGAACCCAAGCCCGAGCCCGAGCCCAAGCCGGAGCCGAAGCCCGCGCCGAAGCCGCGTCCGCACGGCCGCCGCCGCGCCGAGGACCACTCTGATGGTCTGACTGTCGCCGAGCTGCTGCAGCAGATGCGTAAGGACAATTAAGTAGTGGCAGCACCGCGCCTTAGCTCCGGGATTATTTCTGCAGGCGCTGTTGGTACCGCTGTCGGCGAAGCCCTCAACCGCATTGGACATCATGTTCATGCGGTTGTTGCGCGTTCACCGCAGTCCCAGGCCAGGGCCCGATTACGGCTTGCCGACGCTGATATCGCCGATGCCCGTGCAGTCGCCGCGCACTCAGATCTCATCATTGTGGCGGTGCCCGACCCGCTGCTGCGAGATGTAGTCGACGAGATCGCGGACGTGGTCGGCCCGGGCCGTATCGTGCTGCATACCTCCGGTGCCCACGGTCGTGCTGTGCTGGACCCCCTGGCATTAAACGGCGCGATGACTATCGCAGCCCACCCGGCCATGACATTTACCGGCGGCCCCGCCGATACGGACCGGTTGATGGGGTGCCCCTGGGGTGTCACCGTCGGCGATGAGTTGGCCCGCACTGTGGCGTCGTTGCTGGTTGGTGAGTTAGGTGGGCGTGTGGTGGAGGTTCCTGAGCGTTCCCGCCCGCTGTATCACGCGGCGATGGCCCACGGTGCGAATCATCTCGGTGCGGTCGTTGCCGACGCGACCGGTCTGCTTGCCGAGGCGCTTGCCGACGGCCGCGCCGCCGCCGATGTCCGCGATGACGCCGCGGCGTTGCTTGGCCCATTGCTGCAGGCCAGTTTGGATAACGTGCTGCGCTGGGGAGAAAACGCGTTGACGGGCCCAGCTGCCCGTGATGATGCTGACACCGTCGGCAAGCATATAGCTGCCATCGCGGATTCAGGCAGGCCCGCTGTTGAGGTGTACCGGTCTTTGGCGCGGCGCACCGCCGAGATGCGCAATAGTGGTCAGGTGCGCCGGATGCTGGATGGTCGGCAATAGCGTCCAGTTGAGTTGCCAGCCGGTGCGGATAGTACGGTGTAAACCGCATACGGGGGCTACCCCCTGGGAGTGAATAGTGTTCGGAGGACCCGTTGAGCGGATACACCGCAGGTACAACCACGGTGCACACCACGATCGCCGATATCGGTAGGGTCACCCGAGCCCTGCGCGCTACCGGCCGTCCGGTGGTGTTGGTACCAACTATGGGCGCATTGCACGAGGGTCACCTCGAGCTGGTGCGGGCGGCCCAGCAGTTGCCGCGTGCTGTTGTTGTGGTCAGTATTTTCGTTAATCCTTTGCAGTTCGGTGAGAACGAGGATTTCGACGCCTACCCACGCACGCTTGATGATGATGTCGCCAAGCTTGAGCGCGTCGGCGCGGAATTGGTCTTTGCCCCCACCGCCCGCGAGGTCTATCCCAATGGTTTCCGCACCACGGTTTCTGCTGGTCCGCTGGCCGAGGAGTTGGAAGGCGCCACCCGCCCGGGCCATTTCGATGGTGCGTTGACTGTGGTGAATAAGTTGTTCCACATCACCAACTGTTCGGATGCTGTTTTTGGTGAGAAGGACTACCAGCAGCTGGTGTTAATGCAGCAGATGGTCACGGACCTCAATATGCCGGTGCAGTTGCATTCGGTGCCGGTGATTCGCGAGCGCGATGGCCTGGCTATGAGTTCGCGCAACCGGTACTTGTCGGAGGATGAGCGCGAGTTGGCGATTACTCTGTCAGCGGCGCTGACCGCCGGCGCTCACGTCGGCATGCAGGGTGCTGATGCGGTGCTTGATACTGCTCGTGCGGTGCTTGCGGCCCGCCCTGAGGTTGAGGTTGATTATCTTGAGCTGCGCGATGGCACTCTGGGCCCGTTGACGAAGGACAGTATGGAGGCCCGCCTGCTGGTGGCTGCCCGGGTGGGTTCGACCAGGCTGATCGATAATGTCGGGGTAGTGCTTGCCGACGCTGTGGCCCAGGCGGATCGAGAGATCGCGGAGGCGGCGCTGCATGCGGCAGGCCTGGACGATAAGCCGCTTACCGACGCTGAACTGGCCGAATTGCAGCGGTTGCGGGACAAAGTGCGTGAAGTGCGTGCGCAGCGGGAAAGCAAGGAGGGGGAGTGACGATGTACCGCACGATGTTGAAGTCCAAGATTCACCGCGCGACGGTGACGCAGGCTGACCTGCACTATGTGGGGTCCTGCACGATCGATGCGGATCTTATGGAAGCCGCGGACCTGCTCGAGGGCGAGGCGGTGGACATTGTCGATATCGATAATGGCAACCGGCTGACTACTTACTGCATCACTGGTGAGCGTGGCAGCGGGATTATTTCGATTAATGGTGCTGCGGCGCGACTTATCAGCCCCGGTGATCTGGTCATCATTATTGGTTATGGCCAGATGGAGGACGCCGAAGCACGTGCCTACAAGCCGCGGGTGATTTTCGTTGATGAGAATAACCGCATCCTGGAGCAGGGTGCGGACCCGGCTGATGTGCCGGAGGGCTCCGGCCTGTGGAATCCGCGTACCCCTGAGTAGGGGATGGGTTTTGTAGCTAGAACTGTCGTCATTTGTGGCGATATCACCTCTCATTCATCCGGACGTAACCCGGACCTGACTGGAGGGCAAGGTTAGCGCCTTAGCTTGAGGTGCGTTCCGCGTGGGAACTGCCCACCCTGCCCACCGGTTCGCCTAAACCAGTCCGAAAACTGAATGAGGTGTGTTGTGGTCCAGATCCGCCAAAACCTGCTGAGTAATCCCTTCGCCTCCTCGCGAAGCTCCCTGACCTGTACCTATAAGTGCGGCAACGCCTGCCGGGATGATGCCCCCAATGAGTACGCCGATAATGCTTATTTCGGCGATATCGCCCGCCGTGCCTTCTCCCGCCGCCAGGCCCTGAAAGCCACCGGTGTTGCCACCGTTGCCGTTGGTGGCGCCAGCCTGCTGGCCGCCTGCTCTGATGAGACCAGTGCGGGCGCGGCCGGCACCAGCACCTCCGAGGAAACCTCCGCCAAGAATGCGGCCAAGGACTCCGGGCAGTCCCCGGAGGGCATGCGTTTTACCCCGGTGGAGCCCAATGAAAAAGATGAGGTCGTCATCCCCGAGGGCTATGACCAGAATGTCCTTATTGCCTGGGGTGACCCGGTTGTCGATGGCGCCCCGGAATTCGATTTCGATAAGCAGACCCCGGAGGCGCAGAAAAAACAGTTCGGCTTCAATAATGACTTCGCCGGCATTGTCGAGGCCGAGGACGGCACCAAGCTGTACTGCTGTTCGCATGAGTACACCACCGAGCCGATGATGTTCGCCAACTGGTCCGTGGCCGACACCACCAAGGACCAGGTCGATATCGGCCTGGCTGCCCACGGCCATACCGTCATCGCTGTTGAGGAAGACGACAAGGGCCTGCTCACGACCAAGAAGGATAAACGCAACCGCCGTATCACCGGTTTTACTGAGTTTGCGGTCACCGGCCCGGCCGCTGGCCATGAGCTGCTGCAGACCTCTGCGGACCCTTCCGGCACGAAGGTCATCGGCACCTTCAATAACTGCTCCGGCGGCATCACCCCGTGGGGGACCATGCTCTCCGGTGAGGAAAATGTTGACCAGTACTTCGCTGGCGTCGACAAGCTCGACGATAAGGACACCGTCGACAAGCTTGCCCGCTACTCACTGAAGAACGAGGAGTCCGACCGCGGCTGGGAGAAGTACTACGACCGCTTCGACGTCTCCGAGGAACCCAACGAGCCCAACCGTTTCTACTGGGTTGTGGAGATCGACCCCTCGGACCCGAACTCCACCCCGGTCAAGCACACCGCCCTGGGGCGCTTTAAGCATGAGGCCGGCCAGGTGCATGTCCTCGATGACGGCACCGTGGTCTGCTATATGGGCGATGACGAGCGCTTCGAGTACATCTACAAGTTCGTGTCTTCCCGCAAGTACAAGGAAGGCGACCTCAAGCACAATATGGGCATTCTCGACGAGGGCACCCTCTACGTCGCCAAGTTCGATGGCAATTCCCCCGAGTCTGAGATTGACGGCTCCGGTGAGCTGCCTGATGACGGCAAGTTCGACGGCACTATCGAGTGGGTGCCGCTGATGACCGCGAAGGCCGACGGTTCGGCCGAGTCCCATGTTGATGGCATGGACGGTGCTGAGGTGTGCATCTACGCCCGCCTGGCCGGCGATAAGGTCGGTGCGACCCGCATGGACCGCCCGGAGGATATTGAGCCCAACCCGGTCACCGGCAAGGTCTACGCGGCCCTGACGAACAATAAGTACCGCGGCATGGCCGGCAAGGAAGACGGCACTGATGGTGCTGGCCGCGAATACGAGGGTGTGACCGAGGTCGCCCCCATCGAGGAGAATAAGAACGGCCTCGTGCTTGAGATGGACGATGATCACGCCGGCACGAAGGGCACCTGGAACCTGCTGCTGGTGTGTGGTGACCCCGAGGAGGCCTACACCTACTTCGGTGGCTTCGATAAGAAGCAGGTCTCCCCGATTTCCTGCCCGGACAACCTTGCCTTCGACGAGCACGGCAACCTGTGGATTTCTACCGACGGCAATAAGGTCTCCGGCAATGACGGCCTCTACGCCGTCGCCCTCGATGGTGACCGCCGTGGTGAGACCAAGTGCTTCCTCACTGTCCCGGTCGGTGCGGAAACCTGTGGCCCTGTGGTGGACCCGAACCGGGTGATGGTGAACGTGCAGCACCCCGGCGAGGGCGATGAGGCCACCGTCGAAAATCCGCTGTCCCATTGGCCCGATGGCGGTAAGGCCCAGCCGCGCCCGGCGGTGGTGCAGGTGGTCCGTGCGGACGGTACGAACATCGGCGTCTAGCGCGAGCACACCAGCGCGTGGGTTACGCTGTTGGCCGTGACTGACGCGAAGAACCCCACCAGCCCCCAGGACGATCTGCCGGAGCAGCTCCGGATCCGCCGTGAAAAGCGGGACCGGTTGTTGGACTCCGGCACCGACGCGTACCCCGTGGAGGTCCCTCGGACGCACACTCTTGCTGAGGTGCGCCAGGGCTGGGGGCACCTCGAATCCGGGGAAGAAACCGAGGATCGGGTCACCGTCGTCGGCCGCGTGATCTTTGTGCGCAATACCGGCAAGCTGTGCTTCGCCACCCTCCAAGAGGGTGATGGCACCCAGCTGCAGGCGATGTTGTCGCTGAAGGAGATCGGCGCGGACCGCCTGGCTGCGTGGAAGGCCGACGTGGACCTCGGTGATTTCGTCATCGTGTCCGGCCGGGTGATTTCCTCGCGCCGCGGTGAGCTTTCCGTCATGGCCACCGAGTGGACTATGGCCTCGAAGTCGCTGCGTCCACTGCCGGTGGCACATAAGGAGATGAGCGAGGATTCCCGAATCCGGCACCGCTACACCGACCTGATTATGCGCCCGGCGGCCCGCGAGAACGCCCTGACCCGCATCAAGGTCATCCGGGAGCTGCGCAACGCCCTGGAGCGACGCGGTTTCCTCGAGGTCGAAACCCCGATGCTGCAGACCCTGCACGGCGGCGCTGCGGCTCGCCCCTTCGTCACCCACTCCAATGCGCTGGATATTGACCTGTTCTTGCGGATCGCCCCGGAGCTGTACCTGAAGCGTTGTGTGGTCGGCGGCCTGGAGCGGGTTTTCGAGATCAACCGCAACTTCCGTAACGAAGGCATTGACTCCTCGCATAGCCCCGAGTTCGCGATGCTGGAGTACTACCAGGCCTATGCCACCTACGATGATTCCGCCCGCGATGTGCGCGAGATCATCCAAGAAGTCTGCACCAACGTTTTCGGTTCCACCACGGTCACGCTTGCCGACGGCACCGAATACGATTTCGGCGGCGAGTGGCGGCAGATGCAGATGTACCCCTCGCTCAACGAGGCGCTGCAGCGTAAGTTCCCCGGCCAGCCTGAGGTGACCACTTCCTCTACCGTCGCAGAGCTTAAGCAGCTTGCCGACGTGATTGGCTTGGACGTGCCCGCCAAGGGCGGCTGGGGCCACGGCAAACTGGTCGAAGAGATCTGGGAATTGCTGTGTGAAGACCAGCTTGACGGCCCCGTTTTTGTCCGCGACTTCCCCGTGGAGACTTCCCCGCTAACCCGCCAGCACCGCAGCGCGGAGGGGGTTACCGAGAAGTGGGACCTCTACGTGCGTGGTTTCGAGTTGGCCACCGGCTACTCCGAGCTTGTGGACCCGGTGATCCAGCGGGATCGTTTCGAGGATCAGGCCCGTCTTGCCGCCGGCGGCGATGATGAGGCGATGGTGCTTGATGAGGACTTCCTGCACGCCATGGAACAGGGCATGCCGCCGACCACTGGTGTGGGCATGGGCATTGACCGGCTGCTGATGGCGCTGACTGGTTTGGGTATCCGCGAGACGGTGCTGTTCCCGATTGTGAAGCCCGAACGCGACTCTTAGGCCTCCGGCCCGGGCTGGCAGCTGGGGCACCACCAGATGATGCGCTCCAGCTCATCTGTGCTGCCGCCCTGGTCCACGCCACCTAGGGCACCTTTGCGGATCTGGGTGCCGCAGCGCCGGCAGGGCCGGTGATTGCGGCCGAAGACATACGTGGTCTGCCCCGGCCGGTTGACCCCGGTGAACACCCGCTGCCGCGCATTGCGGTTAGCCCACATCACTTTCCTGGTCAGATCCAGGATCTGGTCGATATTGCACTCGGCTACTGCGGTGGCCGGGTGCACCCCAGCAAGAAAACAGATCTCCGCCCGGTATTCATTGCCGACGCCTGCGAGATTGCTCTGGTCCACCAGTGCGGTGCCGACGGGCCGGTCCGGCTTGGCCATAAGACGCTGCCGAGCCACCGGGCGGCCTGCCTCCGGCCACTCCGGCGCCAGTACGTCTGGGCCTAGATAACCCATCTGCTGCCCGAATTGGCTGAGTGGGAATACCCGCACCAGGCCCAGGTTATGGCCGACAACCTCAATGGGGTGGGCCCGTTCCGGGGCGCTGAGCGTCAACACCACCCGGGCGGTATGCCCGGGTTTGCGCCACCGGGTGCCTTTATCGTGGACCGCCCACGAACCCTCCATTTTGAGATGGGTGTGCAGCACATTCTGCCCGCACAGCATGAATAAGTGCTTCCCCAACGCCCAGACCCGAGTACACCTCGAGCCCGCCAGATTCACTGTGGCGTAGCGCGGCACCCGCAATGAGCAGGACAACACCTCCCGGCCGACCATGAACTGCAGCCGGGACGATAGTTGGTGGACTGTATCTCCTTCAGGCATCGGTTAAGCCCGCCTCGCGCTGCCAGGGCTGCCAATGCGTACGCCCTTGGGGGTGATGCCGGCCCCGGCGGCCTGAAAATCACCGGCAAGTGGGGAGCTCAGTGCGGCAACACCATTGATTTTCGCTACTGTCACCGGGGAGAGCCGCCGGTGTTCCACCGCAGTAGCCAAGGCGGTGTAGACCATCGCCACTACGTCACGCGTTGTTGCCGGCAGTTCCTCGTCCCGCACCGTCACATTGCGGCCACCCCGGGTAATAAACGCCGCGAGCAGGCCGTCGATAAGCACCACCAAGGCCCCGGCAGCGCGACTGCAGCGGGTACCCGGTGTCGCAGGCCACGCCAGGGCCGCACCATAGGGGTTGGCTGGGTCGGCGGCGGCCAGCACCACCACATCGGGGTGCGCTGCACCAGAAGGCCACCCGGCGAGATCGGGACTATCGGCTACCGCACGCAACCGGTCGACCACCGCCGGTGTGGAAAACTGGGCCGCCCCCAGGCCGTCGATAATATAGCCACGCATCGCCCTACCAGTATCTTCGAACTCTGACAGCACCTTATAGGCCAAGGCGAACCCACCCAGCACATCCTCGGCCTGCACACTGCCCCGAGTCACCACGCCATACCGATCCAGCCACGCCTCACCCAGTGCCACCGAGCGAGTAGTGACCTCATCGGTGGGGCGCACCGTACGGGACCACCGGCCCACCATGTCCGGTGGTGTCGCCGGCCGCCCCAACCCGCCCCCGGCCCCAGCATGGGCCTGGGCGAAACTACTGCGCCCCATCCGCAACCGGGACCGACGAGGCCGCCGCTTCGCCCGATGCGCGGCACCAGCCGACGACGAACCCGCCAACCGGGCCCGAATCGGGGCGAAACCATCCGGGGAGACCAGGCCCGCCTCAGTGAGATCCCATAAGGCCGCGGCAACCGCGGCGGCGTCGGCGCCAACGTCGGCAAGCAATTCGGGGAAGTAGAAACCCCCACCCCGCTCGAGGATCGCCAACAGGTTGTGGTGCAGCTCAGTCAGGCCATCAGTCAGCGGCTCAGGCACCAACTGGGCGGCATAATCACTGGGCAACAGCATGATCCACGGGTCGCGGGCCCCAGCCGAACCCACCCCCACCACCGTTATGTCACCAGCGGCAGTCAACTCATCAAGAAATGCCGGGGAATAATCAGCCACACGGGACGGCAAAATAAGCGACTCCCACGCAGAGGCAGGCAACCGCACCCCCGCCAACTGCTCAAGGGCAATAAAAGTGCCATCCGCACCGCGCAGCTGCGGGCGCCCACCCACCGGGGCGATGCCATGCCACTGCGGCAAAAAACGGCCAAAAGCTGCGCCACTCACCGGCTCCGCCTGGGCCCGGGCCTGCGCCAAAGACCGGGACCGAATCATCCGCAGCACATCCCCAGCGCAATACTCCACGGCCTCCACACCAGGCCGGAAATGCCCCTCCACCAGGTGCTTATCGCCTACTGCGGCGCGAACCGCGCTGTGCGCAACCGATGTCGCCAAACCGAAACTATCCGCCAGATCCGCCACCGTGAACGGGCCCCGAGTCCGGGCGAAACGATGCGTCAACTGCCCAAGCGCATCCGGTACCGGCTCCGGCGCAGCAACCACCCCCGGCGGCACCGGAACCCCCAACGCGTCCCGCAGCACCGCAGCGTCGGTAGCCGCAGCTACGTGCTCGACACCAGCAAACCGCACCCGCATCACCCGCGACCCCAACTGGGCAACGGCCGTATCCACCGGGTCCGGGAAAGAACAATGCTGCGCCACCTGCCCCACCGGTATCGGGCCAATAAGACGCAATACATCAGCTAATTCCTCGGCATTACGGGCCTGCCGATCAGGCGCGGTGCGCTGCAATTGGGCATGTACCTGCGTGATGACATCACCGTCGATAAGCTCACGCAGCTCCACGGTGCCCAATAACTTCGCCAGCAGCGCCGGGTCCAGGGCCAATGCTGCGGCGCGTTTTTCCGCCAGCGGCGAATCCCCCTCGTACATGAACGCGCCGGTGTAGCTGAACAGCAAAGACGAGGCAAAAGGCGACGGCGACTCCACCGTCACCTCCGCGATCCGCACCTGGTGGGCACGCAACTGGGTACACAACTGCTGCAAAGCCGGCAGGTCATAGACGTCGTGTAAACACTCCCGCACCGTTTCCAGGATCACCGGGAACGACGGGTACTGCCGGGCCACATCAAGTAACTGGGCAGACCGCTGGCGTTGCTGCCACAACGGCGCCCGACGGCCCGGATTGCGCCGCGGCAATAACAACGCCCGGGCGGCGCATTCGCGGAAACGAGAAGCAAAGAGTGCCGAATTGCCCACCTGCTCGGCCACCACGTCAGCGATCTCGTCGGCGTCGAAGAGGAATAATTCCGCGCCCGGCTCCGTCGCAGACTCCGGCAGCCGCAACACAATGCCATCATCACCGGCAACGGGCTGGGCCGAGATACCAGTGTGCTCAGAAATCCGGGCCCCCACAGCCAACGCCCACGCAGCATTCACCCCACGCCCATAAGGGGAATGCAACACAATCCGCCAGTCGCCGAGCTCATCTTTAAACCGCTCCACCAGCAAAGTGCGCTCATCCGGGACCACCCCGGTGGCCGCTGCCTGGTCAGCGATGAATGCCACGAGATTGTCCCGGGCGAGCTCATCAAGCCCGATACCGTCGAGCCGCGCCGGGTCAGCAGCAACCTCGCGTCGCAACGCACCCAGCGCCACGCCCAACTCCGCGGGCCGCCCCACGGAATCACCTGACCAGAACGGCAACCGCCCCGTGTGCCCCGGTGCTGGGGTGACCAGCACCTGATCCCGGGTGATGTCTGCGATCTGCCAACTTGATGCGCCCAGGGTGAAAATATCGCCCACCCGGGATTCGTACACCATCTCCTCATCGAGCTCACCGACGCGGCGCGGGGCAGACCCTTCTGATCCAGTACCGGCCAGGAATACCCCGAACATGCCGCGGTCGGGAATTGTGCCGCCGGAGGTCACCGCCACCCGCTGCGCGCCGGGCCGGGCCGACAGCATCCCCGAGACTCGGTCGTAGACAATGCGGGGTGTGAGCTCGGCGAAATCCGTTGACGGGTACACCCCGGCGGCGAGGTCAATCACCGCGTCGAATACATCGCGCGACAGTGTGGCGTACGGGTAGGCGCGACGCACCACCGAAAACCATTCATCAACATGAATATCGCCGGCGGCAGTGGCGGCAATAGTCTGCTGCACCAGGACGTCGAGCGCATTTTTCGGAACCCGCAGTTGCTCAATCTGCCCGGTGCGCATCCGCTCTACAGTCACCGCGGTCTGCACCAGATCGCTGCGGTGCTTTGGGTAGAACGAGCCCCGCGACACCGCCCCGACGGTGTGGCCCGCGCGACCGACACGCTGCACACCAGAAGCCACCGACGGTGGGGCCTCTACCTGGATCACCAGGTCCACTGCCCCCATATCGATACCGAGTTCCAGGGATGAGGTGGCCACCACACATTTGAGCACCCCGGATTTCAGTTGTGCCTCAATGTCGGTGCGCTCGTCTTTGCTGACTGAGCCGTGGTGGGCCCGGGCGATGACTGGGGTGGCCTGGCCCGCAATATCGGTGGCTTTCATCAGTTGGGCTGGTGGGCGCCGGGTGGTGGGGGAGAGCGCCTCCGGGTCGTGGTGGGTGGCCCAGATTTCGTTGAGCCGGCTGGTGAGTCGTTCTGCGGTGCGCCGGGAGTTGACGAATAACAACGTCGAGCCGGCGCCCATGACCTCGTCGTACAGTTGTTCTTCAATAAAAGGCCAGATGGAGCCTTGAGTTGGGCGTGCCGACGTTGGCAGCGCACCGGGCTCGTCGACAGTAGCGTCCGGTGCGGGGGTGCTTGCCGACGGCGCGGCGGCGATGTCGGACATATCGGCTACTGGCACATGCACATCGAGTTGCCATTTTTTCTGCGCCGGTGGCGCGATGATGGTGACTTCCCGGTCGCCACCAAGGAATTGCGCAACCGTGTCAAGTGGGCGCACTGTCGCGGAAAGACCGATGCGTTGGGTCTGCCCGGTGGTGTTGATATGCGCTAGGCGTTCCAAGGACAGGGCCAGGTGGACGCCGCGTTTGGTGCCAGCTAGGGCATGGATTTCGTCGATAATGACGGTATCGACGTCGGTGAGAATCGACTGTGCCTTCGAGGTGAGCATCAGGTACAGCGATTCCGGGGTGGTGATGAGAATATCCGGCGGGTTTTTCAGCTGCCGGCTGCGTTCACGAGGCGTCGTATCACCAGAGCGCACCCCGACGCTTATTTGTGGATGGTGGGCGCCTAGTCGGGCGGCGGTGGCGGCGATGCCGGTAAGTGGGGCGCGGAGATTGTTTTCAACGTCGGCACCGAGCGCTTTCAGCGGGGATATGTAGAGCACCCGCACGCCGTGTGACTGGCGGCGGTCGTCGGGGTTGCACAGGGAGTTCAGTGCCCACAGGAAAGCTGCGAGGGTTTTGCCGGAGCCTGTTGGGGCAACCACAAGGGCATGAGCGCCGCCGGAAATAGCGCTCCAGGCTTGTTGTTGCACCTCGGTGGGCTGGGCGAAGACATCGCTGAACCACGCCGACACTTCGGGGCGGAAACGGTCCAGCACGCTATCAGCCATGCACTCCATCCAAGCAAATGTTCGCCCACCCCGGGGTGGGGTAGGCGAACATGAGGTGGCGTCGCGGCCGGTTTTAGGCGGCGGTTTTGCCGCGTTTAGTGCGCGTGTAGATACGCAGTGCGACGAAGAGGACGACGAAGATAACACCGTCGACGAAGGCCATCACCGCTGAGGTGGGGCCGTTGAATAGGTAAGCGGTCCAGAATCCGATCTGGGACCCGGCCAGGGCGATCACCAAGGCGAGCACCACCATCTGGCGCACGGTTTTGGCGAACAGCATCGCGGTGGCGGCGGGCACAATCATCAAAGCGACGATGAGGATGGAGCCGGCCACGCGGAATGCTGCAACGACGGTGAGGGAGACCAGCACCATCACGACCTGGTTGAGCATGGCCACCGGGATACCGGTGAGGCGAGCGAAATCCGGGTCGAAAATAGCCGCCGACAATGGCCTGCGCAGCAGGAACATCAGTCCGCCGGAGATCAGGCCGACGACGATGAGGGTGTACGCGTAGGACGGGCCGAGGTCGTACCCACCGATGATGAGCCGGTTAAAGGCGGTGATATTGAGATCGCCGACGAGCACGGTGTGCTCGGAAAGGTGCGAAGTGCGGAAGTTCGCGCTCAGCAGGATGACACCGATGGCGAACAGGGGCGGGAAAACCAGGCCGGTGGCCGCATCACCGGCGAGCAAACCGGTGTCACGCAGCCATTGGGTGCCAGCGACCACAATGATGCCGGCGATAGTCGCACCAACCAGCAATAGGGGGGAGTCGACGGCACCGATAATCATGGCTGCGATAACAATGCCGGGAAGCACAGCGTGGCTGATCGCGTCGGTGATCATGGCCTGGCGTTGCAGCACGACGATGATGCCCGGCAGGGCCGCCACAATGGAGCTCACACCGGCTAGGAAGGCAACAGCGATAGCGAAACTCATGCGACGGTCACTTTCCCTTCCTGGTCCTGGGTGCGGCTCGATTTCCGGCTGCGAAATGCGCGGGAGATGAGTCCACGGCGGGGTGCGAAGATGATTGAGAAGAACACAATGATGCTCAGCACCAACACGATGGCTGGGCCGGTGGGGACATTGCCGAGTGTGACCGCCGCCCAGGAACCAACCACACCGCCGACGGCGCCAAAAACGCCAGCTAGCGGCATCATCGTGACCAAAGATTTCGTCCACTGGCGAGCAGCAGCGGCCGGGAAGATAGAGAACGCGAGGATGAGGATAAGGCCGACGGCCTTAATCCCCAGCACCACTGAGATCACAATCAACGCCATCTGCACCAGAGACAGTGCGTTGACCGTACGCGGGTTCATGGAGACCTTCGCTAGTACTGGGTCAAAAAGCACCATCGAAAACTGTCGATGCAGCACAATCGCGCCGATCAACACCACAGCACTGACAGCGGCGAGGATTTTGTTGTCAGCATTCGTCATTGTCGACGCATTACCGAACATCAGCTCAGCAATGCCGCCCTTATTGGGCAGCGAGGACTGCTTGATGATGTGCAGCAGCGTCATGCCGCCACCGAAGAAGAGTGCCAGGGCTACTGCCATCGACGAGTCGTCGCTGACGCGGGAAACCCCGGCCACCCAGTTGGTCAGGGCCACTGCCAGCACACCGGAAACCAGCGCGCCAATAATGATGGCCCCCATGGAGCGGCCATCGACAGCTAGTGCGGCGGCAATGAGGAAAGCCCCCATCACACCGGCGACCGCGCTGTGGCCCACCACGTCGGCAAGCATGGACTGACGCCGCAGGTACAGGTGGCAGCCCAGCACACCGGCAGAAAGACCGATGACGGAGGTGCCGATAACAGTGCGTCGGTACGTGAACTCCGAAATGAACTCAAGAAGCGTCATTCGAGCCGCCCAGATCCGCGAGTCCGAGTCCGAATGCCTTGCCCACCAGTTCCGGCGTAAACGCCTGCTCAACCGGCCCGTTAGCAACGACGCTGCGGTTGACCAGGGTGACGTGCGAGCAAATTTCGCGCACCGTGCCAAGGTCATGGTGAACCAGGATGATGGTGGCGCCGGTGTCGGCAAGCTTTTTCAGCTCGCGCTGAATCACCTTGCCGGACACGACGTCAACACCGGCGAAAGGCTCATCAAGCAGGTAGAAATCCGGCTTCTGAGCCAAAACTCGAGCCAGGAAAGTGCGCTTGAGCTGTCCACCGGAAAGTTCCGAGATCTGGTGATTCCGGTGGTCGGTG
Source organism: Corynebacterium sp. TAE3-ERU12 (assembly GCF_019209905.1). GTDB lineage: Bacteria > Actinomycetota > Actinomycetes > Mycobacteriales > Mycobacteriaceae > Corynebacterium. Next base: position 81,790 of record NZ_JAHUTM010000003.1, on the reverse strand, counting down.
AGGCCCATCCGTTCGATGGCCTCGGCGATAGCTTGGTGCTCTTCCTTGCCTGGGCGTTTAAACCAGCCCAGGTTCGGGAAAACACCCATGCGAACAACGCCTTCCACCGTGATGGGGTAATCCAGGTCGATCTTGGCCGTCTGCGGCATGTGCGCAATACGGCTGCGTGACTCCTTCAGCGGCTTGTCGAAGAACGTGACCGTGCCGCTGCTGCGGGGGATAAGTCCCAGAGCAGCATTGAGGAGTGTCGATTTGCCGGCACCGTTGGGGCCGAGCAGGCCCATCACAGAGCCAACGGGAACATCGACATCGATATTTTCCAGGATTGGTGGACCGCCGTAGGAGACGGTCATATCACGGATGGAAAGCGCTGAATTCACTAGGAGAGTGCCTTAGAGATCGCGTCGGCGTTGTGCTTGAGAACGCCGATGTAGGTGTTTACAGGGGGTTCGGAGCCGAGGGTGTCGGCGTAGAGCTCGTCGTCGGAGATCTTGACCTTCCAGCCCTTAGCCTCCACGGCTTCCTGCAGGGACTTGATGGCCTGCGGGTTCTTCAGGTTGTCCTGGAAGATAGCCGGGATCTTGTTCTCGGCGATGAACTCGGCCAGTTCGTTGATCTCAGCAGAGGTCTTCTCAGATTCGGAGGTCACGAAGTCCGTGGCCAGAATCTCGAGGTTGTATTCCTTGCCGAGGTAGTTGAAGGCATCGTGGCCGGTGACCAGGATGCGGCGGTCGTCAGGAATGCTGGACAGCTTCTCTTCGACGTAGGCGTCAGCTTCCTCGACTTCCTTGGTGTACTTCTCGACGTTCTTGGCGTACTTGTCTGCGTTGTCCGGATCGATTTCCTCGAGCTTGTCGCCAATCTGGTTGACAACCTGGATCCAGTTATTCGGGGAGTTCCAGATGTGCGGGTCGTGGAGCTGGTTGCCTTCGGCATCCACATCGTCCCAAGGCAGTAGCAGATCCTCGGCGAGGCTATCGCCGACGTTGATCTGACGGTCGCCCTGCTGCTCCAGCTCGTCGAGCATCTGGGCCTCGAGGTGCAGGCCATTCCAGACCACCAGGTCGGCCTGCTGGATGAGTTCCATGTCCTTCGAGGTCGGCTGGTAGGTATGCGGGTCGCCGCCGGGGCCAACCATGACGGTGATATCGGCATCCGGGTCGATGTTCTTCACTGCGTCGCCGAGGTAGCCGGTGGTGGCGAAGATGGTCAGATTGTCTGACTTCTCGCCGGAGGCAGCAGAGTTGTTGCCATCTTCATCGACAGAGCAAGCGGACAGGCCGAAGGCCAGCGCAGTGGCGGCGGTAACGGCGCCTATGCGGCGGAACGTGGTGTTCAGCACGGGTTTCCTTTCAACAAGAGGGTGTTCTCTGATTGCGATCAGGGCATGCAGCGAACGCCATTGTTCGTACGTACGCAAATCTTAGACGGCGCTCGCCTAATTCCCATATTAACCGAAACGGTTTTTATTAAGCCTTAGTTAGGCGTATTGGGGTGACCATCACATTTTCGTTCACTTGTGAGTCATATCGGCGTCGTACGGAGGACAAATGTCCCTCGTACGTTGCCGATATGCCGAATCCCCAACTGACCCGCCGCGCTGTACTCACTGCGACCGCGACAACTGTGGCAGCCGCAACGATTGCCACCACAATCCCCGCCGCCGCCACCGAACGCCCCTTCCTCGGAACAGGGTGGAAAAAGGGGCTTGTCGTCACCGATCTTGAGGTCACTACGGTCACGCCGACATCAATCACATTTAATTGGGCCACCTATAACGGCCCACATTCCGCCTATGGCCCCTTAGCTCCTACCGTGCCCACCGACTCGCAGGTGCGCATCGCTCGCGCTGATGAACCCTTTGATCGCGCAGCGGTGTACTACGACCCCACCTCGGTGGGTTTTCATCTCGTCACCGTCGATGGCTTGGAGCCAGATACTGAGTACCGATTCGAGTGCAGTTCTGCAGGAATAGTCGCGCAACCAGGCCTTATTACTACAGCGTCGCCGGGTACCCCAGAGGCAACCGGGCTGGTACGCACACTGAGCCAACCCGCAGGTGAGTACGTCACCTCGATCGCGATTGTGAACGATACCCATATCGGCGAAGCCGCCCACGGCCTTATTATTGGCGATTTTCCGCCCGCCATTGTCCAGGCCGAGGGGCTGCCGCCATATCCGAGCCTGATGCTCCAGGGGTGCTTGAGTGAGATCGCTGACCGTGCTGTGTGGCCTGTTTTCGTTAACGGGGATTGCACTTCTGAAGCGCGGCCGGCAGAGTGCCAGCACTTCTTCGATCTGATGTCTACCTACGGCGAGTACGGCGTGGACTGGTATGTCACTCGCGGCAACCATGACCGCCCGCATACCCCGATGAGGATCCCCATGCCGGGTATGAGCACTATCCGGTGCTTGCGGGAACTGCCGATCATCGTGACCCGTGGGGTGAGATGTTTATTCCCCGCCAGCACATGTGGGTCACCGACGTCGGCACGCTGCGTGTTATTGGCCTGGATAGCACCAAACTTGATGCCTCCGGTGGGGAGCTTGCCGACGCTCAACTCGCCGCGCTGGAAGCGGAGCTGCGTACGCACCCGGGGCGGCCGACGATAGTGCTGGCGCACCACCCGGTGACTGCGCAAGCGGCATTTAATAACGCCGCTGGCCCGGCTTTTACCCTCGATCTTGGAGACTCCGCGAAGTTGCAGCGTGTGCTCGATGACGCACCGGGGGTGTTTCTCATGGTTGCTGGGCACACGCACCGGTGTAAGCGCACTGGCGGTGATGCGGCGACAACGGTGGACTTTGTGGAGACCGCGGCCTGTAAGGACTACCCGGGTGGGTACACCTTGGTGCATCTTTATACCGGTGGTTACCAAGTCAACTTTTACCGTGTTGACAAGCAAGAATGCTTGGAATGGGCGGCGCGGGCGAGGTGGGCCTCGTTCGGTTTTCAGCCAGAGCTGACGCTCGGTTCCTTATCGGATCGCAGTTATGTTGTGCCGTGTGATCTGTCTGCATTGGGATAGGGGAAGGGCCCGCGTGAACCTCATTTTTGTGGCGTTGCCCCCTATTCGAGCGTTGAGGTGACACGTGTCACTGTATGTGTTTATGGTTATTAGGAAAACAGTTCTTACGTGAAAGGCCATGATTCCATGAGCGACACGACCAATCGCGACGATTCGACAGTCGGGCGCAACCTCCCCAAGCGCGACATCGTCGGCGCCGCGATGCGGTTCCTCACCAACCTCACTGGTTCGGACTTCTCGAACCGCCACGATCTGCAGGACAAGATCGACCGGGTTGTTTATGAGTCCACCAAGTCCGGTTTCAAGACTCTGGGTGCAGCGAACCGTCAGTTCAAGAAGGTGAAGGGTTCCGGCAAGCCGGAGCGGCCCGCTGAAGAAGCGCAGGCAGCCTTCGAGGAAAAGCAGAAGACGCTGTTCAGCCTGAAGCCCACCGAGGATCAGGAAATGATCGTCGCCACGGTGAAGGAATTCGCCGATTCCCGTCTGCGCGAGGTTGCGCACGACTGCGACGAGAAGGCCGCACCGCCGGAGAACCTTGCCGCCGAGGCCGCCGAGCTCGGCGTGACCATGATCAATGTGCCGGAGGCCTTCGACGGTATCGCCACCGGTGCCGACGTCACCACCAATGCGCTGGTCGCTGAGGCTCTCGCCTACGGCGACATGGGCCTGGCAGTTGCCACGATGGCCCCGGCCGGTGTTGCCGCTGTGCTCACCGCACATGGCACCGACTCTCAGCAGAAGACCTACCTGCCGGCCTTCGCTGGTGAAGACGTCCCGCCGGCCGCTGTGGCACTGTCCGAGCCGCGGCCGCTGTTCAACGTGATGAACCCGGAGACCACCGCCACCCGCGAGGGCGAAGAACTGGTCCTCAATGGCACCAAGTCCCTGGTTCCCAACGCTGGCGCAGCTGAGCTGTTCGTAGTGGGCGTGTCCCTCGACGGCAAGCCCGCCCTGGTCATCGTGGAATCCGACACCGAGGGCCTGCACGTGGAGGCCGACCCCTCCATGGGTCTGCGCGGTGCCGCCATGGGCCGTTTGGTCCTGGAAGATGTGCGCATCTCCGCCGATAACATCATCGGCCAGGAAGACACTGAAGACGCCTACCGCGATGTTGTGCGTCGCTCCCGCCTCGGCTGGGCCGCTCTTGCGTGCGGTACCGGCCAGGCCGTGCTCGACTACGTCATTCCCTACGTCAACGAGCGCCAGGCCTTCGGCGAGCCGATTTCGCACCGCCAGGCAGTGGCCTTCATGGTCGCCGATATCAAGATCGAACTCGATGGCCTGCGCATGATCATGCTGCGCGGCGCCTCCCGTGCCGATCAGGGTAAGAACTTCGCCCGCGAGGCCGGTTTGGCCAAGCGCACCGCCGCTGAAAAGGGCATGAAGATCGGCTCCGATGGTGTCCAGCTGCTCGGTGGCCACGGCTACACCAAGGAGCACCCGGTGGAGCGTTGGTACCGCGATATGCGCGCCATCGCTGTTGCCGAAGGCATCATCGTTCTATAACCCGCCACGACTCACAGAGGACTAAAAACCAATGATTAACCTCGAACTTCCCAAGTTCCTCAAGGCGGGCTCGAACCAGGCTCATCAGGCCGCGGCCGAGATTTTCCGCCCGATTTCCCGCAAGTACGACAAGGCTGAGCACGCATACCCGCGCGAGCTCGACACTCTCGCCTCGATGATGGAAGGCATGGCCGACGGCGGCAAGGCTTTCTCCGGCGCCAAGGGCGGCCGTGGCGACGAGAAGAAGCAAGAAAAGGGCATTCGCAACGGCGGCAATATGGCTTCGTTGCTCAATGTCATCGAGACGTGCTGGGGCGACGTCGCTATGACGCTGTCGATGCCGTACCAGGGTCTGGGTAACTCCGCTATCGCTGCTGTTGCCACCGATGAGCAGCTCGAGCAGTTCGGTAAGACCTGGGCTGCGATGGCCATCACCGAGCCCGGCTTCGGTTCCGACTCCTCGGCTGTGTCCACCACCGCCAAGCTCGATGGTGACGAGTACGTCATCAACGGTGAGAAGATCTTCGTCACCGCCGGTGACCGTGCTGACTCCGTCGTCGTGTGGGCCACCCTGGATAAGTCCAAGGGCCGCGCCGCCATCAAGTCCTTCGTTGTTCAGAAGGGCACCCCAGGCTTCGAGGTCACCCGCCTCGAGCACAAGCTCGGCATTAAGGCCTCCGACACCGCCGTGCTGACCTTCACTGACTGCCGCGTCCCGAAGGAGAACCTGCTTGGTTCTCCCGAGATCGACGTGAAGAAGTCCTTCGCAGGCGCCATGGCGACCTTCGACAACACTCGCCCGCTGGTTGCCGGCATGGCCATCGGCTGTGCCCGCGCCGCCCTGGAAGAGCTGCGCCGCATCCTGGAAGAAGCCGGCATCGAGATCGATTACGATGCCCCGACCTACAACCAGCCGGCCGCTGCCGCGGAGTACATCCGCCTCGAATCCGAGTGGGAAGCCGCATACCTGCTGGCTCTGCGTGCCGCGTGGATGGCCGACAATAAGATGCCGAATACCTTGGAGGCTTCCGCCTGTAAGGCAAAGGCCGGTCGCGCCGCCACCGACATCACCCTCAAGGCTGTGGAACTCACCGGTACCTACGGTTACTCCGAGCGCAACCTGCTTGAGAAGTGGTCTCGCGACTCGAAGATTCTCGACATCTTCGAAGGCACCCAGCAGATTCAGCAGCTGGTTGTTGCCCGCCGCACCCTGGGCCTGTCCTCTAAGGAACTGAAGTAATACTTCGCAGGCCTTAATAAACGCCGTCGCGCCCAGCAATGGGCACGGCGGCGTTTTAGTATGAGGACGCAACGAAGCAGGTTTCCTCGCATATTGGTACTGAACGAAAAGACCGAATGAGTACGGTGCACCCATGAATGAGCTTGAAGAGTCCCTGCGGGAGTGCTGGGAGTGGGTCAATGCGCGCATCCCTGCCTCGGTGTCGCGCGAGTGGGCATTGAGTTCTCTCGAAGACGGTGATTACGATGGCGCGATCGATTGGCTGCTGAATTTCGGTAGCCAGCAAGGGATGGTCCCTGATGAGGTTTTCGACCAGCTTGAACAATGGCACCTGTGGGGCCTCGACTCCGAGATTCTGGCTTATATTCGCAGCATCAACGCCGAGAACCGTGAAAAGAATAAGTAGGCCATCTGGTTGACCCGTGCCGGGTTCGATTCCCGGCGTGGCCACGACACCCCGCTAATCATCCCTGGTGGATGGGGCGGGGTGTCGTTCGTCGGAGGCAGCCTTCCGGAGAAGGCGGCGGTGTCTTATTTCAGGCGCTCATCCCTGGTTATCTGCCGGTGAATGGGCCCAGTTGCCGCTAGCGCAATCACCATCAGAACCACACCAGCTGCGCTGATTCCCGCGATATAGGGGATATCGAACAGCGGCTCTAAATCAAGTTCTTCTGATACGAGGACGGCAATACCAGTTACATCAGCCAGGACCTGACCAAGGACGAGGCACAGCAGGATCGAGCCCACCAGTGGGCCAAGTGCCTCAATCCATGTCACAACGCGCAGTTTTGCGTCTGCCACGCCCATCCGCAGCATGGCCCTGGTTTCATTGGCTCGCTCAAACTCGGCGGAGGCCTGATTCACCATCGTCGAGATAGCCGCCAGAGTGAAACTAAAACCAATGGTGAATAACAGCCCGACGCGTACGTCCGGCAGCAGGGCTTCAGCCACGGATTGATGGGTGTCATTTCCTAGATCAGTAGCGGAGATAGGCATCTGCCCAAGGAATGAAGCGATAAGAACCATGAAGGACAGCACCGCAATCCGCCGCCAGGTCGGTTTCGGACTTGCTGCGACCCGCCGGGAGGCCCAGGAAATAGACATACCCGAGACTCGAGCCAGAAGTCGTGCCAGCAGCTGCAGAATCCGCGGCATGATGAGGTCCACGGTGGCGATAGAAATCACGATGATCAGGGCACTAATAGCAATCTGGTGCAGCTTGCTGGTCTCGGCGCCGTAGTTACGGGCCAGTATTTCTGCCACCACCAACAGGGCCAGCATGATGAGCGCTGATCCCCACCGCAAGGCCAATGGCGGTTCCCGGCGGGCCACCCCCAGCGGTGAGATCTGCACCCGAATAAGCCCAATGACCGTCGCTAAAGCTGTGACCAACAGGATTGCGCCGGCAACAGCGATAAACCCCCACCACGGCATAAGCATTTCTGCATAGCGCACCCGCATTGTCTGAAATGTCAATTGTTGAAACAGCGGCAGTAACGCCAGTGTGAGCACACCACTGGCAAAAATCCCCAGAACCGCCTGCGCAATAACCTCGAGGAAACCTAGCGTCGAAACTTCTCGACGGGTCATACCCAGCAGACGCAGAATAGCCAGGCGCTGCTCCCGAGACCGCGCACCAAGCAGCGTCGCCGAGGTAGCCAAATGCACCACCGGGAAGACCAGAAGAGCACATGCCAGTAAGGCGAGGACGAAATACGACTCGATTACTGGTTTAAATGTCGGGTCCTCAGCCAGTACCTCTGCGACGATTCCAGTGGGATGTTCGGAGCGGTGATAAAACATCCACGTACCAGAAGCAACGATATTGGCAATGGTTGCGGCGACCGCGAAGGCCGCAATGGACATCGCTGCAAGAACGCGATCGCCGGTGCGTGCTTGCCACCGTGCGGCAGCGAGATGGCCCGCCAGGCGGCTCAACCCTTTAGGCCGGGGAAGTTCCCGGATGGACGTAGCGGTATTGCTCATCGAGCTTCACCCCTGGTCGACCCGACAGGGCGATCGGCGTGAATACGGCCGTCCCGGATTTCCAGAAGCCGATTGCACCATGATGCGACGTTGACATCGTGTGTGACCATCACCAGCGCCATATTGTGCATCCGCACCATGGATGTCAGCAGCTGCATTACCTCGTGCCCGGTGGACTGGTCCAAAGCCCCGGTGGGCTCGTCTGCGAATACAATCTTGGGCCGCCCGACAATGGCACGCGCTACCGCCACTCGTTGCGCCTGGCCGCCGGACATCGCCCCGGGCAACTTATGTGCCTGAGCCTCAAGCCCTAACTGGGCCAGCGTCTCCTCAGCCCGCGAAAGTGCTTTACCAGCGGCGACGCCGGTCAACCGGAGGGGTAAAGCGACGTTTTCCCGTGCGGGTAACTCCGGCAAAAGCTGGCCATCCTGGAACACGAAACCGAAATGGTTTAGCCGCAACCGCGAGCGGTGCGCGTCGGAAAGCTCAGTCAGACGCACCCCGTCGACCACAATCTCGCCATCAGTGGGGGCCAGCACACCGGAAAGACAGTGCAATAACGTGGACTTTCCCGAACCGGACGGCCCCATGACAGCAACGGTTTCGCCCGGCTGGATACTCAGGTCGATGCCGCGTAAGGCATGCTCAGCTCCGAAAATCTTGGTAAGGCCAGTGGCCTTCAGTAGTGATTCGCTCATGGCTTCTACTTCAGTCCGTGTGGGCTGATTAATCGATGGGGCCCAGTCTAGTTTTCGAGGTAGGGCCAGCCCTACCCCCGGACAGTGGCGGCTCTCTAGGATGAGCCACGTGAACGCTAGTGCTGACCGTGCTCCCAACCCCCGCAGACAGCGCCTGCTGTCCATGCTGTCGTGGGGCCAGCGGCGTGCACAGCGCACGGAATCGGTGGAAGCATATGAGGCCGAGATCGCCCGGCTCATTGACTCGCGCCGGGCCATTGTTGCTGCTTATGAGGTAGAACGCCGACGGATCGAACGTGATCTGCACGATGGTGCCCAGCAGTATTTGGTGGCCGCCTCAGTGCAACTCGGTGAAGCCCGTTTAGAGGCCCCAGCCGATCATCGGGAACTGCTGGGGCTGCTGGACCAAGCCCACTGCAGTATCGAGTGTGCGTTGACGGCGCTGCGTCGCACCGTACGGGGCATTCACCCGCAGTTATTGTCCGAAGCCGGGTTGGTCGCCGCCTTAGAGGATGCAGTCACCCATTCCACAAGTGATGTGACACTGACCTGCCCCAACGAAATTCCACACCTGCCGGAGGGGGTTGCCGCATGTGCGTATTTCTTGGTCATGGAGTGTCTGACCAATGCCGCCAAGCACGCCCCCGAGGCCTCAATTAGTGTGCTTGTCACCGTGAGTGAGGATTTGCGGATTTCGATTGTCGACACCGGCCCTGGTGGAGCCCGGGTTATTCCCGGCGGCGGTCTCGCCGGAATGCGTGAACGATTGGCGGCCTTCGGCGGCACATTGGATGTCTCCTCACCAGCGGGCGGTCCGACGCAAATTATCGCTAGGGTGCCCTTGCTGCTCTACCGCGGTGAATCATCGGTGGTCCTGCCGTCGTCGCACACACCTGCACCAGGGGAGAAATAACCATGACGCGCCCTGCTGCCACACCAGCCGACCAGGCTGATTCGGTACGGGTATTGCTTGCCGACGATTCGGGCTTATTGCGTGAATCCTTAGCCGCGATGCTCGCCCGACGGGGATTTACCGTGGTGGGGCAGTGTGCTGACGCTGATGAGCTCCCTCGCGTTGTTGAGGAGCTTGTTGCCGCCGGGAACGCCCCTGAGGTGATCATCACTGATGTACGGATGCCGCCGGAGATGACTGATGACGGGCTGCGCGCCGCCGCGGATATCCGGGCTGCCTATCCCCAGATTGGGATTGTGGTGTGTTCGCAATATGTCGCTGCTGCTTATGCCCGCCGAGTGCTTGAGTTATCTCAACCGGCCGGTTCGGTCGGCGGGACGGGGTATGTCCTCAAGGACAATGTGGGCCACGTCGCTGATTTCATCCGTACGGTGCGTGCTGTGGCTGCTGGGGCGGTGGTGATTGATCCGGAGGTCGCCGGGGCGATGAGTCGGACCGCTCCCGGGATTACTGGGCTGACCCCGCGTGAAACTGAGGTGCTTGAGGCAATGTCGCGGGGCCTGGCGAATTCGGAGATAGCCGCAGAGCTGTTCATTTCGGAGGCTGCCGTCGGCAAGCATATTGCCGCGATTTTGATGAAGCTCAACTTGCCGCCGGAGATCCCCAATCGCAGAGTGAAGGCCATTTTGGCGTATCTGGCTGATTCTGCGGGCTAAGCCCTGGGGTGATGGAGCACCTGCCCAGATAGCGACTACCGGTAACGCTGTGTTCGCCGGGCATTCATACTCGTTTTGGCGACATTAAACCCAGCACAACCGCCCCGTAGCCCGCGTAACTTACCGTCAGCCTCATGATCGAGATGAGCACCCGGGCATTACGTTCCATCGCCAACCTTGCAGCCGGTGGGGTTGTCTTGGCCCGTTCCTCCAGCACGGTGTCTAAACTGCGCCGCCCCGAGGCTGTGCCCGAGGCCCTGGATATTCATTTCGGCGCCGCAGGTCCGGCAGTCACAGCCGCTGACCTGGAGGTTCCAACCCTTACCGATACTCGAGTCGCATTCACGTGGACCACGTATGCCTCTGAGGTCCGCACTCCCTACGGGCCGGCTCGGCCCACTGCGGCCGTCGGTGAGACTGTTTTGCTTGGCCCTGTCGACGGCCCGATGCAGGTTGTGCACCATGACGACACCCCACGTGGTGTCCACCACGTCATTATCGATGGCCTCGAACCGGGCCGAGAATACCGCTTCGAGTGCTGGTCAGGCGCACTGCGGGCGGCTCCGTCGCTGGTGGCTACCCGGCGTGTAGATAGCCCGGAGCTCACGGGCCGGTTCCGCACCCAGACCACCCCGCAGGGCCGTTTTATCGGCACCGTTGCCATCACGAATGACACCCATATCGGCAAGCCCTTTCACAGCCCGGGGTTACGCGAGCCCGACGGCCAGCGGCCTTTTGCACAGATGCAGCTGGAAGAGCTCATTGCTGATGTGAAGAAGCGCGATATCGACGCAATCGTGGTCAATGGCGACTGCACGGACGGTAATACACCTGAGCAGGTTGAAACCTTCCGCCGCATTATGAACGGTGCTGGTCAGCTCAATAAGGACTGGTTCGCGGTACGCGGAAACCACGATAATTTCCTCCCCGGGCATCCCCCGCCGAAGCGCCGCCGGGAGGTTGACGTGCCGGATAACTACGGCGCCCATTTCACCCCGCGCCAGCAGCACTGGTCAGCGCAGTTCAAGGGCCTGCGGATGCTGGGTATTGATACCGCAACTGTGCGCCATAACGGCGGCTATATCTCGCGGGCGCAGATGGACGCGATCCGCACTGAGGTGCACTCCGACCCGGATCGGCCCACCATCGTGTTCGGCCACCACCCCATGACCACCTGCGCGGCATCCAGCAACCTGGGTGGGGCCGAATTCATCGTGCCGAAGGAGGAGTCGCTAGAACTGCAACGCATCCTCGCCGACGCCCCCGGGGTGATGTCGATGTTCGCCGGGCATACCCACCGCAGCCGCCGGGGGCGAGCTGATATCGGCGGCGTCGATTACTGCGAACGCGCTGCCTCTCTGGGCTACCCCGGCGGCTACAGCCTGGTTGATGTGTACGAAGGCGGGTATATGGTCAGTTTCCACCGCACTCCGGGACGTGAGTCCGTGGACTGGTCCGCGCAGACCCGCTGGTCACTGTGGGGAATCGAGGCGGAATATATGCTCGGTGCCCTCGGCGACCGCAACTACGTCGTCACGCAAGACCTGTCCGGATTGGGCTAGTTGTCCGCACCGGGCTTCGGCAACATGCGGGGCACGACCTTGCCCACAGCATTACGCGGAAGCTCGTCGAGGAAAATGGTTTCGCGCGGGACGTTGAAGCGAGTCAGCTGCTCCTTGACGAAGGAACGAATCGTCTCGTGGTCCAGTGCCTCGCCGGCCTCATCATTGGTGCGCACCACGTAGGCCACAAGGGCCTGGCCGAATTTGTCGTCGGGGGCCCCGACCACAGCGCACTCACGGATACCTTCGAGTTCAGATAGGACATCCTCGGTCTCACGGGGGAACACATTTTCGCCGCCGGAGACGATCATGTCGTCCTCACGGCCGGAGACGTAGAGCAGCCCCTCATCGTCGATATAGCCGAGGTCGCCGGTGCACACCATGCCCTCGATGATGTCCTTATCGGCACCAGGCCGAGTGTAGCCCTCGTAGAGCATGTTGTTGCCGATAAAAATGCGGCCAACAGTGCCGTCGGGGACTTCATTGCCCTCGTCATCTCGGATGGAGAGGCGGGTACCCAACGGGGCTTTGCCGGCAGTGGTCGGCTGCTTGGCCAGCTCTTCTGGGGTGGCGATGGTCGCCCAGGAGACCTCGGTGGAGCCGTACTGGTTGTACAGCACCGGGCCGAAACGCTCCAGGGTTTCTTCGACGATGCGCTGCGGGATAGCCGAACCGCACGAAGCGATGACGCGCAGCCAACCGGCGTCGATATCGCGGGACCGTGGGGTGGCCTCCAGCATGCGCTGCAGCATGGTCGGCACCACAAATAAGGTGTCGGGCTGGTGTGACTCAAGCATGCGCAGGCAGTCGATCGGGTCGAAGTGGCGGCGCAGCAAGATAGTGGAGCGCAGCCCCAGGCAGAGCTGCAGCGCACCGAAACCCCAGGTGTGGAAGAGCGGTGCGGCCAGGAATGCGAGGCGACGCTGGCGTAGCGGAATCTTAGAGATAATCGCCGACGCCGGCTGCCAGGAGCGTGCCTCCGGGCGGCGGGCGCCCTTGGGGGTGCCGGTGGTGCCGGAGGTCAGAATGATGACCCGGCCCCGGCGGGGTCGGGACTCTAGTTGTGCACCCGCGAAATCGGCTGGGGGAGCGGTGCGAATCATCTCCCGCATGGAGGTCCATCCCTCGCGTACGCAGGAGGTATCTTCGTAGTCTTCCAGCCAGGCGACTGCTACCGGGCACTGGTCAAAATCATCGGCGAGGATATGGGTGAACTCCTCGTCGATGAACAGGAAGTCAATCTTTTGCTCGCGGATGACGGCGTTGGTCTGCTGCGCAGAAGCGCCGGGGTTGAGTAGGACCAAGTCAGTGCCGAGGCGGCCGTGGGCGCATAGCGCCATGATGAAACCGCGGTGATTGCGGCACAGCACACCGATGCGGTCGCGAGGCCGGATATTGCCGTGGCGCAGGGCGCGGGCGAGCTGTGTGCTGCGCTCGTTGAGGCCGCTGTAGGTAATGGAGCCGCCGTCGTCGATGATCGCGGTGTGGTGGGGGTCGCGTGCGGCGGCGATACCGAGCAAACCCGAGGGCATGAAGTCCCAGCGGTAGATGGACTTCACGGTGTTACCGATTGCGGCGGGGCCCATCGTGCCGAGTACGCCGGAACTGGTGGCCGGGCCGAGGCCTCGGATTAAGTCTGCGGTGGTGCGAAAACGGTCGCGTAGGCGCGGTGCGGAGTGGTCGCTCATCGGGGCGTCCTTTTCGTTCGGTGAAGATACTTCGTAATAACTCTAGATGTGATCTGCATAACTTTTAAAGGTTTTGAAATAAAATCTGTAATGCACGTCACAAACAAAGCGATATAGCAGGGCGCATACACCGCCTTAAGGCAGTGTCAGGGCGCAGCGCTACATAGCGTTGTCATGCCCATTTCCCCAGCTGAAGCGCCTGCAGGCACAGGTATGTGGAGCGCCTCGGGGTGCACCTGGGCCCAATAACGAACCTGGGTGGCGCAATGGGGGTCGACTACCCCCTAATGGACCTAATACCAGCGCCACCAGCTACCAGTACCTGGACCAGAAGCGGGCCAGAATCGGCTTCGTCTGCTGCGAATAAGCCCTCTAGCTGGGTGTTCGCTATCGGCGTACGGCAGGAAGGACGACTGTTGCCCTAGGCGTCGTTAAGCTCAGTAAAAGCCCCGACGCCTATAGGAGTTCCGATGTTCGAGAGGTTTACTGACCGCGCCCGCCGTGTTGTCGTCCTGGCACAGGACGAAGCCCGCGAGCTCAATCACAACTACATCGGCACTGAGCACATTCTGCTCGGCCTCATCAGCGAAGGTGATGGTGTCGCCGCCAAGGCACTGGAATCGATGGGGATCTCTCTAGAAGCAGTGCGCAACGAGGTCGTCGAGATCATCGGCCGCGGCGCCCAGCCGCCCAATGGCCATATCCCCTTCACCCCGCGCGCCAAAAAGGTACTTGAGTACTCGCTGCGTGAGGCCCTCCAGTTAGGCCATAAGTACATCGGCACCGAGCACATCCTGCTCGGCCTCATCCGCGAGGGTGAGGGAGTAGCCGCCCAGGTGCTGGTCAAGCTCGGCGCGGACCTGCCGCGCGTGCGCCAGCAGGTTATCCAGCTGCTCTCCGGCTACCAAGGCCAGGATTCCGACGAGGGATCCGGGGACCAGTCCCGCCCCGTCGGCGCCACCGCAGGTTCGCGCAGCACCGAAGCCGGCCAGCAGTCCGGTTCCCTGGTGCTTGACCAGTTCGGCCGCAACCTCACCGCCGCCGCCCGGGAAGGCAAGCTGGACCCGGTCATCGGCCGTGAGAAGGAAATCGAACGCATCATGCAGGTGCTTTCCCGGCGCACCAAGAACAACCCGGTGCTCATTGGTGAGCCCGGCGTCGGTAAGACCGCTGTGGTCGAGGGCCTGGCTCTCGACATCGTTAATGGCAAGGTCCCGGAGCTGCTCAAGGATAAGCAGCTGTACTCGCTGGACCTGGGTTCCCTGGTTGCCGGCTCCCGCTACCGCGGTGATTTTGAGGAACGCCTGAAGAAGGTCCTCAAGGAAATCAACCAGCGTGGCGACATCATCTTGTTCATCGACGAGATTCATACTCTCGTTGGTGCCGGTGCTGCGGAAGGCGCTATCGACGCCGCCAGCATTTTGAAGCCAAAGCTGGCTCGCGGTGAACTGCAGACCATCGGTGCCACCACCCTCGATGAGTACCGCAAGCACATCGAGAAAGACGCCGCACTGGAACGCCGCTTCCAGCCGGTCAACGTGCCCGAGCCCACGCTCGATATGACCATCGACATCCTCAAGGGCCTGCGCGATAAATACGAGCAGCACCACCGAGTCTCGATTACGGACTCCGCACTGGTTGCTGCAGCAACCCTGTCGGACCGGTACATCAACGACCGCTTCCTGCCGGATAAGGCTGTTGACCTCATCGACGAGGCCGGCGCCCGGATGCGCATCCAGCGCATGACCGCTCCGCCGGAACTGCAGGAGATGGATAGCCGTATCGCCGACGTGCGTCGCGAGAAGGAAGCAGCCATCGACGCCCAGGACTTCGAGAAGGCCGCTGGTTTGCGCGATACCGAACGCACCCTCGGTGAGGAACGTCGCGAGCGGGAAAAGAAGTGGCGCGCCGGTGAGTCCGACGTGATCTCTGAAATCGGTGAAGAGCAGATTGCGGAGGTGCTGGCCAACTGGACCGGCATCCCGGTGTTCAAACTCACCGAGGAAGAGTCCTCCCGACTGCTGCGTATGGAGGACGAACTTCACAAGCGCATCATCGGCCAGAACGAGGCTGTTGCCGCGGTCTCCCGCGCTATCCGCCGTACCCGCGCTGGCCTGAAGGACCCGAAGCGCCCCTCCGGTTCGTTCATCTTCGCCGGCCCGTCCGGTGTCGGTAAGACCGAACTGTCCAAGGCTCTCGCCGAGTTCCTCTTCGGTGAGGAAGACGCGCTCATCCAGATCGATATGGGTGAGTTCCACGACAAGTTCACCGCTTCCCGCCTCTTCGGTGCGCCTCCCGGCTACGTCGGCTACGACGAGGGTGGTCAGCTCACCGAAAAGGTTCGTCGCCGCCCGTTCTCCGTGGTGCTTTTCGACGAGATCGAGAAGGCCCACAAGGAGATTTACAACACCTTGCTGCAGGTGCTTGAAGACGGCCGGCTTACCGACGGCCAGGGCCGCGTGGTGGACTTTAAGAACACCGTGCTGATCTTCACCTCGAACCTGGGTACCTCGGATATCTCCAAGGCCGTGGGTATGGGCTTCTCCGGTGCTGGTGAATCCAGCCGCGAAGGCCAGTACGAGCGGATGAAGAGCAAGGTCAACGACGAGCTGAAGAAGCACTTCCGGCCTGAGTTCTTAAACCGTATCGACGAGGTCGTCGTCTTCCGGCAGCTGTCGAAGGACGAGATCATCGAGATGGTTGATTTCATGCTCAACCGAGTGCGCAACCAGCTGGTCGAAAAGCGCATTGCCCTGGAGGTCTCCGACGCGGCGAAGGAACGTCTCGCCGAGCGTGGCTTCGACCCCGTGCTGGGTGCCCGCCCGCTGCGTCGCACCATCCAGCGTGAAGTGGAAGATAAGCTCTCCGAGCAGATCCTCTACGGCGAGGTCGGCCTTGGCGATACCGTCACCGTTGATGTCGACGGCGAAGAAGGCTTCACCTTCATCACCACCTCCGCTGAGGTCGAAGACGCCGCTGACAAGCCCGACGTGGACACCGCCACCGTGGAGCAAGCCAACGAGGAGCTGAACTCCGAAGAGTAGGGGATAGGTACCGGTTCAGAGCCGGTACCGCCCGCTCTCATCGCGCTGCGCCAACCCATCGGCCAGCAGCGATTCCAATGCCCGATCTCTTTGCTCGGCGTCGTCCCAGACGGCGTCGAGCATTTTTCGTTCCACCGGGGACTCCGCCCCACGCAACACATCCATCAACAACCCACGCACCTGTCGGTCAGTGCCGGTGAATTTCTGCACCCGCTTCTTCGACAACTCTTCAGCACTGGGTTGGGGGCACCCCGCAGCCCGCCAGGCACAAGTCGCCCGCAGTGGGCATTGCCCACACTTTGGGGTGCGCGCAACACACACCAACGCGCCCAACTCCATCAAACCGGCCGAAAACGTCGCGGCGTCCCCGTCGGGAAGCAATTGTGCAACCAGCTTCAGATCAGCCGGGCGGTGCGCACCCGGCAAGAACACACCTTGCTCATGGCGGCGCAGTACGCGGCGCACATTGATATCAACCACCGGCACATCCGCGTGATAGGCAAAAGCCGCCACCGCGCGGGCGGTGTAATCGCCTATCCCAGGCAGCGCCAGTAGGTCTTCCACCTTGTGGGGGACAATATCGCCATGCTGGGTGGCGATTGCCTCAGCGGCTGTATGTAAGCGCTGGGCGCGCCGTGGATACCCAAGCTTGCCCCAGGCGCGGATAACGTCGGCACGCTGCGCGGCGGCAAGATCACTTGGCCGCGGCCACCGGTTCATCCACTCCACCCACTGTGGCGCCACCCGGGACACTGGGGTTTGCTGGCTCATCACCTCGCTGACCAGCACACCCCAGGCGGTAGTGCCCGGACGTCGCCACGGCAGGTCGCGGGCGTGGATCGCGAACCAGTCAATGACCGTGTGTGGGTCAAGTGGTGTTGTCTTGTCCGAATTAGGCACGTGGTGAGCCTAATCACGCACAATGGGAAGCATGACTCGCACCCCCCAAAGCGTCTGGCAGGAATTACAAGAGGGCAACCTCCGATTCATGCGGGACGAGTCCGCGCGCCGGCAGCAGAATTCCACCCGCCGCAGTGAACTCACCAGCGGACAGCACCCTAAGGCTGTTGTTCTGGCCTGTTCGGATTCCCGGGTGCCGGTAGAAATCATCTTCGACCAAGGCCTCGGCGACCTGTTCGTGATCCGCACCGCCGGACAAATCACGGACCTATCCGTGCTCGCTTCCTTGGAGTTCGCCGTGGTCAGCTTGGGGGTGCCCATGATCTGTGTGCTCGGCCATGAGTCCTGCGGCGCGGTGAAGGCCGCCCATTCTGCGCTGCTCGGCGGGGAGATGCCTTCCGGTTTTCAGCGGGTGCTGATTGAGAAAGTCACCCCGTCACTGTTGGCGGCCCGCCGCGATGGGCAGACCGCCGGGCACGAATTCGAGTCCCGCCATGTCGCCGAGATTGTGGAACACCTCATTGACCGTTCCCCGGAGATCCAGCAGCACCTGGCCGATGGCACCGTCGGTGTGGTGGGGATGCGCTACCGGCTTTCCGACGGATTGGCGCAACCTGTAGTTGCTCGGGGAGTCGACATCAGTTCCGCCGATGAGACCGTTAGTCTGAAGAAGTGACGAATCAGCAGCTTCCCCCCGAGGTCTACCGTCGGCGCCGTATTGCGGCAATTGCCCTGCTTGCCGTACTGCTGCTCGTGATTGTCGCCCTGGTGAAATGCAGCACCTCTGGTGACGAGACCGATACCGACACCGAACAGGCAGCCAATACCCCCAAGGTCACTGCCACTCGCACTGATGGTTCTGAAGTGACCACTGTCCCAGGTGAGAAGGACGAAGAGTCCACTGTTGCCGCCCCGTATGAGACCACGTCGACGCGAGAAACCATCGACAAGGACGAGTGCGAGCCCGGCGATATTCAGCTGAGCATTGAGTCTGACCAGCCGACTTATTCGGCCGACCAGAATCCACAGTTCAGCCTGACTCTCTATAACCCCACCCGCGGTGATTGCACGATCAACCTCGATGAGCAGACTCTTCGCTTCGAGGTGTTCAATATGGTCGACTATTCCCGCATCTGGTCCGACCTGGATTGCCACGAGTCCGAGGGCACTGGTGTAGAAACCATCGCCCCGGAGGAAGAAGTCGTCTACACCGTGCGTTGGTCCCGCCTGGGCTCCGCCCCGGGGGCGTGCTCGTCGAGTGAGCGTCAGCCCGCACCTGCCGGCGGCTACTTGGTGTATGGCCTAGTCGGTGAGCGCAATACTGAGCCGTACACGTTTAACCTGCGCTAACTAGCCGACGGTGGCGGAAAGTGCCTCGGCTATGGTGCCGACGCGCACTGCCTGCACCCCGGCGGGCACATCTGCGCCTTGCGGGACAATGGCGCGGGTGAAGCCCATCCGTGCGGCCTCTTTGAGCCTACGGTCAATATCGGGCACCCGACGTACCTCCCCGGCCAGCCCTAACTCGCCAAGCGCAATGGTTTTCGCGCTGACTGCTTTATCCGCCGCCGAGGATGCGATAGCGATCGCGATGGCCAGGTCTGCGGCGGGTTCATTCAGTTGCATGCCGCCGACCGTTGCGACGTGTAATTCCCGGTCCGCCAGGGCTTTCAACCCGCCGTGCTGCTGCATAATTGCCGCGATCATCGGCACTCGTCGTGGGTCCAGCCCGGTCACATTGCGCCGCGGATTGTGTTGCTGAGTATCCACAACAAGGGCTTGTACCTCGGCGAGCAGGGGGCGGCGCCCATCGACAGCGACGGTGATGGCGGTACCGGGGGCGGGGCTGCGGTGATGCAGGAACAGGCCGGTGGGGTCGGGGACTTCCCGGATTCCGTCGGTGGTTTGTTCAAAGCAGCCGACCTCGTCGGTGGCGCCGAAACGGTTTTTGATGCCGCGTAGGAAGCGCAGTCCGCTATGGCGGTCGCCTTCGAAATTGAGGACCGCGTCCACCAGGTGTTCCATGGTGCGGGGGCCGGCGACGGTGCCGTCTTTCGTCACATGCCCTACGACCAGCACCGCGATGCCGGACTCCTTGGCTAAGGAGGTCAGGGCGGCGGTGACCGCACGGGCTTGGGCCACACCCCCTCGGGTGCCTTCGACCCCGGTGGCCTGCATGGTCTGGACTGAGTCCACGATGAGTAAGCCGGGGCGTTGTTCGAGGGCCGCTTCGATGACTCGGGAGATATCGGTATCGGCCACCAGCAGCAGATTGTCGTGCAGTGCGCCGGTGCGCTGTGCGCGAAGTGCCACCTGGCCGGGGGATTCCTCCCCGGTGACGTAGAGGGCCGCGCTGTTTCCGGCCGCTGCCCAGCGGTGGGCAACCTCAAGGAGGAGGGTGGACTTTCCGACGCCGGGTTCGCCGGCGAGGAGCAGCACTGAGCCGGGGACCACGCCGAGGCCTAAAACGCGGTCGAGTTCACCGATGCCGGTGGGGATTGCTTTGGCCTCATTGGGGTCGATGCCGGTTATTGGCCGTGCCGTGGCGGCCCCGGAACCAGTGCGTAGACCCCCTGAAGACACCGAAGCGGCAGCTGGGGCCTCCTCGAGAGTGCCCCAGCTGCCGCAGGACGGACAGCGTCCTACCCACTTAGAAACTCGGTGCCCGCAGGAGGAACACCGGTAGTCCGCGCCCTTTTTCGCCAATTATTTAGTGGTGCTCGCCGTTTTTGTGCTCGCCGGTCTTGTGGTCGCTGCTGTGGTGCTTACCGTCCTCTTTGCCGCGGTCGCGGTGCTCACGGTCGGCGCTACCGGCGTCCGGGATGTAGGCGGAGACGGTGCTGAAGACCTCGATGGTCTCGATTTTGCCGGTGTTGTCGGCGAAGGTGAAGGTGATGGTGCGGTTCAGGCCCGCAGCGCTGGAGTCGGAGCCGACCAGGGTGGAGCTGTCCAGGTCGGTGATGAGGTAGTTAATGCAGCTGCCGTTGTCCTCCGCGCCTTCAGCGATGACGTCGATATCGCGGGCGGTGGTGGCGACCAGGGAGCAACCATGCGGGATCTCCAGGTCCTGCTTGTCGTAGCCGGCAGCGCCCTTGGTCTTGGCCTTCGGGCTGAGCTTGACATCGCCAGCGCCCTCGACGGAGACCGACTTGAGGGTGTAGGTGATATCGGAGCGTTCCTGGTTCACGGCGGTGAACTTCAGGGCTGCGTCGTTCGTGCCCGGATCAATAACAACCTGAGCGTCACGGATGGCGATGCCACCGGGGATGGCGGGCTGTTCATTCTGGGCACCGTCGACAGCGGCGACCTGATCAGCGGTCTGCGAAATCTGGCCAGAGCTGCACGCGGCCAGTCCCAGAGCACTAACAAAAGCAACGGTGGCGATGGTGCCGCGGCGGGCTGCCGACTTGAGGGTCATAACTACGGAGCCTCCATGGGGAAGGTAGGTGATTTCCTACAACCTTAACGTCCTTATAGCTTCTTCTCATATTACCTGTGTAGGGCTGGGGGTAATAAATGCCCGTGCTATTCTGGGTGGCCGTTGAAAGGGGCGTGTACGTACATGGAGTTTAAGGTCGGCGATACCGTCGTCTACCCGCATCACGGGGCAGCCAAGGTTGAGGACATCGTCCAGCGTGAGATGGGCGGAGAAACGGTCGATTACCTGGTCCTGGAGATTCTCCAAAGCGACTTGAGCATCCAAGTTCCGGCCAAAAACGCCGAGCTCGTCGGCGTGCGCGACGTCGTCGGTGAAGATGGCCTGCGCAAGGTTTTTGCTGTGCTGCGGGAGACTGACGTCGAAGAGGCAGGCAACTGGTCGCGCCGTTATAAGGCCAATCAGGAACGTCTTGGTTCCGGCGATATTAATAAGGTTGCCGAGGTTGTTCGTGACCTTTGGCGCCGCGACCAGGACAAGGGCCTGTCCGCCGGTGAGAAGCGCATGCTTTCTAAGGCTCGTCAGGTGCTTGTCGGTGAGCTTGCTTTGGCCGAAGGTATCGACGAGGAAAAGGTCACTGACCTGACCACGAAGATCCAGGCCACCATCGAGCGGCATGCCACGATCGGTGAGCCGGATGAGCCTGTTGAGGCTGTCGACCTAGACGCGCGTTAAGGATGTCCGGGCGCCCGCTATGCTCGTGGGCGTGACTTTCCAGATTTACGACACCGCCACCCGCACGCTGCGGGACTTCACACCGCTACGCGAAGGCCATGCGTCGGTGTATCTATGCGGTGCCACTCCGCAGGCCAAGCCGCATATCGGCCACCTGCGTTCTGGCGTCGCTTTTGATGTTCTGCGGCGCTGGTTGGAAGCTAAGGGATATGACGTTGCCTTCGTGCGCAATGTCACCGATATTGATGACAAGATCCTCACCAAGGCCGCTGAAAATGGTCGGCCCTGGTGGGAGTGGGTGTCTACCCACGAGCGTGCCTTCACTGATGCTTATAACCTCTTAGGGGTCATCCCGCCGAGTATTGAGCCGCGCGCTACTGGCCACGTCACCCAGATGGTGGAGTACATGCAGCGGCTTATCGACGCTGGCTTCGCCTACGCTGCCGACGGTTCGGTCTACTTCGATGTGGCTGCCTGGTCGGCTGCGCAGGATTCTGATTACGGCCATCTCTCAGGTAACCGGGTTGCTGAGATGGAGCAGGGGGAGCCGGAGTCGCGTGGTAAGCGCGGTCCGCATGATTTCGCCCTGTGGAAGGCTTCCCGCCCGGGTGAGCCGTCGTGGCCTACCCCGTGGGGTGCTGGTCGCCCCGGTTGGCACCTCGAGTGCTCGGCGATGGCTACGTACTATTTGGGCGCCACATTCGATATTCACTGTGGCGGGTTGGATCTGCAGTTCCCGCACCATGAGAACGAGATCGCCCAGTCCCATGCGGTCGGTGATGGTTTCGCCCAGTACTGGATGCATAACCACTGGGTGACCATGGCTGGCGAGAAGATGTCGAAGTCGTTGGGCAATGTGCTGTCGGTGGACCACATGCTGGAGATGGTGCGCCCGGTGGAGCTGCGCTACTACCTTGGCAGCGCTCATTACCGCAGTGTGTTGGAGTACTCGGAGGATTCCCTGAAGGAGGCCGCAGCCGGCTACCGCCGGATCGAGGCATTCCTGCAGCGCGTTGGTGCCGTCGCCATCGGCGAGCCGACTGCCGAGTTCAGTGCTGCGATGGATGCTGATTTGGCGGTGCCGCGGGCGCTGGCGGAGATCCACAATGCGGTGCGCCGTGGCAATCAGTTGCTTGCCGACGGTTCCGCCGAGGCGACACAGGTCGCCGGCCAGGTGCGCGCCATGTGCGCCATTTTGGGCTTTGACCCCTGCGCTGAGCAGTGGGCCAGTGCCAGCAGCGATGATGATGGCGCCCACCGCGCGCTGGATATCCTGGTCCAGGAACAACTTGAATTACGTACTGCCGCCCGTGCTGAGCGGGATTGGGCAACTGCCGATGCGGTACGCGACCGGCTGGCACATGCTGGCATTGAGGTCACTGACACCCCGGACGGCCCACAGTGGGCGCTGTCCGGCGAGGAGAACTAAATGGCAGGCAATTCCAAGCGCAAAGGCGCGACCCGTAAAACCAATAAGAAGGGCCCCGAAGCCGGTAGTGGCGGCGCCCGTCGGCGTGGCCTGCGCGGCAAAGGGCCCACCCCTAAGGCCGAAGATCGCGTCTACCACAAGGCCCACCAGCGCAAAATGGAGCAGCGTCGGCGCGCCCAGGGCCGCCACGAAAAGCCGGAAGGCCCTGAGCTTGTTGTCGGCCGCAACCCAGTTGTCGAATGCCTGCGGGCGAAGGTCCCCGCGGCCCAGTTGTTTGTCGCACTGGGCACCGATAATGATGAGCGGCTGACTGAGGCAGTGCGTGTCTGCGGCGACCGGGGCATTGCCATTACTGAATTGCCGCGCCATGAGCTTGACCAGATGGTCGGCAACTCCATGCACCAGGGAATTGGCCTGCAGATTCCGCCGTACCAGTACGCCGATGTGCAGACCTTGCTGGAGCGTGCAGAGTCCTCGGGGCGCCCGGGCCTGATCGTCTGTCTGGACAACATCACCGACCCACGCAACCTCGGTGCGGTTATCCGGTCCGCAGCCGCATTCGGTGGCCACGGTGTGGTCATCCCGGAGCGTCGCTCCGCTGCGGTGACAGGTGTGGCCTGGCGTACCTCCGCTGGTGCGGCGGCACGCCTTCCCGTCGCCCGTGCCACCAACCTGGTGCGTAGCCTGAAGGAATTGCAGAAGGCTGGTTACCAGGTTGTTGGTCTCGACGCCGGTGGGGACTGCACCCTCGACGATTACGATGGCACCACCCCCACGGTCGTGGTGGTCG
Organism: Corynebacterium sp. TAE3-ERU12; assembly: GCF_019209905.1. Lineage (GTDB taxonomy): Bacteria > Actinomycetota > Actinomycetes > Mycobacteriales > Mycobacteriaceae > Corynebacterium. Next base: position 58,178 of record NZ_JAHUTM010000003.1, on the reverse strand, counting down.
GTTCTGAAGGCAAGGGCCTGTCCCGCCTCGTCCGGGAGACCTGCGACACCATCATTTCGATCCCGATGTCGGCTGGTGTGGAGTCGCTCAATGCCTCCGTCGCGGCTGGTGTCACCCTGTCCGAATTCGCGCGACAGCGTCGGGCTGCTCTGAAGTAGTGCCCGCGCCGATCATCAAGTGGGCTGGTGGTAAACGCCAGCTCCTGCCCGAGATTCGCTCCCGTGTGCCCGAGGACTATGGCCGCTACCTAGAGCCTTTTATTGGTGGCGGGGCGGTACTTTTCGACCTCGCGCCCGAACGTGCTGTGGTGGGGGATATCACCGCAGGACTCATCGAGCTCTACGAAGTGATCCGCGATGATGTCGATGCCGTCATCGACCGGCTGCGCACTCATGCTGCCCAGCACAGTGAGGAACACTTCTACCTGGTGCGCGCCTGGGATCGGCAGCCCGGTTTTGCTGGCCGCCCCGCTGTGGACCGTGCCGCACGCATGTTGTACCTCAATAAGACCTGCTATAACGGGCTGCACCGCGTCAACCGGCAGGGCCAATTCAATGTCCCCTACGGGCGTTATGTCTCCCCAAATATCGTCAACGAGGACGGACTGCGCGCAGTTCACGATTACCTCAGCAGCGCCGACGTTAGCTTTAACGTGGCGTCTTTTGAACAGACCTGCGCCGCCGCGCAACCCGGCGATTTCGTCTACCTCGATCCGCCCTATGACACCGTCAGCGATACCGCGAATTTCACCAGCTACGCCCAGGACGCATTCGGCAAAAAAGAGCAACAGCGACTCAAAGAAGTCTGTGATGATCTCGACCGCCGGGGTGTGTATTTCTTGCTCTCGAACTCAGCAACTGAGTTCATCCGAGAGCTCTACGCCACCTACCGGGTAGATATCGTCAAAGCTGGTCGCGCGATCAATTCCAATGCTTCCCGCCGCGGCAAAGTCAACGAGGTTTTAGTGCGCAATTATGCTTAATGACGATGCCTGGCAGCGTGTGTGCGACGCCCTTGACCTGCCGGGGCGCACCGCCGGCGGCAGCTTAGCCACCGTCACTGCCGACGAGCTGAAACGCTACGGCCACCGTGAACCTCGGCTGATGGCCAAGATTGATCACCGTGGGCAGCTGCCCGCACCATTCGTCGAGCATAAGTGGGGAATTCTTCCGGTCGCCCGTGGCCGCTACGTCATCGGGCACTTCGAGATGTTTTCCACCATGCCCGCCCCCGCAGGCCCCGCCCAGGCCTTGCCGGATATCTCCGCACTAGAGACCGTCTCCGCGCGATCGGGGTTGGGGGAGACCGCGGCGCTGTTCGTCCTGCATTCCTCCGGGGCCTTAGCGCAATTCGCCCAGGAAGAAAACGCCACGGTGACCTTCTTCGGCCGGCGCGGCAGCGGTGATTTCGACTTCACCATCGGGTCCAAGACCGATATCTCTGTCTCCGGGGCCCAGATGGAAATCGACGCCGTCGTGGAATGTCCCGAATCCATCCTGCTTATCGAGGCTAAACGCGAAGGCGACGGCACCTTCGTCACCCGGCAGCTCTACTACCCCTACCGGGCATTATCGGCCCAGTACCGCAAACCTATCCGGCCGATGTACCTCATTGTGGGTGATTCAAGCCTGCGCCTGGTCGAGTTCGAATTCACCGACCCCCACGACTACGGCTCCATCCGCGAATTACGCCAATCCCGCTACGTCTTCACTTCTTGGCGGGACACCTCCCTCACCGAGCTCGCAGCCGGGCAACCAGCGCGCCGCCCGCCCGATCTGCCGTTCCCGCAGGCCGATTCCATCGACCGCCTGATCCGCATAGTCACCGCGGGAACTACCGATTCAGATCTGCTGTACGAGGAGCAGGCCTTCGTGCCGCGCCAGTCCGCCTACTACCTCAATGCGGCCCGCTACCTGGGGTTCCTTGACGGTGACCGGCTTACCGACGTGGGCCGCGAACTTATCGACCTACCCGCCCCACGCCGGTCCCTGGTGGTGGCTAAACAGATCCTGGCGCTGACCCCATTTCGCCGGGCCCTTGCCGGTGTGGACCCGGAAACTGTCGTCGCCGAGGCCGCCCCCGGACTCAGCGGGAACACCATCCGCCGCCGTGCCCGCACCGTGCAGGCCTGGATGGACTGGTTGCACGAGCAGGAGGCGGCTAGCTACGCGTTAGACGTCGGCCCTGAACTGTGTTGATCACCCGGCACACCACGTAGATGAAAAAGGAAATGCCGGTGACGAAAACACTGACCGGCATCCCGGGCGCCAAGGACAGCAACACACCACCCACAGCGGCCAACTCGGCGAAAACGACGGATAACACCATCGCCCGCAGTGGGGAAGCAGTCACCTGTACCGCCGCCGCGCCGGGGGTGATAAGCAGCGCGGTGATCAGCAAGGCACCAACGATCTGCACTCCCTGGGCGGCAGTGAGCCCAGCCAGGACCGCGAACAGGGCCGACATTGTTTTCACCGGCACCCCGGTCGCCGCAGCTAATTGTGGGTCCGCTGAGGCAAAAAGCAATGGCCGCCAGAACACCGCCACGGTGAGCACCACCACGATCGCCACCGCGGCCAGGACCTTCACTGAGGCGGACGTCAAACCCACGATCTGGCCGGTGAGTAGCGCAAACGCAGTCGAGGTCCGGCCCGGGTAGAGGTGAATGAACAGCACCGACAGGCCCAGTCCGAAGCTCAACAGCACACCGACGGCGGCGTCATCACCACGCCTGCTCATCACCCCGAGTACCGCCGCGGCCAAAACCGAACCGACAATGGCGCCACCACCAACAGATACCCCCAGCAGCAGTGCGGCTGAAGCGCCCATGAGCGCCAGCTCAGAGGTGGCGTGCACGGTGAAGCTCATCGAACGCATCACCACCAGTGGGGCAATGACGCCGGAGACTATGCCCAAGATCGCTGCGGCAATAAGTGCTGACTGCACGAACCCAACGGACAACAGTTCCACCATCACAGCACCACCAGCTTCCCTTCGACCTCAGCGACGGTGATATCGGATTGGTACAGCTCGGACAGGGTTTCTGAGGTCATGATCTCGCGGACCGGGCCGACCCGATGCCCGTGATCGGTGAGATAGAGCACCCGGTCGCACACATCGAGAATGGGATTAATGCCGTGGGTGACAAACACCACCGCAGTGCCGTATTCGCGCCGCCGCTGGTCAAACCGCTCCACCGTGCGGGCCTGCGCGGTGGGGTCCAGGCTGAGCAGCGGCTCATCGCACAACAGCAGGTCCGGGTTGCGCACAAAAGCCTGCGCTTGCCGCACCAACTGCTGTTGTCCACCGGATAAGGCACCCACCCGGCGGTTAAGTAAATGCCCAGCGCCGACGTGTTCGAGTGCGGCAACAGCAGCCCGGTCGCGGCGGCGTCGGATAATGCCGTGGTCGCCGCTGAGCGCCACCAGATCCCGCGCCCGCATCGGCAGCTGTGGGTCGAACATTTTCTGCTGGGGGATATACCCCACCTGGCCGGTGGTGCTAATAGAACCACCGGTGAGCGGCCGCAGCCCCAGGGCGGCGGTCAATAATGTGGATTTGCCGACCCCGTTTGGCCCCAATACGGCCAAGAACTCACCGGCGGCAACCGCAAAGTCGAGGCCTTCCCACAGTGGCGCCATCGCCGCATTGCGGCAGGTTAAAACGCTCACTCGTCGATGGCCTGCAGTGCTTGGACGGTCTGGAGGTACAGGTCGAAGAAATTCTGTCCCTCGGCCGGAGTTTCGTACACCTCCACCACCGGGATGCCCTTGGCCTCAGCGGTTTCGCGCAGGCGCTTGGAGACCTGGTCGGTGGTCTGCGGGGAATCGATCAGCACATCCAGGTCGCCGGAATCGATCAGTTCCAGGAAGGCCTGCACATCGCGTGCCGACGGGGTGGATTCGGCCAAGGTGGCCTTACGGAAACCCTCCGGGGTGGCCTCAATGGCATCAGTGCCGTCGAGGATGCCGTCGGCAAGCGGGTGAGTCTGGGCTACCCGGATCTCGCCGACCTTCGACTTCGCCTTCTTGATCTCATCGACGCGCTCATCTACGGCATCGGGGTCGCCGGCGCCGACAGCGTCGGCAAGCTCCTCGGCGACCTCCTCTAAGGCGTCGGTGTCGTACCAAATATGCTCGTTTTCGACTTGTTCGTCCTCATCGAGGGCGACGATGACCTTCGCGTCGGTGTCCATCGCGGCTTCGGTAAGCCACAGGTCATAGTGGCCGCCGCCGGCGACGAGCACATCGGCGTCCTCAACCAGAGCCATATCCGCGGCGGTGGGCTCGTAGGAATGCGGGTCAATGTCCTGCCCAGAGATGATGGGGCGCACCGAGATGGTGTCCTGGCCGGCCAGGACGACGTTGGCGACATCGCCCCACACGGTCGTTGAGGTAACAACGCGGGTGGTGATGGCGTCGTCATTGGCGGCTTCGGTGCTGTCCGGGGCGCTGGAGCAGCCTGCCAGCAGGCTCGTGGCAGCAACAATGCAGATGAGGTGGCGTGTCATATTCCATATTCAAACACGAGATGAAAAAAGTTCCCAATAGCAGGTGTTGTGTAAATTTGGTGCCGTGACCGCAACGCCGCGCCGCCGAGGAACCATGGCCTCCATCGCTGCTGAAGTCGGCGTATCGCGCACCACGGTATCCAACGCCTACAACCGGCCCGAACAGCTCTCCCCAAAACTGCGCGAACATATCCTCGCCGTCGCCCACCGGCAGGGCTACCCCGGCCCAGACCCCATGGCCCGACACTTGCGCACCCGCCGCGCCGGAGCCGTTGGCGTACTGCTGACAGAGGAACTGTCCTTCGCCTTCGACGACCCCGCCAGTGTCGAATTCCTCGCCGGGCTGGCCGAAGAATGCGGCGTGCGGGAATCCTCACTGATGATCATCCCGGCCAGCTCAGGTGCAGGAAAGGCCGGGGAGGACCTTATCCGTGGCGCCGCCGTCGACGGCATGATCGTCTACTCCGTCGCCGACGATGACCCATTCCTCGATATCGTCGCCCGCCGCGGCCTGCCCACCGTCATCTGCGACCAACCCACCGGGCGCACCCACCTGCCTTTCGTCGGCATTGATGACCACGCCGCCATCCAGCCGGCCGTGCGCCGCCTTACTGACCTAGGCCACCGCCGTATCGGCATCCTCTCGGTGCGGCTATCCCGCACCCAGCACGACGGCCCCGTGCGGCCTGCCGATCTCGCCGACGCGCACCACCACGTCCAGCGGTTCCGCATTGAAGGCGCCCTCGAAGCGCTTGCCGACGCTGGTATCACCGACGTGCCCATCGTCGGCAGGCACCTCAATACCCGCACCGCCAATGATGAAGCCGCCGCCGAGCTGCTCGGCAATAACCCGGACCTGACTGCCGTGGTGTGCACCACCGACACCCAGGCCCTGGCTGTGCTGCGCTACGCCAGCGCGCACAATATCCGGGTGCCAGAAGACCTCTCCGTCACTGGCTTCGACGGCATTGAGTTAGCCTTGCGCGCCGGGCTGACCACCATCATTCAGCCCAACCGCGAAAAAGGCCGCGCCGCTGGGCAGGTGCTGTTCAACGAATCCAACCAGCGGGTGATCCTGCCCACCGAATTGTTCCCCGGAGCTACTGTCGCGCCTGCTCGCGAGCGTCCTTGAGGTCTCGTAAAAACTCCGTGACCGCTGCGGTATCAGCCAGCCGGCAGTTCGCCGCGGTGTCTCCCGGGCCCACTTTGACGCCCACATCGGTGCCGGTGAGCACCTCCATGGCTGACTCGTCGGTGACATCATCACCGATAAACAGCACCGTCTGCTGGTCGGTGCGGGCCTCCTTGAGCCAGGAACCCTTCGTTATCTGCACCACCGAGATCTCCAGGACGTCTTTGCCGTCGGTGAGGTACAGGCCCGGGACGGGGTGCATATGGGCGCGCACGAGGTCCAGAATCTTCGTGCGCTGCACCGCACCGTGCACCTGGCGCACGTGCACCACCCGGGAGGCAGGCTTTTTCTCAACCCACGCGCCCGGGGTGTCCGCAATGAGCTCATTGACCCGAATATCAATCGCGGAGAGCAAATCCGTCTGCGCGCCGTCGATATCCACGCCTTGGTCAGTTTCCGCACCGTGGCTGCCCACCAGCCCCACACTGGGGCCGAAGTCGGCGAGCTGGCGCAGGTCCTGCATCCGGCGGCCGGAAACGACCACAACATCGGTGTCGGGCAAAGCAGCCAATCCTTGCAGTGCCTCAGCATTACCGGGGCGGGGGGTGGCCGCCATCGGGTCATCGGAAAAATCAGCCAAGGTGCCGTCGTAGTCGACGGCTACCAGCAGCTGACTGGCGCGGCAGAGTTGGGCAATGGCATCACTGGAGTCGATCTTCACGCCATCGACACTACCTACGACTAAGGTCGGCGCATATGGAACCTTTGCGCGACCTAGATGAGTGGTCAATCCGACGAGCACTCGGCGAATTCGCTACCGGCATTACTGTCGTCACCACCAAAGGGCCCTACGGTTTTGCCTGCCAATCTTTTACCTCGCTTAGCCTCAATCCGCCGTTGGTTCTTTTCACAGTGATGCGCACCTCGCGGACATGGCCATTTATTGAAGAAAACGGCACTTTTACGGTCAATGTGCTCACCGCTGAGCAGCAGCACATCTCCGAAACCTTCGGTCACTCCGCGCGCGATAAGTTCGCCGTGGGCACCTGGGAGGACTCTCCGCTGGGTAACCCGGCATTGGTGGGCAGCGCGATCTGGATCGACTGCGAGGTTCACCAAGTCCATGACGGCGGCGACCACCATATTGTGATCGGCCGGGTGTGCGATATCGGCCACCGGCAGGATGAAGGCACAAAACCCCTGGTGTATCACCGTGGTTCCTATACGCGCCTCGACGACCCCGGGCACGATGCGGACCGCGCCGCTATGTCGGATCAGCGCCCATCTTTGTAAACTTTCCCCATGCGAATGACACCAGCGCGACTGCGCCGATATATGTGGCTATGGCCGCCGTACCTCGGCGCCGGAGTGCGAGTAACCGAATGCGCCGAAGACGGCTCCCGGCTTGTCGTACAGCACCGCCAGCGCCCCTGGAATACCAACGCCCTGGGCATCATTTTCGGCGGCACCATGCAGTCCATGACGGACCCGTTCTACACGCTGCTGGGCCTCATCCGGCTCGGCCACGACTATGTGGTGGTCGACAGCGCAGCCGAGATTGAATTCCTGGCCAGGGGGCGTGGCACCGTAACGGCGGTTATTGAATTCACCGACGCGGACCTGGCTGATATTAAAGCCAACACCGCCGCCGGGCAGGCCTACCGCAAGTGGTTCAGCACGGAGATCACCGACGAGTCCGGCACTGTCATCGCCCGGGTACGCCGCCAGCTCTATGTGCGGCTTAAGCCGAAGGCACGGCCGCAAAACCCCCAGGAGCCTGGCCCGCAGGGGTCTTCCCAATGACATAACCGCGCAGCGCGTCGTCTTTGACTTCCAGCCGCAGCGGGCCACGAACTTGCCGACGTAGGCGCTGGTCGAATACCCGCTCATCGTCAGTGCAGTCCGTGGTGCGCAGGATGTCGGGTTTCTCAAAATCGGCGGTGGTGTCATCCACCCACGTCAATTCGCCGCGCCACTGGCCGCACTGCGAGCTGCCGGTATATGAGGTACGTCCTAGTACCAGCGTTGGGGGAGCGGTCGGCTTAGCCGGCGCCGTCGGCAAGCCCGGGTCGTCATAGACATGCGTGATCTGCCAGGAGGTGTCGGCCAGCAGATCACTGGTGCTGCTACAACCCACCAGCACTAATGCGCACCCAATCGCGGCGAGACGCTTCACGATTCCAGATCCCCCAGGAAATTCGAGGCCCATAGCTTCACATCATGGTCACGTACCTGGGCGTGGAGTTTCGACATCCGCTCCTGAGAACCGGACAGGGCACTCATCACCGCCCGCTTCATTGACTCCTGATCATGCGGGTTGCACAGGAAAGCGTCGGAAAGCTCCACCGCAGCACCGGTGAACTCAGACAGCACCAGCGCACCAGAACCATCGGGATGGCAGGCCAAGTACTCCTTGCACACCAGGTTCATGCCATCGCGCAGCGCGGTGACCAGCATGACGTCGGCGGCGGAATATAAATCCAGCAGGCGGGCAAACGGCACCGGGCGGTGAATGTAATGGATCACCGGGTGGCCCAACCGGCCATAGCGGCCATTGATCCGGCCCACGGCTTGTTCCACCTCAGCGCGCAGCCGTCGGTAATCCTCGACGCGCTCACGCGAGGGAGTAGCTACCTGCACCAAAACAGCGTCCTCAGGCTCCAGGGCGCCGCTGTCGAGCAGTCCCTCAAAAAGCTCCAGGCGCTGCAGGATGCCCTTGGTGTAGTCCAGGCGATCCACGCCGAGCAGCAAATGCTTCGGGTTGCCCACAGCCGCGCGGACCCCCGCAGCATCAGAATTGAGGGCCTGCGCAATAACGCTGCCGGAATCAATCGAGATCGGGTACCCGCCCACGTGCACGCGCCGACCATCAGTGGCGGTCACCTGGTTGCCGTCGACCTGCAGCTCATCCGGCAGGCCCGTATGCGAAGAACCGCGGCCACCAATATTGGCGCACAATTCCAAGAAATTCTGGGCGCACTCCTCAAGCTGGAAACCCACCAGGTCAGCACCCAAAAGGCCGCGCACGATCTCTTCGCGCCACGGCAACTGGCGGAAAATCTCCGCCGCCGGGAACGGGATATGCAGGAAAAAGCCGATCTTGACGTCGGGACGCAACTGGCGCACGATGCCCGGCACCAGCATCAGCTGATAATCCTGCACCCAAATCGTCGCACCCTCATCGGCATGCTCCACCGCAGCGCGGGCGAAACGGTCATTAACTTCGCGGTAGGACTCCCACCAATCCCCGTCATACTTCGGGGTGACAATAAGACCATGCAGCAACGGCCACAGGGTGGCGTTGGAAAACCCCTCATAGAACTGCTCGTATTCCTGGGCGGATAGCTCCACCGGGAATAGGTGCAGGCCTTCGTCGGTGGTGAGCTCTTCGGGGGCAGTGATATCGCCCTGCGTGCCAGGCCACCCCACCCAGGCGCCGTCCTGGGCCAACAGCACAGGGGTCAGTGCAGTAACAAGACCACCCGGGCTGGACTCCCAGCGCACCTCATCGCCATCGACAACAGGCGCAACCGGCAGCCGGTTACTGACAACAACCAGGTCAGCCACTACTAAGCCTTCTTAGTGGTCTTTTTAGCCGCCTTCTTCGTCGCCTTTTTCGCGGACTTCTTGGCGGTCTTCTTCGTGGCCTTTTTCGCGGACTTCTTAGCGCTCTTCTTGGCGGATTTCTTAGCCGCCTTCTTCGAAGCCCTCTTCTTCGGGCCGGTCTTGGAGCTAGAGCGGGTGCGCGCGGCTTCCTGCTCCTCCAGGTACTCCTTCTCGACCTTCTTGAACTTCAGGCCATCTGGCTCGATGCCCAGCATGCACATCAGCTGCACGCAATCGAAAAAATCGTCCGAAAGCGACGCAACGATCTTTCGCGCGTCCGCTGCCGTGCGTTCCTCGACCTTGACGAGAGCCTCGTTCTGCGCAGTGCGGGTGTCGGTAACCTTCGGCGGCACGGATTCTCCTTTTGATGAGCGGCGTTGTAAGTGACCTATTCTACCAGCGGCGGTTTACGCCGCATCCGGCGAATCCGGGGGCGCATAATATTGCCGGCCCGGTGCACCATCCGGGGACGCCGCAACCGGCGGGCCATCCACTCACCAAGTACCAGGCCAGCGGCCAAAGCTGACGCCGCCGCCAAGGCCGCGAATAAGGCGGTAAAGCCCACCACATTCTGCTCATGCAGCATGCCGTAGAGGCCACGGTAGATAGACATGCCCGGCAACATCGGAGTGATACCAGCAATAGCGGTCACCAATGGCGGCACCGCGTAGCGACGCGAAAGCAAACCGCCAGCCAAACCCACCGCAGTCGCTGCGATACCAGCAGCGGCAATGGGGCCCACACCCATCGGGATCAGCAGGTAGTAGTTCAACATCGACCCCAGCAGGGCAGTCAGGCCGGTGACAATAAGGCCCTTCAGGTTCGCCTGGGAGGCCATGGCAAAAGCCACCGCCGCTGCGGTGCCAGCAAAGACCTTCACCGTCGACTGGGCGAAACCAATCGGGGGAGCGGCATCGACAATCGGCAAGTGCACATTGAGCAGGTTGAGCAGCTCAAAGCCCATTGCCACGCCGACGATGATGCCGCCAGTGAGCAGCATCGTGTCGAAGAACCGCGCAGAACCAGTCACCGGGGCGCCGGTGATGCCGTCCTGCAATGCCTGCACCAGCGTCAGGCCCGCCAGCATCACGATGATGCCAGAGGCAATAATGCGCGAGGGCGGCAGTGCGTAGTCGAACTGCAAACCAATCTGGTAGCACAGGGCAGCGAAGGTGGTGGCAATAAAACCACCCGTCGCATTGAGGAAGAATGCTGGCAGACTGCGCAGGGCCAAGGCACCAATCGCGGTGACAATGGCGAGGGTGGCGAAGAAACTCGATATCGCCACAAGCATATTTGAGCCGAATAGCAGCGAGACAGACGCGGCCATCGTCGCCCACGCCAGGTAGACCACGCGCATCCGGTAGCGCGGCGGTGCCTCTTCGATATCGGTCATGACGCACAGAGCGTCGTCAAGCGTGATGAAACCGCCACGAATATCGCGCACCAGGCGATCCACCCGGGCGAGTTTTTCCATATCCACCGTGGTGGACTCCACCACGCGCAGTGCGGTCACCGGGACGCGCCGCTCACCGATGAGGTGGAAGACCGTGACAGAAGTCAGGGTGATATCCACCTGCACTCGGGTCAGGCCGAAGGCGGCGGTAACCGCCCGCAGTTGCACCACCGTGTCATTATTTCCGGTGCCGCACGCCAGCAACTGGCCACCGATTCGTGCCGCCAACTCCAACACGTCACTGACCTGGTTGGGGTCCTTATAATCAATCGGTGCCAGCGGCAACGGGGCGCTCGCGGAGCGGACCAAGTCCACGGTCGCGGTCGGCCCCCGAAGCCATTTTCGTAAGCCCATCGGCATCACCTTTCGACTTCCTTGTACGATGTTGCGCAGTGCCGGAGTGGCGCAATTGGCAGCGCGCCCGCCTTGTAAGCGGATGGTTGTGGGTTCGAGTCCCATCTCCGGCTCCACGTGAGCATAGGTCAGGAGGCCCTCATGCCGGAACGTAGCAACACCAATCGCACGTTGGTTATCGTTTTCAGCGTCTTAGCAATCGCTGCTGCGCTGCTCATCGGGGCGTTATTCGCCAAGGTGGCTAGCGAAAATGAGCCCGCCAATGTGCTTGCTGCTGCCACGACAAGCGAGTCGACGGCGCCCACAATGCTTGAAGCCGGTTCCACCACTGTTGTGGAGACCCGCACGATTCATGTGTGCGAGATCGGTAATGGTTACGGTGTTTCGCATATTGGTGTCGAAGGCGACGGAAGCTGCGATACCGCCTCGGACTACATGCGGTCTTTGGTCAGGGGCCATAACCCCGATGAGGATGTGCTTGCCGACGTTGCCGCCGACCGGCCGGAATGCACCCAGCGCGGCACGGCCCGGCTACGGTGCGAAGCCGATGATGGCACTTTCGTGTGGCTATGGGATGAAGCCAAGTTCGGATAATTCGCGCGACAAAACGCTACATTTTTACATATGTCTTTACGGGAACGGATTGTCGGACGCTTCGCTGACCGGGTAACTCCGGGGATGCTGCGTCAATTTCTTAACGCCTGGCCGCCGCTGGCTGCTGCCGGCATCAGGATCACCGATATTGCCAGTGACTGGTCTGGTGGTCGGCTCGAGCTGCGAGTTAACCGGCTCAACGCCAATATGCACGGCGTGGCGTTCGGGGGCACCCTGTTCTCTATGACCGATGTGCTTTTCGGCACCTTGGTGATGCAGCGGCTTGGCTCAGAATATGAGGCCTGGACGCGCACCGGTTCCTTCGAGTTCATCCGCCCGGGCCGTCGCGGCACCTACCTTGAAGTCGAAGTGTCCGACGAATTGATCGACCAGATCCATGCTGATCTCGCTGGTGGTTACTCCACGGTCGTCCAGTACACCTCTGTGGTGCGCGATGCCGGCGGTGGGCTGGTCGGCATTGGTCACCAGGACCTGTATGTGCGCCGTCGCGGCGGCATGAAGCCGCCACCGAACCCGAACCTGGTCAACCGCGTGGCGGGGGAGAACCTCATTGCCGCGGCGCGCACCATGGCCCGTCTGGGCTGGCGTGATGAGCTTGAGCGGCTCACCGAGCACGAACGTGTGGCACGTCGTTGTATCGATCCTCGTGCCCGCGCTGTGGCGTGGCTGCAAGGTGTGCCCGGTGCTGACGAGGACTTCATCGCCGCTGGTATGCCCCCTGAGGTCATGGATGCGATTAACGGCAAGCGCACCCCGGAGTCAGTTCCGCTGCTTGATGAGGTAGATGCCGCGCGGGCCTCCTTGGCGCAGTACTAGACCGAGGTGCTGACAGTCATCGGTAAGGGGTAATTCGTTCCGATCCACCGGGCGTGGCGAATACGAGGAAAACCGCGTTCAATTGGGGAAGCGGGCTGTCAATACCGGCGGCCCCTGCCCCCACCCGCTAGCCGAAAGGCCATGCATGAACGTCTCAGAACAACTCATCGACACCCTCGTCGCCAATGGCGTGCGCCGCATCTACGGCCTCGTCGGAGACAGTCTCAACCCTGTCGTTGACGCAGTGCGCTGCAATGATGACATCGAGTGGGTGCACGTCCACCACGAGTCCTCCGCTGCCTTCGCTGCTGGCGCGGAATCACTCATGACTGGGGAACTCGCCGTGTGCGCAGGTTCCTGCGGCCCCGGCAACCTGAACTTGCTCCAAGGCGTCTACGACGCCCACCGCAATGGCGCAAAACTTCTGGTGTTGGCTTCGCATATCCCGTCGGAGCAGATCGGCACCAACTTCTTCCAGGAAACCCACCCCGAGCAGCTGTTCGCGGAATGCTCCGGCTACTGCGAGATGGTCAATTCCCCGGCGCAGGGGGCGAAGATTTTGCACAACGCCATCCAGTCGACCGTCGCTGGTGCTGGTGCTTCAGTGCTGGTGCTGCCCGGTGATATCGCCGAGTCCAAGGCTGCCGACTCGCCGGTTCTGCAGTCCGCGATCACTGCAACCCGCCCTGCTGGAGTGCCATCCGACGACGAGGTCCAGGCACTTGCCCACGCGATTAATGAGGCAACCACGGTCACCATTTTCGCTGGTGCCGGCGCTTCCCGGGCCGAGACCCTGCAGCTGGCGGAGAAAATCCAGGCCCCCGTCGGCCACGCCCTTGGCGGCAAGGAGCACATCCAGTACGACAATCCCTTTGATGTTGGCATGTCCGGCCTGCTGGGCTACGGCGGCTGCCAGGACGCGCTTGATGATGCCGACCTGACCATCATGATCGGCACCGACTTCCCGTACGAGAGTTTCCTGCCGCACGATAACGTCGCCCAGATTGACGCCAAGCCGGAAAATATTGGTCGCCGCACCACCGTGCGCTACCCGGTAGCAGGAGATTCGGCGGAAGTTATCCGGCGACTACTGCCGCTGGTGGATGCCAAGGATTCCGAATTCCTGCATAAGCAGCTGAAAAATCACGCCCGCGAGCTGGAGAAAGTCGTCGAGGCCTACACCACCGGGGTGGAAAACCACACACCGATTCACCCCGAGTTCGCCGCCCGCGAGCTGGATAAGCTCGCTGCCGATGACGCGGTATTCACCTCCGATACCGGCATGAATAACGTGTGGGCCGCCCGCTACATCACCCCCAATGGGCGCCGCCGCGTGCTGGGTTCCTGGCGCCACGGCACCATGTCGAATGCTTTGCCGCATGCCATTGGGGCCAGCTGCACTGACCGCACCCGCCAGGTCATTTCCTTATCCGGTGATGGTGGCCTGGCCATGCTGATGGGGGAGCTGCTCACCGTGCGTCGGCACAACCTGCCGGTGGTCATCGTGGTGTTCAACAATTCCTCACTGGGCATGGTCAAGCTGGAGATGCTCGCCGCCGGCGACCCCGATTTCCAGACCGACCACGAGCCGGTCAATTACGCCAATATCGCCGAAGGCTGCGGTATCCGTGGGGTGCGCATTGAGGACCCGAAGCGGCTCAAAGAGCAGCTTGCCGACGCACTGTCCACCAATGGTCCGGTGCTAGTCGATATCGTCACCGACCCCAATGCCATGTCAATGCCGCCAGAGATCGACTTTGAACAGCTGCGCGGTTTCGCCAAGGCGTCGGCACGCACTGTCATGTCCGGTGGGGTGGGCGAGATGATTCAACTGGCCAAGTCGAATCTGCGCAATATTCCCCGGCCCTAGTCCACTTCACGCAAGGCGTCGCGAACAATGACGAGCACACGCTCGTCGGTCGCGACGTCTTCGTGAAGCACGACCGCACGCGGGTGCCGGTCCTGGAGCATGATGTTCTCCACCGTGCCCACGCCACCGTCGTCAAGGAAACACGACGATGATGGCTTAATCAGCTGATCGGTGCGCGAAGCGATGCAGGTGTAGGTCACCCCAGGGGCGAGCACGTCCCGATCCGCGACCGAATCCACCAGCTCAGAGCCGGTAATCTGGTCCAGCGCGGACTGGCCCCAATAACTGTGCACCAAACTCTGCAATAAACCTTCCGCGCCGGGCACCTTGAGCAGAGCAGAAGCACGCCCACCCAGCGGGGTGCCGTGATTCGGTGCCGCTAAACACACCACATGCCGAATCTGCTCCGTGGAGCTAAAAGACAGCAGTGTCGATAGCAGCCCGCCTTGACTGTGCCCCACCAGAATTGCGCGCTCCCCGCCTGTTGACCACAGCACGGCATGGATATAGGCACGCAACTCATCAAGAGATTGCGCCAGCGGGTTCGTGGCCCGGAAACCATAATCGGGCGCGAAAACAGCCCACCCATCCTCGCGCAGCATCTCGCCAAGGCCGGCCCACACACTCTTCGAATGCCCGGTGCCATGCAACAAGATCACCGGGTAGGGGCGCTCCTCAGTGACCTTGGCCAGCCAGTTGTCCTCGAAAATTCCCCTCCGGGTGACGTAGGTGGCAAGGGGCGCAGTATTCGCCACGGCCTAGGAGCGCCCGTCAGCGCCGGTGCCCAGTTCGGCACGCAGTGCCTCTGCGGCGGCATCCATTTTGGCCTCGTCCGGGTTGCGCAGCACATTCGACAGGTCATAGCCGGACATATCGTGCGCCGGGAAAATGTGGATATGCGCATGGGGGACTTCAAAACCTGCAATGAGGTAGCCAGCCCGCGGTGCGTCGAAGGCATCAATCACAGCGCGCCCAATCATCTGCGCGACCTCATTCATGCGGGCCCACAGCTGGGGCGGGGCATCGGTCCAACGGTCCACTTCCTGCACCGGAACGACGAGCACGTGACCGTACGCGATCGGTTCGATGGTGAGGAATGCGGCGACAGTGTCGTCACGGTAGACGAAACGTCCGGGCAGCTCGCCCTCGATGATTTTCGTGAATACGGTTGCCATGTCTCAAAGATAGCGGGACTGCAGTTATTGCGCTGGCAGTTAGAATCGCAAATATGCGCATCCTTGTTCTTGGTTCCGGTGCCCGCGAGCACGCCCTCCTCAACGCAATGCAGGGACACCAGCTCCACGTCGCCCCCGGCAATGCCGGGATGACGGCCCTGGCTGATCTGCATTCCATCGACCCCGCCGACGCTGACGCCGTCGTCACGCTAGCCAAAGAGCTCAACCCCGACCTCGTCGTCATCGGCCCCGAAGTGCCACTCGTCGAAGGCGTCGCCGACGCCCTACGCGCCGCCGACTACCCAGTTTTCGGCCCCGGCCGCGAAGCCGCCCGCATCGAAGGGTCCAAAGCATTCGCGAAAGACGTCATGGCCGCTGCCGGGGTGCGCACCGCCCAAGCCCAGGCAGTGCACACCGTCGCCGAGCTCGACTCTGCACTCGATAATTTCGGCCCCAACTACGTGGTCAAGGACGATGGCCTGGCTGCCGGTAAGGGCGTGGTGGTCACCGATGACCGCGCCGCCGCTTTTGAGCATGGCCGGGAGGTCATCGAATCCGGCAACCCAGTGCTGCTCGAGTCCTTCCTCGACGGCCCCGAAGTGTCCCTGTTCTGCCTGGTCGATGGCACCACTGTCGTGCCACTGCTGCCCGCCCAGGACCATAAGCGCGTCGGCGAAGGAGATACCGGCCCCAATACCGGCGGTATGGGTGCCTACACGCCACTTGAATGGCTGCCCGAAGGCGCCACCCAACAGATTGTTGACGAGGTCTGCATCCCCGTGGCCCGCGAAATGGCCCGCCGTGGCTGCCCGTTCTCCGGTCTGCTCTACGCCGGCCTGGCCTGGGGTGCTGAAGGGCCCGCCGTGGTCGAATTCAACTGCCGCTTCGGTGATCCCGAAACGCAGGCGGTGCTCGCCCTTCTGGAGTCCCCGCTTGCCGACGCCCTCTACGCCACAGCCACCGGCAGCCTTGACCAGCTCCCGCCGCTGCAGTGGCGCGATGGTTATGCATTGACTGTGGTGCTTGCCGCGCATGGTTACCCGGCCAGTACCCGCACCGGTGACCCCATTGGGGGTGCCGAGCCGGGCCGTGAAGCTGATGGCATTTTGCATGCTGGCACTGCCCGCAATGACGAAGGGGATGTGGTCTCCGCCGGAGGCCGCGTACTCAACGTCGTTGCCACAGGTCAGACCCTTGAACAGGCTCGGGAACGGGCCTATGAAACCCTGGACACCATTTCGCTGCCAGGCTCCCATGCCCGCCGCGATATTGCCCTGCCCGCAGTGGAAGGACGCATCACTATCTAGGGTGTATCGTCCTGAAAATGGCACTGGTACGTAGGCCACGCCCCCAAGCTGCGGTGGCTGTTGGTTTTGCTTCTATCATCCTCATCGGTACAGCCCTGTTGATGGCGCCATTTTCCACCGCGCCGGGCCACACCACTTCCCCCTCTGACGCACTATTCACCGCCACGTCCGCGGCGTGTTTGACCGGCCTCGTCACCGTCGACACGGCCACGCACTGGTCCCATATCGGCCAGTTCATCATCATGGTGCTCATCCAGCTCGGCGGCCTCGGGTTTATGACGCTGGCCTCCCTGGCCATCCTGGCTCTTTCCGGCCAGATGGGGCTGCGGGCCCGCGATGGTGCCAGTGCTGAGGGACGCGGTGTGGCCCTAGGTTCGGTCTCTGCTGTAGCACGCGCCACCCTGCTATTTACCCTGGTTGTTGAGGTCGTGGTCGCTGCCGTATTAACGGCCCGGTTTCATTCCGCCTACGACATGCCCCTTGCCAGCGCGGTATGGCAGGGCGTGTTTCACTCCATCTCTGGTTTCAATAACGCAGGCTTTGCGCTGTACAGCGATAATGTCATTGGATTCGTTTCTGACGCCTGGGTGCTTTTGCCGCTGGCTTTTGCCCTGATGGTTGGTGGCCTGGGTTTTCCGGTTTTGCGTGAGGTGTGGCTGCGGCCCCGGCGCTGGTCACTCACAGCGCGGCTTACTTTTATCGGCACTGCCGTGTTGGTTCCGGCCGGTGTGCTGCTTGTGGCTTTCGGTGAGTGGGAAGGCGCGATGGCCGGGCTGTCTTTCGGCGATAAGCTGCTGAACGCATTTTTCGCCGGGGTGAGCCCCCGTACTGCTGGTTTTAATGCCCTGGACTACGCCGAATTTCACCGCTCGACACTGATCGGTACCGATATTTTGATGTTTATTGGTGCAGGCTCAGGTGGTACCACCGGCGGGGTGAAGGTCACAACAGCGGCGGTGCTGGTTGCCGCGGTTATTGCCGAGGTGCGTGGCGATAATTCCGTCGCCCTGGGTGGCCGCACTGTGCCTGCGGCAGTGTTGCGGCAGGCCTTGTCGATTCTGTCTTTTGGTGTCCTGCTTGTTGTTGGTTCGACGACGTTCATCCTGTTCGTCGCCCCGCAGTTTTCTACCGACCAAATTCTTTTTGAAACCACTAGCGCATTCGCCACGGTGGGACTATCAACAGGTATTACCGGTGTGCTGCCGCTGGCTGCGCAATTCAACATTATTTTGTTGATGTTCGCTGGTCGTGTGGGGCCTGTCGCATTGGCAACCGCCATGGCGATGCGCCCGCAGGTGCGCCGTTATACCTACCCAGAGGAAAGGCCCTTCATTGGCTAGAAAGCACAATTCTCACGTCGTCATTCTTGGTCTGGGCCGGTTCGGTCAGGCGCTGGGCGAGGAGTTGATGTCCGGTGGGGTGGAGGTGCTGGGCGTCGATTCGGATTCCCGCCGGGTGCAGATGTTGTCGGATTCTTTCGACCACATTGTGCATGCCGACACCACCATCCCTGGTGCGTTGCAGGAACTTGGCGTCCATGAGGCTAAGCGTGTTGTTGTTGCCATTGGCGCGGATCTTGAGGCCTCTTTGCTCACCACTTCTGCGGTGGTGGATTTTGGGGTGCCGTCGATTTGGGCGAAGGCGGATAGCCCTGCCCATGCGAAGATTCTTAGCCAGATTGGTTGTCACCATGTGATTCGCCCGGAGGCCGATACTGGCCGTCGGGTTGCTCATCTTATTGGTGGTGGGGTGCAGGAATACGTCGAGTTCGACCATGATTTCGCGGTTGCTCGGATTGCCCCGCCGGTATCTGCCTTGGGTCACCGCGTCGGTGAGATTAACGCTTCTGGGGATGTGGAGATCCTTGGTTTGCGGCAGGGTGGGCAGCGTTTCCGCCGTGCGCTTGCCGACGATGTGCTCGCCGCTGGTGACTTGGTTCTTGCCGGTGGACCGGCGCGTAGCGTGGAGTCCTTCGCGGCGCGCTCCTAGACTGGGGGCGTGACTATCGCCAATGTTCTCGCCACCCGTTATGCCTCCCCGGAGATGACCCGCCTCTGGAGCCCGGAGCACAAGATCATTCTGGAGCGCCAGCTTTGGATTGCTGTGCTGAAGGCCCAGCAGGCCCGCGGTATCGATATCCCCGATGACGTCATTGCCGCCTATGAGTCGGTGATTGACCAGGTGGATCTTGATTCCATCGCCGAGCGGGAGCGCGTTACCCGCCACGATGTGAAGGCCCGTATTGAAGAGTTCTGTGCTTTGGCCGGCTCGGAGCATATCCATAAGGGCATGACCAGCCGCGATCTGACTGAGAATGTGGAGCAGTTGCAGGTCGTTGCTGCGCTGCGCATGATTCGCGACAAGATGGTTGCTGCCACTGTGCGCACCACTGAACTCGCCGAGCAGCATCGCGATCAGGTGATGGCTGGTCGTTCGCATAATGTTGCCGCCCAGGCCACCACGTTGGGTAAGCGTTTCGCCTCTGCTGCGGAGGAGATGCTGCTGGCCACGGAGAATATTGACCATGTGCTGGACACCTACCCGGCGCGTGGCATTAAGGGCCCGATGGGCACTGCCCAGGACATGTTGGATCTGCTTGATGGGGATGAGGAAGCGCTGGCCTCCTTTGAGCAGGAGATCGCCGCTGGCCTGGGCTTTGATCATGTTTTTGATTCCGTCGGCCAGGTCTATCCGCGCACCCTTGATGTGACTGCGTTGTCGAGTCTGGTGCAGGCCGGTGCTGGTATGTCTTCGTTGGCCACCACGATCCGGTTGATGGCTGGTAATGAGACGGTGACGGAGGGCTTTAAGGAAGGCCAGGTCGGTTCTTCGGCCATGCCGCATAAGATGAATGCTCGCTCCTGTGAGCGTGTGAATGGTTTCCAGGTGCTGCTGCGCGGCTACTTGATGATGGTTTCGGATCTGTCTGGCAACCAGTGGAATGAGGGCGATGTGTCCTGTTCGGTGGTGCGCCGGGTTGCGCTTGCCGACGCTTTTTTCGCCGCCGATGGCATGTTGGAAACCTTCCTGACGGTGTTGACTGATTTCGGTGCGTTCCCGGCCATGTTGGAGCGTGAGCTTGAGCGTTATTTGCCGTTCTTGGCTACGACCCGGATTTTGATGGCGTGTGTGCGCGCTGGTGTGGGTCGGGAGACCGCGCATGAGGTGATTAAGGAACATGCGGTAGCGATGGCGTTGGATATGCGGGAGAAGGGCGCTGATCAGAACCTCATCGAGCGGCTTGCCGACGATGACCGCATCCCGTTGGATCGTGCGCAGCTTAGCGACGTTTTGGCTGACCGGGCGGCCTTTACGGGTGCGGCCGGCGCGCAGGTGGATCGGGTTGCGAAGCGGGTGTCGGAATTGGCCACGCGCTACCCAGTCGCTGCTAAGTACCAGCCGGGTGACATTTTGTAGTTCGCTGTTGTGGCCGCCGTCTGGGCCTATTTCTCGTAGTAATTGAGATTTGGGTCTGGACGGCGGCTTCATGCGGGCCTAGCATTGGTATTGCTAACCCACCAAGACAAGGGTTTGCTTAATTTCCGTGAGGAAGTACTGATGCGACTCCTACATAGCGTCATAGTGGCACTGCTATTCCTGATGGTGCCTGCAGTAGCAATGGCAGCGCCCACCCAGGACGTGCCGACATGTGAAAAGGGAGTCACCAACCCAGATGGATCAACGCGTACTTATCGTGACTACGCGTTGTGTATGGCCGCTGAGCTCGACGAAGCTCAGGAAGCCTATGACAGCGGTGATACCCAAAAGGCCCTCGACGAAGTCGGTGAGGCGTATTTCGGCTGGTATGAGAATAATCTCGAGCCCGCGTCGATGACGCTGGCGGGCAACCGCAAGGTCAAGATGGAGGGGCGGTTTACCCGCCTCAAGATCGCAATCGGCGGTGCAGCACCAGCTGAGGAAGTCCATCAGGACATCGAAACCCTCAAGATCGCTGTTGCGCGAGACGCGATGGCACTGGACGGCATTATCGGTGATGATGCCCCGGAAAGCGCTGGTCGTGACCTCTTTGACGGTGATGCTGCGCAGGTAGAAACAGATCAAAGCACCATGCGCTGGGTCGATTTCTCCACCGCTTTCGCGCTGTTGCTACGGGAAGGCTTGGAAGCGCTCCTCGTTGTCGCCGCGATTGTGGTCTACCTCGTGCGCAGTGGAAATAAGCACCTCCTGAAGTCTGTGGCCGTGGGCGTCGGCGCAGCTGTCGCGCTGTCCTTCGTCTTGGCCTGGGTGATGCATTTCTTCACCGGCGGGGCCAGCAAAGCCTCTGAGCTATTCGAGGGATTCACGATGTTCCTCGCCGTAGGCATGTTGTTCTACGTCGCCAAGTGGATGCTGGCTCGCGCCTCACGTGAGAAGTGGGACAACTATGTAGCTGGTGTTGTTGACACCCGGGTGTCGAAGGGGGCGGCCAAAGCCCTGATTTTCACGGTCTTCATCACCGTGATTCGTGAGGGCGCGGAGCTCGTCTTGTTCTACACAGCGGCTTTCGCCTCCGGCGGGCACGATAGGACAGCTATTGCAGGTGGTTTCCTGGCCGCCTGTGCCGTTTTGGCTGTGATCTATGTGCTGTTCCGGTTCGGCGGTTCCAAGCTGCCGGTTGGCCCCATTTTCTACTCCACCGCGATTCTGCTTCTTGCCATGTGTTTGTCCTTCGTCGGCAAGGGCGTTGCAGAACTCAAGGAGGGCGACTTCATCCTGGGCGATACGAACCTGCCCTGGATGTCCCACTACTTGCCTGAATTAGGCATCTACCCGTGGGCAGAAACTCTTCTGCCGCAGCTGATTTTGCTTGTCGCTGCGGTGTGGATGGTTGCTGCCCATGCCATTAATAACCGCAAATCACAGCCAAAACTAGTACCGGCTGAGAAGGAGAATCCTCCACATGAAGACCACTAATAAGCGAGTTCTGGCAGCCGTTGCCGTTGGTGTGCTCGGCCTTGCTGGCTGTGCTGATAACGACGGCAGCGTCAGCGACGCAGCCGACGCCGCCGCCGACAGCGCCAGCAGCGCTACCGAAGCAGCCAAGGGCGATGACGAGGGCAATAAGGAAGAATCCGGCGAAGCCAGCGACGCTGTTGAGGTCAACGCTCGACCCGACGAGTGTGGCCTGCAGGAGCAGGAGGGCCCGACCGCTTCCTTCGGCCTGTTCGATGCTGCCGTGATGTTCTTCCAGCCGGGTCAGATGGCCCCGAACCCCAACTCCACGATGGAGATGCTCGACTACGACGAGTCGCAGATGCATATCGAGTTGGACCTGAAGGCCAATGCTTATGCCACCAACTGGGGCTACTCAGTTGATGAGACCCCGGCCAACCTGAAGATCGCCTACAAGATCGAAACCAAGGACGGCGATGAGGTCGACACCGGCATGATGATGCCGATGAACGCTATCGATGGTTCCCACTACGGCACCAACCTGGCCAAGGACACCATCAAGAAGCCGGGTGACTATAAGCTCACCGTCACCATTTTCCCGCCCAGCGACTACGACATCCACTCCGACTACATCACCGGTGTTCCGGCTACTGAGTGGTTCGGTCCGCTGACCCGCACTATGGACTGGAAGATCACCCAGGAGAATCTGGATGCCATCGAGAAGGCAACCGTGAAGGATCCGATGACTCCGCCGGAAGAGTGCAAGGACTACCAGAAGAAGATGTTCGAGGATAAGACTGCCGAGAAGAATCTTCAGGAAGCCGAGGATGAAACCCCGCTGGATATGCCGTCCATGGGCGGCCACTCCGGCCATAGCGACCACTCCGACCATGAGGATCACAACGACGAGTAATTCGGCATAGTCTGAGCCACAACGGATCGACGAAAGGCGCCCCAACCATTGCGGTTGGGGCGCCTTTTGGTGCTACTGAGCAGCCTGATTAATCAATCCGGTGCACAGCGCCGGTGAAGTGCGGGCGCTTCTTCTTACCGTGCCACGCGACGATCTCGCGACCTTCGGCACAGTCAGTAATCGCCAACTGCACCGTGGCGGGCAGCACGACGGGGGCGGCGAACGAGATAGTGAACTCGAACGGGCCGGTCACGTCGGCTTCAGCCAGGGCACGCGAGGCGGTGTACATACCGTGTGCGATGGCGGCGGGCATGCCCAGCGCCTTCGCGGTCAGACCAGTGATGTGGATCGGGTTCCAGTCACCAGAGATAGCGGCCCATTTGCGGCCGGTATCGCCGGACAGGCGCCACTGGGCAGTGGGGGTCGGGACGCGGAACTTCTCCCGCTGCCCACCCTCAGCGGGCAGCACATCCTTCAGACGACGGCCCTTGGCCAAATACACCGAACGTTCCTCAACGAGGACAGTATCGGTGCCAGCGGCCTTCACCGTGGCGTCCAAGAGAACCTCGGTGCCGGCGCGGTGCTCACGGAAACCAGAGACACGCACCTCAAGATCCACCGTGGAGTCCACCGGGACGTCGGCAAGCTGACGGTAGGTGTTGTCGGTGTGGACCAGGCCCATCATCGGCAGCGGGAAATCGTCAGCAGCCATCAGCTCCAGCTGCAACGGCATGATGAGCGAATGCACGTGGCCGAAGAAGGCGTTATCGGACAGCGGAGCGCCAACGAGGCGACGGAACTGTTCGTCACGTTCGCGCGGCACAGCAGCGCCGTTGACCGCCAGCGCGGGAGTGCGTAGCTCCGTGGAGTTCGGGCGCTTCTTGGCCATGCCGACGGCGGCCTTCGCGTACAGCGGGGCCAGTTCAGGGACAGCGGACAGAGTCTTAGTCATATACAGCTCCTAGGCGCCGACGATGTTCTGGCCACACACGCGCAGCACGTGACCATTAACGCCCAGGGCCTGGTCAGAGACCAGGAAGGCGATGGCGTTAGCGACGTCGAGAGGCAGACCACCCTGCTGCAGGGAGTTCACCCGGCGGGCGACCTGACGGTTGACGAACGGCACGGCGGCGGTCATCTCGGTCTCGATGAAGCCCGGTGCCACGGCGTTGATATTGCCGCCCTTCTCAGCGAAGGTGTCCGCCAGGGACTCGACCATGCCAATCACACCGGCCTTGGACGCGGCGTAGTTGGTCTGGCCACGGTTGCCGGCAATACCGGAGGTGGAGGCCAGCGACACGATACGCGGGGAATCCTGGAAGGCCGGGTGGGCCAGCAGCTGCTCATTCATCTTCAGCTGGGATTCGATATTCACCGCAATGACGGCACCCCAACGGGCCTCGTCCATATTGGCGAGCATCTTGTCGCGGGTAATGCCGGCATTGTGCACCACAATGTCCAGGCGGCCATAACGCTTCTCAGCGGCGTCGGCGATGATCGTGCCGGCGTCATCAGCGGTGATGTCCTGCTGCAGTGCCAGGCCGTCGATCTCATTGGCGACCTTGGCGAGGTTATCGCCAGCGGCGGGAACGTCGATGACAATGACCTTGGCGCCCAGCTCGGCCATCTGCTTTGCGATAGCAGCACCAATGCCACGGGCGGAACCGGTCACAGCGGCAACCTTGCCGGCCAGCGGCTTATCCCAATCCTCGGGCAGGTCACCGGCGGCGGAGGACACCCGCAGGAACTGGCCGTCGATGAAAGCGGAGCGGCCTGAGAGCAAGAAGCGCAGCGAAGCCAGCACCGACGGAGCGGAAATATCCACACCGTCTTCGACGAGGACACCATTAGCGGTGGAGCCGCCACGGACCTCGTGGCCCAGGGAACGCACGATGCCTTCGACACCGCCGCGCACGGCGTTGAGGGCCGGGTCGGTGATATCGGTGGACTTGGCGCGGGAAACGACAACCACGCGGCCGCCCTTATCCAGCTTGCGCAGGTGCTTCGCGGCGGCGAGCACCGGGTCCTGCAGGTCGGTGGGGCGGGCGGCGTCGGTCAGCACAACCACAATGGCGCCGACCTTATCGTCACCAGCCTGGTCACGACGGACATTGAGATCCCACTCGCCGAGGGCATTGGCGATGGTGTCTGCGTCCGCGCCGGAACCGGTGATGAGGACCTTATTGTTATTGCCCAGCACGCCGGCGCCCTTCTTGTGGCGGCGCAGGAACGGGGGCTGGGGCAGGCCCAGCGACTTGGCGACACCGGTGAGCGGGCCGCCGTTGACGAGATCCTGATACTTATCAGCCATGAAAAATCAAACTCCTTTTAGGTATTAGGGGCGAGCCTCGAGGATGGCGACAACGCCCTGGCCGCCGGCAGCACACACGGAAATCAGGCCGCGGGTGAGCTCGCCGGTTTCGTCGGTCTTGGCGCGCAGCATCTTGGCCAGCGAGGCCGCGATCCGGCCACCGGTAGCGGCGAAGGGGTGACCGCAGGCCAGCGAGGAGCCATTGACGTTGAGCTTCTCGCGCGGCACGGAACCAAAGGCGCCGTCCAGGCCGAGCTGCTCGCGGCAGAACTCTTCGTCTTCCCATGCCTTCAGGGTGGACAGCACCGTGCCGGCGAAAGCCTCGTGAATCTCGAAGAAGTCGAAATCATCGAAGGTCAGGCCGTTTCGGGCCAACATGCGCGGGGTGGCGTAGGCCGGGGCCATCAGCAGGCCCTCGGCGCCGTGCACGAAGTCCACAGCGGCGGCTTCGGAGTCGACCAGGTCGGCCAGCACCGGCAGGCCACGCTCATTGGCCCACTCTTCGGAAGAGATGAGCACCGCGGAGGCACCGTCGGTAAGCGGGGTGGAGTTACCAGCGGTCATCGTCGGCTCAGCTTCCAGGCCGCGGCCGAAGACCGGCTTGAGCTTGCCGAGCTTTTCGACGGTGGAGTCGGCACGCAGGTTGGTGTCGCGGGTAACGCCCTTGAACGGGGTCATCAGGTCGTTGAAGAAGCCCTCATCGTAGGCGCGCGCGAGGTTCTGGTGGCTCTTGGCGGCCAGTTCATCCTGCTCTTCGCGGGTGACACCCCATTTGGCGGTGGTGATGGCCTGGTGCTCGCCCATGGACAAGCCGGTGCGCGGCTCACCGGTGGAGGGAGCAGCGGGGGCGAAGTCCGAGGGGCGCAAGGAGCCGAAGATCTTGACCTGGTCCATCGGGGACTTGGCGCGGGTAGCGTCAAGCAGCTTCACACGCAGGTCATCGGACAGTGCCAGCGGGGCGTCGGAGGTGGTGTCCACGCCGCCGGCGATACCGGAATCGATCTGGCCCAGCTTGATCTTGTTGGCAATGGAGCTCATGGCTTCCATGCCGGTCGCGCAGGCCTGCTGCACGTCGAAAGCGGGGGTAGTGGGGGAGAGTGCGGAGCCGAGCACGCACTCGCGAGTGAGGTTGAAGTCACGGGAGTGCTTCAGCACAGCACCTGCGGCGACCTCGCCGAGCCGCTCATCGGCTAGGCCAAAGCGGGCGATGAGCCCGTCGAGGGCAGCGGTGAGCATGTCCTGGTTGGAAGCGTGGCTGTACTCCTTATTGGAGCGAGCGAACGGTATGCGGTTGCCGCCGACGATAACTGCGCGGCGAATTTCCTGGGAAGCCATGTGGTAGTGAACCTCTCCTGTCCCTATTTGTGAGGTGAGTAACTATTTTTAAACATTACGTAGTTACAAGGCGGCTGTCACAAGAACGCCGCTAACGACGGGTCTAGACTATGCGGACATGCGACCCCAACTCTCTTCGTACCCCCATCTCTCAGCAGGGAAAGTGCGCGAGATCTACGAGATCGACGACGACACTCTCCTGCTGGTGGCTAGCGACCGGATCTCTGCCTACGACCACGTGCTGCCGACTGAGATCCCGGACAAAGGCCGCGTTTTGACCGCCATGAGCGTGTTCTTCTTCAACGAACTCGACGTGCCGAATCATCTTGCCGGCCCCGCCGATGATGAGCGCATCCCCGAGGAAGTGCTCGGCCGTGCCCTGGTGTGCAAGAAGCTGGAAATGCTGCCCTTCGAATGTGTGGTGCGCGGCTACCTCACCGGATCGGGGCTGAAGGAGTACCGGGATACCGGTGCGATCTGCGGTATCGAGTTGCCCGAAGGCCTCACTGAGGGCTCTCGTCTGGAAGAACCCATTTTCACCCCCGCTACCAAAGCAGAAATCGGTGAGCACGACGAAAATGTGAGCTTCGACCAGGTTATTTGCATCCTCGGTCGGGAGCGCGCGGAGCAGCTCCGCGACGCCAGCATTGCTATCTATCAGCACGCCGCCAAACTGGCCGCCGAGCATGGCCTGATTCTGGCGGATACCAAATTCGAGTTCGGGCTGGATGCCGACGATAATTTGGTGCTTGCCGACGAGGTTCTCACCCCGGATTCCTCCCGCTACTGGCCGGAGTCGTCTTATGCCGAAGGCCAGGTCAACCCGTCCTTCGATAAGCAGTACGTGCGGGACTGGCTGACGAGCTCCAAGTCCGGTTGGAAGAAGGACGTTGGTACGCCCCCGCCGCCGCTGCCCGGCTCTGTGGTCGAGGCCACCCGCGAGCGCTATATCGAGGCCTATGAGCGCATCTCTGATCTGCGTTTCGCCGAATGGCACGGGGAGCCTGCGTGATCGTACCCACCCCGGAAAAGCGGCCCTTTATTCGCACCATGCACGGCCGCGAGTTCAGTGATGATTATGAGTGGCTGCGCGATAAAACGGACCCGAAGGTCATCGCCCATCTCGAGGCGGAGAATGCCTATACCGATGAGATGACTGCCGATCTCACCGAGCTGCAGGACGCGATCTATGAGGAGATCCGTGCGCGCGTGCAGGAGACGGATATGTCCGTGCCGGTGCGCGCCGGCGACTGGTGGTACTACGGGCGCACCGTTGAGGGCCGCGCCTATGGCCTGAGTTGTCGTATGCCTGCCGACGGTGATGATTGGCAACCGCCCACACCCGGCGACGGTGATGAGCAGGTGCTGCTAGATCTCGATGCCCTGGCCGAAGGCCACGAGTTCTTCAGCGTCGGTGCCTCCAGCGTCTCCCCGGATGGCAATTACTTGGCCTACAGCACCGATACCGTTGGCGATGAGCGCTACACCCTGCGCATTCTCGACTTACGCAGTGGCGAGTTGCTTGCCGACGTGATCCCCGGCATCGCCGCCGGGGCCACCTGGGCTGATTCCCGGTTTGTGTTCTACCAGAAGGTCGACGCCGCCTGGCGGCCGGATTCGGTATGGCGCCACGAGGTGGGCACTGACCCGGCCGCCGATGTGTGCGTCTACCGCGAGGACGATGAGTCCTACTGGGTTGGTGTGGGGGCCACTCGCAGTGAACGTTTCGTCATTATTGAGTCCGCGTCGAAAATAACGTCGGAAAGCTGGTTCATTGATACCGCTGAGCCCACTGGCGAACCCCAGTTGGTGCGCAAGCGTGAACGCGGCGTGGAATACGACATTGACCACGCGGTGGTGCGCGGCCGTGACTGCTGGCTGGTCACCCATAACCGCACCGGCCCGGACTTCGCACTGGGCGCCTGCCCGGTGGGCCCGTGGGACGGTGAACTCGAAGAGATCGTCGCGCATGAAGCAGGCCGCCGCATCGATGGTGTGGATTGCTTTGCTGGGCATACCGTGCTGGCCTACCGATCCGGCGGCATTGGCCGGTTGGCCTTGGCTGGGCCGGATCTGAACTTTGTGGAGCTGGACTTCCCGGAGGAACTATTCAGTGTCGCCCCTGCTGGTAACGCTGAGTGGGAAGCGCCGGTGCTGCGTTTCACCTACGGTTCGTTTACCACCCCAGGCCAGGTGTGGCAGTTGGATGTGGCTACCGGGCAGCGGGAGCTTCTCAAACAGCAGCCTGTGCGCGGTGGCTATGACGCGGCCGATTATGTTGCCGAACGCCGTTGGGTGACTGCCCGTGATGGGGCGCAGGTTCCGGTGTCGCTTATTCGTCGCCGGGACTGCGCACTCGACCAGCCCCGTCCGCTGCTGCTCTACGGTTATGGCAGCTACGAGATGCCGACCGACCCGGGTTTTTCGGTGGCGCGACTATCGCTGCTGGATCGCGGCATGGTGATGGCCATTGCGCACGTGCGCGGCGGCGGCGAAATGGGGCGTTCCTGGTGGGAGCAGGGCCGTGGGCTGACGAAGAAGAACACGTTCACTGACTTCATTGATGTCGCCGATGATCTGCTCGCCGCTGGGATAACAACACGTGAACAGATGGTTGCCGACGGCGGTTCGGCTGGTGGCATGTTGATGGGGGCGGTCGCCAACCTGGCCGGGGACCGGTTTGCTGGCATTGAGGCTGTGGTGCCTTTTGTGGACCCGTTGACCTCTATGCTCATGCCGGAGCTGCCGCTGACCGTGGTGGAATGGGATGAGTGGGGCGACCCGTACCACGACCCGCAGGTCTATGACTACATGGCCAGCTATGCGCCATATGAGAATATCCGCGCCCAGCACTACCCACCGATCCTCGCTGTGACCAGCCTCAATGACACTCGTGTGTTGTATGTGGAGCCGGCGAAATGGGTGGCGAAGCTGCGCGAGGTCGCACACGGTGGCCCATTCCTGCTCAAGACTGAGATGAGTGCGGGCCATGGTGGCGTATCGGGCCGGTATGCGAAGTGGCGGGAGACGGCGTTCCAGTTCGCGTGGCTGATGCGTCGCGCAGGGGCTGCCTGATATTCACGTCAGTCTCACTTAGAGTTCATCCGCACCTGTCAGATTGGTGTGCATGAACCAACCGGCACTCGTCGTCTCGCTATCAGGCCTGCGTGATGACCGCCTCCTCGACGCAGCGCGGTTCACCACCGCGCTGGCCGATCGCGGTATCGCGCCGGCATTGCTGGTTGCGCCTCATCTGGGGCGCGACTGGTCGCTGCGGCGTTCGCCTGCGGTGCTGGAGTGGATTCGGCGCCGCCAGGAAGAAGGCGCCGAGATTATGTTGGCCGGCTTCGACCAAACAGACCGTGGGCGCCGCGCCGAGTTCGCCGACCTTGGCGGCCATGAGGCCCGACTCCGGCTGACCGCCGCGACTCGGCAGATGGAAGCGCTGGGTTTGAGCACCGATATGTTCGCCCCGCCGCGCTGGTTGCTGTCCCCCGGCACTCTGGAAGTGTTGCCGTCCCTTGGTTTCCGTATCGCTGCGGACCTGCACGCGGTACATAATCTTGTCACCGGCGCATCGGATCCGACTCGTGTGCTGGCGCTGGGCGAAGGCTTCGGCGCGGCCCGCTGGTGGCGCCGGGCAGTGCGCACCGCGGTGGAACGCAATATTGAAAACGGTCGTCCGATTCGCCTGTCTGTGTCGGCGTCGCGCCTGAAGGATGAGAAGAATCGTCGCGATATGTTGCGCATTATTGATCGGGCGCTCAATGTCGGTGCCGAGCCGGCCGGGTACGGCACTGTTCCGTTGAGTTTGGCTGCCTAGCCGGGCCGCGGGTTCCCCCGGTCGCTGAATATCGCTGACCGGTTAAAATAAACCACGCATCCCCAATTGAAGGAGTTCAGCGTGGCCCGTGCAGTTGTCCATGTCATGCCCAAAGCGGAAATTCTCGATCCTCAAGGCCAGGCCGTACACCGCGCACTGGGTCGCATCGGTGTGACCGGTGTGAGCGATGTCCGCCAGGGCAAGCGCTTCGAGCTGGAGATCGACGACACCGTCACCGACGAGCAGCTCAATGATCTCGCCGCGACGCTGCTGGCGAATACGGTCATTGAGGACTACGAGATCCATCGCGAGGCCCAGTAGTGAAAATCGGCGTTATTACTTTCCCAGGAACACTGGACGACGTTGACGCCTTGCGCGCAGTGCGCCTCGCTGGTGCGGAGCCAGTGCAGTTGTGGCATGCCGACGTTGACCTTCGCGAAGTCGAGGCCGTCGTGGTGCCCGGTGGCTTCTCCTATGGCGACTACCTGCGTGGTGGCGCCATCTCCTCACTGGCGCCCATTATGACCCGGGTGAAGGACGCGGCTGCTAAGGGCATGCCCGTACTCGGTATCTGCAACGGCTTCCAGATTCTCACCGAGGCTGGTTTGCTGCCCGGCGCACTGACCCGCAATGAGGGCCTGCACTTCGTGTGCCGCGATATTCACCTCACCGTGGAAAACCGCGGTACTGCGTGGACTTCGCAGGCCCCGGATCGCATCCTCATCCCGTCCAAGCACGGCGAAGGCCGTTTCCAGGCCACCCCGGACACCATCAAGATGCTCGAAGGCGAGGGCCGGGTGGTGTTCCGCTACGAGGACAACCCCAATGGCTCGATGAACGATATCGCCGGCGTGTGCAGCGAAAATGGTCGTGTTGTTGGCCTGATGCCACACCCCGAGCACGCTATTGAAACCCTCACCGGCCCGTCGGTCGATGGCCTATCCCTATTCACTTCGGTCCTCGAGGAGGCCCTGGCATGAGCACTGTCGAGCACGCCGCGAACACCCCTGACCTCGAGCAGCCTTATGCCGCGTTGGGTCTGAAGGACGACGAGTACCAGCGCATCCGTGAGATCCTGGGCCGTCGGCCTACCGACGCTGAACTCGCCATGTACTCGGTGATGTGGTCTGAGCACTGCTCCTACAAGTCCTCCAAGGTTCACCTGCGCTATTTCGGTGAGACCACCACCGATGAAATGCGTGCCCATATGCTCGCCGGTATCGGTGAGAACGCTGGCGTTATTGACGTCGGCGATGGCCTGGCGGTCACGTTCAAGGTTGAATCCCACAACCACCCGTCCTACGTGGAGCCCTACCAGGGCGCGGCCACCGGCGTCGGCGGCATTGTCCGCGACATTATGGCGATGGGCGCCCGCCCGGTTGCGGTGATGGACCAGCTCCGTTTCGGCCCTGCCGAGGCCCCGGACACCCAGCGTGTCTTGCCTGGTGTGGTCAGCGGTGTGGGTGGTTATGGCAACTGCCTGGGTCTGCCCAATATTGGTGGCGAGACTGTTTTCGACGCCTCCTACGCCGGTAATCCTCTGGTCAACGCCCTATGTGTGGGTGTGTTGCCTGCCGACGACCTGCACCTGGCCTTCGCTTCTGGTGAAGGTAACCGGGTGGTGCTGTTCGGTTCCCGCACCGGCCTGGATGGCATTGGTGGCGTCTCGGTGCTGGCCTCGGACACCTTCGAAGAGGGCGCCGAGCGCAAGCTGCCTGCGGTGCAGGTGGGCGACCCCTTCGCTGAGAAGGTGCTCATTGAGTGCTGCCTTGACCTTTATGCCGCTGGTGTTGTGGTGGGCATTCAGGACCTCGGTGGTGCTGGCCTGTCCTGCGCTATTTCGGAGCTCGCTGCTTCCGGTGATGGTGGCATGGAGATCAACCTGGACAAGGTGCATCTGCGTGCGAAGAATATGACTGCCGCAGAAATCCTCTCCAGTGAGTCCCAGGAGCGCATGTGTGCTGTGGTGACTCCGGAGAATATGGATAAGTTCTACGAGATCTGCGCCAAGTGGGACGTCATTGCTTCCGATATTGGTGAGGTCACTGGCGGTAAGAACCTTGTGGTCACCTTCCAGGGGGAGACCGTGGTTGACGCCCCGCCGAAGACCATCGCTGATGAGGGCCCGACTTATCATCGCCCCTTCGCCCGCCCTGAGTGGCAGGACGATCTGCAAAAGCCCGTGGAGCTGGAGCGCACTGATCTGCGCCAGACTGTGTTGGACCTGGCCGCCAGCCCTGCGTTGTGTAGCCGCGCCCATATCACCGAGCAGTACGACCGTTATGTGCGTGGCAATACTGTGGCTGCGCATGGTTGTGAGGCTGGTGTGCTGCGTATTTGTGAGGACACTGGTCGCGGTATTGCCTTGGCTACCGACGCCTCGGGCCGGTACACGAAGCTTGACCCGCGTACTGGTGCGCTGCTGGCCTTGGCTGAGGCGCATCGCAATGTCGCGGTTTCGGGTGCGAAGCCGCTGGCTATCTCCAACTGCCTGAATTTCGGTTCCCCGGAGAACCCCGATGTCATGTGGCAGTTCGCGGAGGCTGTGCGGGGGCTTGCCGACGGTGCCGCCGAAATCGGTATCCCTGTTACCGGCGGCAACGTGTCCTTCTACAATCAGACCGGCTCTGAGCCGATCCTGCCGACTCCGGTTATTGCCGTGCTGGGCACTCTGGCCAACGTGGATCACGCCATCGGTAACCGTTTCCATGCCGGTGAGGAGCTCTACCTTTTGGGTGAGACCCGCGATGAGTTCGGTGGTTCCATCTGGCAGCAGGTTGCCCACGACACTCTGCAGGGCATGCCCCCGGCCATTGACCTGGCCGATGAGCAGCGCCTGGTGGAGTTCTTCCACGGCACTATCGAACGCGATGGCAAGCACTTCGTCACCGCAGCCCGCGATCTGTCCGAGGGTGGCTTATCGCAGGCGCTGGTGGAGACCTGCATCCAGTCCGGTGTGGGCGTCGATGTGGAGCTCACCGGTGACCCGTTCACCGCACTGTTCTCCGAGTCTGCCTCCCGTGCACTGGTGGCCGTTGCGCCTGAGGACGCGGACAAGCTCAAGGCCCGCGCCGAGGACATCGGTATCCCGGTCACCAAGCTTGGTGCAGTCACCGATGACGCCACCTTCCGGGCCGGGGCGGTCACTATTGACGTCGCCGAGCTCGCCGAGGCTTGGCGCAATACTCTGCCCGACTTATTCGCCCACGCAGCCGGGGCGAATTCTGTTGTCGCGGCGGAGGACTAAAACCCGATGCACAACGAGAAATTATCACTGCTCGACCGGTTATTGCCGGTCTGGATCGCTATCGCGATGGCCGTCGGCCTGCTCCTGGGCCGGTTCGTGCCTGGCTTCGACACGCTGCTCGGCGGCATTGAGGTCGCCGATGTGTCGTTGCCGATCGCGATCGGTTTGTTGGTGATGATGTATCCCGTTTTGGCGAAGGTGCGCTACGGCGATATCGGCAATGTCGCTGGCGATACCCGCCTGATGGGTTTGTCTCTTGTGCTGAACTGGGTCGTAGGCCCACTGCTGATGTTCACACTGGCCTGGATTTTCCTCGCCGACCTGCCGGAATACCGTACCGGTGTGATTATCGTCGGCCTGGCCCGCTGTATCGCGATGGTGCTGATTTGGAATGACCTTGCCGACGGTGACCGCGAGGCCGGCGCGGTGCTGGTGGCGATTAACTCCGTTTTCCAAATCCTCATGTTCGGGGCGCTGGGCTGGTTCTATCTCACGGTCCTGCCGGGCTGGTTGGGGTTAGACCAAGTCCACCTTGATGCCGGGGTGTGGCCGATTGTGCGCTCTGTGTTGGTCT
The DNA here is from genome assembly GCF_019209905.1 of Corynebacterium sp. TAE3-ERU12. Classification (GTDB taxonomy): domain Bacteria; phylum Actinomycetota; class Actinomycetes; order Mycobacteriales; family Mycobacteriaceae; genus Corynebacterium. The sequence goes on along the minus strand of NZ_JAHUTM010000003.1, from coordinate 24,241 downwards.
TCCTGGGGCTGCCGCTGATTCTTGGCTGGGCTACGCGGACCATCGGGGAGCGCAAGTTGGGTCGCGAGGGCTATGAGACCAAGGTCCTGCCGGTTATCGGCCCGTGGGCGCTCTACGGCCTGCTGTTCACCATCGTGGTGCTGTTCGCATTGCAGGGCGATGCTGTGCTGCATTCTCCGGGGTCTGTGGCCCGTATTGCGGTGCCCCTGCTGGCGTACTTCGTGCTGATGTTCGCTATTGCGCTATTCGCCGCTAAGGCCGTCGGAATGAGCTACCAGCCAGCAACGACGGTGGCATTTACCGCGGCCGGCAATAACTTCGAGCTCGCTATCGCAGTGGCTATCGGCACCTTCGGAGCGGCCAGTGGTGAGGCCCTGGCCGGTGTCGTCGGGCCGCTTATTGAAGTGCCGGTGCTGCTGGGACTGGTGTATGTGATGCGTTGGGCACGGCAGCGGCTGTTTACTGTTTAAACACCGCTTACCGCAATGCCGCAGTGAAGAAATGCTTCAGCCGTGGGGCAAGTGTGGTCTTCGAGCCCTGTTTCGCGTCCCTTTCGCCCTGTTTCGCGCCCTTTTTCGCCAGATCCGTACCAATTGCGCAGATCCGTACGAAATTTCGCACGGATCTGCGCAATTGGTACGGGTTTGTGTGCGGGCGACGTCGAGAGCAGCCGGGGGCGGTGCTTTTTCGCGCCTGTCCGTGCATACAACGGACGCGCTTAGCCAGGACCCATCAGTGGTTGTCGCCGCTTTCCCTGTTTCGCAGGGCTGGCCCTATGTGTGTATGCGGGTAAACGTCGTCCCCGCGTGAGCGGGGTTACTCCGCTGCGGTTGAAGCCACGGCACAAGGGAAGCGCGTTGACTGGTTAAGGAAGGCGCGGTACCCTCGCATTTGTCCCTGAAAGAATCTCTGAGATCCAGGGCAGATAATGCGAAAACCAGCAAAGGTTCTACGTGCAAACCATGCCCGGCATATCTTTTTGCTGAATTCCCTGCAGCTGCTGAAAACCGGAGTCGAATCGCTGCCGTTTACCAGTTGCACGACTGCAGGCTCTGATAACTGTCAGCGATGAGGAAGGTGATCACACCAATGAAAACCAATAGCAGCGCCCCACCTGTCGCCAAACCCGTAGGCCTGGTCGTCCTGGCCTACTTCATCAGCTACCTGGGCATGAGCCTGAGCAACAACACCGTGGCTTGGATCTCGCTTATCGGCGTGGCTGCTATCGCTATTGCTTTGGTCGTCATGGCTGTTCGGGAAAAGGGTGTACACCTGTGGGCAGGAGCCATCATTGCTGCTGTATCACCATTGATGTGGGTCGCCTGGTACGCACCGCAGTTCTCGGCTTAATCCGACCGCAACGCTGCAAGGAGAAGACAATGACATCCAATCGTGCTCGTGTCGTCGGCTGGGTGGGCGCCGCCATCGGACTCATCTGCGCCCTCATCTGGCGCTTCCAGCTTCCTAACCTTGGCGATTTCGGCCAGGCCGCACTGCTGATCAGCAATGTCCTCGCCTCGATTGTGGCGCTCTACGTTGGTGCGACACAGCGGATGACCGCCCTGACTATCGTCGGTACGCTGGCGTTTCTTATGCCCCTACTGGCGCTTCTAGCCTAAATACCCCAGCACAAGAAAACCCCGCCGCACCGAATGGACAGTGCGGCGGGGTTTGCTTATTGCTTAGTTACGCAGCAGCGGCGGCGGCGCGTACTTATCACGAAGCTCCTGCAGGTACAGCGAGTGTGCGTGCAGCCGCTTATCCTCATCAGTTGCCGGAGTGAAGTGCGGAATCGGCTGTGGGGTGAACTCATCATCCACGGCCACATACGTCATCGATGAGTGCAGTGCCTTCGCTAGGCCATCGCGGCCCTTCCGGGGCTCGCCGGTGTAGACGTGCACAGACATGTGCATAGAGGTGGTGCCGGTACGCAGCAGTCGCGCACGTACCTCGATGAGGTCACCAATGGACATCGGCTTGTAGAAGCGAATACCGCCGGCGTAGACGGCAATGGTGTTGCGTCCGGACCAGTTCATCGTGCATGCGGTAGCGCACTCATCAATCCACTCCATGGCGGTACCGCCGTGTACCTTGCCGCCCCAGTTCACGTCGGAAGGCTTAGCCAGGAAGCGGGTGACCAGTTCCGGCGCGGAGGAATCCGCGGTGTAGGTCTGGGTGCGCATGGAGGCCTCGATATCGCGGCGCAGGTCGAATCGGGCCAAAGCGGCGTCGCGGGCCTGGATTTCTTCTTCGGTAGTGGGCTCCCACTGGGGAACCTTGGTGGGCTTCCGGTTTTCGTCCATGGCCACGAAAATGACCATGCAGTCCGCGGCGCGGGTGAATTCGCCATCGCGTGGGTCAGCAGAGAGCACCTCGTTGACGATGTGCATCGAGGTGCGGCCGGTATAGGCAATCTTGGCGCGCACTTCCACCATGTGCCCGTTGGGGATGGGCCGGTCGAAGTGGATATGCCCAAAATAGGCGGTCACACAATAATGCGAGGACCAGCCCACCGCGCATGCGTACGAGGCTTTGTCGACCCACTGCAGCACGCGGCCGCCGTGAACGCTGGAGGAACCAGCCATGAGCACGTCGTGCGGAGAGGCCAGAAAACGGAGTGTTACCGAAGGGGATGGCATGGTTCAGATAATAATCGGTTCCATGGCGAACATCATTCAGGGCTCCGAGCTTGCCGACGCTATCCGCGCGGTAGAGCCGTATATCGACGGGACCGGAGATGCGTCCAGGGCCGAGATCGCACGCGCGGTGCGTCTGTCCGCGAGGATGATTGGCCAGCTCGCGCCGGGTAAATCCGTGGAATTGCGGGTTCCTCCGTTTGTGGCGGTGCAATGCATTGAGGGCACAACCCATACCCGCGGAACTCCGCCGGCGGTGGTGGAAACCGATCCTCGTACGTGGTTGCGTATCGCTGTTGGGCGTGCCCCATTGTCGGATGCGGATGTCTCCGGGCAGCGTGCCGATGCGGTGGAACGCTACTTACCTGTCATCCGGTTACCTAAGCGGTAAGGGCAGCGACTATCCTTATCCAGGTGGCAGACTGCATGAACACGCCCCAGGACACGGTCGATCCAGATCCACGCGAGGAATGTGGTGTATTCGGTGTGTGGGCTCCCGGCGAGGACGTCGCCAAGCTCACCTACTATGGCCTTTTCGCTTTGCAGCATCGCGGCCAAGAAGCCGCCGGTGCCGCCGTTGGTGATGGCGACCAGATCCTCGTCTTCAAAGACTTAGGCCTGGTTTCTCAGGTCTTCGATGAGCAGACGTTGGAAGCTATGAAAGGCCATGTCGCCATCGGCCATACGCGCTACACCACCGCGGGCACACCGTGTTGGGATAACGCCCAGCCGATGTTCCGGATGGCCAGTGATGGTTCCGATGTCGCTCTTGCGCATAACGGCAACCTGATCAACCACATTTCGTTAGCCGAGGAAGCCGAGCAGCGAGGCCTGATAGACCTGGCCGAGCGCTTACCTTCGGATTCCGACGTGATGTGCGCATTGCTCGCCGATGACCTGGCTAAATTCGAACCAGGAGCACGCACCCCGCTCGAGGCCGCAGCTTTAGAGCTGTTGCCGCGAATCGAGGGTGCGTTTTGTTTGACCTTCACCGACGGCAATACCTTGTATGCCGCCCGGGACCCGCATGGCGTGCGCCCACTGGCGTTGGGCCGGCTAGAGCGTGGTTGGGTTGTGGCTTCGGAGACGTGTGCTCTTGACATCGTCGGCGCAGCACATGTGCGTGATATCGAACCCGGTGAGCTTGTTGCTATTGATGAGTCCGGGGTGCGCACCACCCAGTTCGCCTCGCCCCAGCCGTCGGGATGCATTTTCGAGTTCGTCTACCTTGCCCGCCCGGACTCAGATATTCGCGGCCAGTCGGTTAATGCGGTGCGGGTGGAAATCGGCCGCCAATTGGCGCGGGAATTCCCCGCCGACGGGGATATGGTCATTCCGGTGCCAGAGTCGGGCACGCCTGCTGCGGTGGGTTACGCCCAGGCCTCCGGTATCCCATTCGGCCAGGGCCTGACGAAGAACAGTTATGTGGGGCGCACGTTCATTGAGCCTTCGCAGACTATTCGCCAGTTGGGTATCCGGCTGAAGCTCAATCCGCTGCGGGAGGCTATCCGCGGTAAGAAGCTGATTGTGGTGGATGACTCCATTGTGCGCGGCAATACGCAGCGCGCCCTGATTCGGATGCTGCGTGAGGCAGGTGCGGCCGAAGTGCATGTGCGCATCGCCTCGCCGCCGGTGAAGTGGCCGTGCTTCTACGGCATCGATTTCGCTTCGCCTGGTGAGCTCATCGCCAATGGTGTTGATCAGGAAGATCTGGTGGGCAGCATTGCCCGGGCGATTAATGCCGACTCGTTGGGATTTGTTTCCGTCGACGGTATGACCGAGGCGACGGGGCAGGCCGCTAAGACGTTATGTCGCGCCTGCTTCGATGGCGCCTATCCTTTGGGGTTGCCAGAGGGTAATCCCAATGCAGAAGCCGTGGCCCGCATGCAGGCAGGCCACACCATTCATGACAGCGTGAGGACATAGTGACCAAAAATAAGGGAGTCTCGTACGCCGACGCCGGAGTCGATATCGAAGCCGGGGACCGGGCCGTGGAGCTTTTCGCTCCGATCGCTAAGAAAGCCACTCGCCCGGAGGTGCGTGGCGGTCTCGGTGGTTTCGCCGGACTGTTCGCCCTAGGGGAGTACCGCAAGCCGTTATTGGCTGCGTCCTCTGATGGTGTGGGCACCAAACTTGCCGTGGCCCGGGCCATGGATAAGCACGACACCATCGGCCTGGACTTGGTCGCGATGGTCGTCGATGACCTGGTGGTATGTGGCGCTGAGCCGTTATTCCTGCAGGACTACATCGCGATCGGCAAGGTTGTGCCCGAACATGTGGCCAGCATTGTTTCTGGTATCGCCGAGGGCTGCCAGCAGGCCGGGTGTGCGCTGCTCGGTGGTGAGACCGCCGAGCACCCCGGTGTGATGGACCCCGATGAGTACGACGTCTCCGCCACTGGTGTGGGTGTTGTCGAAGAGGACGAGGTGCTCGGCCCCGACCGGGTGCGCGATGGCGATATTGTCATCGCGATGGGCTCTTCGGGCCTGCATTCCAATGGCTACTCGCTGGCCCGCCGCGTCTTGCTAGAGACCGCTGGTCTGGGTGTCAATGAGCATATCGACGACTTTGGCCGCACCCTTGGTGAGGAGCTGCTGGAGCCGACGAAGATCTACGCCCTGGATTGCCTGGCGCTGACCGGTGAGGTGGAGGTCCGCACCTTCTGCCATGTCACCGGTGGTGGCTTGGCGGCGAATCTCTCCCGCGTGATGCCCGACGGGCTGACCGCAGAGCTTTCCCGCGGTACGTGGAGCCCAGCTCCGGTATTCCGCACTATCGCTGAAATCGGCCAAGTGCCGCGCGATGAGATGGAGCGCACGTTCAATATGGGCGTGGGCATGGTCGCCATCGTGGCCCCGGAGGATCGGGATCGTGCGATGGCAATCCTGACTGCCCGCCATATTGAGTGCTGGGAGCTGGGAACTGTGCGCGCTAGCGCAGAGCAGGAAAGCGGTGCGGTGCTCGTCGACGAGCACCCGCGGTTCTAGCGGTCAGTGCCGGTGGCCCAGTCTTCTGGGTCCACCAGGTCATCGCTGGCTGACTCCTCCGAAGGGGAGTCGCCAGCGAGCTCGCGCTGAAGACGCTCCAGATCCATGTCCGGCGTGTTGTACTTCAGCTGGCGGGCAACCTTCTGCTGCTTAGCCTTGGCGCGGCCGCGACCCATGCGAGACCCCCTTGATGGTCAGGGGCGGGCAAAGCGGCCGCCCCCTTGAGTTTGTCTATGCGTATTTCCTGTAGAACACCTTAGCCGAAACGGTTCGGAATAAGCCACGTCAGGTTGTCTTACCCCGAAGCTTATTGACCGCCGCCCGGCCCGGACGCACTGAATCATCCCTATCGATGGTCTCCGGATCGACCTTGATTGCGCAGTCGCCTGCGGCAAGATCATCGCTGGTCTGCGCGGTGCGCTTGACCAGTCCCAGAGCGATAGGTCCGAAGTCACAGTGATCAACTACGGTGCCAACCCGGCCTACCGTACGCCGTCCGGCAGTAATTGGATCGCTCGGGTCCGGTCGTGTCGCGCTGCCGTCGAGTTGCAGTAGCACCAAGGTGCGTGGCGGCCGGCCGAGATTATGCACCCGTGAGACGGTTTCCTGGCCCCGGTAGCAGCCCTTGTCCAGGTGCACGGCCTGGTCCGCGCCGATCCAATTCGGCACCTCATGCGGGATCGTCTTCTCATCCAAGTCGGGGTTGATTTCCGGGCGCAGCGCGGTGACCCGTTCGGCTTCCCAGGCCATTAATCCCGTCGGCACTGCACCAGCGGCCTGTGCGTCGCGGCAGGCGGCGGTGAGGTCGTCGGGGGCGCCAATGAGGTCCACGCGGCCGTTGCCGGGCCATTGCGCCGGGTGTTTATGGACACCGGGGGTGTCGATTGCCACTGGGTTGCCGATAAGGCTGATTACGGTCAGGTCAGTCTCGGACACGGTGACGTCATAGCGGAAGATCATCCGCTCTAGGTAGGTCCGCAGACTGTCGTATTGGCCAGGTTCGACGTCGATGAGCACCTCGTCGGCAAGCGGTGTGATCGACATATGGTGCAGCACTCGGCCCTGCGGGTCGAGGTTGAGTGCCTCCGTCGGGGAATCCGCGATCTGTTGGGAAAACAGTGTGTTGAGGTATTCCACCCGGTCGGCGCCGGTGAGTCGCAGAACGCGGCGGTATGAGCGGTCCACGATGCCGCAGCCGGACATTGCGGCCCGCTGTTCACCAAGGGGGTTACCGAAATGCCAGGCCACCCCGGCGTGACCATTCGGGTCATCATCGGGCACAGCAACGAATCCGGGTGCATGAAGAATCATGTCCGCAGACTAACGCAATAGGCTGGTGGTATGAACAGCATCCTGGTGGACGTGCTTGCCGACGGTGGCCCTGCGTTGCGCGACCCCGCGCAGCCATTTTTGCTTGCCGACGATTTGGGCGCAGTGCGTGGCGACGGTGTCTTCGAGACGTTGTTGGTGCGCGATGGGCATATGTGTAACCGCGTCCGGCATGAGCAGCGATTCAGCCGCTCTGCCGCCGCGTTGGACCTACCTGCGCCCGATATTGAGCTGTGGCGCAGCGCTGGCCAACTGGCGGTGGGGCAATTAAGCGGGGAAGCGGCTATGCGGTGGGTGTACACCCGAGGTAGCGAAACTACTCACCAGCCGACGGGATATATCCTGGTCAAGCCGGTCACGCCGCGGCCGCGGGAGGTCAATGTCCTGCTGACGCAGCGGGCGTTCACGGTGACGGCGGGGGCGAAAACCCTGTCCTATGGGGCCACTATGGCGGCGTTGCGGGAGGCGCGGGCCCAGGGCTGCGATGACGTTATCTACATCACCGACGCTGACCACGTGCTCGAAGGCGCGACGTCAACGGTGGTTCTGGTGCGCGGCAATCAGTTGATCACACCGGCCGCGCAGCCGGATATTTTGCCCGGCACCACCCAGGCCGCGCTCTTTGAGACCGCCCCGCAGTACGGCTGGTCGTGTACGGCGGCGACGGTGACGGTATCGGACCTGTGGGCGGCGGATTCGGTGTGGTTGGTGTCCTCAGTGCGCACCGCTGTGCGCGTCGCTGCGATCGGCGGGGAGGAATTGCCGGTGCGTGGCGACGAGCAGGCGGTGCGGGCGCTGTGTGAACAGGCTTTGGCTACTTAGCCGGCCCAGCGGGAGAGCTGCACGGATAGCAGGGGGACGTAGTTTTCGCCCTGCATGCGCTCATCCACCCAGCCGAGGTCGTTATTCGGCATCAAGCCGTAGAGGCGCTTGCCGGCGCCGAGGGTGCTCGGGCCGGATGCGGTGACCATGGTGGAGGCAGAGCTCATTTCCCAGGCTCGTTCGGAGATGGGCTTGCCGTAGAAAATTTCGGTGGCGCCTTCACTGTGTGCGCAGACGACCTCGATCTCGTCGTCTTCGCTGATCCGCCAGAAGCCGACTTCGCGGCCGACGGGCTCGTTATTGTCGAGGCGCCAGGTGCGGGTCTCGTAGCGCAGGTAGTTCTCGCCGTCGTGGGAGAACACCGCCTGCATGCCGATTTCGTAGTCCTCGTCGGCACCGCCGTTGGCCTTACCTTCGCCGCGCCAGACCCCGACGAGGGGCAGCAGGGCGAGCAGGCCGTCGTGAATATTGGGGCCTTCGCGCAGGTTCGCGGTGTCCCCGGGCACAGGCAGATCCGAAAAGTCGGCGATATTTCGGCCGCTGGTCTGCTTGGCCTGTTCTGCGGCGCGGTCGATTGCTTCGTTTCCGTTGCTCGGGGTAGTCATGTGCTCCAGCCTACTTAGCGGGATCGTGGGAGAAAATCGTCAGCCGAAACCTGCACTTCACGCTGTTCATTCTCGATGTAGATAGCACCGCCGGCCACATAAATGCGGGTCGGATCGTCGGCAAGCGGCAGGTTATCGCCGGGCAGGGTGAGCGTGAAGATATCCATCACGTCGCGGTCACTTAAGGGGCATTCGTTATGCCGCACTTGGTAGGGGGTGATGTGTACCGTCCCTTGCCAGATACGTAATTTCACTGCGACTTCGGCGGGTTCGGAGCAGCCTTTCGGGGTGCCTTCGAGCAGCGCTTCGGTTTCCCATCCGCCACTGGGGGATTCGTCTTCGAGATTGCGTACGCGCAGGTCGGGGACGTCGATCAGTCCGCCTAGGGCGACCGCGTCGAGTTGGATGCGGGTGAAATATTTTTTGGTGCGCGCCTCGGTGAATTTGCCGGTGAGGATAGCTTTGGCGGGAACTTCGGCATTAACGGCACCAGATTCAACGGTGACCAGTCCTAGTCCCGGGATGTCGATATCGCGGGCGCGTGCCTTGATGGAACTCCATTGTCCGGTGATGAAGGAGGACGTGTAGGCCACGCCGCCGAGGCTGGTGTAGGGGGCTGCCGGCAGGTTGGCGTCTTCGCGCAGCGTGTTGGCGAAGGTGTGCTCGGCATGGATAGCCAGGGCCGTATCAGCCACCGCGGCGGTACCGAGGATGGCTGCGGCGGCGGTGGCGATTATGCGGGTGCGACGTGAATAAGGCACGGCTCCATTCCTACCCTTTTGCGTTATGGCATATCATCCCGGGAGTACCTTGTTGTGGACGGAGGTGGTGGCGATATGCGTTTGGCTTTGATCAGTAATAATCCCGATATCCGCGCCACGATCCCAACTCTTGGGTTGCTTAATCACGAGGTTGTCCGGTTGCCGGCGTCGGTGCAGGCCGCTGCATTGCTTGATGATGCCACCGTGGCGTTGATCGACGCGACTGGGCCGAATCTGTTGGCGGTACGTGAGTTGTGCCGCACGATTGCCGGCGCGAACCCAGACCTTCCGGTGGCGGTGTTGGCCGTGGATACGGCGTTAATTGCTTTGGATGGTTCGTGGGCGATTGATGATTTCATCTTGCCGGATGCCTCCCCGGCGGAGATTGATGCGCGCCTGCGGTTGCTGCTGTCGCGTCGCCCGGTGCCGGTGACTGAGGACGATGAGGACGCGATGATTGTGGTCGGCGACCTTGTTGTGGATGAGCACACCTACACTGCTCGGGTGCGGGGGCGCCAGCTTGACCTGACGTATAAGGAGTTTGAGCTGCTGCGTTATTTGGCGGCCAATGTGGGGCGTGTTTTCACTCGGGCCCAGCTCCTGGAGGACGTGTGGGGTTATGAGTATCGTGGCGGCACCCGCACCGTTGATGTGCATGTGCGTCGCCTGCGCGCCAAGCTTGGCCCTTCGCATGATGACCTCATTGCCACGGTGCGCAATGTCGGATATAAGGCCATCGACCCCGAAGCGGAGTAGCGCATGAACCCCACCGAGATCCTCCAGGCAGCCACTGCCCATGATGGAGTCGAGCCGTTGGGGGAGGCCTTCCTAAAGAAGCTTGCCGACGCTGTGTGCGTCCCGGGCGGGTTTGCTGTCGTTGATGGGGATACTGCTGAGCTGGTTGTGCACCCTGATAAACGTCGCCAGGGCATTGGTACGCAGTTATTGGCTCAGGTGCGCCCGGCCCAGGTGTGGGCGCACGGGAACTTGCCTGGTGCCCAGGCTTTGGCTCGTTCGGCGGGGATGATTGCAGGCCGGACGTTGTTGCAGATGTCGTTGCCCGGGCCGGCCGCAGAGGTGCCGGAGGCGCCGGCGGGTGTGCATGTGGAGAGCCTGCCGGAGGTACAGCAGCGCCTAGGGGAGCGGGAGGCCGATAAGCGGTGGTTGGCGGTTAATAACGAGGCTTTTGATTGGCACCCGGAACAGGGCGGCTGGGATCAGCAGCAGTTGGATGAGGCTCGGGATACCCAGTGGTTTGACCCCAATGGGGTGTTCTTTGCCGTTGCTGATGATGGTGAGGTTCTCGGGTTCCACTGGACCAAGATGCATAGCGCCGATGTGGGCGAGGTGTACGTGATTGGTCTGGCTGATGCTGCTCGTGGGCGCGGTATTGGCGGATGGTTAACCCGGGTGGGGATCGCGCATCTAGCCGCACGTGGGGTGCAAGAGGTGTTGCTGTACGTGGAGGCCGATAACACTCCGGCGGTGCGCACGTATGAGTCCATTGGCTTCAATATTTCTCAGGAAGACGTTCAGTATCGGTGGGCCTAGAGCCGGTTAAACAGCCAAATGTGATGTAAAACACGCCATCTGGCAAAGAAAATCCCCATGTTTACCCTCAGTTCATTTTTAGACAAGGGTTCGGCAACCGGCCGACGTTAACTTCAGGTTTCAGACAGGGCTACTGCGCCCCGTTATCGCTGTGCACCAAGCCTCGACTGGTTTGGTCGAAATATCCTGGAGGAAATTTTGCTGAACGCTGCACGCCACCGTACCGCTGCCATGATTGGTCTTACTGCCGTTGCCGGCCTCACCTTGTCGGCTTGTTCTGAGGAAGGTGCCGGCAATATTGAGGTCGAAGGCCTCAGCGAGGTTTCCGGCGAGCTGCAGGGTGAAGGCGCTAGCTCCCAGCAGCGCGCCATGGACTACTTCGCCTCCCTGTACGAGCAGGCTGCCCCCGGTTCCACTCTGTCCTACAACGCCTCGGGCTCTGGCGCCGGCCAGAAGCAGTTCATTGGTGGCGAGGTCGCCTTCGCTGGCTCTGACTCCCCGCTGAAGGATGACCAGGTTGCCGAGGCCACCGAGCGCTGTAGCGGTAACGCCCCGCTGCACCTGCCGATGGTTATCGGCCCGGTCGCTATCGCCTACAACCTGGGCGATATTGAGCTGACCCTGACCCCGGACGTCGTTGCCAAGATCTTCAACGGTGACATCACCGAGTGGAATGACCCGGCCATTGCAGAGCTCAATGACGGCGCTGACCTGCCGGACTCCGAGATTGAGGTTGTCTACCGCTCTGATGAGTCCGGTACCACCGATAACTTCATGAAGTTCCTGTCCGCCTCCGCTGGCGACGTGTGGCCGCACGAGCACTCCAAGGCCTTCCCGTCCGGCACCGGCGCCGGCGCCAAGGGCTCCTCCGGTGTTGCCGACCAGGTCAAGGAGATCGAAGGCTCCATCACCTACGTTGAGTCCGGCTTCGCCGAGGACAACGGCCTGGGTATCGCCAAGATTGACTTCGGCAACGGCCCGGTTGAGCTCAATGCTGAGTCCGTCAACACCGCCCTGGAGAACCTGGAATACAAGAGCGAAGGCAACGACATGGTTGTCGATGCCGAGAAGCTGTTCCAGCAGGATGGTGAGGGTGCCTACCCGCTGGTTCTGACCACCTACGAGATCGTCTGCTCCTCCGGCTACGACGATGAGACCCGTGACCTACTGAAGAACTTCCTCAAGGTCGTTCTTGAAGAGGGCCAGGGCGAGGAACTCGCCAACCTTGGCTACATCCCGGTTGACGGTGCGTTCAAGGACAAGCTGGTCGACGCTGTCGACTCCATCAACTAACAACATCATGTGACTGAGGCCGGTTTCCGCCATCCGAACGGAAACCGGCCGTGGCACGTATCGAAGGGTTCAATAATGACATCGTCGACACCTGTGAAAGGTGGCCTGACGCTCGATCAGGAGACTGAGGGACCGTCGCAGAAGAAGGGCTCCACGGCCGACCAGATCGATGCTTCCGGTTCTTCTGTAATTCGTCCGGGTGACCGGATCTTCCAGATTCTGTCCGTTGCGTCGTCTTCGCTGGTGACTGCCACCATTATTGCGATCGCAATCTTCTTGCTGGTTCGCGCAGTCCCGTCGATGAGCAATAACGTCGCGAATTTCCTGACGTACAACCAGGACTGGAATCTTCTCGACACCTCGGCGATGAAGTTCGGTATTCCGAACCTCTTCCTTTCGACCGTGGCCGTGTCGCTTTTGGCGCTGCTGCTGGCGATGCCAGTCGCATTGGGCATCGCTATCTTCCTGACCAGCTATGCCCCCAAGAAGCTCGTCAAGCCGTTGTCGTTCTTGGTGGACCTGCTCGCCGCAGTTCCGTCCATTGTCTACGGTATTTGGGGCTTCATGGCCGTGGGGCCGTTCCTCTCGGACGTCTACCGCTTCCTTGGTGAGAACCTCGGCTTCATTTTCCTGTTCCACCACTACGCCAACTCACCGGCGTACGACACCGGCCGTAACCTCTTTACTGGTGGCATCGTGCTGGCCATCATGATTCTTCCGGTTATTGCCGCCACCACCCGTGAGGTCTTCGTGCAGACCCCGAAGGGGCATATTGAGGCCGCGCAGGCCCTCGGTGCCACCCGCTGGGAAGTCACCAAGATGGCTGTGCTGCCCTTCGGCAAGTCCGGCTATATCGCTGGCTCCATGCTGGGCCTGGGACGTGCCCTCGGTGAAACGATGGCGCTGTACATGGTCCTCGCGCCGACCTCTCTGTTCCGTGGTTCGCTGCTTGACGGCGGCACCACCTTCGCCACCGCCATCGCGAATGCTGCCCCGGAGTTCAACGACAACCTCAAGGCCGGCGCCTACATGTCCGCTGGTCTGGTGCTGTTCTTGCTGACCTTCGTGGTCAACTCCGCTGCCCGTATCGTCGCCGGCAATAAGGGAAAGTAATGAGTAACGCCAATACCCCCGTAGCGGCTAGCCCGGACGCTAAGGTCCCCACCGCTGAAACCACCTTTACCCCCATCAGCAAGTCGCGGCGTAGCGCGGACAAATTTGCCGGTGTCATCATCTACGCGACCATGGCCATGGCGCTCATCCCGCTGATCTGGGTGCTGTTCTCTGTGGTCCAGCACGGCCTGCCGATGATCCTTTCCGCCGAGTGGTGGACCCGCTCGCAGCTCGGTATCACCGTGAGCTCTGAATCCGGCGGTGTCGCACACGCGGTTATCGGCACCCTCGTGCAGGCCCTTGTGACCTGTATTGTCACCATCCCGATCGGCATCTTCGTGGCCATCTACTTGGTGGAATACGCCAAGGGCTCCAAGCTCGGTTCCGTGACCACCTTCATGGTGGACATCCTGTCTGGTGTGCCGTCCATCGTGGCTTCCCTGTTCATCTACTCGATGTGGGTCGTCATGTTCGGCATGAACCGTTCAGGTGTGGCTGTGTCCCTGGCTTTGGTGCTGCTGATGCTCCCGCTGGTGATTCGTAATACCGAGGAGATGCTGCGCGTCGTGCCGGCTGACCTCCGTGAAGCTTCCTACGCCCTCGGCGTTCCGAAGTGGAAGACGATTGTCCGCATCGTGCTGCCCACCGCACTGTCCGGCATTGTCACCGGCATCATGCTGGCTGTTGCCCGAGTGATGGGCGAATCGGCCCCGATGCTGATTCTTGTGGCTACTTCCCGCATCATCACCTGGAACCCGCTGGGTCAGTCCCAGTCTTCGCTGCCACTGTTCATGCTGGACATGTACAAGGTCGGTGATACCGGCGCCGCCCAGGCCAAGATGTGGGGCGCAGCCCTGACCCTGGTCCTCATCATCACCCTCATCAATATCGCTGCCCGACTGATCTCTGCGAAGTACTCCGTCAAGCAGTAGTCGCTCGACCTTTCCGAAAGGTAATAACAATGGCCAAGCGCCTTGATCTTGAAAACGTTGACATCTACTACGGTGACTTCCACGCAGTTCAGAACGTCAACCTCCACGTTCCGCCGCGCTCGGTGACTGCCTTCATCGGCCCCTCCGGTTGCGGTAAGTCCACCGTGCTGCGCTCCCTGAACCGTATGCACGAGGTCATCCCGGGTGCCTACGTCACCGGCAAGGTGCTCCTTGACGGTGAAGATATCTACGGCAAGAAGGTGGACCCGGTGTCGGTGCGAAACACCATCGGCATGGTCTTCCAGAAAGCGAATCCGTTCCCGACCATGTCCATCGAGGACAATGTCGTGGCCGGCCTGAAGCTCTCCGGCGAGCGCGATAAGAAGAAGCTGCGCGAAATCGCCGAGAAGTCCCTGCGCTCCGCCAACCTCTGGGAAGAGGTCAAGGACCGCCTAGATAAGCCCGGTGGTGGACTGTCCGGTGGGCAGCAGCAGCGCCTGTGCATCGCTCGCGCCATTGCGGTCGAGCCTGAGGTTCTCCTCATGGATGAGCCCTGCTCCGCCCTGGACCCGATCTCGACCCTGGCCGTGGAGGACCTCATCCACGAGCTGAAGGAAGACTTCACCATCGTCATCGTGACGCACAATATGCAGCAGGCCGCACGTGTGTCCGACCAGACCGCCTTCTTCTCCCTCGAGGCCACCGGCAAGCCCGGTCAGCTCGTGGAAGTCGGCGAGACCAAGAAGATTTTCGAAAACCCCGACAAGAAGCAGACCGAGGACTACATCTCCGGCCGCTTCGGCTAAACCCAGACACACAACAAACCCCGCCCCGGCTGCTATCAGCCAGGAGCGGGGTTTGTTGTATTACCGGGCGCCCTACCGGGAGAAATTACGTTCCAGTGTTTCCAACCGCTTCTGCAGCTCTTTGCTCTCCGCATGAGACTGCTGGCGCTCCAGGTATTCAGCAGGCTTATAGCCGGTCGCGAGATACACCATCCGGGAACTCACCTCAACGGCATGGTCCGCATAGCGCTCGAAATAGCGCGACAATAACGTCACATCCACGGTGACCCGAGAGTTATACGGCCACCGATCCTCGCTTGTAGTCAGAGTTGCTAGGTGCTGGTGGATATCGTCGACAGCATCGTCCTGGCGGGCCATAGACAGCGCCAAATCCACGTCATATGTGATGAGGATCTCACGCATAGATTTGGTGATCGAGTCACAATTCCTCGCCATTTCCTTGAGGAAACCCTCCACACGTTCCGGCAAAGCCTTCTCCGGATGGCGGCGGCGGGCGATATTGGCGATATGTACGGACAATGAACCCATCCGGGTCAAGTCCTCCACGATATAAATTCCGGACACAATCTGGCGTAAATCACGCGCGACAGGTGCCTCTAAAGAGAGCAGTTCAATAGCACGCTCTTCGCAGCGAAGCCGCAGCTCATCGAGATGATCGATGCCGCTCAGGACGGATTCGGCGGCCTCTAAATTGGCGTCGAAAAGGGCCTTGGCAGCAGACTCATTCATCCCGTGGATGTGGTCGCACATGAGGATGAGATCATGGCCAAGGTGGTCCATTTGCTCGCGGTAAACGGTACGCATAACTCGCAATAGTATGCGTCGTACACCGTTTTCGCGCGCCAAGTACTTAGCCGCCGGAGTTCATCACGTCAGCGCCTACCGGCACAGTCCGATCCTCCGGATCATCAAGCCACCCCTCCGGCAAAACAACCTTGCCCGGAGACCCCTGGCGCCCACGCGGGCCATCGGCATCCGCAGGCCGGGCATCGGCATGATCACCAGTACGCAATACGTCCAGCAGTGAATCCAACTGCTCCAGTGAGGACACACGCGACAGTTGGCTACGTAATTCACCACCGGCCGGATACCCGCGCAGATACCAACCAATATGCTTGCGGATATCTCGGCAGGCCCTAGCCTCATCATCAGCGTCGGCCATGAGCTGAGCGTGCCGCAGCATGATGTCGGCCAGTGCGGCCAACGTCGGCGGTTCCGGGATTTCCCCACCATTAAGGTCGGCTGAAATCTGAGCGAACAGCCACGGGCGGCCCAGGCAGCCACGGCCAATAACCACACCATCGCAGCCAGTCTCGGCCATCATCGTGCGTGCGTCCGAAGCGGCGAAAATATCACCATTGCCCAACACCGGGATGCCCGTGCCGTCCATATGCTCCTTCAGGCGGGCGATCTCGGCCCAATCGGCCTTACCGGAGTACCGCTGGGCCGCAGTGCGTCCATGCAGCGCCACCGCGGCCGCACCCATATCGGCGGCGATGCGGCCGGCGTCGAGATGCGTGTGGTGCTCGGCATCAATACCAACCCGGAATTTCACCGTCACTGGAATATTGGTGCCCGCCACCCCGCGGACGGCCGCGGCAATAATGTCGGCAAAGAGGCGGCGTTTATACGGCAGTGCAGCGCCGCCGCCCCGGCGGGTGACCTTGGGCACAGGGCAGCCGAAGTTGAGGTCGAGATGATCGGCGATATCTTCTTCGGCAATCATCCGGGCCGCGCGTTCTGTCCACTCCGGGTCGGTGGTGTAGAGCTGCATGGAGCGCGGGTCCTCATCGGGCGCGAACTCGGTCATTTTGAGGGTTTTGTCGTTGCGCTCCACAAGGGCGCGGGCGGTGATCATTTCGCACACGTATAACCCGGAGACCGTGCCGGTGAGTTCGCGCTCTTGTTGTCGACACAGCGACCGAAACGCCATGTCGGTGACACCGGCCATGGGGGCCAGTACGACCGGGGAGGCGAGTTTGAAGGGACCAATCTGCAGCTTGCTCACGCCGGGAATTGTTGCACCGCAACGCGCCGCAGTGAAATCGCCGGCTAGTACACCTTCCACCAGCTCATACCGGACTGTGGGCACATAATTTTGGGCATGTGCACGCCGCTAGTTTGGTTCGCCGGGCGCTGTGGTTAGAATGTTCACGCACGGGCCTCTAGCTCAGTTGGTAGAGCTACGGACTTTTAATCCGCAGGTCGTGGGTTCGAGCCCCACGGGGCCCACCAAAAAAGGCCGACCATCTTGGCATGGTCGGCCTTTTTTCTATGTCTTATGCAGGCACAGCAGCGGTACGCTTGTGCTATCACGCTGATAAGGAGAACTTGAGATGTGTACTCGCCGCGAAAAAATGGCCCTTGGGGTCATGGCCGGCTATATCGCCCTGATGGCCATTGGCCTGGGCGTGTGGAGGTTCGCCTTTGGTATTTACTACGCCGACGCGAACTTCGGTAAGACCTACGTGATCGTCGAAGCCGCCATGTGCACCTTCGCCTGGTTTGGTTGGCGTTGGATTGAACGAACCCATTTCTCCGGCGACGAAAAACCCATCCCGCCGACCTTCGGCAAGATCCGCCGAGCCTGGGTTTTCGCCCCATTTGCTCTGACTTTGGGGTACGCGGTGTTGGTGTTGCTTATCGACGGGCATGTCCCAGACTCGGTATGGCCAGTGGTGTCCTTGCTTATCCTGGTCGCGTTTGTGGGCTTCTCGGAGGAACTTATTTTCCGTGGTGTGGTGCTGCGTAACTTCATGGCGGAGCGTTCCGTTTTTGTGGCCATCGTGGTCTCTGCGACTGGTTTTAGCCTGTTGCACTCGGTGAATGTGATTGGTGGTCTGCCGCTGCAGGATGTGCTGATGCAGATGGCGTCGACATTCTCGGCGGGTCTACTTTTCGCGGGTTTGTACCTGTGTCTGAATAGCCTGTGGCCGCTGATGATTTACCACGCCCTGTTCGACTTCAGTTTGCTGGCCAGCGGTCTTTTTGGTGTTGATATGCAGTACCACTTGGTGCCGTTGACGCTGCTGGAGTATCTGCTGGTCATCCCGATTGTGTGGTGGGTGGCTACCCGGTACAAGGTACCGCAGGATGAAATGATGCTGAACACCTAAAAACAGCCGTAGCTACCAGCGGTTTTGGTGGATCTGGGGTGGTGTTCTATGATTTCTAAACGTTGCCCTGCGAGGGGCAGCGCTGAGGTGAGCTCCCATCGTCTAGGGGCCTAGGACTCCGCCCTTTCACGGCGGCAACACGGGTTCGAATCCCGTTGGGAGTACCACCTCAATTAAGGCCCTGTGGCGCAGTTGGTTAGCGCGCCGCCCTGTCACGGCGGAGGTCGCGGGTTCAAGTCCCGTCAGGGTCGCCAAAAGAAGCGCCGGTACTTCCGGCGCTTCTTTTGTTTTCACCTATTTACCAGGTGATTTGTGTGCGTAGTCTGCGCCTGTGTAGAGTACTCGCTTGTGCAACAGGCCAGCCTGAAGCACACAAAAATTGGCAATATGGCCCTGTGGCGCAGTTGGTTAGCGCGCCGCCCTGTCACGGCGGAGGTCGCGGGTTCAAGTCCCGTCAGGGTCGCCAGAGGTTCCTCTTCGGAGGGGCTTCCGGCCAGATAGCTCAGTCGGTAGAGCGTCCGCCTGAAAAGTGGAAGGTCAGCGGTTCGATCCCGCTTCTGGCCACAGCCAATGCAGCAGGCCCGGGTTTTTACCCGGGCCTGCTTTGCTGTTCTTTATGGGCAGATAAGATAGTCCCATGACCGTTGAATCCGCTTCGCCCGGCACTCTGTCGAATGACGACACGCTACCCCCGGTGGTCCGTCTGTTTGTCTTCGCTGATGAAGACCAGCGTGCCGAAGCCGCACAGCGTGTGCGCGATGAGTTAGCCGAACTTGTGCCCGATGCCGGCGCTGAGGTCTATGAGGACGTCATGCCGGCCTCACCGACGCTTGAGGTGCTCTCTGCGGCCTGGCGTGAGGCTAACCCAGGCCAAGACCCGGGGGCGCGCCGCAATCAGCGCATCACCATTGTGGTGCCCGATATGAGCTACGCGGAGCTTGCTGACCTGTCTGGGCCTCTTGCTGAGGCAGTGAGCCCCGGCTGGAGCGTTGGTATGGCTGCAGCGCGTGCGGAAGGCTCTGGCCGGCTGCCGTGCCGGGTGGCTGTGGGGCGTGCCGACGAGCATCCCGGCGAGCCGCCTTTGCCGTACCAGGAGCAGTCTTAGATTCCGTCGCCGTCGCCGGCTACGTACAGCGACGGGTCGACTAGCGGCTTGCATTCTTCTGGTTTGCGGTGCCGCACCTCGGCGGGAACGCCGGTGAGGATGGAATCCGGTGGGGCGTCGTGCGTGACGACGGCGTTGGCGCCGATTGCGCAGCGCTCACCGATAATTACGGGACCTAGGACCTTTGCGCCGGCGCCGACGGTGACCCCATCACAGATGGTGGGGTGGCGTTTGACAGGCGCAAGGCTGCGTCCGCCGAGGGTGACTCCGTGATAGAGCATCACGTCATCACCGATCTCGGTGGTTTCGCCGATAACCACGCCCATGCCGTGGTCGATAAAGAAACGGCGGCCAATGGTGGCGCCGGGGTGGATCTCAATCCCGGTCAGAAACCGGGTGAATTGGGCCTGGATGCGTGCGACGCCTTTCCAGGCGCCGCCGCGCAGCCAGAACCGGTGCGCGATTCGATGTGACCAAATCGCGTGGAGGCCGGAATACACAACCGCGTTTTCCGCATCCCCGCGGGCGGCGGGGTCATGGTTGCGCGCGTTGCGTAGGTCTTCCCTCATGGTCTCCAGGAACTGAAACATGATCCTAGATAGTAGTTCAGTCCTGAAGATCGGAGAACAAGGCGGTGGAGACGTAGCGCTCACCGAAATCCGGGATCACGGTGACGATGAGCTTGTCCTGGTTTTCCGGACGTGCGGCGACCTCAAGAGCGGCAGCGACATTGGCGCCGGCGGAGATACCAGCGAAGATGCCTTCCTTAGCGGAAAGCTCGCGGGCGACCTCCATGGCGCGTTCATTGCTGATGTCGATGACTTCGTCGAGCTGATCGCGGTCGAGAACATCGGGCACGAAGTTTGCGCCGAGGCCCTGGATCTTGTGCGGGCCGGCGGTGCCTTCAGTAAGTAGGGGAGAAGCGGCCGGCTCGACGCCGACGAGGTTGACTGCCGGCTTCTTGGCCTTGAGGTGGCGGCCTGCGCCGGTAATGGTGCCACCGGTGCCGATGCCGACGACGAAGAAGTCAACCTCACCGTCGGTCTGCTCCCAGATTTCCGGGCCGGTGGTGGCCTCGTGGATTTCCGGGTTGGCCTGGTTAGCGAACTGGCGCGCCAGGATGCTGTTTTCGGTATTGGCCACAATTTCGTTGGCCTTCTCTACTGCGCCACGCATGCCTTCAGCGCCCGGGGTGAGCACAAGCTTGGCGCCGAAAGCGCGGAGTACGATACGGCGCTCATTAGACATTGTGTCCGGCATGGTGAGGATCACGTCGTAACCGCGCGCCGCGCCGACCATGGCCAGTGCGATACCGGTATTACCGGAGGTACCTTCGACAATGGTGCCGCCGGGCTGGAGCTCTCCGGAGCGTTCGGCTGCGTCAATAATGGCCTTACCGATGCGATCTTTAACGGAGTTCGCCGGGTTGGCGCCTTCAAGCTTGACCGCAATATTGCCGGGCAGGTCGGCACCGATACGATTGAGCTTCACCATAGGGGTGTTGCCGACTAGTTCAGTGACATCGTTGAAAATGGTCATGTCAGGGTCCTTTCATCTGAGTGAGGCCCCTACCGTACTAGCACCTAGCACGTAAGTACAGACCGGTACGTCTATATGGTGAAAAATCGGTCTATGCACAACCTGCGTGATGCTCCATGATGGAATCACGCCAACCCCTCCCATAGAAAAGGACTGCGCTCGATGTCCAATTACGAGACCATTCTGACCAGCGTCGATGGCCGCGTCGCCACCATTACTCTCAACCGCCCCAAGGCTCTCAACGCGCTGAATACCACCGTTATGAAGGAGCTCGTTGAGGCCGTCGAAGGTTATGAGGCCGACCGCGGAATTGGCGCCATTGTCATCATTGGCTCCGAAAAGGCTTTTGCCGCCGGCGCCGATATCAAGGAAATGGTCGATCTGCGGTACCCGGCTATCTTTGTCGACGACATTTTCTCCGGCTGGGATCGCCTGCAGAAGGTCCGCACGCCCATCATTACTGCCGTGTCGGGCTATGCCCTCGGCGGCGGCTGCGAACTCGCGATGATGGGTGACATTCTCCTTGCCGCCGATAACGCTAAGTTCGGCCAGCCGGAAATCACCCTCGGCGTTATTCCCGGCATGGGTGGTTCACAGCGCCTGACCCAGGCCATCGGCAAGGCTAAGTCGATGGACATGATTCTCACCGGTCGTCAGATCGGCGCCGAAGAGGCGGAGCGTTCCGGGCTGGTGTCCCGTGTGCTGCCGCTGGAGGGTTTTGCTGAGGCTGTGGCCGACATTGCTGCCCATGTTGCCGATATGCCGCTGAGCGCTGCATATGCCGCCACTGAGGCCGTGGATCGGTCCTTCGAGGTCTCCTTGGCTGAGGGTGTGCATTATGAGCGTCGGGTGTTCCACTCGCTGTTCTCCTCGCCCAATAAGGTCGAGGGCATGAAGGCCTTTATCGAGAAGCGCCGCCCGAAGTGGGACCGGGGGTAGTGAAGGTGTATCCAACAGGGGGCACGGCAATCACGAGATGTGAGGCATAACGCACTGATCGATGCCCGTTTCGAGGGTACAATCGAGGCCGTACTCGTGATTGTCCCCCCACTTGGGGGTTCATACCGGGATTTTGTCTTTATCCGGGTAGCGGAGCAGGAGGAAGCTGGATGGATCCCCACCGCATTGCTGACGACGACGAAGTCATTCGATCGTCGCTGGTCAGCCTGAAAAACACCACCGGAATACCGGTGACGGCTTACGGCGACGTCATCGAGCCGGCCAAGCTGAAGATCACCCATTGGGTGGGGTTGCGTACTCCAGCACTGCACAACCTCATCATTGATGCCGGTTCTGGTGTCGGTGGCCGCGTGCTTGCAACGCGACGGCCGGTGGGGGTGAGTGATTACCTACGCGCCAAGGTGATCACCCATGAATACGATGACGCGATTCGCGATGAGGGACTCCATTCCCTCGTCGCGGTCCCCGTCATCGTCGGACGCAATGTGCGCGGTGTGCTCTATGGCGGTGTTCATTCCTCCGTCCGCCTCGGCGACAAGGTGCTGGAAGAAGTCACCATGACCGCGCGCAGCCTGGAACAAGACCTTGCTGTTGCTGATGCCTGCCGCAATCTTGACCGCACCGCGACCAATAAGGGCCGCCGCGTGATGAACGGGGCTGAGTGGGAGCAGGTGCGTTCTACCCACTCCCGGCTGCGGATGTTGGCTAACCGCATCGAGGATGAAGATATTCGCGGCGAGCTTGAAGAGTTGTGCGACCAGATGGTCAGCCCGGTTCGGGTGAAGCAGACCACCAAGCTTTCTGCCCGTGAGCTCGACGTTCTTGCTTGTGTGGCTCTTGGCCACACCAATGTCGAAGCTGCCGAGGAAATGGGCATTGGTGCTGAGACGGTGAAGTCTTATCTGCGCTCGGTGATGCGCAAACTCGGCGCGCACACCCGGTATGAGGCAGTGAATGCGGCTCGCCGGATAGGTGCGTTGCCCTAACAGTGGGCCCCGACGCTGCTTTTGTGGTTGTGTTTAGACCGTGACTGCCGAAATTTTCCTCGTCGGTGGCGGCGCTCGGCTTCAGGGCCAGGTGCGCGTTACCGGGGCTAAGAACTCTGTACTCAAGTTGATGGGCGCTGCGCTGCTCGCAGAAGGCACTACGGTGCTGCGCAATTGCCCCGATATCGATGATGTTCCCCTGATGCAGAATGTGCTCGAGGGCCTTGGCTGCCAGGTGGAGCGGGATCGCGATGTTGTTGCGATCACGGTGCCGCGCGAGATTTCCTCGCGTGCGGATTTTGAGGCTGTGCGCCAGTTCCGCGCCTCAGTTTGTGTGCTCGGCCCGCTGACTGCGCGGTGCAGTGAAGCTGTTGTTGCTCTTCCTGGTGGTGACGCTATTGGTTCGCGTCCTTTGGATATGCACCAGTCTGGGTTGGAGCGCCTGGGTGCGACCACCCGGATCGAGCATGGTTGTGTGGTTGCCCAGGCGGCAAGGCTGCAGGGTGCTGCGATTGTGCTGGACTTCCCGTCGGTTGGTGCCACCGAAAATATTCTTACTGCAGCGGTGCTTGCCGACGGTGTGACCACCTTGGATAACGCTGCCCGAGAGCCGGAGATTGTGGACCTGTGCAATATGCTCTGCGCGATGGGCGCGCGCATTTCCGGTGCGGGTACCAACACCATCACCGTTGAGGGCGTCGATTCGTTGCACGCTACTGAGCATGAGGTGGTGGGCGACCGGATTGTTGCTGGTACGTGGGCCTATGCCGCCGCAATGACGCGCGGTGATATCACCGTCGGTGGTATTGACCCCATTCACCTGCATCTTCCGCTGGAGAAGCTGCGTGTTGCTGGTGCGCAGGTGGAGTCTTTCCCGACGGGTTTCCGTGTTCGTGGAACCGAGGCTCCGCATTCGTTGAACTATCAGACGTTGCCGTTCCCGGGCTTTCCGACGGATTTGCAGCCGATGGCCATTGCGATGGCAGCGGTGAGTCAGGGCTCGAGCGTGTTGACGGAGAATGTTTTCGAGTCGCGCTTCCGCTTCGTTGACGAGATGATTCGCCTGGGTGCGGACGCAACGATTGATGGTCACCATGTGATGATTCGCGGTAAGCAGGCGTTGTCGTCTGCTCCGGTGTGGTCATCGGATATTCGCGCTGGGGCTGGTTTGGTGCTTGCCGGTTTGTGTGCAGAGCCTGGTGGGCAGACCGAAGTGCACGATGTCTACCACATTGATCGTGGCTATCCGCGGTTCGTGGAAACGTTGTGTGAACTTGGTGCAGATGTGCGTAGGCATACCCGTTAAACCGTGCTAAAACCGGCGTTACCCTGCCGTTTTGGTATTGGCAGGACTCAGTTGTAATGTAGTCCGGGCTGGCGCAAGCTAGCGGGAGTTATTCCCAAGTTCACCTCGATTTTGCAATCGGGACGGACATGGTTTAAACTCCAATCTCGCTGCCAATCGGGAGCCGGAAACGGAAACCGATGGTGTGCGCGTGTTGTGTGAGAACTCGATAGTGTGCCGATGTACTAATTTTTTTTGTGTGCATTGCTGGTTGCGTGCCCTTTTTTTGGGTGTGTGGTTGGTGGTGTGCGCGTTGGGTGCCTGCCCGCTCCCCGTGTGTGGTGGGTGCCTTTTTTGGAAATGCCAGACCGGCTGGCGCCTGCTTTGTGTGGGTGTTGGTTGGTGTGTTGTTTTT
>NZ_JAHUTM010000002.1 GCF_019209905.1 Corynebacterium sp. TAE3-ERU12 | reverse complement strand
ACTGACACTCCGATTCTGGTGCCGCCGCAGGCAGCCATGATGGGTACCGGCGCCATCCGCAAGCGCCCGGTTGTTATCACCGACCACGATGATGACTACGTCGGCGTGCGCGCCATGGCCCTGCTGCCGCTGACCTACGACCACCGCCTGGTCGACGGCGCAGACGCCGGCCGCTTCATGACCACCATCGTGGACCGCCTGCAGAAGGCGGACTTCATGGAGGACCTGGAGCTTTAAAAAAGCACCACCGTCGGCCCGGACATTGACCTCGTCAGTGTCCGGGCCGACACTCATTTCAGCACCTGTCTTGAGAGTAGAAACCATGACCACTACCGGTTCCATCCGCGCACACCAGGCACCGATTGCTATCAGTGACCTCGGCACAGTCGACTATGAGCAGACCTGGCACCGCCAAGCCGAGGCAGCCACCCGCGTGGCAGCCGGAGACATCCCGGACCAACTGTGGCTCCTGCAGCACCCGGCGACCTACACCGCCGGCAAACGCACCGAGCCTGAGGACCGCCCCCAGGACGGCACGCCTGTTGTGGATGTTGACCGCGGCGGCCGAATCACCTGGCACGGCCCGGGCCAGCTGGTGTGCTACCCCATCGTCAAACTGCGCGAGCCGCTCGATGTGGTCGATTATGTGCGCCGCATTGAAGAGGCGATTATCCACGTGGTCGCAGAAGCCGGTCTCCCCCAGGCTGGCCGGGTCGAGGGCCGCTCCGGGGTGTGGTTGCCCCCGGAGGCCACCGAGTCCACCATCTTGCCGGCCCGCAAGATTGCCGCCATTGGTATCCGCGTCACTCGCGGCACCACTATGCATGGGCTGGCCCTGAATTGTGATTGCAGCCTCGATGCCTACGAATCGATCGTGCCGTGCGGCATCGCTGATGCGGGCGTGACGAGTCTTAGCGCGGAGCTGGGGCGCACGGTGCCTGTTTCCGAGGTTCAGCAGGCAATGGCCGACGCTGTCGTCGCTGCTTTGGAAGGCACTCTGCCAGTCGCCCCGCATGGCTTGTAGGGTGGTCACCATGCCACCAGCACCCAATGGCCGCCGCATGCTGCGCATCGAAGCTAAGAATGCGCAAACGCCGATCGAACAGAAGCCGGACTGGATTCGCACAACCGCGAAGAACGGTCCGGAGTATCAGGAGATGAAAAACCGCGTCTCCGGCGCTTCCCTGCACACTGTGTGCCAGGAAGCGAACTGCCCGAATATGTTCGAGTGCTGGGAGTCGCGCGAGGCGACCTTCCTCATTGGTGGCGGCAAGTGCACCCGCCGTTGTGATTTCTGCAATATCGCCACCGGTAAGCCGGAGGCCCTGGATAAGGATGAGCCACGTCGGGTGGCTGAGTCTGTCCGCGAGATGGGGCTGCGTTATGCGACTGTCACCGGTGTGGCCCGCGATGATCTTGCCGACGGTGCTTCCTGGCTGTACGCGGAGACCTGCCGCCAGATTCACGAGCTCAATCCGGGTACCGGTGTGGAGCTGCTGGTCGATGATTTCCGTGGCGACGGTTCTGCCGCCGAGGCAGTATTCGAGGCCAAGCCGGAGGTATTCGCGCACAATATTGAGACTGTGCCGCGTATTTTCAAGCGCATTCGGCCGGCGTTCCGTTATGAGCGCAGCCTGGAGATGATCAATGCTGCCCGTGAGGCTGGGATGGTCACCAAGTCCAACCTGATTTTGGGTATGGGCGAGCAGCGCGAGGAAATTATCGACGCGATGCATGACCTCAACGAGTCCGGCTGCGACATCCTCACCATCACCCAGTACCTGCGCCCAAGCCCGATGCACCACCCCATCGATCGTTGGGTCAAGCCTGAGGAGTTCGTCGAGCTGTCCAATATTGCCCATGAGATGGGCTTCGCTGGGGTCATGGCTGGCCCCCTGGTGCGTTCTTCCTACCGTGCTGGCACGCTTTACGCCCGCGCGTTGAAGGCCCGTGGTGAGCAGTTGCCGGAGCACCTGGCTGCTCTCGGGGAGGGGAATGACACCATGCTGCAGGAGGCTTCCAGCGTGTTGGAGAAGTTCGGCCAGTCGAAGAATGCCGAGGTTGCTGCTTTCAAGCCGCGTCTGGCGCGGCGTGCTGATGAGCGTCGGCAGCGCACTAAGGCTGGCTAGCTTGCCGACGCACTGGGCGCGCCCGGTGGGCTAAGCCCTGTCTGGTGTGGGCTATGCCCTAAACTTGGGCCTCATGGCGAATAAAGGCGATGTCAAGGCCGTAAAGAAGGCCCAGCGTGAAGCGAAGCGCGCCAAGCGCAAGCAGACCTGGGGCCAGATGAAGCAGGCGTTTGTTCTGCTCAAGGGTCGCGATAAGTGGCTTATCCCCCTGCTCATCGCTGCCTTTGTGGTCCCCATTGTGCTGCTATTGCTCATTGGTGTGGCACTTGGCGGATTCTGGGCGTGGATTCTGCCCATTATGGGTATTCCGCTGGGCGTGACCGCGGCGATGTGGCTTTTCTCCCGGCGACTGCAAAATAGCTTCTACGCCGAGGCTGAGGGCCAGGCCGGTGCTGCGGCGTGGACTTTGGACAATATGCGCAGCGGCGTTGGTATCACCTGGAATGTGAAGACTGGTGTGGTTGCCAACCAGCATATGGATGCTGTGCACCGTGTCGTCGGTAACCCGGGCATTGTGCTCGTCGGTGAGGGCGATGAGGACCGGGTGCGCAAGATGATGGCCAAGGAGAAGCGTGCCTTGGCCCGTATCGTCGGCGAGACCCCGATTTATGAAGTGATGTCCGGTTCTGAAGAGGGCCAGGTTCCGCCGAAGAAGCTGCAGCGTGAGCTGCTGCGTTTCCCGCGTAACTACAATAAGGATGAAGCTAACGCCCTGGCGACGAAGCTGCAGACCATGGACGCAAACCGGGATGCCCGCGCTAATTTGCCGAAGGGCCCGCTGCCGGGCGGTGGCGCCCAGAATATGGCGGGCATGAACCGTAAGGCGCGGCGGGCAGCGCAGCGGAAGAAGCGCTCCTAGCCGCCCCGATACTCTTCGACACCAAAAATAACTGCACGTCAGGTGCGGTTCCAGCGCCTACTGGCCAACTACGCCGGTAGGCGCTTGTTGTGTCACTATGGGGTATGTGAGCATCCTCGTAGAAAATCAGCTTCTGGCGCTCCTGGTGATCATGGGGCTCGGGATTGCCATCGGGCATATTAACGTCGGTGGCCTGCGGCTTGGTGTTGCCGCAGTGCTGTTCGTCGGTATTGGTTTCGCCACCGTCGAACCGGCTATTGAGCTTCCCTCGATCGTCTTCATCATCGGCCTGGCCCTTTTCGTGTACACGATTGGTCTCGAGGCCGGGCCTGATTTTTTCCACAATCTGCGAAGTACCGGCTGGCGGCATAATCTGTTCGGCATAGGTGTGCTCACCGTCGTTGCTGCTGAGGCTTTTCTTTTCATTCACCTCTTAGGCGTTAAAGGGGTCGAGGGTGTGGGCACCTATGCCGGTGCGGTGACAAATACCCCGGCCCTGGCTGCGGTGGTCAACTCGTTGCCTTCGTTGGTCCGTGATGAGGCAGAGCAGGCCTCCCTGGCCGCTATGCCTGTGGTGGGGTATTCGCTGGCCTACCCCATTGGTGTTCTGGGCATCATTTTCTCCATCGGCATCTTGTCGAAGGTTTTCCGCGTCGATAATGACCAGGAAGCGTTGGACGCCGGGATGGCGAACCTGCCGCTGCATACGCGCCGCATTAAGGTCACGCAGGCTGACCGGCTGCCGAATATTGGCCATATGCCGCGTGCTTTGGGCATCGAGTTTTCGGTGTCTCGTATTGAGCACAAGGGCAAGCTGTATGTGCCTACTGCCGGCGATACCGTGGAAAACGATGACATCATTTCTGTCGTCGGCACTGAGGAAGATATTGAGCTGGCGGCCACCGATATCGGCGAGCTTTTGCCCGGTGATCCCACTGCGGATGGGCGCCTGGAGTTCCGCCGTATTTTCGTTTCTTCTGATCAGGTCTGTGGTGTGCCGTTGTCGGAGTTGCACGCCCAGATGGAGGGCATGGTCATCACCCGGGTGCGCCGCGGTGACCTGGATGTGGTGGCGTCGCCGGGGATGAAGCTGGAGCTCGGCGATCGTGTGCGTGTTGTTGCTAGCCCGGGGCAGATTAATCAGGCCACGAAGTTCTTTGGTGACTCCTACAAGAGGCTTTCCGACGTCAACCTCTTGCCGATGGTGTTGGGCCTGACCTTGGGTGTGCTGATCGGCATGATTGAGGTGCCGATGCCCGGTGGTGTGGGCTTGAAGCTCGGTTCTGCCGGTGGTCCGCTGGTGGTGGCTTTGGTGCTCAGCGCACTGGGCCGTACTGGCCCGCTGGTGTGGCCGATTCCCTACTCGGCGAACTTGGCTTTCCGGCAGGTGGGTCTGGCCCTGTTCTTGGCCGGTATCGGCACTACTGCTGGCGCGGGTTTCAAGGAGGCGCTTGGGGACCCAGCGTCCTTAACGGTGCTGGGCTTGGGCACGATTATTACGCTGACGACGTCGATGCTGACCCTGATTGTCGGCTATAAGGTGCTGCATATTCCGTTCGGCCAGGTCTCTGGCATCCTCGCTGGCTTGCAGACGCACCCGGCGGTGTTGACCTATGTGACTGACCAGACCCGCAATGAGTTGCCGGCGCTGGGGTACACGACGGTCTACCCCATGGCGATGATTGCGAAAATCATCCTTGCCCAGGGGCTTCTTGTCTTACTTGTTTAGCGCACGCGGATAACGGTGGTGCCGGTGGCGCGGTCATGCATACCGCGCAAGTCGGTGTCCTGGATGACCGGTGGCAGCAGCAACAGGGTCAAAAATGTGCGCACGGCGGCGCGCCACAGGCCGACGCGGCGTTCGGGGTGGTCGACTCGGGCGACCCCCATGCCTAGCAGCATATGGCCGGGGGTGCGGGCGAAAAGCCATCCGGTGATGGTGCCCAGGAAGAAGAAGATGAAGAACGTCCAGGTCGCCACGAAGGACTGCCAGGCGATGAAGGGGTCCCCGTATTGCGCCACCTGCGCCGGGTCGGGCCCGAATAGTGGGTAAAACAGCGATGTCAACAGCACGCTGATAACCCAGTCGATCAGAAGAGCGCCGACGCGGCGCCCCAGGGAGGCCTGGGAGCCCGCGCCGTTACGGGACAGGCCTAAATCCTGGCCTGGGTATTCCGAGGGGGCGGCGGGGTTTTCCCGTGCGCCACGGATTTCGGGGCCTTCCAACCAGCTTCGCTTCTCAGCCATGTCATTCAGCATAGCTGTCGGCACGCCAACATCAGCCCAGAGCGGTCTCGGTTTTCGTTAGAGTGGTGGGTGGCTGTGGGTTGTACGGCCACCTGCCCCGGCGGGGCGCCCCTGTAACTGTCCGAGCTCCGCTGGCACATCTGCTTATAGGAGCATTCACCGTGGGTTTTCAATCCCCCGAGGACGTAGTCACATTCATTAAGGACGAAAACGTCGAGTTCGTTGACGTCCGGTTCACCGATGTGCCCGGTACTGAGCATCACGTCACCGTGCCCGCTGAGGTATTCGACGTCGACGCGATGGAAGAGGGCCTGGCCTTCGACGGTTCATCGATTCGTGGCTTCACCACCATCGACGAGTCAGACATGACGCTGCTGCCGGATCTGGCTACCGCGCGGCTTGACCCGTTCCGCAAGGCGAAGACCTTAAACGTGCGTTTCTTCGTCCACGATCCGTTCACTTTGGAGCCGTTCTCCCGCGACCCGCGCAATGTGGCACGCAAGGCCGAGGAGTACTTGGTGTCCACCGGCATCGCAGATACCTGCTTCTTCGGCGCTGAGGCCGAGTTCTACGTCTTCGATAACGTCCGGTTCGAGACCGATATCAATCGTGGCTTCTACCACCTGGACTCGGTAGAGGGCTGGTGGAACCGTGGTTCGGAGGAGAACCCGGACGGCACCCCGAACCTGGGCTATAAGACCCGCGTCAAGGGCGGCTACTTCCCCACTGCGCCGTATGACCACTACCAGGATCTGCGCGATGAGATCTGTAAGGAACTTGCTTCGGCTGGTTTCGAGCTTGAGCGCGCCCACCATGAGGTTGGCACCGGCGGCCAGATGGAGATCAACTACAAGTTCAACTCGATGTTGCACGCCGCTGATGATCTGCAGGCGTTTAAGTACATCGTGAAGAACACTGCATGGCGTGCCGGCAAGTCCGCCACCTTCATGCCGAAGCCGCTGGCTGGCGATAATGGTTCGGGCATGCACGCCCATATGTCGCTGTGGGCCGACGGCAAGCCGCTGTTCCATGATGAGTCCGGCTATGGTGGCCTGTCTGATATCGCCCGTTTCTACATCGGCGGCATCCTGGAGCACGCCGGCGCGGTGCTCGCATTCACCAACCCGACGCTGAACTCCTACCACCGCCTGGTCAAGGGCTTCGAGGCGCCGATTAACCTGGTGTACTCCCAGCGCAACCGTTCTGCTGCGGTGCGTATTCCGATCACCGGCGCGAACCCGAAGGCTAAGCGTATTGAGTTCCGCGCCCCGGACCCGTCGGCGAACCCGTACTTCGCTTTCGCCGCGATGATGATGGCTGGTTTGGACGGCATTAAGAACCGTATTGAGCCGCACGCCCCGGTGGATAAGGACCTCTACGAGCTTCCGCCGGAGGAGGCCGAGTCCATCCCGCAGGCCCCGACGTCGCTGGAGTCTGCTCTGGAGTCGCTGCGTGAGGACCACGAGTTCCTGCTGGAAGGCGATGTCTTCACTGAGGATCTCATCGAGACCTACATCGATTACAAGTACGAGAACGAGATTCATCCCGTTCGCCTGCGCCCGACCCCGCAGGAGTTCGAGATGTACTACGACGTCTAGGTCGATTCCGGTGTCACCTGGTGACACCTGATGCTGATGGCCCCGCCGGCGACCCAACCGGCGGGGTCTTTGCATACGCTGCGTAGCCCAAAAGGTGCGCCTCCGGTGTAGTCTTCCCCCGGATATCACGATTTGGCGCCCCCGCTGCCCTTCGGTGCGCCCTGCCCATCATCGCCTCACACAAGGACTCTATGAATAACCCCGCCACTGTCTCCGAGGCTATTGCCGACGTTATTGCCGAACGCGCCAACCATGTTTTTGGTCTCGTCGGCAACGCCAACTCCCATGTTGTGGCCTCCCTGACCCAGCGTGGGTTCCCCTACACTTCGCTTCGCCACGAGATGGGCACCGTCGCCGCGGCTGATGCGTTCTACCGTGCCGGTGGCGGTATTGCTGTGTCCACGACGACTTGTGGTGCTGGCCTGACTAATGCGATGACGTCCCTGGCGGAGGCCCGGGTAGCCCGCATCCCCTTGGTGCATATCACCGGCACCGCCCCCTCGGCTGGTCCGCGTCCCTTCGATATCAACCAGGATGGTCTCATCGAGGCCCTGGATATTCCGATTATTCAGGTCACCGCGGCCTCTGCTGCCGCTGATGCGACCGCCGCCTTCGATCTGGCCGAGGCGACCCGCAGCCCCGTGGTGCTCCACATCCCCTTTGACTTACAAGCAGCCGAGTTGGTGAATCCCCCGGCGGCTAGTGCGGTTGCCTTCCCCACGCAGAATGCTGTTGCCGAGTCGGTGGACCAGGACACTATCGCTGAGCTTGCCGACGCCCTGGCCGGCGCGACTCGCCCGCTGATCATTATTGGCCGCGGTGTCGCCGAGGCGGGCCTGCGCACTGAGGTGGCGGAGTTCATCGATGAGCTCGGGGCGTTGCATATGCACACTGCGATGGCCCGCAATATTGTCGGCGGGCACTGGTGCCTGGGAACTGCCGGCGGTTTCGCCCATAAGTCTCGCCTGCAGTTCACCCAGGACGCGGACCTGGTGCTCATTTTGGGCGCAAGCTTCAACGCCTACCAGGCCCGCGGCGGCAAACTGATGAGCCCCGGCACACCGATTCTGCACGTCCTTGATGAGCCACACCCGGCCTCCCAGTCGGCCAGCACCCGTGTTTTCGGGGATCTGCGCGACGTCCTGCCCAGGCTGCGGGCAGCCACCGTCGGCAAGCTCGACGCGAACCGCCGTACCTGGCGCGATGAGATCGTGGCCACCATGGGGGAACTTCCGCCGGTCGAGGACCCTGAGTTGCACCCGGAATTATTCGGCGAGGCCGGCTCCGATGGGCGCATCGACCCGCGTGCTGCGCTGCGCAGGCTGGATCGGCTCCTGCCCCAGGACCGCACGGTGGTCACCGATGGTGGCCATTTCATTGGTTGGGTGCCGAAATACTTAGACTCCCCGGAACCGGCCGCCCAGATTCTTGTGGGTACGGCTATTCAGTCCATTGGTTTGGGTTTGTCCTCTGCGGTGGGTGCGGCGGCTGCGCGCCCGGATAAGTACACCATCCTGGTCACCGGTGATGGTGGCGGGCTGATGGCCTTGGCGGATCTGGAATCGACGGTGCGCAGCCTAAAGCGCGGTCTCATCATCGTCATGAATGACGCTGCTTATGGCGCTGAGCTGCACCAATACGCCGCCGAGGGCCTGGATACCACGTCGATGACGATTGCTGATGTGGACTTCGCCGCCCTGGGCCGCGCTTTCGGTGCCACCGGCATCACCGTCGGCAAGCCAGCAGATTGGGATGCGGCGCAGCAGACCTTGGCGCAGCATTGCGACGGGGTGTGCCTGCTCGATATCAAGATCAGTCGCACTGTGGTTGCGGACTTTATTGAGGAAATCCTCAAACGCCAGTAACACAAATCCGGCGAACCTTTACATAGGCGCAACATGGGGGATCGGGTCGGGAAACACCGGCTCCTTAAATTTGAGATCAGTTCCTGGCACGGCGCGGCCTAAGCGGCGACGCCGGGGACGCCCTGGGCACCGGCCGCAAGCCGCGACAGTTACGGGGCGCTTGCGGTCGGCCGCCCTTGGCGGAATCCTGCCAGCCCAACATCAATACGAGGAGTCAGCGTGGGTCAGAACACCCCCGAATCCATCCAGAAGCTCATCAAGGACGAAAACGTCGAATTCGTCGACGTCCGCTTCACCGACGTGCCCGGCACCGAGCAGCACGTCACCGTCCCGGCCTCGGCATTCGACGCCGACGCTATGGAGGAAGGTCTCGCATTCGACGGTTCGTCCGTGCGCGGCTTCACCACCATCGACGAGTCAGATATGACGCTGTTGCCGGACCTGGACACCGCGCGGATCGACCCGTTCCGCAAGGCGAAAACCCTGAACGTGAAGTTCTTCGTCCACGACCCGTTCACTCTGGAGCCGTTCTCCCGCGACCCGCGTAACGTCGCCCGCAAGGCCGAGGAGTACTTGGTATCCACCGGCATCGCCGATACCTGCTTCTTCGGCGCCGAGGCCGAGTTCTACGTCTTCGACAAGGTGCGCTTCGCCACCGAGATGAACTCCGGCTTCTACGAGCTGGATTCTGTTGAGGGCTGGTGGAACCGTGGTTCTGAAGAGAACCCGGACGGCTCCGCCAACCTCGGCTACAAGACCCGTATCAAGGGCGGCTACTTCCCCACCGCGCCATATGACCACTACCAGGACCTGCGCGATGAAATGTGCAAGAACCTGGCCGGCGCCGGCTTCGAGCTTGAGCGCGCCCACCATGAGGTCGGCACCGGCGGCCAGCAGGAAATCAACTACAAGTTCAACACCATGTTGCACGCCGCTGATGACCTGCAGTCCTTCAAGTACATCATCAAAAACACCGCCTGGGCCCACGGCAAGTCCGCCACCTTCATGCCCAAGCCGCTGGCTGGCGATAATGGTTCGGGCATGCACGCCCACCAGTCGCTATGGCTTGACGGCAAGCCGCTGTTCCACGACGAGTCCGGCTACGGCGGCCTGTCCGATATGGCCCGCTTCTACATCGGCGGCATCCTGGAGCACGCCGGCGCGGTCTTGGCCTTCACCAACCCGACGCTGAACTCCTACCACCGCCTGGTCAAGGGCTTCGAAGCCCCGATCAACCTGGTGTACTCGCAGCGCAACCGTTCGGCTGCGGTGCGTATCCCGATCACCGGTTCCAACCCGAAGGCCAAGCGCCTCGAGTTCCGCGCCCCGGACCCCTCGGCTAACCCCTACTTCGCGTTCGCCGCGATGATGATGGCTGGTTTGGACGGCATCAAGAACCGCATCGAACCCCACGCCCCGGTGGATAAGGACCTCTACGAGCTTCCGCCGGAGGAGGCCGAGTCCATCCCGCAGGCACCGACCTCGCTGGAAGCCGCACTGTCGTCCTTGGAAGACGATCACGACTTCCTGCTGGAAGGCGATGTGTTCACCGAGGATCTCCTCGAGACCTACATCGGTTACAAGTACGACAATGAGATCGCACCTGTGCGCCTGCGCCCGACCCCGCAGGAATTCGAGATGTACTACGACGTGTAAGTCGTAGCCTCCCTGGCCCCACCGTCCCCGTCTTTGCGGCAGATATTGCCCATTGGCCGGGAGGGTGGGGTTTTTCGGTGCGTGAGTGGGGCGGCTTTAGCGCTGCGTGCGCCGTTTCGCGCGCCGTTTCGTGCGCTGCGTGCGCTGCGTGCGCCCCCCTTCGGCAGATCCGTACCAATTGCGCAGATCCGTACGAAATTTCGCACGGATCTGCGCAATTGGTACGGGTTTGTGCGCGCCAGGCGTCGAGAGCAGCCGGGGGCGGTACTTTTTCGCCGCACCCCTCGGATAGAATGAACACGCTTACCCAGGCCCCATCAGCGGTTTTGCCGCATCCCCGCGTGAGCGGGGCTGGCCCTATGTGTGTATGCGGGTAAGCGTCGTCCCCGCGTGAGCGGGGCTATGCAACGGGTTTTTTGGGCTGGCGCCCACACGCTCTCAGTAGTGCACGCCATGCACCCACAGACCTATTCTGGAATACTTTTGTGTAGGCAAGGCCTGGGGCCCTGCCTGCGAAATAACAGAAGACAGTGACGGCCCACCCTCGCCCGCTCGGGGGTGGACGGGTACCTGGAACCCCCGGAGGCTACCCCGGCGCTACGGCCCCACCTTTCCACCGAGGCCACTGCACGCGACGGAGGCAGTCCCCGTCGCGTGATCCAGAAAGGTTGGGTAAAACCTCGTGACAGGTTTTCCGGACAACCCTCGTATCGATTTTCTTTACCTCAATGAAGAGGACATGGTCGCCGCTGGCGTCGACGACGCCGCCAAGTGCGTGGACTGCATGGAGGAGACGTTGATTCTCCTCGCCGATGGTGACTATCGAATGGCTGGTGCATCGGCTAACTCTCACGGCGCACAGATCAACTTCCCCAAAAACCCCGAGCACCCCGGTATGCCTGCCGATGGCCCGGACCGCCGGTTTATGGCTATGCCCGCCTACCTCGGCGGCCGCTTCGGCAATTCGGGTGTGAAGTGGTACGGCTCCAATGCCGAAAACCGTGACCATGACCTGCCCCGGTCCATCCACGTTTTCGTGCTCAATGACGCCACCACCGGTGCCCCGCTGGCGATTATGAGCGCCAACCTTCTCTCCGCCTACCGCACCGGCGCGGTCCCGGGTGTGGGTGTCAAACTTCTCGCGGTTGAGGACGCGGAAACCGTCGGCATTATTGGCCCCGGTGTGATGAGCCGCACCATCCTGGGCTCTGCGTTGTCGCAGCGCCCCGGTATTCGTACCGTCAAGGTCAAGGGTCGTTCGCCGAAGTCCACGGAAAAGGCGGTGGCGTGGATTCGCGAGACCTACCCGCAGCTTGATGAGGTTCGGGTGGTCGACAGTGAGCAGGAAGCCATTGAGGGCTCTGACATCCTCATTGCCGGCACTTCCACCTCCCCTGATGGCCCCTCGGGCTTCCCCTATTTCAAGCAGGAATGGCTCAAGCCCGGCGCCCTGCTGCTGATGCCTGCAGCTGCCCGCCTTGACGACGATTTCGTCACCTCTGACCAGGCCAATCTTGTTGTTGATTACCGGGGCCTGTACGAGGAATGGTTCAACGAGAACGGCCCGAATGTCACCTACGAGGATCTGCTGGGTATCCCCGGCAACCGCTGGTGGGACATGAAGGAAGAAGGCAGCCTGACTGAGGATCAGATCGTCAATATCGGCGATATCGCCGCCGGCCGGGCACCTGGCCGAGTCAATGATGAACAGATCTTCTGCTACTCCATTGGCGGCATGCCCGTCGAGGACGTCGCCTGGGCGACCGACCTGTACCACGCAGCACAGGAGAAGGGGATCGGCACCACGCTGAACCTCTGGGAAACCCCGCGGCTGGCCTAATACCAACCCCAGCCCTTGCCCTGGCCTGTGCGATACGGCACATCACCAGGGCAAGGGGCGCCGCAGCACTGAATATCAACCGCATACCAGTTCAATCAGGGATTGATTTACCGTGGCTTTTGAAAGCCCGTCTGACATCATGTCGTTCATCAAGGATCAAGGGGTCCGTTGGGTCGACGTCCGCTTCACCGACGTGCCGGGGGTGATGCAACACCTGTCTATTCCTGCGCACCAGTTCGACGAGGACGCCATGGTCGACGGGCTGGCCTTCGATGGCTCCTCGATCAGTGGTTATACCTCGGTGGATAACTCCGATATGAACCTCGTTCCGGATATCTCCACCGCCTATATTGACCCGTTCCGGGAGTCTCCGACGTTGAATATGATGTTCTTCGTCCAGGACCCGCATACTGGCGAAGCTTTTTCCCGCGATCCGCGCAATATTGCACTCAAAGCGGAGAATTATCTCGCTTCTACCGGCATCGCCGATACCTGCTTCTTCGGGTCTGAAGCGGAGTTCTACATCTTCGACCAGGTCCGCTACGACACCACGTCGAACCGTTCCTTCCATGAGGTCGATTCCGTGGAGGGGTGGTGGAATTCCGGCGAGGAACATAATCCGGATGGTTCCCGCAATCTTGGCCATAAGGTGCGCACGAAGGGTGGTTATTTCCCGGTTGCTCCCTATGACCACCTCAATCACCTGCGTGATGAGATCGGTGAAACGCTCGACTCCATTGGTTTCACCGTCGAGCGCGCCCACCACGAGATGGGCTCCGGCGGCCAGCAAGAGGTGAACTATAAGTTCAATACGTTGTTGCATGGTGCCGACGATCTGCAGACCTTTAAGTATGTGGTGAAGAACGTCGCTAAGCGCAATGGCCGTTCAGCGACCTTCATGCCCAAGCCGCTGGCTGGTGATGGTGGCTCCGGCATGCATGTGCACCAGTCCTTGTGGGCAGATGGCAAGCCACTGTTCCACGATGAGGCCGGCTACGGTGGGCTGTCGGATACTGCCCGTTTCTATATCGGCGGTATCTTGAAGCACGCCGGTGCGGTGTTGTCCTTCACTAATCCGACGTTGAACTCGTATCACCGCCTCGTGCCGGGTTTCGAGGCCCCGATCAACCTGGTGTACTCCCAGCAGAATCGTTCTGCTGCGATCCGGATTCCGGTGACCGGCCCGAACCCGAAGGCCAAGCGCATCGAATTCCGCGCGCCGGACCCGTCCGCTAACCCCTACTTGGGTTTCACTGCGATGCTGATGGCTGGCCTCGACGGCATCAAGAACCGCATCGAGCCGCCTGAGCCGGTGGATAAGGATCTCTACGAGCTTCCGCCGGAGGAGGCTAAGGACATACCGACCTTGCCGACTTCGCTGGAGGCGGCCTTGTCGTCTCTGGAAGAGGATCACGAATTCCTCCTCGAGGGCGATGTGTTCACCGAGGATCTCGTCGAGACTTATATCCGGTATAAGCACGATAATGAGATCACTCCGACGCGGTTGCGCCCCACCACCCAGGAGTTTGAGATGTACTACGACGTGTAAAACGTCACCGCTCCGGCGCAGATAACGGCCCGCTGCTGGCACCTCGGTGCGACCAGCGGGCCGTGCTTTGTTTGAATATGCCCATGCGCACTGACGCTTCCTCGACCGGTACTGCCGATACCGCGCGCACTTCTTCTCCCCCATTGCTGCTGATGGCCACGGCCACTGGCCTGTGTGCTGGCGGAAATTACGTCAACCAGCCACTGCTTGCCGAGTTCAGCGCGACCTTTGGGGTGAGTCCGTCTGCGGCTGCTACCACCGTCACCGTCGCGCAGGTGGCCTATGCCATCGGCTTGTTTGTGGTGGTGCCCTTAGGCGACAAGCTTGAGCGGCGGGGCCTTGTTGTGGCCCTGATGGGGCTTACTGCCGCAGGTCATCTCATCGCCGGTGTGGCCCCTGGTTTCGCGGCTTTGGTCGTCGGTATCGCGGTGGCCGGGTTTTTCTCTGTGGCGGCCCAGGTGCTGGTGCCGTTTGCCTCCATGTTGGCGGACCCGAAGGATTCTGGTTCTGCGGTGGGCACGGTGATGTCGGGGCTCCTTGGCGGCATTTTGCTGTCGCGTACTGCATCAGGAATGCTTGCCGACGCTTTCGGCTGGCATAGTTCATACCTTGTTACCGCGGCGATGTTGGTGGCCTGCGCGGTGGCGCTGTGGCGAGTGTTGCCGCGTTCTCGGGTGGAGCAGCCGGAATCGTATCTGCGCACGATGCGTCAGACCGTGCGGCTTTGTATTCGTCATCGGCAGTTGCGGATGCGGTCGGTTATTGCCGCCATTGCTTTCGCCGGGTTTAGTGGTGTTTTCGCCACCATGACTCCCCTGTTGGCGGGCCCGCCGTTTTCTATGAGCGCCGGGATGATTGGTGTGCTTGGCCTGTTGGGCCTGGCTGGGGTATTTGTGGCCACCCCCGCGGGCCGTTTGGTGGACCGCGGCTATGTGGGAATGGCCACAGCTGCCGGGATTGGTCTTCTTGCCCTGGGGTGGTTGTGTTTCAGCTTCGCCGCGACCAGTCTGGCCTGGTTCATTGCTGGTTTTATCCTTGTCGATGTGGGGCTTCAGCTGGTCCATATTGTGTCGATGAACGTGGTGTACGCACTCGCCCCGACCCAGCGTTCTACCGCCAACTCGGTGTATATGACCTGCTATTTCGCTGGTGCGGCTGGTGGTTCAGCCATTGGTGTTGCCGCCTGGGCGGCCAATGGTTGGGCTGGTGTGGTTGTGGCTGGTTGGTGCGCCGTCGGCCTGGTAGCCGCGCTGGGGGCGGTTGAGGCGCTGCTGTACCGCGGGCGGGTCTAGGCGGGGCTTGTGCCCATAGCGTCGGCACAGCCTTCGTATCTGGTTGGCTGCGCGCACACCGTGGTTTAGGCTAGCTTCAGTTGACCTACCATCGAGATGCTTAAAAGGGAGCGAAGCGCGCCTATGTCCCGTCTTCATCATCGGTTCCGCACTCGCGCACTCGGCGCTGTTGCAGCACTGACTCTGATCACCGGCCTTCCTCTGGCCGCCGCTCCCGCCAGCGCCCAGCAGATGCCGGGTAGCTCCTCCGGGTCCAGCGATATGCTGCCCGATCTCGGAAAACTCAATCCGCGCGAGTGGTTGCCGGGCAATGACGAGCCCAATGAGAGCCTCGATATGTCCTTATCGAAGGACACTGGGCTTTCCGACGGTGAGAAGATCACTGTCACTGGTACCGGCTACCGGCCCGGTGATGGCGTGTATATCACCCAGACCATTGAGCGCCCCTCCTCCGGCTACCCGCAGACCTATGGTGAAGCCGTCAAGGTCACCCCGGATGATTCCGGTTCTTTCCGCACCGAACTGCCGGTCGATGTTGTTTTCGGTGAGACTGACTGCCGCGAAGTCAAGTGCTACGTCGCCTCCTTCACCGCCTTCCCCAACCTGGTGGACCGCAGCCAGGATGTGTGGAAGCCGATCTCCTTCGCTGCCGGCGCAACCCCGTCCAGCCCGGCCGGTAACGGTGGCGGGAACGCTGGTAATAGCGGCGGCGGCACCACTGGTGGCTCCGGTGGCGCCACGTCCTCCTCTGGGGCGTCGGTGAGCGTATCGCCCACCACCGACCTCTCCCCCTCCGGGCAGACCGTGCAGGTCTCCGGGCGTGGCTTTAAGACCAGCGGCAACGGCATCTACGTCGGCATCGCCGCGATGGATAATTTCAGCCCCACCAATCAGGACGCCTTCGGCCCTGACACCACGTGGCTTTCCCGCAATAACGGCAAGCTGAACTCCGATGGTTCCTTCTCCATCAGCCTGCCCGTCCAGGCTAAGTTCGGCTCCACCGACTGCATGAAAACCCAGTGCGCCATCTACACCCTGGCCGCACATGGTTCGTCTGACCGTTCCCAGGACACCGCCACCCCGGTGGGCTTCAAGGGAGGTGTCGCCCCGGCTGCTTCGGGCGGTTCCCCGACTGTTTCCGGCTCCACTGGTGGCGGCACCAGCGGCGGTAATTACAGCAATACCGGTTCGGCTGCGACGTCGGACTCGGACAGCTCTGGCAGCACCAACGGCAATATCTCCGTCACCGCCAACCCGACGACTATCAAAGCCTCCGGCAAGACTGCGGTGACTGTTTCCGGTACTGGCTTTGCCACCACGGGCCCCGGCATCTACGTCGGTGTTGCCGAGAAGTCGAAGTTCTCTCATGTCGACGCCACTGTTTTCGGCGACACCAAGTTCATCCGCACCTCCGAGATGAGCGCAAACGGTGCCTGGTCGACCACCCTGAATATCGAAGCGGTCTTCCCCGCCGGTAACTGCATTGATAACCAGTGCGCCATTTTCACCTTCGCCGCCCACGGTTCCTCGGACCGTTCCCAGGACGCAGCGGTCGATATCACTGTTGCCGGCACGAAGGCTGAAAAGGATGCCGCCCGCAAGCGCGCCGCCGAAGAAGAGAAGAAGGCCGCCGATAAGGACCGCAAGCGTGGCTCCATTGACTCCGATGGGGCCGAAGATGTCGATATCGCGCAGGCCAACTCGGTGTCCGGGATGACCGCATTCTGGATTGGTCTGCTCGGTGCCCTCGTCGGCGGCGCCATCGTCGGCCTGGTTGCCTGGCTGTTGGGACGGAAGAAGCACAACGACACCGATACTGCCGACGAAGATATCTAGCCCCTATTCCAACCACGACCCTGGGAGAAAATATGTCCCGCTTGCTGCGCACCACCGGTGCTGTCCTGGCCGTATCCGCATCGCTCATCGCCGTTGGTTGTTCCGACGATAACGCCGAAGAGCAGGCCACTGCGGCCGATTCCGCGGCCACTTCCGCGACCGCTGACTCCGAAGACGGCGCGGTCACGCTTAGTGTCAGCCCCGCCGATGACCTCACCGATGGTGAAGAACTGACCCTCAAACTTTCCGGCCTCGACCCGGAAATGGGCTACTACGTGGCGGTGTGCACCGATAAGACCGAAGGCGATGCCAATGTGCCGGTCTGTCTTGGTGCGCACGGCGAGGAAAATAAGCAACTGTGGCTGACCAACCAGAGCGACTCCGCCACCGAGTCCATCCCGGACGATGGTGCTGTGGTCCTCAAGCTCAGCGCCACCCAGTCCGGCCAGGACATGAATGGTGACGAGATCACCTGTGGTGAAGAAAACTGCTCGGTGAAGGTATTCGGCGACCACCGCAATGGCTTCATCGACGTTGTTGAGGTCCCGATCGAGTTCGACGACTAGGCACCACACTGGGCACAGATCGACAACACCCCGCA
Source organism: Corynebacterium sp. TAE3-ERU12 (assembly GCF_019209905.1). GTDB lineage: Bacteria > Actinomycetota > Actinomycetes > Mycobacteriales > Mycobacteriaceae > Corynebacterium. The sequence goes on along the minus strand of NZ_JAHUTM010000002.1, from coordinate 304,628 downwards.
GGCAATACCTGCGGGGTGTTGGGGTATCCGGGGAACTACCGCACCTCGGTCTCCGCGATGGACTCGGAGATGAACTTCTTCACCGCAGCAGCATCATTGGGCAGGTCGGTGACGTGCCGGCCGGCATTCATGATGTCGGCGAAACGCTCCGGCACATCCGGCTCCGCGCCGGTGGCCTCGACGATGGTTTCGGAGAATTTCACCGGCAGGGCGGTCTCGAGGCAAATAATGGGGGTGGCGACCTGTTCCCGCAGTCCCTTGGCCACATAAATGCCGTCTGCGGTGTGCGGGTCCACCAGCACGCCTAGGCGCTTATGCAGGTCACCGATGGTGTCTACGCGGTTGGTGTGCGTGGACTTGCCGGACATGAAGCCATGCACCGACGAGGCCTCAGCGAACACGCGCTCCGCGGAGAGCGAGAATCCGCCCTGGGGCACCTTCTCGCCGAACAGTTCCTTCGTCCGCTCAGCATCGCGGCCTAGCAGGTCAAAAATGAACCGCTCAAAATTCGATGCCCGGGAAATATCCATGGACGGCGAGGAGGTGGCCTCAGTCTCCGCCGAGGAACGCACCCGGTAATTGCCGGTGCGGAAGAACTCGTCGAGCACATCGTTTTCATTGGTGGCGACAATGAGGCGGTCGATGGGAACACCCATGGACTTCGCGATATGGCCGGCACAAATATCGCCGAAATTGCCGGTGGGCACCGAGAAACTGACCTGCTCAGTATTGGCCTCAGTCACCCGAATCCAGCAGGAAATGTAGTAGACAACCTGGGCCATCAGGCGGGCCCAGTTGATCGAGTTCACCGCACCGATGCGGTGTTCGCGTTTGAACTCAGCGTCGGCAGATACAGCCTTGACCACGTCCTGGCAGTCGTCGAAGACACCATCGAGGGCGATATTGAAGATATTCGGATCATCGAGGCCAAACATCTGGGCCTGCTGGAACGGAGTCATCCGGCCCGCGGGGGTCAGCATGAACACGCGGATACCGGTGCGGCCACGCATCGCGTACTCGGCCGAAGAACCAGTATCGCCAGAGGTCGCACCCAAGATATTGAGGGTCTGCTGGCGGCGGTCAAGCTCATACTCGAATAGCTCGCCGAGCAGCTGCATCGCCATGTCCTTAAACGCGGCGGTGGGGCCCATCGACAAATGCCCGATATACAGGCCGTCCTCCAGTTCACTGACGGGGACGATCTGTTCATCGGAAAACACCGGGGTGCGGTAGGCCCGGCGCGCAATGGCGTCGATATCGTCAGCCGGAATGTCGTCGATGAATAGTTTCAGCACGTCGGCGGCCAGCGCGGCATAACCATCGTCGGTAAGCAGCTGACGCCATCGGCTCAATGTCGCATCATCAACCTGCGGGTATTCCTGCGGCAGATACAAGCCACCATCGGCGGCAAGTCCACCGAGGAGAATGTCGCAGAAGGAAGCAGGTACGGCCTGGGGGTCCCGAGTTGAAATATAGTCCACGGGTTTAGGGTACTAGCTCCACTGCGCCCTGAGGTGAGCAACGGGTCAAGCACCAACGCGTCGGCTGCGGCAGTACCCTGAATCGGTCGATTGGTTGAACGGCCCAAGGAGGACTGAGCACTGGTGAGCACCACGAGGCGCGCTGGCACCGCCCACCCAGGGCGGGCGCTTACCGTGTGGGGCATGGCGACCGCGCTGTATGTTGTCGCCATCGTCGGCCGTACCTCATTCGGCGTTGCCGGTGTCGAAGCCATCGACCGTTTCCATATCGACGCCTCCCGCCTCGCCGTATTCACCGCGGTCCAGGTCGGTGCCTACGCCTTGGCGCAGATTCCCGCCGGCATGCTCATCGACCGGATCGGGCCGCGCCGCTGCCTTGTTTATGGGGCGCTGGTCATGGCCGCCGGGCAACTCATCCTGGCCCTGGCCACCTCCTACCCCATAGCTATTGCCGCACGCATCCCCATCGGTGCCGGTGATGCCACCGCGTTTCTGTCTGTGATGCGCCTGTTGCCGTTCTGGTTCGATATGCGGCGCACCCCGCTGATGTCCCAGCTCACTGCGGCCCTCGGCCAATCCGGGCAGTTCTTCTCCGCGGTGCCTTTCCTGGCTTTATTGCACGCCACGGGGTGGACTGCTGCTTTCGCCACCCTGGCCGGTGTCGGTGCGCTGGTGGGCGTATTGGCCTGGGTTGCTGTGCGGGACACCCCCGCTGGCACGCTCACTGTCGAGCCGACCCCTATCCTTGGCCGGCTGCGGAAAGTCATCAGTCACCCGGCGTGCTGGCAGGGTTTCTTCACCCACTGGGTGGGCCTGATGTCTATGGGCACGTTCACGCTGCTGTGGGGCATGCCGCTGATGAATCTCGGCCAAGGGTTCACTCCTGCCCAGGCCAGCTCTGTTCTGGTTGCTTTCACCATCGCATCGGTGCTCACGGGGCCGTTTATGGGCATTCTTTCCGCCCGCTTGGGCAGCAACCGGTTCGTCGCAGCTATCAGCTTGCCGACGGTGATGACTGCTGGCTGGATCTGGTTTTTCGCCGCCGACACTCCGCGCGGTATTACCGCCACGACTGTGCTTATCGTGGTCGTCGCTGTGCTGACCCCCGTGGCCAATACTGGATTCGATACGGTGCGTGAACAAGTCGACCGCAGTGTCATCGCGGCCGCTACTGGCCTGGCCAATATGGGCGGGTTTACCGCCACTATGCTCGCCGCCCAAGGTATTGGCCTGCTGCTTGATATCAGTGCCGAGGGCCGGGACTACACCTGGGCTGATTTCCGGATGGCGTTTATTGCCATGGGTGCGGTATGGGCGTTGGGAATGTGCGGGCTGGTAGCGGCTACTGTGCGGGCGCGCAGCACGCACCGTCGGCAAGCAACGGTATTGGAGCCGTAACCAACCGCGTTTTTTGTGGTGCTTTATTCTGTGCACACCATGACCGATCGCATCACCTCATCGCCCTTCCGAGACACCATCGGCGAGATCACCGAACGTTGCCGCGCGGTGACTGACGGCGCCAATGCTGACTACATCCCTTGCCTGGCTACCGTCGACCCCGAACTATGGGCCACAGCCGTGACCACGCCCGACGGTGACCTGTACCCCTTCGGCGACTGTGAGCACGAATTTTCCATCCAATCCATCTCAAAGCCCCTGGTCTACGGCCTGGCTATTGAGGAACTTGGCCTGCACGAGGTGCTGCGCCGCGTCGGCGTCGAACCGTCCGGGGAAGCGTTCAACTCCATTGCGCTCTCCCGCACCGGCCGGCCGGTCAACCCCATGATTAATGCCGGCGCGCTCACCGTGCACGGCATGTTGCATGACCGCATTCATGAGTGCTCCAGCGATGACCCACATCAGCTCATCCTCGACGGGCTATCCCGACTGGCCGGGCGGCAGCTGCGGGTCGACGATGAACTCGCCGCCGACGAAATCGCCAATAACTACCGCAACCTCGCCATCGCCAACCTGCTGCGCTCTGCGGACACCATTGAAGGCAACCCGCGTGATGTCTACGAAGGCTACTGCCGACAGTGCTCCATCATGCTCAGCGTGCGTGACCTGGCGATGATCGGCGCCACCCTGGCATCCGGCGGCATTAACCCGGTCAGTGGTGAACGGGTGCTGCGCGGCGAGACTGTGCAGTGGGTGCTGTCAGTGATGTCGACCTGCGGCATGTACGACTCGGCGGGTTCCTGGATGAATACTGTGGGTATCCCAGCCAAATCCGGGGTGTCCGGCGGCATCCTGGGGGTTATCCCAGGCCAGATGGCCATTGCTACTTTCAGCCCACGGCTTGACGAGGTGGGCACCTCCCTGCGCGGCGCCCGTTTTTTCCAGACCGCCTCGCAGGAGCTTGGCCTGCATATGATGCGCATCACCGGCCGGCCCACCGGTGCCCTACGCAACCGTGCTGTTGTGGACTTCGATGACGACGGTGTGCGCGACACCACCCTGCTGCGGCTCTACGGCGATATTGACTTCGCCTCCTACGAGTCCATTGACCGTGCTGTTACCGACGGCGCTTATCAGCGCACCACACTATTCCTGGATTTAGTGGAGGTGCGTTCGATTAGTCGGGTGGCGCGGATACATATCGAGAAACTGCTGTGCGGGGCGGCCGGGCCAGTGCGGGTATTCGTGCACGACCCCGCTGACCTGCTGGCGCACGATATCTGTGCCGAAGTCACGTGGGTCGATGCCGCGCAGGTGCGCGAGTACTCCTCGACCCGGGCGCTATAGCACCTAGGCGAGGCAAAAGGCGCGGGTGGCAGGCTTGTGTGAAGCCCGCTACCCGCGCCTTTTTGCGCGGTGAACCGCTATTTAGGCGGTCAGTTCTGCACGTACCTGGTGGGCGGCAGCAACCAGGTTGCGTAGCGACGGGGTGGACTCATCCGGCTTACGGGTCTTAAGACCACAGTCCGGGTTGGCCCAGAGTACGTCGATGGCGATGGCCTCGGATGCGCTGCGCAGCGCCTGGGCCATTTCTTCCACGCTGGGCACGCGCGGTGAGTGGATATCGTAGATGCCCGGGCCCAGGCCCAGGTTGAACCCACCGGCCTGTTTGAGGTCGTCGACTAGTTCCATGGTGGAACGGGCGGCCTCAATGGAGGTCGAATCAGCATCGAGGGCCTCGATGGCTTCAAGAAGCACCCCGAACTCGGAGTAGCACATGTGGGTGTGGATGGCGGTCTCATCACGCACACCAGAGGTGGCGATGCGGAACGACTTCACAGACCAGTCGAGATATGCGGGCTGGTCAGCGGCCTTGAGCGGCAGCAGCTCACGCAGGGCCGGCTCGTCGACCTGGATGATCGGCAGCCCGGCGGCTTCGAGGTCAACAACCTCATCGCGGATGGCCAGGGCAACCTGGTTCGCGGTGGTCGCCAGCGGGATGTCTTCGCGCACGAAGGACCAGGCCAGCATGGTGACCGGGCCGGTGAGCATGCCCTTGACTGGGCGGTCGGTCAGCGACTGGGCGTACTTGGACCACGGCACGGTCATCGGCTCGGGGCGGGAGACATCGCCGAAGAGGATCGGCGGACGCACACACCGGGTGCCGTAGGACTGGACCCAGGCCAGCTGGGTGGCGGCATAACCATCGAGCTGCTCGGCGAAGTACTGCACCATATCGTTGCGCTCTGGTTCACCGTGCACCAGCACGTCGAGTCCGATGTCTTCTTGCAGCTCGATGACGTTTTTGACCTCGGCACGCATCTGCTCTTCGTACTCGGCCTGCGTGATTGCGCCATTGCGCAGGTCGGCGCGGGCCTGGCGCAGCGAGGGGGTCTGCGGGAAGGAACCGATGGTGGTGGTCGGGATGGGCGGCAGCGGGTGGGCTGCGTCCTGGGCCTTCTTGCGCTCGGCGAAGGGGGCGCGGGTGGCGTCGGCGTCGGTAATGGCCGCAACACGGTCCTGGACCTGCGTGTTGTGTACGCGCGGGTCCTCGTCGAAGGACTTCTTAGCGGCGCGGGAGAGCTCCAGCGCCTCGCCGATGAGTTCTTCCTCAGCGCCGGGCTGCCCGGCCAGGGCCGTGGCCAGGGCGGCGACCTCGGCGATCTTCTCCTTGGCGAAGGCTAGGCGCTTGATGAGCAGTTCGTCATGAGCCAGCAGGGCTTCTTCGACGTCGAGGGCGTAGGGCACGTGCAGCAGCGAACAGGAGGTCGACACTGCCAGCGACCCGACCTGGTCACGCAGTCCCCGCAGGGTCTCCAGGGCGGCTTCGATATCGGTGCGCCACACATTGCGGCCTTCGACAACACCGGCCAGCAGGGTCTTATTCGCGAAACCAGCGGGTAGCTGTTCGGGCACGGTGCCGGCGACTAAATCAAGGGCGACGGCTTCGACCGGGGCGTCGGCAAGCACCGGCAGGGACTCACCGGCATCGTCGAAGTAGGTGGCGACGACGATATTGGGCCGGTCGGTGGCGTTGCCGAGGGTGGCCAGGGCGCGGCGGGCAGCGTCGAGTTCGGCGTCGGTGCGGTCTTGAACCAGGATGGGTTCGTCGATCTGCACCCACTGGGCGCCAGCGGTTTTCAGGCGCGACAGCAAGGTGACGTAGTGCGGCAGCAGCTCTTCGAGTTTGTCGAGGGGGTCGAAGCCTTCGTCGGTGCCCTTGGACAGCAGCAGGAAGGTCAGCGGGCCGATGACGACGGGGCGGGCGGGCACACCGTCGGCGATGGCCTCGCGGACCTCAGCCAGCAGCGGTTCGGGGTGCAGCGAGAAGCTGGTCGCCGCGGAGAGCTCCGGCACGATGTAGTGGTAGTTGGTGTCGAACCACTTCGTCATCTCCAGCGGCGCTACCTGGGCGTTGCCGCGGGCGGCGGCGAAATAGGCCTGGATTGGTTCCAGCGGTTTGCCGTCGCTGTCGGTGGTGTGCCGGTCGGTGTGCGCGCCGAATAGTTGCACGGTGTCGAGCACCTGGTCGTAGAGGGAGTGCACGCCCACGGGCACGGAGTCGTGGCCGGCTTCGACGAGCTGGTTGCGGGCGTCGCGGCTTAGCTGGTCGCGCACGGACAGTACTTCGCTGGCGTCGGTGCGGCCGGCCCAGTAGGCCTCGATGACCTTTTTGAGTTCACGGTGAGGGCCAATGCGCGGCACGCCCAGCACGGTGGCTGAGAACGGTGCGGTGCGGTCAGCAGTGGGAGTGGTCATGGTGTCCATTTCGTGTAATCAGGCGATAAGTCTCGCGGGCCGGTGCCGGCGTCCGCGGGTTGGGCTGATGCTAGCACGCTACAGACCAAGCGGTCTATCAATCAAATAAATAGCCTCCCCCATCCCCCATCAGACAGTCCTGCCCCACCGAAAAAATGGCGCGTGAACAGTGGTCACAGCAGCTACTAGAGAGGCTTGCCGACGCTGCGGGCAGGTAGGATCGACACACGTACCGCGGCAATAAACAGACCAAGCGGTACCGGCGATTACATGACGACGACGGTGTCGCCTTCCTCAAGCCGATCAAAAAACGTCGGCGCATCCCGGTGGGCTAGATGCAAACAGCCATGGGAATGCTCATCAAGAGCGCCCTCATGGAAGGCAATGCCGTTATCGGTGAAGTACACCGAAAACGGGATATCGACCTCATAGGCCCTGCTGTAGTCGTCGATCTTCTTCCACACCACAGTGAACGTGCCACGCGGGGTGGGATCAACCACAGTGCCACCAATTGTGGGCACCGGCCCATAGGTCACCTTGCCGTCTTGCTGCAGCCAAGCCAGCCGGTTTTCCAGGTCAACACACGCCTTAGCCTGCAGCGGGCAATTATTGCGCGCCAAGGTGCCATCAGGAGTGAGGTTCCACTCGTCGAGCTGGGTATCCACAGCTGCCCGCACAGCCTCAGCGTCGGGCTGCTTTTCCTTGGCGATAAGCCCGACAAGCTCTTCATCACGCGGGTGCGGCAGACGCACGCTATCGACATAATTATCGACGATGCTGCGGACCTGCTCCTCAGGCAGGCCCCGCTCGCGGCGGACCTGGGCGTCCACGGCGGCCTCATAGGGTTCAGTGTGGCCGGTGGCTAGGTTGATGCCGACCGCTCCGGTCAGCACAGTCGCGGCGATGACCAACACGGTGGGGACTACTCGCAGCATGCGGCTGCCACGCCGGGGGCGGGCCGGCGTGTGCGCGCGAGAGCTTGAGGTGGTCATCGTGGCCAGTCTAACCCGACAACGGGGCTGCCAGTCCAGTTGGTATTAGCAGCGTGACCTAGTGATACCCCGGATCTTCCTCGCCCCAGAAGACCCGATCCACGACCCGACGAGCATGTCGGGAAACGCGAAGATAGTTCTCCATAAAGCCCGCCGAATCAGTGTGGTCCCAACCAGCAGCACCCGCTACAGGAGCCAACTGCGGCCCCGGCTGCGGCAGCTGATCGGTGCGCTTACCGCGCGCCAGGACCAACGCATTACGGGCCCGGGTGGCCGTCAACCAACCATCACGTAGGTCCGCCACGTCCTCAGCGCTGAGCACCTCAGCCTCCTCCAGGGCGTCCAAACACTTCAGCGTCGACGTCTCATGCAACCCCGGGACCGTATGCGCATGCTGCAGAGTCAGTAGCTGCACAGTCCACTCAATATCCGTCAGCGCACCATAACCGAGCTTGGTGTGCGTGCGACGATTCGCGCCCCGCGGCAAACGCTCATTATCGACACGCGCCTTCATTCGACGCACTTCCTGCACAGTTTTCGCACTAGCCCCCTGCTCCGGGTAGCGCAGCGGATCGATGGCGTGCAAGAAACGGATACCCAGGTCACGGTCGCCGGCGATCCAGGTCGCGCGCAGCAAAGCCTGCAGTTCCCAGGTCTCACCCCAACGCTGGTAGTACTTCACATAACTATCCAGCGTGCGCACCGTCGCACCCGAACGCCCCTCTGGGCGCAGATCCAGGTCCACCTCCAACGGCGGGTCCTGGGAGGGCTTAGCCAGGCGACGACGCAACCGGTCACAAATACCCGTGGCCCAGCGCACCGCATCTGACTCGTCGACAACCGGATTGCCGTCCTCATCGCGGTTCACATCGCACACCATCATCACATCAGCATCGGAGCCATAGCCCAGCTCCGCGCCACCGAGACGACCCATGCCGATCACACTCATCGCTGCCGGGACTGGCTCGTCGGGGTGCTGCAATTGCCAACCGCGGATCTCTGCGGACAACGCCGCCTCCAGAACCGCATCCCACACCTTCGACAAGGAGTCACACACTTCGCGCACATCCATCATGCCGAGCATGTCCGCGCTAGCTACCCGAGCCAGCTCCGCACGGCGCAACGCCCGGGCCACCGCAATCGCCCGATCCGGGTCGGAATGGCGCGCGGCCGCCGACACCAAAGAACGGCTCACCGTCTCCGGATTAGCCTCACGCAGCTTCGGGCCATTAGCCCCATCACCGAAAAGCTTCACCGAATCCGGCGCGGTCAACAACAACTTCGACACGTACGGCGAAGTGCCGAGCACATGCATCAAACGCCGGCCGACGATGCCCTCATCACGCAACATGCGCAAAAACCACGGTTTTTCGTGCAGCGCGTCGGAAAGCTTTCGGTAGTTGAGCAACCCAGCATCCGGGTCCGGGGTGCCAGACAGCCACTCCATCAACGTCGGCAGCAGCATCGCCTGAATCCGGGCCTTGCGGGAACCACCAGAGGCCAACGCCGTTAAGTGCTCGAAAGCACGGTCGGGGTAGTTATAGCCCAGCACCGCCAACTGACGTTTCGCGGCTTCGGCAGACAGCTGCAACGTGCCGATATCCTGCTCAACAACAGAATTAAGCAGCGGGCGGTAGAACAACTTATTGTGCAGGCTACGAATCTGCACCGCGGTGGACTTAACCACCCGATTAAGAGCGGCGACCGAATTATCGCTGCCCTTGGCCACCACCCCAGCAGAGCGCGAAAGCCAGCGCAGACACGCCTCATCATCCGGGGCGGGCAGGGTATGCGTACGCCGCATTTTCTGTAACTGCAGGCGGTGCTCAAGCAAACGCATCAGCTCGTAGCACTCAATTAACGAAGAACCGTCATCGCGGCCAATAAAGCCGCCCTCAATGAGCGCATCGAGTGCCTCCACAGTGGCGGTGACGCGCAAAGACTCGTCATAGCGGCCATGCACCATCTGCAGCAACTGCACCGCGAACTCGACATCACGCAGCCCACCCGGGCCCAGCTTGAGCTCCCGGGAGCGCATATCTTCAGGCACGTTGTCGATCACGCGCAAACGCATCGCCTGCACATCCTCGACGAAAGAATCCCGCTGGGAAGCGGTCCACACCATCGGAGACAACGTGTCGACATAATCGCGCGCCAGGGTCATATCGCCAGTCATCGGCCGGGCTTTCAGCAGCGCCTGGAACTCCCAGGTATGCGCCCAGCGCTTGTAGTACGCCACATGCGAATCAAGGGTGCGCACCAAAGCACCGGACTTACCCTCCGGGCGCAGGGCGGCATCGACTTCGAAGAAGCACTTACACGAGACCCGGATGAACTCGCTGGCAAGCCGAGTAGCACGGTTATCGGCTGGTTCTGCGACGAAAATGACATCCACATCGGAGATGTAATTGAGCTCCTGGGCACCACACTTGCCCATCGCCAATACCGCCAGGCGCGTCGAGACCGGCTTATTCGGGTATGTCGTCGCCACCGCGACCGCCAGGGAGGCGGTCAGTGCCGCGTCGGCCAGGTCCGACAACGACCGGGTGAGATCGCGAAATGGTACCGGCGGCTGGCCTGGCCGTCGTGGACCGCGCGGGGAGGTACCAGCCAGATCCGCCGCCGCGATCCGCATCATCAGATTGCGGTAGGACCGCTTCATCGCGCGCTCGGCCTCCACACCGGTAAGCCCGGCGCGGTATAGCCCTGGTCCCTCAAGGTCGGGCGAGCTTTCCGGCAGTGGCCGGGCGTCTAACTCCTCGGCAGCAGCCACGGAATCATCGTCGGTAAGCTCCGGTTCTTCAGGGCTTGCCTCGACCGCTGTGAGCATCTCCCGGTACAGATCACCTCGCGTAGGCAGATCTGCCATCAGCAACGTCCATGTGGTGGGGTTGGCGATGAGATGATCACCTAAGGCTGTACTGCCGCCTAATAACGCGAATATGCGGGTGCGCAGCGCCACAGTATTGCGCATCGCGGCGTCGAGGCTGTCCCACTGCGCCCACGTCGGGACAGCGTCCTCGTCGGCAGGCTCATGCAGCTGCTGCTTCAACCGAATCAGTGCCGTCAGCGCCAGGTTCGGGTCTGAAGCGCCAGCAAGCCCCCACAGCAGCTCAAGGCTGTTTTCGTCGTACCAGCCGAGATCGCGCAGATCTGTGCGTGCCCGTTCACCCCCATCCAGGCCTAGCTGAGCTGGGGTGGGTACGGCAGAACGCGAAGTACGGGGTCGATTCGACATAACGGGTGCTTGCCTACAGTCCTTGGCTGGTTGGCGGGCGTTGGTCAGTAGTCGAGATTGGCGCGCAGCTCCCAGGGGGTGACCTGGCTCTGGTAATCGCGGCACTCGCGCCACTTATTGCGCAGGAAAAATTCGTACACGTGCTCGCCTAGCGTCTCGGCGACCAAGTCCGAACGTTCCATCTGCTTCAGTGCCTGGTCGAGGCTGGTCGGCAAGTCACGGTAGCCCAGCGCGCGGCGCTCCCGGCGGGTCATCTGAGAAATATTGTCCTCAGCCTGGGCCGGCAGCACGTAGTCCTCACGGATGCCTTTCAGCCCGGCTGCTAGCACCACCGCGTAGGCCAAGTACGGGTTACACGCGGAGTCTATGGAGCGTACCTCCACCCGGCGGGAACTGGCTTTACCCGGGGAATACATGGGTACTCGCACCAGGGCCGAGCGGTTCGCCATGCCCCACGACGCAGCGGTGGGGGCTTCCTCACCGAAAACGATGCGCTTATAGGAGTTCACCCATTGGTTCGTGACCGCCGAGATTTCGTGGGCGTGGGTGAGGATGCCGGCAATGAACTTCCGGGCAGTCGGCGACAGCTGGTCCTCATCATCGGGGTCATGGAAAGCGTTTTCATCGCCCTCAAATAAGGAGAAGTGGGTGTGCATCGCCGAGCCGGGCTGGTCCGCGAACGGCTTCGGCATGAAAGTGGCGCGGACGTTATTGCTCATCGCCACCCGTTTGATGAGGTGGCGCAGGGTCATGATGTTGTCCGCCATAGTGATGGCGTCGGCATAGCGCAGGTCGATTTCCTGCTGGCCGGGAGCGCCCTCGTGGTGCGAGTACTCCACCTGGATGCCCATGGCTTCCAGCGCGGAGATGGCCTCCCGTCGGAAGTTGGGGGCTTTTTCGTGCACGGCCTGGTCGAAATAGCCGCCATTATCGGCGGGCACCGGCGGGTTGCCGCCCGTGTCGAGCGAATCGACGAGGAAGAACTCGATCTCGGGGTGGATATAGGGCACGAATCCCATATCGGCTGCGGCTTGCACTTGGCCACGCAGCACGTGGCGCGGGTCAGCCCAGCTGGGCTGGCCGTCGGGCATGGTGATATCGCAGTAGATGCGGGCGGAGTCGGGTTCTTCGGCGCCATCGCGCCACGGCAGGATCTGGAAGGTCGACGGGTCGGGCCGGGCGATGGTGTCGGCCTCGGAGACGCGGGAAAAACCCTCGATGGCGGAGCCGTCGAAGCCGATGCCCTCGGTAAATGCCCCTTCGAGCTCAGCCGGTGCCACCGCAACGGACTTTAAGTAGCCCTGGATGTCGGTGAACCACAGCCGAATGAATCGGATGTCTCTTTCTTCGATCGTGCGCAGGACGAATTCCTGTTGGCGGTTCATATCTTCCGACGATAGCCGCGAATCGGACATGCGTGGAATAGTCTATGACCATGAGCGCTAAGCAGACCCGTGTTGATGACCTCGCTCGGTGGAAGTCGGAGGGTCGCCGGTGGGCGATGCTCACGGCCTACGACTACAGCTCTGCCCAGGCTTTTTCCGATGCCGATATTGAGGTGTTGTTAGTCGGGGATTCCGCAGCGAATGTCATCTATGGCTGCGCTACGACTGCCGAGGTCACTCTTGATGAAATGATTCCGTTGGCCCGCGCGGTGGTTCGCGGCGCGCCGAAGGCTCTCGTTGTCGCTGACCTTCCTTTTGGCACGTATGAGGCTTCCGACGAGCAGGCGGTGCGCAGCGCGACGACCATGATGGCCAAGTCCGGCGCGCACATGATCAAGATCGAGGGCGGCGTGCGGATGGCTGAGCGTATTCGCGCGCTAGTTGCCGCGGGCATTCCGGTCATGGCTCATATCGGTTTTACGCCGCAGTCGGTACATAATCTTGGCGGTTTCAAGGTGCAGGGTCGCGGTGCGGGGGCTGAGGCGTTGCGTGCCGACGCACTGGCGGTACAAGATGCCGGTGCCTCTGCGGTGGTGCTGGAGATGGTGCCTGGCCCGCTGGCAGCTGAGATCACCAAGGAGTTGGGCATTCCGACGGTGGGAATTGGCGCTGGTCCTGATTGCGATGCCCAGGTGTTGGTCTGGCAGGACATGTTGGCGGTGCCCGCTGGTGGCCGTCGGCCGAGTTTTGCGAAAACCTTCGCTGAAGTTGGCGCATTGATGAGCCAGGGCGCCCGGGTGTACCGGGAACAGGTCGAGGCTGGCGACTTCCCCACCGCAGACCACACTTTCGCCGAGTAATCCACCCTTATGCTGTGACGGGCCCTCAATGTCCGGCTGACCGGTAATATTGCTGGCATGAGCACCACGCAGTCTCTGGAAATTGAAGCGAAGTTCTCTGTAGCTGACGACATCACGGTACCGACGTTGACCGCCCTTGCTGAGGTGGTCTCCGCCGATGAGCCAGAGATTATTGAGCTCTCTGCGGTCTACTACGACACCGAGGATTTGGTGTTGACCCGCGCTAAGCGCACGCTGCGGCGGCGTACCGGTGGTTCTGATGAGGGCTGGCACCTTAAAACCCCAGCCGGTAAGGGCCGGATGGAGTTGGGCGCGCCACTGGGCAATCCCGACGACCCGGCACCAGCGGAGGTGCTCGGCCCGGTGCGCGCGATGGTGCGCAACCACAGGCTGGACCCTATCGCTGAGGTTAATAATTCCCGCCATATTTACCTGCTTCGTGATGCATCCGGTGCGGTGATCGCGGAGTTTTGTGATGACCATGTCACCGCTCGTTCACTGCTGCCTGGTGGGCAGGAAACCTCGTGGCGGGAATGGGAGTTAGAGCTGGTTGGCGATATCGCCGGCACTGAGCGCGGCGAGATGATGCTGACCCATGCCCACGATGTGTTCCTCGGCGCTGGGGCCAGCGATGAGGCGAGCCCGTCGAAATTAGCCGCTGCCCTGGGTGACTCTGTCGATAATGTGCCGCAGCCGCAGTCGCCCACGCCGCCGCCGAAGGGCACTGCGGCACGCACTGTTGTCGACGCCCTGGCTGCTAACCGCGACAAGCTACTGGAAACAGATCCGCTGGTTCGCCGCGATGAGTGGGATTCGGTGCACCAGATGCGGGTGGCTACCCGGGAGCTGCGCTCGCACCTGCAGACCTTCCACGGGATTCTTGGTGGCCAGCGCCTCGAGCTTGTCGAGCATGAACTGAAGGCTCTTGCCGGAATCCTTGGTGTGGCCCGCGACGCCGAAGTGGTTGCCGAACGCTTCGAAAACCTGATGACTCGTGAAGAGGCCGAAGGTATCGACCCGTCGATTCGTGAGGCTCTAGCTGCGGATATGCGTCGGGAGTACACCCGTGCGCACCGTCATGTCATTGCCGCGTTGGACTCGGATCGCTACCTCAATCTGCTCGACGAACTCGACGCGTTGCTCGCTGACCCGCCGGTGCTCGAGCACCCTGGTGAAGCTGAAGAAGACGCCACGCCAGCCGAGCAACCAGAGGAGGAGGCCGAGCAGCCCGAGGCGGAGGCCGAGCCGAAGGAGAAAAAGGCACACCAGCCAGTCAAGACAGAGGACACCGCTGCGGTTCTGGCAAAGCACCTTGCCCAGGCCTACCGCAAGCTGATGAAACGGCATAAGAAGGCCATGTCCGACTGGGGCAATACTGAGCTGTCGCGCCAGGACCGTGAGGAACGGTTCCACGATGTGCGTAAGGCCGCGAAGAAACTGCGCTACTCCGCCGAAGCTGCTGGTGGAGCTGGGTTGAAAACGAAGAGCCTGTATAAGGCCTGCAAGGAAATGCAGTCTTCGCTGGGAGATTTCCAGGACACGGTGACTGCCCGTGAGGTGTTGCTACGCAAGGCCCGTCGGGCGCACCGGCTGGGCCAGGACACTTTTGGCTACGGGGTGCTGTACCAGATTGAATACGCCGATGGCCTGGCTGCACTGTCCGACTATAAGGAGCGTATGAAGGGCATCGAAAAGGCGTACCGCAAGCTGGAAAAGAAGCTATAGTCGGCACGCCTCCGGGGACTAGCTAGAGTTTCTGCGGCGGTTCGCCCCAGTTGTCGTCTGCTTCGTCCCAGTCGTCGGCGGCTTCATTATTGGCCTTGACTCGGTCCATGGCGTGGCGGGCTTCTTTTTCGGTGTCGTAGGGGCCCATCCGGTCATTCCAGCCCTTCTGCTTGCCTTGGAAGACATCGCCGGTGCTGGGGTCGTAGTACCACTTGTCCTTCATAACCGCTCCTTGTTGTGGGTGCCGCACCAATATCGGTGAACGATTTTTATGCACCTAAGACTACGTGGCTCACCCCACGAGCGCTGGCGCGACGCCATTGTGCCCGAGACTCCCCCACCAAAAGAAGGCCCGTACACCGGGTAGCATAAGCCCACATCGAGGCCCCATAATCCGGGGCTTGTGAACAGCATTCGACGGAAAGGATCCCGATGACCGGCCATCCCGCCCTGGACCGAGTGCTCGGTGCCGTTGCCCCACATGGGCAGCTCCCCTCCGGCGCAGCAGCCGCCCACGCACCCGGCAGCATCGAGCTCATCGGCGAGCCATGCTCTCGCACCGGCGGCATGCTGATCACCGCTGCGCTGCCGGTTTCGGCTGCCGTCGCCCTGGTGCCGACTAAGGATGGCACGCTCACGGTGCGCAGCAATGGGTCAGTGCACACCATGGATATGCCGGAGTCCGTTCCTGAGGATCTGCCGCAGCCGGTGGCGTCGGTAGCTGCGGCTGTGGTGGCGTTGGCGCACATTATCCATGTGATTCCACGGATGGATGCTGGCCTGGACATCACCATCGAGTCCGATATTCCCGCACAGCGCGGCCTGGGCGATATCGCCGCTGTGCAGAGTGCTATCGCCTTGGCCGCCAATGAATTGTGGGGCGACCGTGACGATGTTCCCGCCCGCGCGCGGCTCGCGTCGGCACTGCAAGAAGCCCAGGCCGCCCATGTCGGCGAGCATGTTCCCCTCTACCCCTATACCGCCGCGCTGCGCGCGAAGGCCGGCCATGTGCTGCTGTGCAACCATGCCGATGGTGCGGTCACCCAGTTGCCGTTGCCCGACCAGGTTGCGTTGACTGCACTGTGCTCGGCGGATCTGACCGGCGGTAGCGCCCCGGCGAATCGGCACGGATTTTTCGCCGATGCCTGCCGGACTTTTGGCGTGCCGACGTTGGCGGCGCTTCCCGACGCGGATACCCGCGTTGTGGAGTGGATTCGGGCCCGGCACGAGGTCGATGCCAATAGTGAGGCCCCCACCGAGGGACGCGCCGCACGCTGGCTGGAAGAAACTGCGGGGAGCTCAGATCGTGCGCGCGCCTTGTCCGGACATATTCGGCATGGCGACGTATCGGCCTGCCTGGCCACTATCCGGGTCGATACCCGCACCCGGGATAAGAGCATTGACCCCGATAATCCGCTTGGTCGGCTTATTACTGCAGCGAATAATGCCGGCGCGGCGTGCCGCTGTGTCTCGGCCCCGGGGGCGGCGGCAGTGGCGTGGGGCCCGGCTGAACTGGCCGAGGACATCCGCGGCGCAATTCATGGCGCCGGAGGTTGGGAATTACCGCTAACAGGTGCGGCTGCGGGGTTAATCTGGAAGGCATGACACACTCCAGTGAAGCCAGCGCGCAAGCGCCCGTTAATGATGCAAGCGTGCCTGCCGAGCCGATGACCAAGGCCGTGCTTTCCGAGTCACTGATGCCGACGCATTGGTACAACCTCGCTGCGGACTTCCCGGAGCCGATGCCGCCGCACCTCAACCCCGGCACAAAAGAGCCCATTACCGCCGAGGAAATGTCGGCTCTTTTCGCCACTGGCCTGTGCGAGCAGGAGTTTTCCACCGAGCGTTATATCGAGATCCCGGAACCGGTACGCGAGATTTACACCATCTGGCGGCCTTCCCCGCTGGCCCGCGCGCCACGGTTGGAGAAGGCTCTGGGGACCTCTGCTCGGATCTACTACAAGAACGAGTCGGTCTCCCCGATCGGTTCGCACAAGCCCAATACCTCGATTGCCCAGGCCTACTACAACAAGCTCGACGGCATTGAGAAGCTGACCACCGAGACCGGCGCTGGCCAGTGGGGCGCCTCACTGGCCTTCGCCGGCCAGTTCTTCGAGCAGGACGTGGAGGTCTGGCAGGTTCGCGCCTCCTACGATTCCAAGCCCTACCGACGGATGTTGATGGATGTCTACGGCGCTACCGTGCACCCGTCGCCGTCGGATCTGACCGAGGCGGGCCGCAATATCCTCGCCAAGCACCCCGATACCCCGGGGTCGCTGGGGATGGCCGTGTCCGAGGCCATTGAGGTGGCCATGGGCAGCGATAATGCTCGCTACGCGCTGGGCTCGGTGCTCAACCACGTCATGCTGCACCAGACCATCATCGGCCAGGAGGCGATCCGGCAGCTGGAGATGTTCGGCGAGATCGACGGCCCGGACATGGTTGTTGGGTGCGCCGGTGGTGGTTCTAACCTGGCGGGCTTGACCTTCCCGTTCATCGGGTCGAACCTGCAGGGGCTTACCGACGCGCGCATTGTGGCCGCCGAGCCGGCCAAGTGCCCGTCACTGACCAAGGGCGAGTACCGCTACGACCACGGCGATGTGGCCGGCATGACCCCCTTGCTGAAGATGCACACCCTGGGCCAGGATTTCGTCCCGGACCCGATTCATGCTGGTGGCCTGCGTTATCACGCAATGTCCCCGATGGTCTCCCACGCCATGGAGTTGGGCCTGCTCGAGGCTACTGCGATCACCCAGGAAGACGCGTTCGCCGCGGGCGTGCTCTTTGCCCGAACCGAGGGCACTGTGCCGGCTCCTGAGTCCAATCACGCCATTGCTGCGGCTCTCACCGAGGCCCGCAAGCACACCGGTGAGCCCGGGACCGGCCCGGTGATTCTGCTGGGGCTGTCCGGTAATGGTTTCCTCGACCTGCCTGCATATAGCCAGTTCATCTAGCTGTATTGCTGTTGCGCCCCTCCGTTGTGCTTCGCTGCGCGCGGAGGGGCTTTTCGGTGCGTTCATCCTCAATTCCTCATCCCCCTCCCCGATGCTCACCAGGCACAGGTGCTAACCGGCCAAAGTGCAGCTATGCCCGTGGACCTCGACACCTGTTTTCAGTGATCACATGGACTCGAGTCACCTAAGCTTGGGTCCATGTCTCGATATTTCGACGAAAACAACGTAGATAAACAACAGCATCCAGAGTCCGATTTTAAGGGAACTCTTGAGTCAATCCTTGCTATCCTCGACCAGGAGTTATACCCAGGAACTGCGTGTTTAGTTCGGTCCATACTTGACAATTCTGATGTTAAAGCCGGAAACCAGTTAAAAACTGAGACCTTGGCTAAATCCCTTATTACGGCATTGGCTATCATTGAGTCGGAGAAAAACGGCCGCTAGGTTTTCTTAAACCATAAAGCTCTCGTCGAAGTTGCCGCACCTACGGGATTTTCTGTTATGCGGTTATGCGGCAACAAAAACGCGATTACCTAAATATAAGCAATCTTCTTATTACATACGAGAAAGACAATATCTCCGTACTGTGCGGAAAAATGGTCACTTCCAATAATTCGCGTGACACTTACCAGTCGCGGGCAAAGGCAATGCGGCGGCGTGCTTTAGCGGCCTCATCCGCATCGCAGCGTGCACCGCAAGATCGTAGCTGAACAGTACTGGCCTGTTGGCGGATGGGCCCCTTCTCGAGGTGTGAAAAGTGGTGTAGTAGTGGGGTCATGATCGAAGTAACCGAAGGCTTCACCCGTCCCGCAGAACGCCCCTACATGAAGGAACACACAACCCCCGACTACTACGTCATCTTCTGGGAAAACCGGTCGCTTCCAGTCATTGAGGAGTACTCAGATGGCGAAGGGGATCATGACTTGGAATACAGACTTCGCCGGGCGTACAGGTTATCCGGCTGCGCTTCGGTGGAAGAAGCAATCGAGTGGGAGAACAATAACGCCAAGGGAAGGGAGTCAGCGACCCTTCTTCCTGTACTTAATGAAAGCGGAGACACCGACACGCTCTATGTGCTTCATGGGCATTATTCGACAGAGGAGGAAGTCAATCCGGACGAGCTTTTCGGGTGGACGTTGTACCGCCCAGACGATGCACCACCAGCGACTTAACAGGTAACCTCTCCATGCTTGCTGAATGCATCATTCATATACGTGGGAAGCGATACCCAATTCACCACGACCCGCGACGTATAAAAGTGCTTCCTACCAACACACAGTAGAGCTGCATTGGTTTTCCAGATGCGCTTACCGCGCACAACAACGACCGAAGACTTCTTCTGAACACCAAACGGATGAATCCGGCGGAAACGCACCAGCGCAATTAGACCCACACGGGGCGGTCTTTGCCAATCTCGTCATCCAAGCTGGTCCACCCCACTGCCGTGACGCAGTGAAAACTGTGTGAACGAGCCGGCCTATAAGCCGGATTCTGTTCCCGCCGAGACCTTTCGGCCATCGGGGGCGATGATCATCCATCTCGACGCACCATTGCTGGGCGCCTCACAGCAGCTAACCCTCGGACTCGGGCGGGCAGCCCTCATACATCCGAGCAGACACACCACGGGGTGCGTCCTCTTGCCTTGCTCCAGGTGGGGTTTACCTAGCCGCCGCAGTCACCTACGGCGCTGGTGCGCTCTTACCGCACCGTTTCACCCTTACCCGCGCAGAAAAACTGCCCGGGCGGTTTGTTTTCTGTGGCACTGTCCCGCGGGTTGCCCCGGGTTGTCGTTAACAACCACCATGCCCTGTGGAGTCCGGACTTTCCTCGACGCCGGGCCTAGCGCATTCACGCTGGTCCCCGTGCCGCGATCATCCGGCCGGCTCGCTCACCCGTAGCAGCCTACCGCAGGTGCGCGGTGCTGTTCACCAGCGTCACCGACGTGCGCCCTTCTGGGTAAAACTCGGCCACCGACACTGAAGCAAGATCGAGGAACATGCGGGTGAATACTTCATAGCCCGACCCCATGGCTTGGCGCAGGGTGGCTTTGATCGGGCTGACGTGGCTGACCACAAGCACGTCCCGCCCGGCGTAGCGCTCACATATCCGCTCCCGCGCGGCCCGCACTCGTGCATCGAGCGCGGCGAACGACTCCCCTCCTGGGGTGGTGTGTTCTGGGTCAGCCATCCAGGCGGCGTGTTGTTCGGGATCACGTTCCCGGGCCTCGGCAAAGGTCATTCCTTCCCAGTCGCCAAAGTCAAGTTCCCGCAGGTCATCATCGATCTCCAAGCTGAGCCCCAGGGCTTCAGCGGCGAATTCGGCGGTTTGGCGAGTGCGCAGCAGCGGCGAGCACACGATACCGGCGAAGTCCCATCCTGACCGAGCGAGGTCCGCGGCAGCGCGCTGGGCTTGCTGGGTACCTAGGTCGGTAAGCGCAACGTCGGAACGGCTCCCGGAATAGCGGCGGTCCACGCTCATGGGTGTTTGGCCATGGCGCAGCAGGACCAACCGCGCGGGCTGACTGTCCAGCCCGGCCCAGGACATATTTTTCGTTGCCACGGGCTAGCGGCCTTCTGCTGCGGCGATGGTTTCTGGGCGGACCACCCATGCCTGGCATTCCGGGCATACTGCGACGTCGTCGACTGCCAGCTGCGCGAATTCTCGTAGCGTGACTGGGTCTAGGTCCATAAAGCAGCTCAGGCATTGGCGGCCATTGAGGCGCACCACGGCAATCCCGACTTCGTCCTCCAGACGGTCGAATTCAGCCAGCAAATCCTCGTCGACGACGCGGCGCAGTGCGGTGAGCCGCTGCTCCAGTTCGTGTTGTTCTCGAAGGAGCGCGTCATCGGCGGCTTCGAGGGCGCGTCGGGCGGCACTGAGTTGTTCTTCGATATCGCCAGTAGCCCCGGTGGTGTGCTGGTCGTAGGCATCCCGACGGTCACGTGCCTCCACGATGCGGCGTTCCAGGGCTTCGCGCCGACGAACGGTGGAGCGCAGGTCATAGTCGATATCCCGACGAGCTTGCTCGTCTTCAGTGGCGCGCATGGTGCGTCGGTCATCAGCTTCCCGACGACGCAGCTTGTCCAAGTCGCTTTCGAGACGACGCAAGTCCATGCCGAGGTCCTTGGCGGCCAACCGAGAACGCGCCGATTCGGTGCGGCTGCGGGCGGCTTCGGACTGCAATTTAGTGTATTCGGCCCGCTCCGGCAGGGAGTCGCGGCGAGCAGCGATCCCGTCGAGCTGGGTGCGCGATTCGGATAGTTCAAGCAGTTGGAGTTGAGTTTTGGGCGCGATTTTCATGACTGTTCCTGCCGGTAGGTGGCGCCAGCGGCGACGGTCCACGGGTCTGTGCGGATGGTGAGGACGTCGGCAGTGACCCCGGTTTCGCGGGTGATGAGGTCCGCGCACGCCCCGCACCACGGGAATTCGCTGGCCCAATGAGCGGTGTCCACGATGCATGGGGCACCAGCGCGCAGCGCTTCGTCGACGGGGTGGTGGCGTAAATCGGAGCTGACGAATGCGTCCACCCCAGCGGCGGTGGCGGCATCGAGGAAACTATCCCCCGAACCGGAGCTCACTGCTACCCGGCGGATGATGCGCTCGGGGTCGCCGGCGCCGCGCACTCCCCATTCGGTTTTCGGCAGGCGCTCGCCGACGCGGGCGACGAAATCGCGGAATGGCATTGGTTCGTCAAGTTCACCGATCCGCCCAATACCCAGCTGTTCTTCGGCCGGTACCGCATCGACGGCGGATTCAATGATGTCGTAGGCCGGTTCCTCGTACGGGTGGGCGGCAATCAGGGCGTCGCGGACCGCAGCCCGGCGCGATTTCGGTGCCACCAGTTCGATCTTGAGCTCGTCGACGTGTTCGAGTTCGCCGCGTTCGCCAAGGTGCGGGTTGGCGTCGGTGCTGGGCCGGAAGCGTCCTTCACCTGGGTAGCTGAAGGAGCATTCGCTGTAGTCGCCGAGTTCGCCGGCCCCGGCGGTGAACATGGCCTCGCGCACGGCCTCAGCGTCGGCAAGCGGCACTTTGACCGCCCACAGATCGAGCTTGTCGACGTTTTGGGGGCCCAGCGGCGCACCCGGGGTGACGCCGAGCAGTTCGGCGAGGACGTCGTTGACGCCGGGGCGGGCGGCATCAGCATTGGTGTGCGCGGCGAAGAGGGCCACGCCGGCGCGGATGAGCTTGTGCACGATCCGGCCTTTGGGGGTGTCGGCGGCGACGGTGGATACGCCGCGCAGCAGCAGCGGGTGGTGGACGACCAGCATCTGTGAACCAGCGGCGATGGCGGCGTCGGCGACCGCATCGGTGCAGTCTAGGGCGACGCTGACGTGGGTGACTTCCTCATTGGGGTCGCCGCAGATGAGTCCCACCCGGTCCCAGCTGTGCGCCAGGTGCGGCGGGTAGGCCGCATCGAGGGCGGTGCGGATATCGCCGACTGTGACGGCCATAGGTGCTCACCTTCCACGGTTGGTGCGAGAAGTTGTGCCCTCGAGCCTAGTCTGCGCTGGCGCTTGTGCACCCGCATACTGGATATATGCATCCTCATCGCCCCACTGTGCTCATTGACCTCGACGGCACAATGAGTGACTCGTTGCCCGGTATTCAGGCTGGTTTCCGCGAAGCGATGGCTGCTATTGACCATCCGGTGCCGGGCGCGGAGTTTTTGGACACGATTGCTGGCCCACCGATGCTGGAGTCCTTCGCTCGGCTGGGTATTACTGGCCAGCGGGCGCAGACTGCCCTGGCGGCCTATATGGCTCAACAGCAGCGTGGCGGATGGCGGCAGACGAGCATGTTTGCTGGCTGGCCGGAATTATTGCATTCGTGGCGTGCCGACGGTTTCGCCTTGGCCACGGCAACGTCGAAGGGCGAGTACTACACCCGGAAGACTCTGGATATGTTCGGCTTGCTGGACTTCTTCGATGTTATTGGGGCCGCCGATGACCACGGCACGCGGCGCGAAAAAGATGACGTCATCGAGTACGCCTTGGCCGAGTTGGGGCTGCCGGCCACACGTTGTGCCGCTTATGCCCCGGACGCGGCGCAGGCCCCGGATACCCGAGGTCGCGGGCCGCGGCAGGTGGTGATGATCGGCGACCGGAGTCATGATTTTGCGGGCGCGGCGGTGTTTGGGCTCCCGGCTGTTGCCGTGGGGTGGGGGTACGGGCCGGATGCGGAACGCGAGCAGGCCGCCGCTATTGCGCACACTATGCAGGAGTTGGACGCGGCGGTGCGTGGGCTGCTTGCGGAATAGGTGTCCATGCCCCGGCAGGCACCGGAATGGTCTAACGTCATTCACAGTATGCGGCTGCCTGATGGTGGCCGTGGGCTGTATCTGTTGAGAGACCACTACGGGAGAATCACGCATGTCAGCTACGGGCCGCACCGAGTCCATTTATCTCGTTTTTGTCTGCTCCGGCAATATTTGCCGCTCCCCGATGGGAGAAATCATTGTCCGCGATGCGATTGAGGACGCGGGCCTGGGCGAGGATGTGCTCATTAAGTCCTGCGGTATCGGCGCTTGGCATGTGGGCCAGGATGCCGATGAACGCGCCCAGCGGGAGCTGGCCCAGGCCGGGCATGATCCGCAGCACACTGCGGCCCAGTTGGGCCCGGAGCATGATGACGCCACTTTGTACGTGGCGATGGATAACGGCCATATTCGGGAGCTGCGCGCGCAGGGTATTAGCGCCGAGCGGATTCGCTTGATGCGGTCCTTCGACCCGGATTCGCCGGAAGGCGCCGAGGTTGATGACCCGTATTACGGCACTGCGGAGTCTTTTGCCCGCACTCGTCGGGAGATTGAGGCCGCTACCCCGGGCGTGGTGGAGTGGGTGCGCACGCTGCTTGACGACGCCAGCGAGCGCTAGTCGGGGTCGATGACCGCTAGCTCATAGCGTTTGCGTTTTTTGCCGCCTGCGATGAGCCGGAAGGTCCACAGTTTGTTGATGATGAAGTTCGCGGGTGTGCCCAGGATGACGCCGATGAGGTTGGCCCAGTAGAAGCGGTTGCGCAGCCCGGTGGAGTCATCGAAGATGTCTGCTGGCAGCGCTAGCGGTGAGGTTGGGTTGCTCAGCAGGGTGATGGTGATCAGCGCCACGAATAGTGCCGATAGCCCAGCGAGCAGGAATGGGATGAATTGGCGCAGCCAGTTCGGCCGGTTGTCAACGCGGAAGGTCCAGGACCGGTTGAGCTGGAAGTTCCAAATATTGGCGACGAGGAACGCAATGGTGGCGTAGACGTGGGACATCCGGATATTCCACCGGGTGCCGAAGAGGTTGAGGAATACGTCGTGTTCGCCGATATCCCAATGCAGGCCGGTTTTGCGGCACAGGATGGCGATGGCGGTATTGACGATGACGCCGGTTCCGCCGACGAGGCCGAACTGGATGAACTGCCGCATCACGCGCTTATTGCGCGTGGAGAACAGCGCAGCAAGATTGGGCACGGGTTCCTCCAGGGTCTTCTTTTTCGCCCACAGCTTTCGCGGCGGTAGGGGTCTATATTACTCCTGGACAGCTCGATTCTTAGTTATCCCGCTGTCTGAAGGGCTGGGGGTTGAGCGGCGTTTCAGGCTGGCGGACGTAAGGTTGGGGACGTGGGTAGCAAAATTCGCCAGTTCTTAACGCCCGGGTGGGTGCTCGCTGCGGTCTTAGCGCTTGCCTTCACATATTTGGCGTTCACGGTGCTTGCGCCGTGGCAGTTGGGGAAGAATACCGCGACCCAGCAGCGCAATGAGCAGCTGCGGGAGGCTTTTGAGACTGACCCGGTGCCTGCCGAGGAGGTGTTCGGCCCTGATGGTGCGGTGCCGGAGGGTTCGGAGTGGCGTCGGGTAACGCTGACGGGTCGGTATCTGCCGGATCAGCAGGTGTTATTGCGTAATCGTCCGGTGGATGCGAAGCCTGCTATTCAGGTGCTGACTGCGTTTCGTGCTGATGATGGTGTGACGTATTTGGTTGATCGGGGCTGGGAGCCGCCGGTTGATGAGGGGTTGCCGGAGATTGCGGCCCCGCCGAAGGGTCCGGTCACAGTGGCGGGGTTTGCGCGTCTTAATGAGATTGCGCCGGAGCGTGCGCCGATTATTGAGCCGGACGCCACTCAGGTTTATGGCATTTCTACCGAGCAGGTCGGCGATCTCGTTGATGCGGATTTGGCTACGGATTGGGTGCAGTTGGCTAAGGATCAGCCTGGCGGGCTATTGCCGATTCCCTTGCCCCAGTTGGAGTCTGGCCCGTATTTGTCCTACGGCATTCAGTGGATTTTCTTCGGCATCGCTGCCCCGTTGATTGTGGTGTGGTTTGTTTTCGCCGAACTTCGTGAGCGCAAGCGGGAGCAGGCCGAGCAGGCCGAGCATGAGCAGCAGTTGCGCCAGGCTCGCACGCGCGTGGCGGCGCAGCGTGCACCGGAGTCTGTGCGTGCCGACGGCGGCGCCGCCGATGCCGCCACCACACACCCGGCACCGGCTCCGGAACGGGCGGCTGAGCACAGCGCGACCGATCGTGCCGAGGAGGAACGTGCGCGTCGGTTGGCGCAGCGTTATGGCGATTCTGGACATGGCCAGGCGCTCAAGCGTGGTCGCCGCCAAGGCGACCGCTTTGATGACTGACTGCCGCTGCGCACGAAACAGCCCCAGGTGGACCGGGTGTCCGCCTGGGGCTGTTCGCTGCGATTGGTGCGGAGAGAGGGTTTCGAACCCCCGACCGCTGGTGTGTAAAACCAGAGCTCTACCCCTGAGCTATCTCCGCGGGTGTGGGCTGGCATGCCCTCAAGCAAGCGCGGCCACCCAGAAACGCTAGCACAGCCTTCCGGGGTGGTTGGTGTCGCTATGCCTTTTTAGGAGGGGCGCTTGGAGCCGCGGGGAACCAGGCAGTTGCCCTGCCATTCGCCCAGGCGCACCGCGGAGGTGCCGACGAGGCCTGCAAGCTGGGCGGATTCGTCGATGACGCCAGCCTCGAGCGCGCCGGGGCGGCCGGCGCCGGGAGTGAGCAGCCAAATGCAGCCCTCCTCGTTGAGGGGTCGAATAGCGTCGACGAGACCGTCAACGAGGTCACCGTCATCTTCACGAAACCAGTACAGGACGATATCGACAACCTCATCGGTGTCGTCTTCGAGGAGATCTTCGCCCAGGAATTGTTCGATAGCTTCGCTGATGGAGCTGTCACTATCTTCGTCCCAGCCGATCTCCTGTACGAGCATGTTCTTCTTCACGCCCAATACGTCAATCGTCCGACCGGCGGCGCCTGCGGCGTCGTCCACTTCCGTTTTCCTCCTCTAACTTGGCGGCGTTTTCTGTCTCACACCACTGTTTTGGTTCTTTTCCACTGCAGAGCTTACCCACTGCACCTACCAGTACACAGGTTCAGGGAGGGTCTAACCAGGCGTGGGGGTTGCGATACACCCCCTAAGC
The DNA here is from genome assembly GCF_019209905.1 of Corynebacterium sp. TAE3-ERU12. Classification (GTDB taxonomy): domain Bacteria; phylum Actinomycetota; class Actinomycetes; order Mycobacteriales; family Mycobacteriaceae; genus Corynebacterium. The sequence goes on along the minus strand of NZ_JAHUTM010000002.1, from coordinate 278,426 downwards.
AGGGCCATTGGCTGCGTAGCGGCTTGTTATGAGCACGGCCGCAGGCGCCTGGTGCACCGGGGGCTTGGCAAACGTAGGGTATTGGGGAAAGGGGATAATGGATTCATCTCACAAACCCCGCGGGAGGATTTAGATGGCTGACACGGCTGACCGACAGACCGACGACAGCAACTTCGCGTTGATCCGCGATGGTGTGGCGTCGTATCTCAACGACTCGGACCCTGAGGAGACTCGGGAATGGATGGAGTCACTCGACGGGCTATTGGAGGAAGCTGGGCCTGAGCGTGCCCGTTTCCTGATGTTGCGCCTGCTGGAGCGCGCCACCGCGAAGCGAGTACCGCTTCCTTCGCTGACGTCGACTGACTATGTCAACACCATTCCGACGTCGATGGAGCCTGAATTCCCCGGCGATGAGGATATTGAGCGTCGCTACCGCAAGTGGATGCGCTGGAATGCGGCGATCATGGTGCACCGCGCCCAGCGTCCGGGCATCGGCGTCGGCGGGCATATTTCCACCTACGCTTCCTCCGCCCCGCTCTACGAGGTGGGCTTTAACCACTTCTTCCGCGGCAAGGACCACCCCGGCGGCGGTGACCAGGTGTTCTTCCAGGGTCACGCCTCCCCCGGTATGTATGCCCGCGCTTTCCTCGAGGGGCGTTTGTCTGAGGACGACCTCGATGGTTTCCGTCAGGAAGTGTCCCGCCCGCAGGGTGGCTTGCCGTCCTACCCGCACCCGCACGGTATGCCGGAGTTCTGGGAATTCCCGACCGTGTCGATGGGCCTGGGCCCGATGGATGCCATTTACCAGGCGCGGTTCAACCGCTACCTGCACAACCGTGGCATTAAGGACACCTCTGAGCAGCATGTGTGGGCGTTCTTAGGTGACGGCGAGATGGATGAGCCTGAATCGCGTGGTCTGATCCAGGCCGCGGCGACGAATAATCTCGACAACCTGACCTTCGTCATTAACTGCAACTTGCAGCGCCTTGACGGCCCGGTGCGCGGTAATGGCCAGATCATTCAGGAGCTGGAGTCCTTCTTCCGCGGGGCCGGCTGGAATGTGATCAAGGTTGTGTGGGGCCGCGAGTGGGACAAGCTGTTCGAGGCCGATAAGGACGGTGTGCTTGTCGATCTGATGAACCGCACCACCGACGGTGACTACCAGACCCTGAAAGCCAATGACGGCGCCTACGTGCGCGAGCATTTCTTCGGCCAGTCTGAGGAAGCCACCAAGCTCATTGAGGGCTGGACTGACGAAGAGCTGTGGCAGCTGCGTCGCGGTGGGCATGACTACCGCAAGATTTACGCCGCCTACAAGAAGGCCCTGGAGACCAAGGATCAGCCGACGGTCATCCTGGCGCACACCATTAAGGGCTATGGCCTGGGCCATAATTTTGAGGGCCGTAATGCCACCCACCAGATGAAGAAGCTGACGCTGGAAGACCTGAAGGCTTTCCGCGATAAGCAGGAGATCCCGATCTCTGATGAGCAGCTCGAAGCTGATCCGAAGCTGCCGCCGTACTACCACCCGGGTGAGGACTCGGAGGAGATCGAGTACCTGCAGCAGCGGCGTTCTGAGCTGGGCGGGTACCTACCCAGCCGCCGCGAGCAGTACGAGCCGCTGGAGGTCCCGGAGGTTGAGAAGCTTAAGTCGGTCCTGAAGGGGTCCGGCAAGCAGAAGGTCGCCTCCACGATGGCTGTGGTGCGTATCTTCAAGGAGCTCATGCGCGATAAGGGGCTCAAGGATCGTTTTGTGCCGATCATCCCGGATGAGGCCCGTACTTTCGGTATGGACTCGTGGTTCCCGACGCTGAAGATCTACAACCCGCATGGCCAGAACTACACCCCGGTCGACCATGACTTGATGTTGTCGTACAAGGAGGCCACTGACGGCCAGATCCTGCACGAGGGCATCTGTGAGGCCGGCGCGATGGGCTCGTTCATGGCTGCTGGTTCGGCCTACGCCACGCATGGCACCGCCATGATTCCGATGTACATCTTCTACTCGATGTTCGGTTTCCAGCGCACTGGTGATTCCATGTGGGCCGCGGGTGACCAGCGTTGCCGTGGTTTCCTGTTGGGCGCTACTGCTGGCCGCACCACCTTGACCGGTGAGGGCCTGCAGCATATGGATGGCCACTCCCCTGTGTTGGCCTCTACGAACCCTGCTGTGGTCAGCTACGACCCGGCTTTCGCCTTCGAGGCGGCGCATATTATTCGCGAAGGCATCGACCGGATGTATGGCCCGGGCCGTGGCGATAATGTGATGTACTACCTGACCATCTACAACGAGCCGATTCACCAGCCGGCCCAGCCGGAGAATCTCGATGTCGAGGGTCTGCATAAGGGCATCTACTGCTACCAGGAGACCTCCGGGGAAAACCACGTGAACCTGTTGGCCTCTGGTATTGGCATGCAGGCGGCGTTGCGCGCAGCTGAGATCCTGGAGTCGGAGTACCAGATTCCGTCCTCCATTTACTCTGTGACCAGCTGGAATGAACTGGCCCGCGAGGGGTTGGCCCGTGAGCGCGAGGTGCTGCGCGCCCCGGGTGAATTCCATGAGCGTCCGTTTGTGGAGAAGGTCTTGGAAGATGCCGATGGCCCGTTCATTGCAGTCACCGACTTCGCTAAGGCCCTACCGGAGCAGATCCGCCAGTGGGTGCCTGGTGATTACACCGTGCTTGGCTGCGATGGGTTCGGTTTCTCCGATACTCGCGAGGCCGCCCGCCGCTACTTCAATACCGATGCTGAGTCGGTTGTGGTGGCTGCGTTGGCTGGTTTGGCTGCCGAGGGCAAGATCGACATCAAGCTGGCCGATGAGGCTGCGCAGAAGTACGAGATCATTGACCCGACCGCTGCGCCGTATGTCGATAAGAAGGCATCTGATGTTGATGCCGATTCCGGCGCTGAGTAGGAGTACATCATGACGCAGAGCCTCGGTGATGCCCTGGCAGCGATGCTGTCCGACGATGCCCCAGCCGACGAGGCGACCTCTTCTGGCTCCGACGGTGGGCCCACGGGCACCCGTGCTGAGGTCACCGAGGTTCTGCGTCCATTGCTTGCCGACGACGACGGCGACGGCGACGACGGTGCAGATGAGTCTGAACCGCCAGCACTGTCCAGCCGGCTGGGCGCGGATCTGGGCCTGGACTCGCTGAGCATTGTGGAGTTCTTTGTGCGGCTCGAGGAGTCCTCTGGGGTGCGCATTGCCGACGAGGACATCGCGGATCTTGCAACCCTGGGCGATGTTGTGGACTACCTCGACGCTCGTCGGGAGGACACGAACTAGGCGCTGCCCCGCCGCCGCTGTGCGCGGTCTGCGAGATCCACGACGGTGCATTCCGGTTGTTCTGCTGGCATTGCGTGGCCGGCGGTACCGGGGCGCAATGGTTCAAGCAGTTCATCCCAGGGCTGGCCGATAGCTTCGGCTAGTTCGGCGCGCAGCTGCATGGGGCGTTGACCGCATCTGGCCATGATGGCGCGGATGCGGTTTTCGTTTATCTGGATATTGCCCGCACTGTCCGTATCGGCGGCGAAGGTTCCCAGGTCCGGGTGGTGGCAGATCCGTTGTCCAGGCCTGCCGGAACGCGCGTCGGCGGCGATCTCGAAGACGAGGTCGGGCCACCGGGATAGGGCGTCGGCAAGCTCATTGGGGGCGGTTGCTGGGCCCCGCCAGGTCATCTCGGCGCAGATGCGGCTGGGGTCATCAATGCGGGTCATAAAGCAGCGGGAGCTGGGGCGGGCGCCGCTATCCAGGCTCATCCCGGCAGTAGTCATTGCCCAGGCCAGGTGGGGTGCCAGTGCGGGCGTGGCGGAGTGAATCCACACCACACCACGAGCGCGGTCAGCCGTGGGCTGGGCGGGCATGCGAGAGTGGGGCCGCGGCGGGAGGCCGGTGCCCGAAGTGCGTGAGTGCATTATTCACCTGCATCGTCGGCGGTCATGGCGCGGGTGAGCGCCATCAGACGAGGTCTCGTCTTCCCCAACGGTCCTCGGTGCCGACACCCCGGATAGCCGGGGTGAGTGATGCGGCCAGTGTGGCCGGTGGGGCGCCTGTGCAGCAAGGGTCAAGTGGTGGTTGACACCCCCAGACCATCAAGCAGAAATTGAGGGTTAGTTGCCCTCGAGCACCCCCCACAGCTGGTCATTCCACTGACTCCACAGCGGCTTCGCCCAGGGGCCAAAATCACGGTCGGTAAGCACCACACAGGCCCGGCCGGTATCCCGGTGCACCCAACAAAACGTGCCTGATTGGCCAAAGTGGCCCGCAACGTCGGCAGGCATCGACGCACCGAACCACAAGCCCTGCTTGGATGTCGGGCGACTAAAGATCTCAAAACCCAATCCCCAGTCCGCAGGCGATTGCGGCCCATAACCGGGTACCACACCATCGAGACCAGGGAATTGGACCGTGAAGGCCTCATCGAGGGTATCCGGGTGCAAAGTCTCCGCGGCGAGGATGGCGTCGACAAAAGCCATGAGGTCTACAGTCGAGGCCTCTGCCCCATGACCTGCCGAGCCGGTCAGCGAACTAGCGTCCATGCCAAGCGGCTCAAAAGTGGACAGGCGCAGGTATTCGGCAAACTCAATGCCAGTATCTGCGGCCACTTTCTCAGCGAGGATTTCGAACCCAACTGAGGAATACACACGCCGCTGGCCGGGTTCGCGTTCTGGTTCGCGCGTAGAAAAGCCCACCCCAGATGCATGCGCCAACAGGTGGCGCACAGTTGCACCGGGTGGGCCGGCCTCGTCGTCAAGGCCCAGGGCGCCTTCTTCCATTGCGATTAACACCGCGTGGGCGCTCAGCAGCTTGGTGACACTGGCTAAAGCGAAGACCTGCTCGGTGGCGCCGTGGGTATGCCAGGAGCCATCGTCGGCACGCACAGCAGCGGCCACGCTACCCACAGGCCAGTCGTCAGTTAGCTGCAGAACATCAGCAATGGAAGTCATGGCCTCCAGGCTACCGAGCGGAGTAGGTGAGCTCCGGGGCGTCGGTGGCATTGCCGTGCTCATCGACGTGATCGGCGTCGAGGTCAGCGGCGATGCCGCGATCCCAGACGTCCTCATCGAGGATATCGGCGCGCTTGGCAACCACCGCGGTCACCAGTGCCTGGCCGGTGACATTGACCGCGGTACGGCCCATATCAATGATCGGTTCGACAGCCAGCAGCAGGCCAACGCCCTCCAGCGGCAGCCCCAAGGTGGACAGCACCAGGGTGAGCATCACGGTGGCGCCGGTGGTGCCGGCGGTCGCGGCCGAACCAAGCACAGAGACCACCACGATCAGCAGGTAGTGCTGCAAGTCCAGCGGGACGTCATAGAAACCAGACACGAAGATCGCGGCGATGGCCGGGTACACCGCGGCGCAACCGTCCATCTTGGTGGTCGCGCCCAGCGGCACCGCGAAGGATGCGTAGGCGCGTGGCACACCCATGCGGCGTTCAGTGGTGCGCTGGGTGACCGGCATGACACCCATCGAAGAGCGAGTGACGAAGCCAAGGGAGGTCACCGTCCACACCCGGCGGAAGAAACCACCGACGGGCAGGCCAGCAAAGGCGAGCACTGCGGGGTAGACCACGCCAATGACGATGGCCAGGCCAAGGTAGATAGCCAAGACGAACCAGCCGAGCGAGCCGATGGCATCCCAGCCGTACTCGGACACTGCGCGGCCGATCAGGGCGGCGGTGCCGATGGGCGCCAGGCGGATGATCCACCACAGCACCTTCTGCACCACGGCCAGCAGCGATTCCATGAAGCCCAGGAATGGTTCCGCATTCTTGCCCACCTGGATAGAGGCGATACCCAGGGCAATGGAGATCACCAGCAGCTGCAGCACGTTGAAGCTTGGGGTGGCCGAATCCTCGGAGAGGTAGACGCCGAGGCCGAGGATATTGTTCGGGATGATCCCTTCGAAGAAGGCCCACCAGCTGCCGACGCTGTCGGGGGCGGCTTCGGCGGTGCGGTCAATACCGACGCGCACGCCCGGGTTGATGACCCGGCCGACGATAATGCCGACGATCACGGAGAAAAACGCGGTGATGGCGAACCAGATCAGGGTGGAGAACGCCAGTCGCGCTGCCCCGGTGACTTCGCGCAGCTTGGCCACGCTGGTGACCACGGCGGTAAGAACCAGCGGCGGGATGAGGAGCTTCAGCAACGAGACGTAGGACGAACCGACGAAGTCCAGCAGGTTGCTCAGCGCCCCGTCATTACCGCGAGCGAGTAAGCCCAGGATAAGACCGATAATGAGGCCGTAGCTGACTTGGGCGCCGAAGCTGGTGGCCCAGGCGGGCAGATGACGTTTGGGTGAATGATCCGAGGTGTGAGCCACGAAAGTCCTTCCACTATGGCTGCGCACCAAGGTTGTCGGCACGCAGCGGCAGCCCCGCACGGCAGATAGCTGCTGCGTGCGGGTACGAGAAAATTAGGGGGCGGCGGTGCGGCCGAGATAAGGTGCGCGCGTTCGCACCAGTGGTGCGCGGACGCGCGGGTCTTTACTTAGCCGCGACGGCGCGGCAGACAAACATCACTGGCGATGTGGCCCTGATCGAGCCACCGCCGGCTGGTGAGCAGTAAAGACATGGACAGCACCCTAAGCCTGGACAGACCTGTCTGTCAAAGTCGCAGCGCACACCGGACCATCGCACTCACTGCTCGTCGGCACTGCCCTCACGCCCACGCCGCTTCGTTTCTTCCCGCGTCGTGGCTTCATCAGCAACCGGCGACGCCCCGGAATCAGGCTTCGGATCCACAATCTCGTCGTCACTATGCTGCGCCCGCCGCCACCGACGGCGCTCCTGGAGCACCCCGTCGCGTTCCCGTCTGGCCAGCATGCGCGATAGCTGCTGTCTGGTCATGGTGATCGGAGCAACTTCAGGGCTGCCCGGCAATACCCAATTTCGGTGCCCGGCAACAATAGCCAGCCCCGCACCTGATGTTGTTGCCACAATCATGCCGACCGTGGGATAACCCAGCTCGTAGAAGCCCACCAAAATGGTGGCGCCACATAGAGCCGGGGTGGCGTAGATCGTATTGCCACCGAAGATCGCTGGCACATTACCTACCGCAATATCGCGGATCATGCCGCCACCGACAGCGGTGAGCATGCCGCACAATATGGCGGTGGGCCACGGCATGCCGTAAATCATGGCTTTCATCGAGCCAGTCACCGACCACACCCCCAGGATGATGGCGTCGCCGTAGCGGAAAAAGTAGTGCCAGACTTTGCCTTCAAAATGCGCTATCCACGCGATAAGTCCACCGAGCAAAGCGAAGCCCATATACATCGGTTCCGCGAAGGCCGCCGGGGTGCCCTTTTGCATGAAAGTGTCGCGCAGCAGACCGCCACCAAGGGCTGAAAATAGGGCGAGGAAGGCGAAGCCAACAAGGTCGAAGCGTTTTTGGCGGGCAATGGTGCCGCCGATAGCGCCATTGATGACCACGCCGGTTAAGTCGAGGAACTGATAAACCGCCTCGACGGTGGGATCTACATCCATGCGTTCTATTTAATCGTGCTTGGGGCGTGCAGTTTGGCTAACGGGTGGCAAAACTATCCTCAGCTTCAGTGGGCTTGCTATGTTCTTAGCCGAGCCCCTATAGCTCAGTCGGTTAGAGCCGCGAACTCATAATTCGCTGGTCCCTGGTTCGAGCCCAGGTGGGGGCACTTCCATCTCGTTTTGTTACGTGCTGCGAAGAACCCCATAACGTGTGGGGTATGACTGCGTACTCTATTTAAGACCGCTACTGTTGGCGCAATCGCGAGGAAAGGTTGTTCATTGTCTAAGGACAAATCCCACAACGAAGACGCCACGCCGGATTCGACGAATACTGACCCGAATATACCGGTGGTCGGCGATGACGCTAAGCCCGAGGAGGCTTCCAGCGAGTTCGCTGCGTCCAATCCGGCCGGTTCGTCCGCCTCGAGCCAGTGGATTTCCCCAGATGATGTGTATTTCTCCGAGGAGGAGGACGCGTCCTCCAAGCGGGTCCGCAAGCTGGCCATTGCAGTAGTAGCCGCGGTGTTGTTCCTGGCATTGCTGATTTTTATTGGTTTCCGACTGGCCACGTCCGGCAATGACACTGACCGGACTCCGGAACCGACAAGTTCATCGGTGACGAGCTCCACTCGGTCATCGTCGGAGACGACGACTGATGAGGAGTCCGAGTCGGAATCCGAATCCGAGTCTGAGTCTGAGTCGCAAACCACGTCTTCTACGATCGCCCCGACCCAGACTTATATTCCGCCGGTAGCACCGCAGCCGCAGCCGCAGCCACAGCCGGAACCCGAACCGCAACCGCAACCGGCACCACAGCCGCAACCGGCACCGCAGCCGCAGCCGCAGCCGAACCCGCGCCCGAACCCGGAGCCGAATCGACCTACCCAGCCGTCGGAGACTACGACACCGTCCGAGACCACGGAACCGACCACCACTCAGCCGTCGACCACATCGGAGACGACACGGTCGACAGAATCCGACTCAGATTCGGACGACACCAACTAACAACCAGCGCAGCCGCGCCGATACTGGCACAGTTGTAGATATGAAGCGCGTAGCTGATCCCGTCTCAGAGTCGACTACTACCCCCTTGGTTGTTGTCTGCGGCTCGATCCACCTGGACACGATTGTCCAGGTGGATCAGTACCCGGTGCCCGGCGAACCAGCGATCACTGAGGCCGGACAGAAGGCATTGGGCGGCAAGGGGGCCAATCAGGCTGTTGCCTGCACCTTGGCGGGGGCGCGCACTCGCCTAGCTGCGACGATCGGCGAAGATAGCGCCGCTGATACGTTGCTTGCGGAGCTGACTTCTGTCGGTGTGGATACCCAGTCGGTGCAGACCAGTTGGGATGCCCCGACGGGCTCGTCTTTTATTGCCACTGACCGCGACGGCGGCCCGCTGATCTTTGTGACCTCTGGGGCGAATCGGCTTACCGACCCGATGGATCATGTTGATGCCATCGCCGAGGCGGATATCCTCCTCGCCCAGGGTGAACTGCCGCCGACGGCGACGCAAGCCTTGGCGAGCTTGGCGAGTATGCACCAGACCCGGTTCATCTTGAACCTCGCTCCGGTCACGGTCGTGACTCCTGGGATCATCGACAGTGCTGATCCCCTCGTGGTTAATCATGAGGAGGCCTGGCGGGTTATTCGTGAGCTGGGCATCGATACTGGTGTGTCGCGCACCGATCTTGAGTCCATGCTGCGGGCCCTGCTGAGCTACTGCCCCTCGATTGTGTTGTCGCTATCGGAGCGCGGCTCGGTTTATGCCACCAATGAGCTTCACGATGGGGATGTGCAGATGTGGTACCAGCCTGCGGTGCCTTTGCCTGCCGACGAGGTCGTCGACACCACCGGCGCCGGCGATGCTTTTGCCGGGGTGATTGCCGCCGAACTTGCCCACGGCGCTGACCTGGGCCAGGCCGTCGCCATGGGTTCTATCGCAGGTGCGGAGGCCGTGAAATCACTGAGCGCAACCGCGTCCTACGCGGACGCGGCACAACTCCGGGAGCTTGCGGCCGCCGGAGTTCTGCCGAAGCGGATGCCCCTCCATCAGTGGGACGCCGGCCACTAACGGGCCGCGCGCACGTCGTAGGCGTCCGGGTCGAATTTCTTCGTCAGGTGCCGGAAGTACACCGTCGAGTGCGGCCACACCGCCGGCGCATTGCCTTGATCGTCGAGGTACCACGAGCTACAACCGTCCAACCAGGTGGTGTGGGGCAGTTGCTCACGTAGCGCCTTATTGTATTTTTCCTGGGCTTCACGGCTGACGTCTGCGACGGCGAGCTTGCGCTTATGCCGCCACTTGAGTTTGTCGGTGAGGTATTTCACCTGGCCCTCGATCATGATCAGCATTGAGGAGTGCCCCAAGCCGGTTGCCGGGCCGAACAGCACGTTCATATTGGGGAAACTGTGCACGGTGGTGCCCTTATAGGCCTCCATGCCTTCGCGGTTCCACATCTCGGCCAGTTCCGTGTCGTCACTGTTGTGGATCAGTTCCAGCGTCGGCGAGTCGACGACGTTGAAGCCGGTGCACACAATCAGTACGTCGATCTCACGCTCGGTGCCGTCGTTGGTGACAATGGAGTGCTCCCGTATTTCGGAGATGCCGCTGGTGACCAGTTCGACGTCATCCCGGTCGATGGCCTTGTAGTACTTATTTGAGATCAGCATGCGCTTGCATCCCAGGCGGTAATCCGGGGTGAGCGCGCGGCGCGTCTTGGGGTCACGGACCTGTGCGCGCAGCATTGCCAGCGACAGCAGCCGCACTGGTTCTAGTGACCATTTCGCTGAAGTGATCAGGCCTGGGACCTGCAATTCCCGAAAGAACCAGTCCTGTGCCCGCACGATTCGGCGCAGGCCCGGGACTCTGCGCAACAGGGTGCGCTCAAGCCCGGTATATGGCCGATCGAAGCGGGGAATGACGTACGGGGGTGTGCGCTGGTAGAGGTCAATATGCCCGGCGAGTCCAGCGATGGACGGGACAATCTGGATCGCCGAGGCCCCGGTGCCAATGACGGCGACGCGTTTGCCAGCCAGGCTGACGTCATGGTTCCAGCGGGCGGAGTGGAAGACCTCTCCTTGGAAGTCATTAATGCCCTGAATATCGGGCATCCGCGGCTCACATAAGGCGCCGACGCCGAGGATGAGTTCTTCGGCCTGCCACAAGATGGTGGTTCCGCCAGCGACTGCTGTTACCGAGCCGTCTGGGTTGACCTGCACTTCGCGGGTGGAGATCTCCCACATATTCTCGGTGTCATTCCACTTCGCATCGGTCATCTCGGTGCAGAACTCGATATGGGGGTACACCCCATCGGCTACGGCCACACTGAGCTGATAGCGGTGAATTTCCGGCTGGGTGGCGAAGCTACGCGACCATTCAAAGTCCTGCCGGTGGGATAGCGAGTAGAGATGACTCGGCACATCGCAGGCGGCACCGGGATAGGAGTTATCGCGCCAGGTGCCGCCGACCTCGTTACTGCGCTCAATAATGACGAAATCCTCTATACCAGCGCGTTTGAGGCCGGCAGCGGAGATCAATCCGGAGAATCCGGCACCGATGACGACCACATCACGTCGACGGATTTCGTCGGCAGTATCGGGGGTGAGGCGTGCCGACGACTTCTTTTCAAGGACAGAACTATTCATTCCAGAAACAGTATCAGCAACAAATGATGATTACAGTGATTTCTCCGTCTTCGATCATCTGCCGCCCGGTAGCGCCTACCCCCTTCACCCCCTGGTTTAGCCCTGCTCTAAAAGCTCGGTGACCAGCTCCGCAATCCGAGACCGCTCTGAACGCTGCAGCGTCACATGGGCGAATAACTCATTACCTTTGAGTTTCTCGACCACCGCAACCACACCGTCGTGCCGCCCGACCCGCAAATTATCGCGCTGCGCCACATCATGAGTCAGCACCACCCGAGAGTTGCGACCCAGGCGGGACAGCACGGTCAGCAACACATTGCGTTCCAGCGACTGGGCTTCATCGACGATGACGAAACTGTCGTGCAAACTGCGGCCCCGGATATGGGTCAGCGGCAGCACCTCTAGCATCCCGCGCGCCTGCACCTCTTCCATGACGTTGTCGCTGACTAATCCTTCCAAGGTGTCGTGGACGGCCTGTGCCCACGGGTTCATCTTTTCCGCCTCACTACCCGGCAGGTAGCCAAGATTTTGCCCACCGACGGAATACAGCGGACGGAAAACAACAATGCGCCGGTGACTGCCCTTCTCCAGCACGGCCTCTAGCCCAGCACACAGGGCCAGCGCGGATTTACCGGTACCAGCCCGGCCACCCAGGGAAACGATCCCCACATCTTCATCGAGCAGCAGGTCCAGGGCAATGCGTTGTTCGGCGGAGCGGCCGCGCACCCCAAAAGCATTCTGTTCACCCCGGATGAGGCGCACTCCCCCACTCTGGGTCACCCGGCCCAGCGCGGACTGGGTGCCGCTGGTCAGCTGCAAGCCGCAATGCACCGGCAGATCGGCAATAGCAACGCCGGAGTCGGTGACCACGTCGGCAAGCTCGACGTACTCATTCGAGTACAGGGCATCGATATCGGTGCTTGCGACATGGGCCGATTCGACCCCGGTATATCCGGTGAGCACAACATCTTGGGCGTGGTATTCATCGGCTGGCAGGCCCACCGAACCGGCCTTGACGCGCAACGGGATGTCCTTGGTCACCAGGACCGTATCGTGGCCTTCAGCACGCAGGTTCAACGCGCAGGTGAGGATGCGGTGGTCATTGGCATCGGCGCGGAAGCCGGCCGGCAGCACCGACGGATCGGAATGGTTGAGCTCGACCTGGAGCATGCCGCCAGCGGCATTGGCGGGCACCGGCAAGTCCAAGCGGCCGTGGGCGCGGCGTAATTCTTCCAGCCTGCGCAGTGCAGTGCGGGCAAACCAGCCGAGTTCGGGGTGGTGGCGCTTGGCTTCGAGTTCATTGATGACCACCAGCGGCAGCACCAGCAGGTGCTCGGCGAATTTGGTCAACGCATGTGGGTCAGATAGCAGCACCGAGGTATCAAGCACATAGGTGCGCAATCCGGTGGTGGCTCGGCTCGTGCGGCGCTCCCCGGTAGCCGCTGCCACCTCCCCCGTTTCAGGCGAATGAGTGTCGATGATCGCGTTTTCAGACAGCAACATGGCTCCTTGTCCGTCCGGCATCTTCCCCATGCCGGACACCACCCACGCTAAGGAGACGACGTGTAAATCACATGGTTGGTAGTTAAAGGCTTCGTAAACAAAAAGTTGCCGCGCCGCATCCAGCGGCATACCTGCCGGCCACGCAGCAGACAGCGCCGGCTACGCAGACAACGAAACCTCAACGATCGGTGTGGTGGGGGTAGCTGAACCACCCGAGGGCTCCATGCTGATCACAACAGTGCTCTCATCACTCACGCCGGTGATCGTGGTGCGCACAGTCTGGCCAATATCTTCAGGCTCCATCACACCTGCCGACGTACTGCCCGCCGAATCCACAACCCACATCTGGTAGGCACGACCAGGCGGTGGAGCAGACACTCCGTTCAACTCCACGACGGCACTATCAGAACCCCTAGCGTGCATGACGCGAACAGTGCCGCCGCCAACGGTGGCTCCAGTAACCATCGTGGAGGTTGGGCGGGCAACCACAGATTGCCCCTCGTTTGCACCACCATCGCCGAAAGTATCGGTGGTCAGCACCAGTGCCCCAACACCAACGACAGCGACAACGGCTGCGGCCGCGGCAACCCGCCACCACGAAGTGGCATGGGCCGGTGCGTCGGCAGCTGCTTCGTCGCCGACTGCGGCGAGAACGTCGGTACGCAGCTGGGCGCCCGGCTCGACGGCATAAGCCTTGCTCATTTCGGCGAAGGTGTCGCGGTACTGCGCTACCAGGCGGGCAAAATCATCATTCTTCGCCAACCGGTCAACTACTGCACGATCGGCAGGATCGACGGCATCTGCGGCCTCAAGTGCTGCCCATGCAGCTAGGTCGTCATGATCTGGGGTGTTCATTGGCCCATACACCTCCTCATTGCCGCAACCGCATCACGCACACGCGATTTCACTGCCGGTAGCCCCACCTGCAGGCGGGAGGCTATTTCCCGGTGCGTAAGGCCCCCGAAATACGCGAGCGATAACGCTTCGCGCTGCACATCTGATAATTGTGCAAGGCATTGCCGCACAATGTCACGATCGGCCTCGGCAACCACGGAATCTTCAACCCCACTGTCGTCGTGAAGCACGACAGCCATCCGGGCATCAGCATCGCTGCGCCGACGGGAGGCTTCCTGGGAACGCACGGTATCGACAGCCCGGCGGTGCGCTATGGAGAGCAACCACCCTGCTGCACTGCCCCTTTCGGGGCGAAAATTCCGTGCGGCTTTCCACACCGCCAGCCATGTTTCCTGGGCAATATCCTCAGCCAAAGCACGATCCCCGGCCACTCGTAGGGCCATGCCGTACACCCGGGCAGCGAACAGATCATAGAGCTCAGCGAAGGCCTCACGGTCGGAGGCGGCAACGCGGATGATGAGTTGTGCAGCGGGGTCTGCGGAGTCAGCAGAAGACATAGCGTGACTCCTTCAGGCGGATGGGGTCGGACAGCCAAACGATAACAAGCGGGACTATTGCGAGCACTATCGAAAATATTTTTTCTTAAAACCCATCTATTTCCGGTTCGGCTCCGAATACCACGTGATGGCAGAAATTTTTCTGTCACACCGATGTACGCGCATGCCTTCGCAATGGAGGCTGCAATGAGGAGGACCTCAATGTTCACTAATCGCCAACGACTCGCCGGCGTGGTTATCGCCGCTGCCGCTCTGTCCGTATCCGCGTGTTCGAACGACGACACTGTCGAAGACACCGCATCCGAGACGGTCGCATCTGAAAGCGCTACCGACAATGAGGCCACCATGGCTGAGTCGGAAGGCCCCGCCGGCCCCGGTTGCGCCGCCTACGCTGAGGCACATACCGACGGCCCGGCTTCCTTAGAGGCCATCTCCGGACAGAATGTCGTCGAGGCTCTCCCGAATATCCCCGAGCTGTCGACTCTGACCGCCGCACTGACCGGTGAACTCAATGGCGAGGTCAACCTGGTCAGCACTATCCAGGATGGCGAATGGACAATCTTCGCCCCCACCGATGACGCTTTCGCCAAGGTCGACGACGCCACTATCGAGGCTCTGAAGACCGACGCTGACCTGCTCAGCACCGTGTTGACCTACCACGTAGTTGACGGCCAGGCCGGCCTGGATGCCATCGCCGGCGAGCACACCACCGTCGCCGGTGAAATGGTCACGGTCACCATTGATGGTGATGAGATGAAGGTTAATGACTCGAATATCACCTGTGGCGGTATCTCCACCACGAACGCCACGGTGTACCTCATCGACTCGGTTCTCATGCCCCCGATGTAGTCCCCGCGTGTAACGACGCCGATCCGCTTAACTCAGCGGGTCGGCGTTTTTGCGTGTTTGCGGGGCTACTGACCCTTGAGCACACGAAAAAGCAGGCCAGGTGGTAGCACCTGGCCTGCTGTGGTGGCTCCCCCAACTGGATTCGAACCAGTAACCCTTCGATTAACAGTCGAATGCTCTGCCGTTGAGCTATGGGGGATTACCTGTTGTTGCGACGCTTCGCGCTGCAACGGCTCATTACTCTACCGAGCACTAACCAATCGGCCAAATCCACTGTTCATGGGCTATTTTTCGAACGTTTTTGGGTGCGCGCACATGTACTCCAACGCCGATGTCCACCGCGTCGCTATGGTTGTTCGTAGACACGGGGTGCCGGCACCGACGCTGGCTGAGAACAGACCCGACGAACTTGACCCGGTTTGCACCGGCGGAAGGATGTCCCATGGCAACACCGATCCCCAATATCCTCACCATCGCTGGTTCTGATAGCTCTGGCGGTGCTGGCATCCAGGCGGACCTGAAATCCATTTCAGCTAACGGCGGCTACGGCATGTCCGCGATTACCGCATTGACCAGTCAGAACACCACAGGAGTGCGTGGTGTACACGTCCCTCCGGCGTCGTTTTTGCGCGAGCAGCTCGACGCAGTGACCGATGATGTCACCATTGCTGCGGTCAAGATCGGCATGTTGGGTACAGCAGAGGTCGCCGAGACCGTCGGCACCTGGCTTGCCGACGCCCAGCCAGCCAAAGTGGTGCTGGACCCGGTGATGGTAGCCACCAGTGGCGACCGGCTGCTCGATGTTGATGCTGAGTCTGCGGTGCTGGATCTGCTGAGCAAGGCCGATCTCATTACTCCGAATATTCCCGAGCTTGCGGTTATCGCAGGTAAAGAACCGGCTACTGATTGGGACGGCGTGCTTGCTTCTGCCAAGGAGGTCGCACGGCGCTATGAGGTGCATGTGCTGGCCAAAGGTGGCCATCTGCACGATGACACTGTTTTCGACGCATTGGTAACGCCTACTGGTGAGACGATGACGTTCTCTGCGGCCCGGGTGGATACGCCGAATACGCACGGTACGGGGTGTTCTTTGTCTTCGGCGGTGGCGACACTGTGGGCGCGTACCGGTGATGTGGCCACGGCGGTGGAGGGCGCGAAGGACTGGCTGACCACGGCACTGCAGAACTCGTCTCAACTGCAGGTGGGCAGTGGTTCAGGGCATGGCCCGGTGCACCATTTTGGTGCGGTGTGGGACCGGGGGTTGTCGCGTAATGCCTCGGCTATCGCCAAGCAATGGTGGGACAATATTGCGGATCTGCGTGCAGAGATTGACACGTTGCCCTTCGTCAAGGGGCTTATCGACGGTTCCATCGATCGGGATGATTTCCTCTGGTATCTCGAACAGGACGCGTTGTACCTCAACGGCTATTCCCGTGCGCTGGCTGCTGCTTCGACGAAGGCACCGACGCAGCAGGAGCAGATGTTTTGGGCTGCCTCGGCCAATGAGTCCATTGCCGCCGAGATGGACTTGCACCGCTCGTTTATTGGCGCGGAGGCAGGAGCGGAATCCGACGGCGCCCCGGAACCGTCGGCTGTGACGCGAGCTTATGTGGACCATTTGTCAGCGGTGGCGTTGCGTGGTTCCTATGGCGAGCTGATCGCTGCGATATTGCCGTGCTTCTGGCTCTACCGGGATATCGGCACTCGCTTCCATGAGGTTCCTGATCCCGCTTCCGGGCCCCATCCTTTCCGGGCGTGGTTGGAGACCTACTCGGATGAGGATTTCGATAAGGCCACCGACGAGGCGATCTCCATTGTCGCCCACCATGCCGCTACTCGTGCCACCTCCGCAGAGCGTGCTCATATGACGCGCGCCTTCCGCCTGTCTTCCTGGCATGAGCTGGAGTTTTTCGATGAGCCGGTGCGTCGCCACAATAGCTAAATCCCGCTGGCACTAGTTCAACCAACCGGCGCTGCATTGACCGTGCAGCGCCGGTTTTTCTGGCTGAGCCATTGCGCAAAGGCACACCGCACGGTAGGTTAACCACATAGGTGGTTAACCCATTAACCATTACACCTAGGAACTAGGTATTCGTGTTTACCGATAGTGAAG
Source organism: Corynebacterium sp. TAE3-ERU12 (assembly GCF_019209905.1). Taxonomy (GTDB): domain Bacteria; phylum Actinomycetota; class Actinomycetes; order Mycobacteriales; family Mycobacteriaceae; genus Corynebacterium. The sequence goes on along the minus strand of NZ_JAHUTM010000002.1, from coordinate 261,405 downwards.
GAGATGGGGCATGGCTGACTCCCGCCCGATCTACCAACGCATCGCCGACGAACTGCGCAACCAAATCTCCTCCGGCATGCTCGCCGAAGGCGACCGTGCGCCATCCACCAACGAACTGTCCGCCTTCTACTCGGTGAACCCCACGACCTCCGGGAAAGCACTGACCACACTTGTTGCCGAGGAGCTTCTGGAAAAGCGCAGGGGTTTGGGCATGTTCGTCGTCGCTGGTGCCCGTGACCGCGTCCTGGAACAACGTCGCGCTGAATTTGGCGCCCAGTTCATCGTCCCGATGCTTACCGAAGCCCGCGCCCTGGGCATGACCGATAGCGATGTCGACGCACTCATCGCCGCCGAAAGGAGCACCCAATGACGCTAACTGTGAATGGAGTGGGCGCTATCCGCCGCAATCGGGTTATCGTGCAGCCCACCACTGTCGAACTCCAGCCCGGCGCGCATGGCCTCATAGGCCCTAATGGCGCTGGTAAAACCAGCCTGCTCCGGCTCATTGCCGGACATATGCAGCCATCCTCGGGCTCCGTGGAGGCAGCAACTGTCTTAGCTCGCGCTGGCGCTGATGTCCGCTTGGGCGGCAGCCGGATCGATGACCACTTGCTCATTGCCCAGTTTGGCCACCCAGAGCTGGACCGCGACTACGCCCTGCATATTCTCGCCGACCTTGGCTTATCTGAGGACACCTCACTGCGCACGTTAAGCACCGGGCAGCGCCAATTAGTCGCTGTTGCTGTCGCCCTGTCCGCCAACGCTGAGGTCATTCTGCTCGACGAACCGTTCCTGGGGCTCGATGTCGCCACCCGCACCACTGTGCGGGCACACCTGGTGGAGTTCCTCGCTGAACATCCCGACGCGATCCTCATCATTTCTTCCCACCGTGCGGAGGATCTCGCCGGGGTGGTCAGTGACCTGTTGTTAGTCCACCACGGTGAGGTTCGTGGCCCGGTGGTTCTTGACGATATCCGCACCGACTACCCCATCTTGACCGGCCCGACTGAGCTCATCACTGAGATCGCCGAACCGCATACGGTGCTCAACCAACGCACTCTCGCCGGCATGACTGAAGTCACCATCTCCGGTGCATTGACTCCTTCAGAAATAGCCCGCGTGGAGGTCGAAAAGATTGACCTGTCCTACCCCACCGATGAGGCTCTGATCGATTTTCTTGCGATGACTGGTACCCCTGAGGAGGCCTAAGCCATGAGTATTGCTGTGCTACGCCCGGTGCGCCGGGAATTTCTGATTGCTTTTCTACTCGGCATCCTCGGCCTTGGCCTGGGGCGCTTCATTCTCGGACCGGGTGGTAGCTGGAACCTCTTAGGCCTTTTAGGCACTACGGCAGTTTTCGGCACGGTAGCCGCCCACTTCCCGACGTTTCGTTCCCTTGATGTGTCACTGTCCCAGTGGGCCCGCAGCCTGATGGCACCAGCCGCCATCTGGGCCGCGGTGATGAGCGCAGTGAGCTTCTTGTCGATGTATATCTCGATGCTGAAGTCGGAGCTGTACTACCTCTACGACCCTTTTGTAGTCACCGACATCCTGGGCCGTGGCACTGCTGAAGGCGTCGGCGGGGAATATGTCGATTGGGTTGAGGATGGTACAACCGCCGTCACGTGGGCCCAGACTGCCGGGCTGCTATTTCTGTGCCAGCTCACCGCAGTAGTAATTGGCATCGCCTTGGGGCTGTGTTACGCCCGATGGCGACTGATCGGACTCCTGGTGGCACTTGGTGCACCGCTCGTGGGCTACCTCGCAGTGATGTTCGTCATCTTTGGTATCAACCCGATGGTGTCATTCCCCACCACTGCTTGTGTTGTCTGCGCGGTCCACGGTGTTCTCGCACTATTCATCGCCTGGCGAATAGGTAGTCGCATCGAACCCTAAACCGTCGTCTGCGCCCCCGGGGGCTGGTCTCGCACACTGTGTTAGTGCGGGTTCGGCCCCCGTTGGGCTTCCTCATTGAGCTCACGCCGGTACTGCTCAAGACTGATGAGGTCAGCAAAAAGCCGGTTGTAGTTGGCGGTATCGCGTTCTGGGTTCATGCGGGTGAGCGCCCCACGTACCTGGGAGATCTGGCCGCTGACCCAGGTAGCCTGCAACCTGGCGATAAGCCCCGCCGCGTAGGCCTCGATCTGGTCCGGGTCGACTGGGATATCTTCCACCCCCAGCTCGGTAATCAGCGATTGCACCGTGGGGTCGTCCACAGCCTCATAGAGGTCGGCTATCCACTGTCCCCCACCAGCAGAATCCGCCGCCCCACCAGCCTTTTTCATGGCCGCGAAAATGGCTTGGAAGGCCGGGTGGGTAAACACCTCCGGGGCGAGCTCATCGAAAACCGGGCCCATCACCGATGGTTCCTGCACGGCTACCCGCATCGCTTCGCGCTGGAACTGCAGCGTTTTATCGCGCGGGTCCGGGCGGGAAATTCTTGGCTTAGCGGACTGCTGCTCATCACGGTCTTTTTGTTCGGCCAACCGACGCCGACGCCGCTGTGCGGGATCTTCTTTTTTCGGGGCATTGGCTTGTTCACGCACCTGGCGCACCAACTCGGCCTCATCGTGGTAGCCAATCCACCCGGCCACCACCCGGGCGTACTCGTCTCGCAGGGCGGTATCGCGAATATCAGCCAGCACCGGCACCACCCGGCGGATAGCGTTGACCCGCCCATTGGGGGTGTCGGTATCAAAGTCAGTCAGCAAGGTGCGCAGCACAAAGTCAACGATTGCGGTGCGTTGGGCAACCAGGTCCCGCACTGCCTCATCGCCGCGCTCTAGACGCAGGTCACAGGGGTCCTCGCCGGGTGGGGCGACGGCGACAAAGGACTGCCCAGTAAATTCCTGGCTTCCCTCGAAGGCGCGCATAGCAGCTTTTTGTCCGGCCTCGTCCCCGTCGAAGGTGTAGATAATTTCGCCGCGGAAGAAGTCGTCGTCAAGCATGAGGCGCCGCAATAATTGCAGGTGCCGCTCACCAAAAGCGGTGCCACAGGCAGCCACGGCGGTCGTTTCGCCAGCAGCGTGCATGGCCATCACATCGGTATATCCCTCCACCACAATTGCGCGGTGTGAGGTGGCGATATCGCGTTTGGCCAGGTCGATGCCGAAAAGCACTTCGCTTTTCTTGTACAGCATCGTTTCTGGGGTGTTCATGTACTTGCCCAGCTTGTCGTCATCAAATAATTTGCGGGCACCAAAACCAATGACATCGCCGGCCATATTGCGAATCGGCCACAGCAGGCGCCGGTGGAACCTGTCGATAATGCTGCCGCGCGAGCTGGGCTTGGCCAGGCCGGCCTGTTCCAGCTCTTTCTCGGTGTATCCCAGGCGCATCAGGTGCTTAGAGAGGGTGTCCCACCCAGCTGGGGCATAACCGCAGCCGAAGGTGTGTGCATGCTCGCGGGTAAACCCACGATCTTTGAGGAAATCTCGCGCCACCTGGGCATCTGGGGTGTCCAGTTGTTGGGCGTAGAACTTTTGTGCCTCATTATTGGCAGCCAATAGGCGACGCCTGCTGCCGTGGTCTTCGCGCCGCCCCGTGCCGCCGCCTTCGTAGTTAATGCGGTAGCCAATCCGGTCCGCGCAGGCCTCTACTGCCTCCGGGAAGGTCAGTTGCTCCATTTCCATGAGGAAGTCGAAGACATCACCACCTTTATCGGTGGAAAAGCAGTGGTAATAGCCATGGTTGGGGCGCACATGGAAACTCGGCGTGCGCTCGTCTTTGAATGGGCTGAGCCCCTTGAGCGAGTCGGCTCCGGCGGACTTGAGCTGAACGTATTCGGAAACAACCTCCTCGATGGGGGTATTTTCACGAATAGCCCTCACATCGCTGTCCGGGATACGTCCTTTGCTCATGGCGACTACCTTAGCCGGGCCCTGGACATCGCTCACTGAGCCGGTCATGCCACGATGGTGCCCATGAGTTCTTCGCGCGCTCCTTGGCGCTATCTTGTTGCCGCGATGGCGGCCCTTGGTATCGCGGGCACCTGGTTTGCCGTGGATACCGAGCCCACCCCGAACTCCTCAGCGACGCAGTCTGGGCAGTCTGGGCAGGACCAGTGCCCCACCGACACCCTGCCGGAGGAGGCCGAGGAGACCATCGACGCCATCCTGACCGACCAGGATCAGATGTTCACCCATCACGATGGGTCGCATTTCGGCAATTATGAGCGCCGCTTGCCTTTGCAGGGCAGCGATTATTACCGCGAATACACTGTCGACACCCCTGGGGTGAATCACCGTGGCGCGCGGCGCATTGTGGTTGGTGGCGGCACCGAAAATGACCCCGAGGTGTGGTACTACACCTCAGATCACTATGAGTCGTTCTGTCTTATCCCCGATGCCGAGGATTAGCCATAAGCAGCGGAAATAGCGGCGATTTCCTGGTCCATGCGCTGTACCCGCGACTCCGTCATGGAAGCAATATTGTCCACAATCACCCGTAGCCGCGCGGCATCATCGTCGGCATGCTCGTAGAACCACTGGAATACGGGGTCTAATCCACCCGGTGCTGCCTGGATGAGGTAGTCCGCGATGCGGTGCAGGCGTTCTCGCTCTCGTGCTTGCCGACGCTGATGGCGCGGCATATCCATCACATAGAGCACCGCAATAGCTTTGAGCATCACCACCTCGGCCTCAATATCGGCCGGAACGGTCAGGTCTGCGGTATAGCGCCCCAGGGGCTTATCGGTGCCGACGGTGGCGCGGGTACCGGCGACCGCAGCGGTGACGAAACGGCCCACCAATTCAGAAGTCATGCGTTTAAGCGCCACCGCCGCCTCCAGACTGTGCACCCCCTCAGCCGCGGCCTGCACCACCGGCAAGGACGCAAGCCGGCCTGCGGCCTCCACGAGTTGTGCGGGGTCACCGCCGAATGCCTGGGCGCCCTTATCGGCAAGGGCGGCGAGTTCGACGGTGTCCCAGAGCACGTCGAGATTGATCCGCTGCGACAAGATGCCGTCTTCGACATCGTGTACTGAGTAGGCGACGTCATCAGACCAGTCCATGATCTGTGCTTCCAGGCAGCGTCGGCCTTCGGGCGCGCCTTGGCGAATCCAGGCCAATAGCTGCGCGTCTTCTTCATAGGCGGAGTATTTGCGGCGGGTATTGCCCTGCGGGTCAAGCGCGGTCCACGGGTATTTCGCGGAGGCGTCGAGTGCTGCGCGGGTGAGGTTGAGCCCACATGGAGCGCCGGTGGCGTCGAGGATTTTGGGTTCGAGGCGCACCAGGATGCGCAGGGTTTGGGCATTGCCTTCGAACCCTCCGCAGTCGGCGGCGATCTCGTTGAGTGCCACTTCCCCGTTATGCCCGTAGGGAGGGTGCCCGATGTCATGGGTGAGTCCGGCAAGGTCTGCCAGGTCGGGGTCGGCGCCCAGTTCAGCAGCGATACCGCGCGCTATCTGGCCCACTTCTAAGGAGTGCGTTAACCGGGTGCGTGGGATATCCCCATCGCCTGGGCCAACGACTTGTGTCTTATCGGCCAGTCGCCGCAGCGCGGCTGAGTGCAATACCCGGGCCCGGTCGCGGGCGAAGGCACTGCGGTGCGCATCTGCGCTGTGGGTCCCGTGTTTCATCGAGCCCTTCGGGGCTTCCGAGTGCATGCGGGCGAGGTCATTGTCGTCGTACGCGTACTGCCTGGCCATATGACCATCATGCACGGCAGCCGGGCTAAGGTGCCGCAGGCGCGGCCTACGCTGGTGCGTGCTGCAGCTTTGGTGCACGGTGTCCAGCCGACACATATCCTTAAAGACATGATTCGTCCGTTGCCTTCTCGTTCCCTACGTCTGGCTTGTTCGCTGGCTGCCGCCGGCGCGATTGTGGTGTTGCCCGTCGCTGCCCCGGCTGCGGTGTCCCCGCTGCCTACTGCTGCTGCAGAAGCCCCGCAGCGTTATTCCGAACCGCTGGTCGACCAGGCCGGGGTGCTCTCTGGTGGGCAGGCGAGGCAGCTGTCGTCGGAGTTGACGAAGCTGCAGCAGGACGAAGGCATCAAGCTCTACATCGTTTACGTGCGCACCTTTGATGGGTTGCCTGGCGATCTGTGGTCGCAGGAGGCCTTAAAAGCTCAGGGGATGGCCGGAAATATGGTGGTTCTTGCTATCGCCACTGAAGAGCGGGTTATCGGTACCACCACAGGTATTGACGTTGCAACAGCTGACCAGGACATCACCGATGCCGCACGCGATGTACTGTCTCAGAACCCTTCCGATCCGGACTGGGCTGCTGCGGGCATGGCCGCCATTGACGAGGTCCGCGGAGTCAGTGGCGGCGCTGTTGCTGCCGTGCTCGGTGGCGGTGCATTAGCCGCTGCTGCTGTGGGTGGCGGTGCTGTTGCGTGGTCAAGTAAGCGCCGCAAGAAGCGCCTGGCTGAGCAGCTCGAAGGCGCCCGCCAGTTGCGTCCCGACGATGTCGACAGCCTGGATTCGCAGCCCACGGAGGTCCTCGAGCGGCTGGCTGAAGAGGAATTGGCTTCCACTGACCAGTCGGTGCGTACTGCGGCTCAAGAACTGGATGTGGCCCGCAGTGAGTTCGGCGCCGACCGCACTCGTGATTTGGTCTCTGCGCTCGAGCATTCCCGCAAAACCTTGGATCGGGCCTTCCGCATTCATCAGGGTGTGGCCCAGAGTGCCCAGTCTGAGCCGCAGCAACGCGCCGCACTTTTGGACATCATCACCACGTGCGGCACCGCGGATGATGCGTTAGACGCCAAGGCCGCTGACTACCGCGAGATGCGTCAGCAGTTGATGAACGCGGATAAGGCACTGCCTGAGATCACTCAGCGCATTATTGCCGCCCAGACCCGAAAGGAAGCCGCGGAGCAGAAGCTAGCAGGCCTGCAGCAGCGTTATCCGGCGCACCTGCTGGCCTCTATTGCGGATAACCCCGAGATCGCCGAGGCCCATATTCAGGCAGCGGAGGAGGCGGTTAATGAGGCCCGTCCGCAGCTCAACCTGCCCGCTGGCCAGCAGGGCGGCATTATCGATGCGATGCACGATGCGCAGGTGTCGCTGAACCAGGTCGATCAGTTATTGGCTGCTATTGAAAACGCCGATAGCCGTATCCGGCAGGCGCAGAAGGATCTTGGTTCCCTCCACCAGGAGGTCAGCACGGAGGTTCAGGAAGCCCGTCGGCTGCTCAGTTCCGGCGGCGGCAGGGTTGATATCGACGCTTTGCAGGCTGCGATTGCCGCTGGTGAGACTGCGCTGAACCACTCGACGGCCAATGGTGAGCAGGACCCCTTAGGTGCCTGGACTGAGCTTTCCGACGCTGACGCCGCACTTGATGCCGCACTCGAAAACGCCCGGGAAGCAGCTGATGCGCACCAGCGGACCCTGTCGACATTGTCGTACTCGCTGCGCGATGCCGACGCCCATGTCGATGCTGCCGAGTCCCTTATTGCAACCCGCGGTCGCATCGTGGGCGGCACTGCCCGCACGCTGCTCAATGAGGCCCAGCAGCAGCTTGCCGCTGCCCGCCAGCATGCGCAGGTGGTTTTCGATAACCGCATCCCGGCCGGCCAGGAATTGGTGTTCCCGCGTCAGGCAATCGGTGAGGCCCGGGCTGCTGCGCGCACTGCCCAGCAGGCCGAAGCCCGCGCCACTCGGGATATTGATGAGTACAACGACCGGATGCAGTACCAGGGCCGCGGCGGTGGCGGCGGCAGCTTCATTGCTGGCGCCGTGATCGGCTCCATGTTGAGCGGCGGCGGTGGCGGCGGAGGGTTCTCCGGCGGTGGTTTCGGTGGCGGCTTCGGCGGCGGTGGTTTCGGCGGCGGTGGCGGCTTCGGCGGTTCTAGCTCCGCTGGCTTCTAGCCTTTCAGCACGCCCGGGCCGTCAAGATAACCGCAGCTCAGAAGTGCTGCGATAAGCAGGTCTTCGGCGACGGCCGGGCTTCCTTGCGCCTCCAGGATGACCCGGCCATCCCGGGGCACCTTAGTGTGCGCCACAGCTGTGCCCGCAGCGCGCACGCTGCGGCCAAACCCCATCAGTTGGCGCTCCATTATGAGCTGCCCATTATCACCACTCAGCCTCATCGCGGAGGTGGTCAGCCCCCGCGGGGTGGCCCGCCACTGGCCCTTAGGGCCGGTGATAGTCAGGGTGCGCCCGGAGGCCATCACGGACCATTGTGCTGGCTCGGCAATGGTCCTGCCCCGGGCATCGGTAATGCTTCCCGCAGACCAGGTCCACGGCAGGTGCGCAGCGTTGCTCACAGCATCCAGATATACGTCAGGTACGCAATCAGGAGCAGCAACACCAGGGTCAGCACCCAGGTGGCGCTGATCATGCGGGATTCCAGCACGTGCCGCGCAACCCACGACAAGAACACCTTGTGCTCGTCGGGCAGGTCCTTACCGGCGGGGGTGTCGTACTGGATTTCTGCGTGCCGCACACCGTGATTAGCGCCCGTGAACTGGCCGAGCTTCACGCCGGAGGTGTTCTCCAGCACGTAATTCTGCGAACTCTCGCACACAATGACCACACTGTCATCGGCCTTGGTTCCGGTACCAAAATCCACCGACAGCCGCTTCGCCCGCGAGACACTGCCCTTATCTTCGGCCTTGGCCGTAAAACAACGCCCATCAGGCAGGTTGGCGATGAGGCGGGCCTTGTCCACCTGGTCGACATCCCAGCTCTCACCGCCGGAATTAATGGCTTCTTGCTTGCCGACGCGGACGTATTCCGCCACCGCGGTGCCATCGCGAAGAATGGGGGCGGTCACCGTCTCCCCGTTTTTCTCCTGCTCGCCGAGAGTCCACGATTCCCACGACACCACGGTGCCGTCGTCAAGCTCAACGCTATTCGCGCCGAGCTTTTCGACGTCGCGGTCGTGCGAGTCGCGGTGTGGGCTGTGATCCGAATTGCTCATCTGCCTGGCTTTCTGTTGAACAACGCGCGGTTAGGCGTCAGCGATAGCGCACTAGCAACCGATGAGGCGCTGGGCGAGGAAGCCCTCGAGCTCATCGATGGACACGCGCTCCTGTTCCATGGTGTCACGATCGCGCACAGTCACCGCATTATCGTCGAGGGTGTCGAAGTCCACGGTCACACAGAACGGGGTTCCGATCTCATCCTGGCGGCGGTACCGGCGGCCAATAGCACCGGAGGTGTCGTAGTCGATCGCCCAGTGCTTCCGCAGCTTGGCGGCCACGGCCTCCGCGGTGGGGGTGAGCGTGTCCTTCTTCGACAGCGGCAGCACCGCAACCTTGATCGGCGACAGGCGCGGGTCCAGCTTGAGCACGGTGCGGGTGTCCGTACCGCCCTTGGCGTTGGGTACTTCTTCCTCGGTGTAGGCGTCACAGAGGAAAGCCATCAGGGCACGGGTCAGGCCGAAGGACGGCTCAATGACGTAGGGCACGTACTTCTCGCCGGAGACCTGGTCGTGGTAGCGCAGGTCCTCACCGGAGTGCTCAATATGGCAGCCCAGGTCGTAGTCGGTGCGGTTGGCGATACCCATCAGCTCGCCCCACTCATTGCCGGAGAAACCGAACTTGTACTCCACATCAATAGTGCGGTCGGAGTAGTGGGCGCGATCGTCGGCAGGCACATCGAACTGGCGGACATTATCCGGGTTGATGCCCAAGTCCAGGAACCAGTTCCAGCACGCATCGACCCACTCGTCGAAAGCGGCCGGGGCCTCGTCTGGCTTGACGAAGTACTCGATCTCCATCTGCTCGAACTCGCGGGTACGGAAGATGAAATTGCCCGGGGTGATCTCGTTGCGGAAAGCCTTACCGGTCTGGCCGATACCAAACGGAGGCTTCATACGTGAGGTCGTCATCACGTTCTTGAAATTGACGAAGATGCCCTGCGCGGTCTCGGGGCGCATGTAGTGCAAGCCCTCTTCGTTATCGACCGGGCCCAGGTAGGTCTTCATCAGGCCGGAGAACATTTGCGGCTCAGTCCACTTACCCGGCTGACCAGTTTCGGGGTCCGGCACGTCGGCAAGCCCATTCTCCGGCGGGTGACCATGCTTGGCCTCATAGGCCTCCAGCAGATGATCGGCGCGGTACCGCTTATGGGTGTGCAGCGACTCCACCAACGGGTCAGTGAAGGTCTTCACATGGCCGGAGGCCTCCCACACCGGGCGGGGCAGCACAATGGAGGAATCCAAGCCCACGACATCAGCGCGGCCGGTCACGAAAGTCTTCCACCACTGGCGTTTAATATTTTCCTTCAGCTCAGTGCCGAGCGGACCATAATCCCAGGCGGAGCGAGTACCGCCGTAGATCTCGCCGCAGGGGTACACAAAACCCCTGCGCTTGCATAGATTTGCGACAGAGTCGACAACGGACTTGGCGGCCATAGTCTTGACGGGCTCCTTGACTGGTGGACGTGGCTTTACCACGCCCACTTTAAGCCATATCGCAAGATTGATGCCCACCGGTATCCACCGCGCGGTGCAGGTAGCCTTTAAACGGAGAAATGGAAGGTGGCCCAAACACATGAGGCAGCAACCCGGACTCAAAGTCGGCGCCGCATCGAGTCCCCGCATCGGCGTACGCAGCACCCGGCAGCGTACCGCCGTGATCGGCGTGCTGCAGGAGAAAGACAACTTCAGTTCCGCCCGCGATATTCACAGCGAACTCGAGCACCGCAATATCCACGTCGGTCTCACCACCGTCTACCGCACCCTGCAGTCCCTCGTTGACGCCGGCGCAGCAGATGTTTTGCACACCGATAACGGCGAAGCCCTCTACCGCCTCTGCAGCGATGATCATCACCACCACCTGGTGTGCACCGAATGCGGGGCAACCGTAGAAATCAGCGGCGGCCCAGTGGAGAAATGGGCACGCCAACTAGCCGCCGAGCATGGCTACACCATGACCGGGCACTCCGCCGAAGTCTTCGGCGAATGCGGTAACTGCCAGCACTAACAACTGGGCTAACGGGTACCACCAAAGCGGCGGTCGCGCTGGGCGTATTCCACCACCGCGGCCCGCAGGTCCTCCCGGGTGAAGTCCGGGAACAGCTTGTCCTGGAAGACCAGCTCGGCATACGCGGACTGCCACAACAAGAAATTCGAGGTGCGCAACTCACCCGAGGGGCGCAAGAACAAATCCACATCAGGCATCTCGGGCTCATCAAGCAGCTGCGCAAAACTGCTCTCCGTAATCGATTCCGGCCGGATCTGCCCGGCCGCCGCCTGGCGAGCAACCTCGCGGGCAGCGTCGACGATCTCCGCCCGGCCGCCATAATTGACGCACATATACAGCGTCATCCGGGTGTTGTCGGCGGTGCGGTCCTCGGCGGTCTCCAACTCGCGGATAACAGAGCGCCACAAGCGTGGCCGACGCCCCGCCCAACGCACCCGCACCCCTTTGGCATTGAGGTCATCGCGCTGCCGCCGCAACACGTCGCGGTTAAAGCCCATCAGGAAGCGCACCTCATCAGTGGAGCGCCGCCAGTTTTCCGTCGAAAAAGCGTAGGCCGACAGGTGGCTGACACCCATTTCCAGGCAGGCGTCGACACAGTTCATCAACACCGCCTCGCCGCGCTTATGCCCCTCAGTACGGGCCATCCCACGGTTTTTCGCCCACCGGCCATTACCGTCCATGACCAGCGCAATATGGTCCGGCACGAACTGTTCCGGCACCGGCGGATGCAACGGCGCAGTCAGGTCATACGGGTCGAAGGGGGCTGCGTTAGAAGTGCTCACCCCTCCCATCATGCCGGAGCGGCGCCACCAGATGTGGGCGCACTACCGCGCTGCCACCGTGGATCAGCCAATTCCAAAGCCGCCACCCGGCGGCCAATATGCCACTGCAAGTGCGCCACAGTCAGATTGCGCGCCGTGGACAACAGATGCCCGAAACCGGGGTCCTGGCTGGCAGCAGCCACCGCGTCGAGTTTGTCATTCAATAACCACCACATCAGCCGCAGCACCTCAGTAGGCGGTGTGGCCGCACCCGGCGGTCGGCACTCCACGCACACCGCTCCCCCAGCTGCGGGGCTAAACGCGTGGTGCGGGCCCGGCTTGCCGCACTGGGCGCAGTTGAACAGGCTGGGCTCCCACCCGGCGATCCGCATGGCCTGCAATAAATGGGCACACAGCACCGCCTCCGGCTGCGCCGCGGCGGCGTCACCGTCGGCAAGCATCGCCAGACTACGGCAGGTTAAGTCATAAAGCTCCGGCTGGGGTTCTTCCTCCCCACAGAGCCGCTCAGAGGTCTCTAACACCGCGCAGGCGCAGGTATATCGGGCGTAGTCGTCGACAATCGGCGCGGCCCAGGTACGCAATGTGTCGGCGGTGGTGATGGTGTGCAGATTACGGCCCGGGTAGAGCTGCACCTCAGTTTCGACAAACGGGCTCAGCCGGGAACCGAACCGCGACTGGGCGCGGCGCACACCTTTAGCAACCGCCCGCACCAGCCCATTGGTCCTGGTCAAAAGGACAATAATGCGGTCAGCTTCGCCAAGGTCGTAGCGGCGCACCACCACGGCACGATCGCTAAACGGGCGCGCCATAGTGGGCTAGAAACCCAATCGGCCCAGCGACTTCGGGTCGGACTGCCAATCCTTGAGCACCTTCATGCGCAGGTCAAGATAAATATTGGTGCCCAGCAGGTCCATGATCTCGGCACGGGCCTTACGCACCGTGGACTTCATCCGCTTGCCGTCCTTACCCATCAAAATGAGCTTCTGGCCCGGGCGTTCCACATAAATCACAGCGTGAATATCAGTAAGGCCCTTGCGGGACTCATCAGGCAGAATCTCATCGACCTCAACAGCCACGGAATGCGGCAACTCATCACGCAAACCACCCAGGGCGGCCTCGCGAATAAGCTCCGCAATGCGGGTTTCAGTGTCCTCATCGGTGACATGGTCACTGGGGTAGAACTTCGGCCCCTCCGGCAAATGCCGGGCAATCACCTCGACCAGGGTGTCCAGGTTCTCCCCCGACTCACTGGAGACCGGCACCAATTCCACATCCGGGCCCAGCAACTCATGCAGGGCCATCAACTGACTGGCTACCGCATCGCGGCCGGCAGCATCGGTCTTGGTCACCAACCCCAACAGTTGAGTATTCGGGGCTTCGCGCCGCACCGTCTCCAAAATCCAGCGGTCACCAGGGCCGATCTTTTCGTCGGCAGGCACCGCCAGAGCAATGAGATCGACGTCGGTATAGGCCTCATGGACCGCGTCATTGAGGCGCTGGCCAATGAGCTTGCGGGGCTTATGCAGGCCCGGGGTGTCGACCACAATGATCTGGCAATCAGGGCGATGCACCACACCACGCACCGCGTGCCGGGTCGTCTCCGGCTGGTCGGCGGTAATGGCGATCTTCTGCCCCACCAACGCATTGGTCAACGTGGACTTGCCGGTATTAGGCCGGCCCACAATAGAGACAAAACCGGAGCGGTGTCCCTCGGGTGCGGCAAATGGGTCAGTGGACTCGCTCATCGGTGATCTTCCTGGTCGTGGTCACTATGGTCATGCTCATTATCGGTGCCGGACTGGCTTATTGTGACGGAGCCGCCGTCGGTGCTTACTGGAGTATCCAGCAGGCTCACCACAACAGTATCGACACGCATCCGGCCCCGGCGGTCCTCACCGCCTTCGGCAATCAACTCCAGGCCCGCGATGGTGACATCAGAACCCGGCAGCGGCACCTTGCCCAGCCCATAGGCAAGCAGCCCAGAGACAGTATCGACCTCATCGAGCACCTCATCGTCGAATTTCACTTCCACATCGAGCTGCTCATCGTAGAGTTCCACCAGCTCATGCAGGCCAAGCCGGGCCACCACACGGTACTTACCGGGGCCCAGCTCGGTGATCGGGGCGACTTCTTCACTGTCGTACTCATCGGCGATTTCGCCGACGATTTCCTCCAGGATGTCCTCAATGGAGATAAGCCCAGCCACACCGCCGTATTCATCAATCAAAATGGCGATATGGATACGGGTGCGCTGCATCTGGTCCAGCAGCGAATCCAGGGACTTCGAGTCCGGGACGAACAACGGGTCCCGCATAATATTGCGCACCGGCGGCGGCGCCTGGTCCGAACCCTTGGGCTGGTGGGCCACCAAGTCCTTCAAATACACCACGCCGACGATGTCATCCGCGCCATCACCAATCACGGGAATACGGGAGTGGCCGGAGCGCACACACAACCGTGTTGCCAGATCCGCGGTGGCGTCATCTTCGATCCACACCATCTCAGGGCGGGGCACCATCACCGCCCGCGCCGAGGTCGATGCCAGGTCGAATACGGACTGGATCATGCGGCGCTCATCGGTGTGCACAATGCCGCGCTCCTGGGCGATATCGACCATCTCGCGCAGCTCCACCTCTGAGGAGAACGGCCCCTCGCGGAGGCCACCACCAGGGGTGATGATCTTGCCGATCCAGATCAGCAATTTCTCAATCGGCCCGAATAGGGCCAGCAGCGCGCCTAAGGGCATGGCGGCTACCAGAGCCACCGTGTACGGGTTCTGGCGACCCATCGAGCGGGAGACCACGCCCAAAATAAGGAAGGCGAAAAGGGTCATCACCACAATGATGCCCACCAGTGCCTGCACGCTGGCGCCAAACAGCTCCAACATCAGGCTGGTCACCAGCACCGAGCCGGTAACGGAAAAGAATGTGCGGCTAAGCACCAACAGGTTGACATAACGCGCCCGAGAATCCAGCACCCGCAACAGCGAGGCCGCCCCGGCGCGTTCGTCCTCCAACAGCTGCTGCACCCGAGCCCGCGACAGTGATTTCACCGCCACTTCAAGAGTGTTGACCACCGCGCCCATCAGCAGCATGACGACCGCGATCACAATGATCCAGATATGTTCACCCACAGTTATCGCTCCTCATCGAGCGCGGCGCGATCGGCGGCAGTGGGGAATGCGCCGGGGCTGACCGGCTTATCCGGGAAATCCACGCCACGGCGATCAATATCGTCATACCAATCCGCCAGCAGCCCGTTCTGCAAGGCAAACATGCGCTTTTCCTCAGCGGCATCGACATGGTCGTAGCCCAGCAGGTGCAGCACACCATGCACAGTCAGCAGCACCAATTCATGCGACAGCGGGTGGCCGGCACGAGTGGCCTGGCCGGCGGCGAAATCGGGGCACAACACAATATCGCCCAGCATTGATGGGCCAGGAGCGGCGGCGTCGGGACGCCCCGAACCTGGGGTGAGTTCATCCATCGGGAAGCTCATCACATCAGTCGGCCCCGGCAAATCCAGCCAACGCACGTGCAGGTCAGCGATGGTGTCTTCGTCGACGAGGTGAATAGACAGCTCCGCGTCGGGGTGCACATCCATCCGGCCTAGCGCATAGCGGGCGACATCAATGAGGGATTCCTCGTTAATGCCGGCGCCGGATTCATTAAAAACTTCGATGCTCAACTACCCATCCTGTCGTTCGTGCGGCCGCGTCGGCGCGCTTGTTCTTGGCGGCGTTCTTCGGCGTCCCAGTCGTCGTAGGCCCCCACGATTGCAGACACCAGGCGGTGGCGCACCACATCTTCGGCATCCAGTTCCGCAAACGCAATACCGTCTAATCCAGGCAGGATCTTGCGCACCAGGTTCAACCCGGAACGCTGCCCACCGGGCAAGTCCACCTGGGTGGCATCACCGGTGATGACCATTGTGGAGCCGAAGCCCAACCGGGTGAGGAACATTTTCATCTGCGCCGGGGTGGTGTTCTGCGCCTCATCGAGGATGATGAAAGCGTCATTGAGGGTGCGGCCGCGCATATATGCCAGCGGGGCGACCTCAATCACACCGGCCTCCATCAGCTTCGGGATGAGCTCGGGGTCCATCATGTCGCGCAAAGCGTCATGAAGCGGCCGCAGGTAGGGGTCGATTTTGTCGTGCAGGGTGCCGGGCAAAAAGCCCAGGTTTTCGCCGGCCTCGACCGCCGGGCGGGTGAGGATAATGCGCTGCACTTCCTTGCGCTGCAGGGCCTGCACAGCCTTGGCCATCGCCAAGTAGGTCTTACCGGTACCCGCCGGGCCGATCCCGAAGATGACGGTGTTGTCATCAATGGCGTCGACATAGCGTTTCTGCCCTAAGGTTTTTGGCCGCACCACTTTGCCCTTGCGGGAAATGATGTCGCTGGCCAGCACCTCCGTGGGGGAAACACCGGGGATGTCTTGGCTGACCAGTTCGACGGCGCGGACCACCGACTCGCGGGAGAGTTCATGGCCGCGGCGGGCCATATTCTCGAGCTCACGAAAAACCCGCACGCCTTGGCTGACGTATTCGGCCCGGCCGGTCAGCCGCACTCGGCTACCGCGGACGTGGATATCGGCGGATAGGAGGTTCTCCAGCTGGCGCAGGTTACGGTCGGCCGGCCCTAGAATGACCGGACTGAGCTGCGGGTCTAGGTCCAGGATTGCTTGCGGCGCGGTTGGGGGCGCCTCGGCGGGGTCGGCAGCAGTGTGGTCGTCCGTCACTCGGATCGGGTTCCTCAATTCTTTGGCGATGCGGCTCATGCCGCGGTATTAGGCCTGATTCTAGGTCAGATAGCTGGGCTACCACCGTTGGGTGAGCACGCCCAGCGCCCCCAGGGCTACTGCGGCGGCAGCTGAGGTGCGCAACACGGTGGGGCCAAGCACAGCTGTGCGCGCCCCGGCGGCAGTGAGTTCGGCGAGTTCGGTATCACTGACTCCACCTTCGGGGCCGATAATCAGCAGCACGTCGCTGGCTTCATCAGCGCCGGCGATCGCTTCGGCGAAACCGTCGGTCGCGGACTCATGCAGGACCACGGCGATAGCACCGGCGGCGGTTTTCTCCGCCACCAGCGCGCAGAGTTGTTTCCCACTGACCTGCTCAGTGACCTGCGGAATCCATGCGCGGCGGGACTGTTTGGCCGCCGCGGCGGCAGTTGTGCGCCATTTATCGCGAGCTTTGGTGGCCTTAGCGCCTTGCCAGCGGGTGATGCACCGCTGCGCCGCCCACGGCACAATCTCGTCGGCGCCGGCCTGCACGGCCTGGTCAACGGCCAGTTCCGCGTGCGCGGATTTCGGGAGTGCTTGGACCACCGTCACCCGTGGGGCAGGTTGCGGTTCCTGCCACTTGTGGCGCACCGTTGCGCTGAGATCGTGCTTGCCGACGGTGACAGCTTCGGCACGCACACAACCGCCCTGGCCGTCGGCGATGAGTATTTCCTCGCCGACCTCAATGCGGCGCACGGTGGCCGCATGGCGACCTTCGGCGCCGGTGAGCTGCACCTGGCAGCCCACCTCGGGCAGCTCGGTTTCGGCGATAAAAAGCGGCAGGCTCATCGGTCTGCGGGCCTAGCGGCGGAACCGGGAGAAGAAACCGCGGTGGGATTTACCATCGGCCACGGTGGAGTTTTCGCCGCGGTGGTCGCGCAGTTTCTCCAGCAGTTCGCGGGATTTCGCATCCAGTTTCGTGGGCACGCTGACATCGACGTGGGCGACGAGGTCGCCGTTGCCTTCACCGCGCAGGCGCGGCATGCCAGCGCCGTTGAGCCGGACCCGGTCGCCGGGCTGGGCGCCGGGCTCAATGGTGACGTTGAGCTGTTCATCGACGAGGTTATTCAGGTGCACCTCGGTTCCCAGGGCCGCGTCGACCATTGGCACGTGGACGTTGACGTGTAGGTTATCGCCCTCGCGCTGGAAAACCGGGTGCTGTTCGACCTGCACCTCGACGTAGAGGTCACCGGATGGGCCGCCGCCGGGGCCGACCTCACCCTGGCCGGCCATGCGGATGCGCATGCCCTCAGAAACACCGGCGGGAATATTGACGGTGAGTTCGCGGCGGGCGCGGACCCGGCCATCACCACCGCATTCCGGGCACGGGTCGGGCACGACTTCGCCGGTGCCCATACATGCCGCACAGGGCCGGGAGGTCATCACGTTACCCAGGAAGGAGCGCTGCACCTGCTGGATTTCGCCGGCTCCTTGGCATTCACCACAGGTTGTGGCCTTGGCTTTGGTTTTTGACCCGGTGCCTTCGCAGTCTTTGCACAGCACGGCGGTGTCGACAGTGATGGGTTTGCGCACACCCGTGTAGCACTCAGCCAAATCGAGCTTTATACCGAGCAGCGCGTCGGCGCCGTTTTGCACGCGTGATCTTTTTTGACGGCCACCGCCGCCATTCCCGAAGAAGGCCTCGAACACGTCTCCGAGACCACCGCCGAAACCCGAACCACCGAAACCTCCGGCGCCACCGCCTGGCATGCCGCCGCTGTTGTCCAACGGGTCGCCACCCATATCGGCAATACGCCGCTTATTCGGGTCCGACAGCACTTCATAAGCGTCGGAGACATCACGGAACCGGGCTGCTGCTTCTTCATCATCCGGGTTGCGGTCCGGGTGATATTTCAGCGCCAGCTTTCGGTACGCCTTTTTAATCTCTCCATCGGAGGCGTCTTTGCCGACGCCAAGGATGCTGTAGTAGTCACGCGCCAACGTCAGTTACTTCCTCTGCTTGATTGCAAGTGTTCAGCCAGGTTCCCCCGGCCTTGCGCACAGTTACCCTACGCGGGCCCTGCGGCGGGTAAATAATTCTGGGCGGAGATCACTCCCCGAGGACCATCCCGACATACCGTGCAACAGCGGCGACCGACGTCATTGTTCCCCGGTAGTCCATAGAAGTTGGTCCAACCACACCCAATCCCCCCAAAATGGCGTCCCCGGTGCCGTAGCCAGTGGAGACCACCGAGGTGCCCCGCAGGCTCTCGTCCTGGTTTTCCTCACCGATGGACACCTGCACCCGGTGCAGGTCGCGGGCGGCGCCGAGCAGTTTGAGCACCACTACCTGTTTCTCCAGGGCTTCCAACACCGACGGCAGCCCGCCGGGGAATTCCGCATCCACCCGGGAAAGGTTGGACGCGCCGGCGAGAATCAGTCGGTCACTGGGGCGCTCAATGAGCGTTTCGACGAGCACAGTTGCGCACCGCAAAACGGGGTCGCGTAGGTCAGGTGGGGCATTGCCGGCCAGGTCCGCTGCGGATACCGAAGCGTCGGTCAGTGTTTTGCCAGCAAGCACGCGGTTGAGCATGGCGCGCAGGCGTGGCACATCATCTTCCGCGTCGATCGGTGCGGCCAGTTCCACATGGCGCTGCTCGACCCGGCCGGTATCAGTAATGAGCACCAGCAGCAGTCGCACGTCGGCAAGCGGCACGAGTTCCACATGCCGGACCCGGGATACCTGCAGCGTCGGCAGCTGTACCACCGCCACCTGGCGGGTGAGCCGGGACAGCAGCTCCACGGAACGACGCAGCACATCCTCAAGGTCAACCCCGCCTTCGAGGAATTCCAGGATTGCTTGCCGCTCGGCCCTCGAAAGCGGCTTGATATCGCTGATCCCGTCGACGAAATCGCGGTAGCCCTTTTCGGTGGGGATGCGCCCTGAGGAGGCGTGCTGCTGGGCGATATATCCTTCGGCTTCCAGCACGGCCATGTCATTGCGGATGGTCGCGCTTGATACACCAAGTTTATGCCGCTCTACCAGTGCTTTCGACCCGACGGGTTCTTGGGAGGCGACATAGTCGGCGACAATGGCGCGCAGCACTTCTTTGCGGCGGCGCTCGGTCGTGCTGGACATCTGTGCTTCTCCTCCCCCAGTCGGCGGCGGGTGTGTCTGTGCGTATCTTACCGGTCAGTTAGACAAGAATGTCGCAGATAATAGCGTCGGCAAGCAGCCGGCCCCGATGAGTCAGGTGTACGCGGCCGTCTGTTTCGGCCAGCATGCCGACGTTGATCTGGTGATCGACGCGCGGTAATTCCTCGGCATTGAAATCCGCGCGCGGCATTCCTTCGGCTAGCCGCAGCCGCAGCATGACGTCTTCGGTGTGCCGCTGTTCGGCGGTCAGGGTCTCCACGCCATCAGCGCTGATCGGCAGCGTCGACTCGGAGATGGTGGCCGCATAGCGGGCCGGGTGTTTGAGATTCGCGAAGCGAGCGCCATTGATATGCGAGTGCGCGCCTGGGCCCGCACCCCACCAGTCCCCGCCGCGCCAATACAGCAGATTGTGCTGGCACTCCCCTCCTGGCTGCGCCCAGTTAGACACCTCGTACCAGCGTAAACCGGTCGGGCTGAGCGCAGCATCAATGCGTTCGTAGCGGTCGGCTAAATCATCATCATCGGGCATCGGCAACTCGCCGCGACGGACCTTGCGGTACATCGCAGTGCCGCGCTCCACAATGAGGGAATACGCACTGACATGGTCCACCCCGGCGCTGAGTACCGCTTCGAGGGACCGGTCCAGGTCGGACATGGACTCACCTGGGGTGCCGTAGATGAGATCCAGGTTGACGTGGTCAAAGCCGGCGCGGCGCGCCTCGGCGGCAGCAGCTACCGGCCGGCCTGGGGTATGCGTGCGATCCAGGGTGGCTAGCACGTGTTCAGCCGCCGACTGCATGCCAAGGCTGACGCGGTTAAAACCGGCCTCGCGGATGCCTGCGAAAAATTCCGGGCTGGTCGACTCCGGGTTGGATTCAGTGGTGACCTCTGCACCCTTGGCCAGCCCGAAGGAATTACGCACCCCGTCCAGGAGCGTGGCGAGCCCTGTGGCGCCGAGCAGTGAGGGGGTGCCGCCGCCGATAAACACCGTCTGGGCGGCACGGAGTCGGCCTTGTGTTTCTAGCTGCGCGGCGCCCATCTCGAGTTCCCGGACGATGGCGTCGAGATAGCTGCCGGTGGAGGCCGCCGAACCCAGTTCACCTGGGGTGTAGGTGTTGAAGTCGCAGTAGCCGCAGCGGGTGGCGCAGAACGGCACGTGCAGGTAGACGCCGAAAAGGTCCTCGGCGCTGGGCGCGGGGAGACTCACACGCGCTCCGGGCTGCGGTCACGGCGGGCGCGGTCGGCGGCGACCTTGGCGACCACGGCATCAATACGGGCGCGTTCGTTGAGGAAACGTGGGGGCCGGCGGCCCCGCAGTCCGCGGGCGACCATGGGGTGGGCTTCGGCGACGGTGACGCGCCATGCTGCGGCGGCTTCCAGGGCGCGGCGGCCGCACCGCGAATACAGCACCGGTAACGCAACTGAGCCGAGTACCTCAACACCCCGGATATTCTCGGCGGAAAGCCAGTCGGCTAGTTCGTTGAGGTTATCGGCCACGGTGTCCGAACGCGCGGCCATGGCCTGGGACACGGCGTGGATGGCGGCGGCGTGGCGCACCGGACCGGGCATATTGGTCAGCGTGGCAACACTGATCGCAGCCGGTTCATTACCGGCCATGCGGTCTGCCGCCGGAGAGAGTTGGCCTGCCTTAATGCCAGAAATGAAGGCTTGGCGCAGGCCCCCGAGTTCGCCAATGAGTGGGATGGCGTCGGTGACACCATCGTCGACGATATCGGCCAATTCGACGACACATTCGTCGACGAGGTCGACGTCTACGTCGGCTATTGCTTCGGCCAGGTTGTCGATATGTTCAGCGATGTCATCGCCGATGTCGTATAGCTCTTGGGTGACTTCGCGCAGGCGTAGCTGGGCGTCGTAGTGCTCCACTCCAGCCTCCCTTCCGCGCCTGCATGCACAAGACCCGTCCACCATAAAGTGATGAACGGGCCTGGCAGGGTTGGCGCGCCGGAAGGCTCAGTCGGCGCCGCCGAAACTAGCGGTGGTAGATATTGTCCACAATCTTGGAGAAACGCTCCAGCACCACGTTGCGCTTGACCTTCATGGTCGGGGTGAGTTCGCCCTTTTCCTCCGACAGGTCGCGCGGCAGGATGTAGAACTTCTTGATCGACTCCGCGTGCGAGACCAGCTCATTGGCGGAGTTGACCGCGTCCTGCACCTCAGCGCGCAGCGAACCATTGGCGGCCAGTTCCTTGATGGTGCCGTTCTCGGGCAGGCCGTGCTCGGACTTCCACTTGGTGAAGGCGTCCTCGTCGAGGGTGACCAGCACTGAGATGAAGGGCTGGCCGTCGCCGATAACCACTGCCTGGGAGATCAGCGGGTGGGAACGCATCCGGTCTTCCAGCGGGCCCGGGGAGACATTCTTGCCGCCGGCGGTGACCAGCAGATCCTTCTTGCGGCCGGTGATTTTGACGAAGCCGTCTTCGGTCATTTCGCCCATATCGCCGGTGCCGAACCATTCGCCGTCGAAGGCCTTCTCGGTGGCTTCCTCATTGCGCCAGTAGCCGTCGAAGACGACCTGGCCCTTCAGCTGCACCTCGCCGTCGTCGGCAATGCGCACCGAGCAGCCACCGATCGGGCGGCCGACGGTACCGATGACCTGCTTATTCGGGTCATTGACGGTGATGGCGGCGGTGGACTCGGTCAGGCCGTAGCCCTCGTAGACCGGCACGCCGAGACCACGGAAGAAGTGGCCGAGGTCAGCCGAGAGTGCTGCGCCACCGGAGATGCAGTAGTCGACGTTATCGCCCATGGCCTGGCGGATCTTGGAGAACAGCAGCTTGTCGTACAGCTTCAGGCGCAGCTTCAGCGGGGTCGACGGGCCGGAGGGGGTGTCGAGGGCCTTGGAGTATTCGATAGCGGTCTGCTCTGCGCGGGTGAACATGCCCAGACCCAGCGGGCCCTTTTCCTTGGCGTTGGAGTACGCGGAGTCGCGGACCTTCTCGAATACGCGCGGCACGCCGAGGATCATATTCGGCTGGTAGCGCTGGAATTCCAGGATGACGGTGGACGGGTCGGACCAGTGGGCCTGGGAGGCGCCACCGATAATGGCGGCCAGGGACACCGCGGAGGCCAGCACGTGGGCCAGCGGGAGGAAGGTCAGGACGCGCTTGCCGGGGCGGGAGATGAGGCCGATGTCATTGGTCAGCAGCGAGCGGACCTCACCGAGCCAGTTGGCGTGCAGCAGGCGGCAGCCCTTGGGGCGGCCGGTGGTGCCGGAGGTGTAGATAACCGAGGCCAGGTCTGCCGCGCAGGTGGCGCTGATGCGGGCGTCGACTTCTTCGTCGGGAATGTCGCGGCCTTCGTACATCAGGGTGTCGACGGCGGAGGAGTTGATCTCCAGTACGCGGCGCAGCCGGGAGGTCGAGTCCGCCAGCAGCGGGCGGCCTTCGGCGTTGACCACCAGGGTCTTGGTGCGGTCGGAGTGGCCACGGGTTTCGGTGATGGCGAATACGGCGCCGGAGTCTTCGATGATCCAGCGGATCTGGTCGGAGGAGGAGGAACCATAAACCGGCACCAGGGTGGCGCCGGCGGCCCAGATCGCGAAGTTCAGCAGCGACCATTCGTAGCGGGTCTCGGAGAGCAGGGCGACGCGGTCACCTTTTTCCACGCCATTGGCGATGAGGCCTTTGGCGACGGACCGGACCTCTTCGACGAATTCTTCGGCGGTGACATTGACCCACTCGAAGTTTTTGGGGCGGGTGAAAAGCACCAGCTTGGGGCGCTTTGCCGCCAGTTCCATGAGGGCGGTGACGCAGGTCTCCTGCTCCCCGATGACGTACTGGGCTTCGGTCGAGTACTCGCGCATCTGCGTGTGTCTCCTTGATGGGTCCGTGCAATAGGCTTCCGGCCGCCTGCGGTATCCGCCAGGCGACACGAGCGATATGTGACGTTGATAACTTCGAGATACAACATACGTCACATTTTCAGAACGCGGTACGGAATTAGTAATTAAAACTCAATTAGGTGCACGTGGGGGTACCGGCCAACCCAGTGTTTTCGTCGTCCCCCTGGCATGATGGGGCGCGTGAATGCCCAACCCACCGCTGAAAAAGACCCCCGCCCCGTAACCGGCCCCCTGGCCGAGTTAGCCGATGACCTCGGTATTGCCACCTGGTACACCGCCTCCGATGGCTCTCATATCGACGTCTCTCGCGAGACTATTTTGGCCATTATTAAGGCTATGGATGTCGATTTGGGCTCCGATCCTGATGACGACACCATCCGTGCCGCCCGCCAGCGGTGGGCGGACCGGTATTGGCGCCGCTTGTTGCCGCCGGTGGTGGTCACCACCCAGGGCAGCCCGAAATCGGTGCTTGTGCATGTGCCCGATGGCTCCCCCGTTTCGGTGTATGCGAAGCTTGCCGACGGTGGCGAGGTGCCGCTAGCCCAGCTGGAACATAATGTTCCCGCCCGCACTGTCGATGGGGTGCGCCTCGGTGAGGCTGCTTTCGCTGTTCCTGAGGACCTGCCGTTGGGTTGGCATGAAATTATTGCCGATAATGACGGCACTTCTGGGGTCTGCACTCTTGCGGTGACCCCGCGCCGGCTGTCCACCGCGGACGCTTTTGTGCAGCGTCCGGCTACCGGCATTATGGCCCAGCTGTACTCGGTGCGTTCGGAGCGTTGTTGGGGTATTGGTGATTTCACCACGTTGGCGGATTTGGCCACGATTGGGGCGCAGAGCGCCGGGGCGGACTTCATTTTGGTTAATCCGCTTCATGCGGCTGAGCCGGCCCCGCCGATGGAGGATTCCCCGTATTTGCCGTCGACCCGGCGTTTTATTAACCCCATCTACCTGCGGGTGGAGCAGATCCCGGAGTTTTCGTATCTCGATGATGAGGACACCGCGCAGCTGCATGAATTAGGTGCGAAGTTCCGTGCGGGTAATCGCTCGGCGGAGTTGATTAATCGCAATGAGGTGTACACGGCGAAGTTGACGGCTTTGCATGCGTTGCATCATGTTCCGCTGTCTCCGGTGCGTGCGGCTGAGTTTGAGCGTTTTAAGCGCGAGCAGGGCCGGGGTCTTATTGAGTACGCCGAGTGGTGTGCCGATATGGAGATCGCTGCGCGGCAGGAGGCCAGCAATGAGTTTGTTGAGCCGCTTTCTGCGCATGAGAATATTTCCCAGCTGCATGATGAGCTGGTGGATTTCCATTGCTGGTTGCAGTGGGTGTGTGATGAGCAGCTTGCCGACGCCCAGCGCGCCGCTACTGAGGCGGGGATGCGCATTGGTGTGATGGCGGACTTGGCCGTCGGTGTGCATCCGGGCGGCTCAGATGCCCGCAATTTGGCGGAGTGGTTGGCCCCGGATGCCTCGGTGGGCGCCCCGCCGGATGATTTCAACCAGCAGGGCCAGGACTGGTCCCAGCCGCCGTGGAATCCGCATAAGCTTGCCGACGCTGCTTATCTGCCGTGGCGGGATATGTTGCGCACGGTGCTGCGCCATTCCGGCGGTATCCGGGTGGATCATATTCTGGGCATGTTCCGCCTGTGGTGGATGCCGCGGATGCAGTCTCCGCTGAACGGCACGTATGTGCGTTATGACCATGAGGCGATGGTCGGCATCTTGGCTTTGGAGGCTGAGCTGGCTGGTGCTGCGGTCATTGGTGAGGATCTGGGCACCTTTGAGCCGTGGGTGCAGGATTATTTGGCTGATCGCGGTGTGATGGGTACTTCTATTTTGTGGTTCGAGTCCCAGGATGATGTCCCGAAGCCGCCGGAGAACTACCGCCGGCTGTGCTTGGCGTCGGTGACGACTCATGATCTGCCGCCGACGGCTGGTTATCTCGCCGGTGAGCATATTCAGCTCCGGGAGCGCCTGGGCTTGCTGCTTACCGACGTCGCACTCGAGGATTCCCGTGATTTCGCGTGGGTGTGTTCGGTATTGCAGGCGACGGCCGACCGTGGTTATTTCGACGGCACTGCGGCTGAGGGCTATGACTTCGCTAATGCCACTCGCGATAGTTTGCCGCCGGCGTCGGTGCTGATTAGTGGGCTACACCGGTATATTGCTGCCACCCCGGCGGCGCTGACCTGCATGTCTTTGGTGGATATGGTGGGTGACCGGCGGACTCAGAATCAGCCGGGCACCACTGGGGATCAGTACCCGAATTGGCGGGTGCCGCTAACCGATAGCGATGGTGCGGCGGTTTTGGTGCAGGATCTGCCGACGCACGCGCAGTTCGCTGCGGTGGCTGCGGCGTCGAAGCGGGGTTAGGCGGCGATTTAGAGCAGTAGCCCTGCGATGATCACAAGCAGAAGCAACACGATCAGGGCGAGCTTGACGCGGTTGATTCGCATGGTGACTCCTTGATTCCTCGGCTACTGCCTGGCCAGTTCGATTCGTGCGCGGTCGCGGCCGGTATGGCGCCGTCCCCAACGGCCGAATACGCGGCCGACGACGACGTCGATGGCGCCAATGAGGGCGAAAGCGGCGGCCCCGCCTGGTATGAGGACCGCGGCGAGTAGCACCACGGTCTGCCAGATGACGGGTAGTTGGATGAGCCACTGCCCAATGACGTCGATGAACTCGCTCACGTCGGCTGATGCTACCGCACTAGCGCGGTAGCGTGAGCGCTATGGATGAGCTAACGATCAGCACCCCGGCAGGTGAGCTCACCGGCGCTTTGCGTGGCAAGGTGTGGCGCTGCCACGCGGTGCGCTACGCGGTGTCCTCCCCTTTCGGCCCGGCGCGACCGGCCCCGAAAGCCGCCCATACTGGGCTTTCCGGCAGTGCTGTGGCCGATGGGCCGGAGTCGGTGCTCACGATTACTGCCCCTGCCCCGGGCTGCTACGACAGTGCTTTGCCGGTGTTGGTGTGGATTCATGGCGGCCGGTATGAGGAGGGGCATCCCTCGGAGCCGTGGACTAATGGGCGTTTTCTCGCCGAGCGCGGCATTGTGACGGTCTCCTTGGGCTACCGGAAACGCCTGCAGGGTTTCTGGCGGGATCACAACTCCGACCAACTGCCGGCGATTGCGGATCTGCACATCGCGATGGATTGGGTGCGCGATAATGTCGCCTCCTTTGGTGGCGACCCGGGGCGGATCACTATTGCCGGCCAGTCCGCGGGGGCGGGTTTGGCGCTGACGCTGAGTTCCCAACCGGAACTGGCTGGGCGGGTGCGGGGGATTATTGCCGCCTCCGCTGGTTTTTCTGCAGGCTCTGGTGATAGGCGCCAGCGGCTGGCATTGGCTGCTTTATTGCGCGGTCGGCCAACACGGAAAGGCTTGGCTGATTACGCGGATCGGCATGGCCTCGCTGCGGTGGAAAAGGTGTACTCCCGGTTGCGGATGCTCTCCCCCACTGAGGCCGCGTTGGGCCCGCATATCGGCGAGGCCCGCCCGTCGGTGCCGCTGCTGGTGACCACCACCAGCGAGGAGTTTCACCATATGGAACCGTTGCGCAGCATTGATGCTCGCCCCTTCGCTGGGCTGATGGCGAATGCGTGGGCTGCAAGTCTTGGCGCCCGGGTGCCGCTGCCACAGTCTGATACTCCGATGTCGGATCTGATTTCAGATTCGTGTATTCGGCGTTGGGGTGTGACTATCGCCGAGCAGGCCGCAGGCGCGAATCTGCCGGTGTGGGCCGGGGAGTTCCGCCCTGGTGGTGGGGTGGGCATGGGCCCGGATGGGCCTACCTCCGGCGCGCCGCATTGTGTTGAGCTGCCGCGCCTTTTCGGCCGGGAGCAGCACCCCTTCCATGAGGATGCGGTGCGGTTTATCACCCAGCACGACCCGGGCCCGCAGTGGCCGCGGTATCGACTGCCCAACCGCACGGCGCGGGTGTTTTATGGGGCCGCTGAGCATGGGGTGGCGGGGGCGGAACAGGACCCGTGGCAGCGGGTGCGCCGGGCATTCCGCATTGGCGGCCATACCGGCGCTTAGAAGTTAAACATCCCTGTTTCTAAGCCCTGTTTGATGATCATTACGCAGCTCAACACGGTGATGAGGGTGATCAGAACCGCCCAGGCCATCTTGGGCCAGCCTGGCTGCGGGTCGTTGCCGTGGTCGTTATCGGGGGTATCGGTCATGGGCCTAGTCTCCCTTAAACTCGCCCTCATCGTCGAATACGACCCAGCGCCCGCCGGGGCCTTGGAGGTGCAGCGCGCCGCCGGAGAAGTCCACCGGGACATCATTGTGTTGCAGGAAGAAGCGGAATAGTTCTTCGGTGTCATGCGGCGGCGGGCAGGCCATCCGGGTTTTTCCGACATCCCCGAAGTTGATATGGGAATTGGTCAGCTCTGCGTTGGTGGAGAAGACGGTATTGCAGCCGTCGGAGCCGGTGAATTCGAATTGCCCACCGTCGGTACGCTTCAGCGCGAACCAGGCGGCGGGATCGTCGGCAAGCGCCCATTTTTGGCCTGGGATGGTCGCTTGCGGCTGCGGCTCGTTTTCCTTCGACATTCTTCTCATCTCGGTCAGCCCCACCGACAGTGCGAGCAAGACCACCAGCACACTGGCCACGGCAATAACAACGCGGACGGACACGCCGCCCCATGACTGCGGTAAGTACTTCTTCGGCCCGGTACTCATGGCGCCATCATGGCACGATCGGCAACAAAACTGCGTGCAGTCCCCCGCTCGGTCGCCCGTGGGCGCTGCATTGGCGGGCGGCTTTGCCTACCCTGGACTGTCATGGACGATTGGTATCGCAGTGCGGTGTTCTATGAGGTGCTGGTACGCGCCTTTAACGACTCCGACGATAACGGCTCAGGTGACCTGCAAGGCTTAATTCAGAAGCTGGACTATCTGAGTTGGTTGGGCGTTGACTGCCTGTGGCTGCCGCCTTTTTATGACTCCCCGCTGCGCGATGGTGGCTATGACATCCGCGATTTCCGCAAGGTGCTGGAGGACTTCGGCACGGTGGAGGAATTCCACCTGCTGCTTGATGAAGCGCATAAGCGCGGCATCCGGGTCATTACTGACCTGGTGATGAACCACACCTCGGATACGCACGAGTGGTTCCAGCAGTCACGTACGGACCCCGACGGCCCCTACGGCGATTTTTATGTGTGGACCGACGACCCCACCGAGTACTCCGGGGCGCGCATTATCTTCGTCGACACCGAGGATTCGAACTGGACCTACGACCCGGTGCGCGGCCAGTACTACTGGCACCGTTTCTTCTCCCACCAGCCGGACCTGAATTACGACAATCCGGCTGTGCAGGAAGCCATGATTGATGTGCTGCGCTTCTGGTGCGATATGGGTCTTGATGGTTTCCGCCTCGACGCGGTGCCCTACCTGTTTGAGCGTGAGGGAACGAACTGCGAGAACCTGCCGGAGACGCATGAGTTCCTGCGCAAGTGTCGCTCAGTCATCGATGCGGAATACCCCGGCCGGGTGCTGTTGGCTGAGGCCAATCAGTGGCCTGAGGATGTTGTGGAGTACTTCGGTGACCCGGCTACTGGTGGCGATGAGTGCCATATGGCATTCCACTTCCCGCTGATGCCGCGCATCTTCATGGCGGTGCGTAAGGAGTCCCGTTTCCCGATCTCCGAAATTTTGGAGAGCACTCCCGATATCCCGTCGAAGGCCCAGTGGGGCATTTTCTTGCGTAACCACGATGAGCTCACTCTCGAGATGGTTACTGATGAAGAGCGCGACTATATGTACGCCGAGTACGCCGCCGACCCACGGATGAAAGCCAATATTGGTATCCGCCGCCGCCTGGCTCCGCTACTCAATAATGACCGTGACCAGCTGGAATTATTTAATGCCTTGCTGTTGTCGCTGCCGGGTTCGCCGGTGTTGTACTACGGCGATGAGATCGGCATGGGCGATAATATTTGGCTCGGCGACCGCGATGGGGTGCGCACGCCTATGCAGTGGTCCCCGGACCGCAATGCTGGTTTTTCCCGGTGTGACCCGGGCCGGTTGTACTTGCCGACGATCCAGGACCCGACGTACGGCTTCCAGGCGGTCAATGTGGAATCGCAGATGAATACGTCGAACTCGCTGCTGAACTGGGTGCGCCGGATGGTGCATCTGCGCAAGCAGTACAAGGCGTTCGGCCACGGCACGTTCCGTGAGCTGGGCTCGGCGACCCCGTCGGTGCTGGCGTATTTGCGTGAGCATGAGGACGAGACGCTGCTGTGCGTGAATAACTTGTCGAAGTACCCGCAGGCTGTGACTTTGGACCTGTCGGAATTTGATGGTTATACCCCGGTGGAGATGACCGGTTCGGTGCCGTTCCCGGAGATCGGTGAGCTGACGTATCTCATTACGTTGCCGGGCCATGGTTTCTACTGGTTTGAGCTTCAGGCCCCGCCGGAGTCGAGTTCTGCGGCGATGTCTACTGCTGCCCCGGGTCTGCCGGTGGCGCAGGCCATTTCCGACGCCCCTGTTGCCGCTACCCGTGGCGACGCTGACCCCGAGGCGACGCTGACTGTCGCCGATACGGAGGACAACCGATGAATTCACCGGATACTAAACGACCTGATACCGCCGTTATTGCCTCGGAGTTGGCCCGTACCCTGCCGGGGCACCGCTACTTCGCCGATAAGGCCTCCACGTTGAACAAGGTGGAGGTGGTGATCCAGGAGCCGCTTTTGCCGGCCACTGAGACCCACCCTGCGGTGGATCTGCTGTTCGTGCGCGCTCATGTTGATGGCGGCACCCCGGCGTATCAGCTCCCGATTGCCTGGACTGACCGTGTTCCCAGCTGTGGTGAGCAGGCCGTGCTGGTCGACGCTGAGGGCCTGGTTGGCTACGACGCGCTTGCCGACGCTGACGTCGTCACTGCCCTTGGTGCTGCGCTGATTAAGGATGGCGCTTTGGGCTCGATGAGGATGCATCATGTGCCTGGCGGTGCCGATATTGCGGTGCCGGAGTCTGGCCGGCCGATGGGTGCGGAGCAATCCAATACGTCGGTGGTCTATGACGAAAAGCTGATGTGTAAGTTCTTCCGCCGCCTGCACCCGGGCACTAATGCGGATGTTGAATTATTAGCTGCTTTGTCCGCTGCGGGCTGCACCTCGGTGCCGCGTCTGCATGGTTGGACTGAGCTGGATATCGACGGTGATGTGTACACCACCGCGATGGTGCAGGAATTCGTGCCGAACTCGGCGGAGGGCTGGGCGATGGCGCTGACCAGCGTGCGCGACATTATCCGGGAGGGTGATTTGCAGCCGGCTGATTTGGGTACGGATTTCGCTTCTGAGTCCCGGGCGCTTGGTGGCGCGGTGGCGTCGGTGCATGAGACCTTGGCGTCGTCGGTGCCGGTGTCTGAGAAGCTCAGCGGCGAGGAGTTGGTCGCCCCGATGCTCGCCCGCCTGGATCATGTTGCTGGTGTGGTGCCGCAGGTCGCTGAGCAGGCCGACCGGGTGCGTGCGGTCTACCGGGATGCTGCCGCGGCGGTTGGTCCCGATGGGGTTCCTGCCCAGCGGGTGCATGGTGACTTGCATTTGGGGCAGGTGCTGCGCACTCCGCGTGAGTGGTTGCTGATTGATTTTGAGGGTGAGCCCTCGCGGCCGTGGGATGAGCGCCGGTTGCCGGATCACCCGCTGCGCGATGTGGCGGGCATGGTGCGCTCCTTTGATTACGCCGCGCATTACCCGTTGTTGACTGCCCGGGAGAATTCTCGCCAGCACCAGTACCGGGTCACCGAGTGGGCGGAGCGCAATATTGATGCGTTCTTGGATGGTTATGCGCAGCAGTATGGCGCGGACCCGCGTAAGAATGAGGCGCTGTTGACGGCTTTTATCCTGGATAAGGCTATTTATGAGTGCCTGTATGAGGCGCAGAACCGCCCGGAGTGGCTGCAGTTGCCGCTGGCTGCGGTGCAGCGTCTGTTAGCGGCTTAGGCCGACCGGCCCCCGGTGTTCTTTTAGGCGGCGACGGTGACGAGGTCGCTGTGCAGGATACCGGGGGTTTCTGGGCCCTCGTAGATGAAGAGGCCGAAGTAGTCGGCGAGGCTGAATTCATCCCGCTGGGTGCCGGTGGTGGTGTGCTGGGCTGCGGTGGTGTGCTGCATTGGGGTTCGCGCTTTCGGTGTTCCAGCCGGACGTAGGTTGTTGTGCCGGCAGCAGGTAGTCAGGGGCTGCGGGGCGTCCGCGCGGCGAACCCTGGCGTGTTTAGCGGGGCAGCGGCGCGGACTGGGAACAACACAGACACATCATCAAGGGGCGCAGGGCAGTCGTTGCTGCAAACATCTGCGGACCTCCTTGTGGTGTCTTTTCCGGGCGCGGTATACCGAGCAGTCTAGATAATTTGTCGGCCAGACACCAGTGCCGCACCGAATTTTTTCGGTGCGGCACTGCTTTATACTGTGTGAACTGCGCTTTTAGGGGCGCGGCACGATATAGCGACCCACATGGGGCACGACTTCTACCTTCACCGGCAGCGGCATCATGTAGTCACCGTCGGCATAGGCATTCATTTCTGCCTTGGGGTCGAGGAACTCCACTACTGCGCTGCGGCAGCGGTACTGCTGGACTTCGTCGTAGTTGACGTGCTCGCCCTTGAACACTGAACCGAAGACTGTTGCCGCCTTGATGCGCCCAGCCTTGCCGATAACGGTGATGTCCATCATGCCGTCGCTGTGATTAGCCGACGGGCAGATCTTCATCCCGCCGCCGTAGCTGCGGGTATTGCCGAATGCGGCCAGGGTGATGCGTTCGTCAATGACCCGGCCGTCATCCAAGGTGATCTTGAACGGCAGGGCGTGGAAGTTGAGGAACTCAATGACGATGGCTGCGTTGTACCGGTTACGGCCGTGCGGCCAGCTCATCTCGTTGACTCGGTCGGAGACCAGGGAGTCAAAGCCGGCGCACATGATGGTGCCGAACCACATTGGTTCCTGGTCATCGTCGTGCAGCGAGCTGATCCGGCCCAGGTCGGTGGTGATGCAGAAACCATCGGCGACAACATCGGCGGCGTCTTCGGGTGAATTGCGCGGCAGGCGGTATTCACGGCCGTGGTCATTGCCGGTACCGGCGGGGATGATGCCCAGCGGGATATCGGTGCCGGCTTGTTCCTGCAGGGCGAGGTTGATCATGCCGTCACCGCCGGCGACGACGAGGGCGTCGACGCGACCGTCGTCCAGCACGGTGCGGATGAGCCGGCGGGCGTCGGCGGGAGATTTGCCTTGCAGTGCGACGACGTCAATTCCGCGCTTGGAGAATTGAGCCATCGCGCGTTCTGCGGCATGAGAAGCGGCACCGTGCCCGGCCTTCGGATTTGTTACCAAAGCAACGGTATTGATTTCTTCATGACCTAATGGATACTGCTCCGAATAATTCGTCATTGACGAACCCCTTTCATGAAACCAATTCTTTTGATGAGAAATAACCGATTTCGTAACTGAGCTAACCAGAACTGCTGACTTGAGTCTATTATAGACACCAGAACATCCTTCAAGCTGGGGAAACCCAGTATGGGGGTCACCATTTTGACATCAGGAGTATTCCATGGCTATTCCGAATGGCAATTCTCAATTAAGCGCTTCCCGGCGTGACCGAGAGTGGAACGAGATTGCAGAACTGAGTAATTCCGGACAAGCAGTCGACCTGATTGTTATTGGCGCGGGTATTACCGGTGTGGGCATTGCACTTGATGCAGCCTCACGCGGTATGTCTGTTGTCCTGGTGGAAAAGCACGACCTGGCTTTCGGTACCAGCCGCTGGTCGTCCAAGCTGGCCCACGGCGGCCTGCGTTACCTGGCCACCGGCAATGTCGGCATCGCGCGACGCTCCGCCCGCGAGCGTGGTGCGCTGATGGAGCACACCGCACCGCACCTGGTGCACTCCATCACTCAGGTCGTCCCGGTCATTGATGAGTTCAATATTCTCAATAAGACCCTCCCCCGGATGGGGTTCCTCGCCGGCGATATGCTGCGCATAGCCGCATTCACCTCCGGTAAGACCCTGCCGCCCTCACGCACGGTGAGCCCCGAAGAGGTCAAGAAGCTCTCCCCCACTGTGCGTACCGACGGCCTGCGCTTCGGCTACGTCAATTACGACGGCCAGCTGGAAGATGACGCCCGCCTGGTGACTGCGGTGGCACGTACCGCCGCGGCGTGCGGGGCCCGGGTGCTCACCCACGCCAGCGCTGAGGACGCCACCGGCGACCAGGTCACCATCACCGATGAGTTCGGAGATAAGGATTCGGTCACCCTGCATGCCCGCGCGGTGATTAATGCCACCGGCGTGTGGGCTGGCCAGATTGACGAGGGCATTCGGGTCCGCCCGTCGCGCGGCACCCACCTGGTCTTCGATGCCGAGACTTTCGGTAACCCCACCGGCTCGCTGACCATCCCGGTGCCCGGTCACACCAACCGTTTCTGCTTCCTGCTGCCCGCCCCGCTGGGCCGGGTCTACCTGGGGCTTACCGACGAGGACGCCCCGGGCCCGATCCCGGATGAGCCCGAGCCGACCGAGGAGGAAATCCAATTCCTGCTCGATGTCATCAACCGTGGCCTGGACCGCAAGGTCACCCGCGCTGATGTGCGTGGCGCTTTCGCTGGTTTGCGTCCGCTTATTGACTCCAGTGATGGCAGCACCGCGGACCTGTCCCGCGAGCACACCATTTTGGCCAATAAGACCGGCCTTATCAGCATTGTTGGCGGCAAGCTCACTGAGTACCGGCTGATGGCTGAGCAGGCCGTCGATAAGGCCCTGGAGCGCATGGGGGAACAGGCCGCGCCGTGCTGGACCCGTGAGCTGAAGCTTGTGGGTGCGACCCCGGGCGCTGAGGTTCCCGCCGAGGCCCCGGACTGGTTGCTGCGTCGTTTCGGCGGCGAGGCCGCTGAGGTGGTGCGCAGCTGCGCCCTGGATCGCCCGTTGGAGCGTGTGGCTGAGGGTATCGATGTCACCCGCGCCGAGTTCGCGTGGGCTGTTACCCATGAGGGCGCGATGACTGTGGCGGATATTTTGGACCGCCGTACCCGTATTGGCTTGATTGATGAGGACCGCGCCAAGTGCGTCGCTGCTGCTGAAGAGGCATTGCAGCTCGCTTCGGCCTAGGTTCGCCCCATAACACTTGGAAAGGATCACAATGTCCGAGAAGAATTCTGCTCCGCACCGCATGCGTTGGTGGGGTTGGGGCACCGACGGTTTTGATAAGCCGATTACCGAAGAGGCAGAGCAGCTGCTTATCGACGAGATCGGCATGGTCGAGGCCCACCACCCGCCGAAGGATATTTCCGAGGTCACCATCCCGGAATCCCGGCTTGCCGACGCTGACCTCGACGCCCTGCGCGGCCCCAATGGTGATATCTCGGTGTCGGTGGATCACGACACCCGCGTGAAGTACTCACTGGGCCGCTCCTACCCGGACTTGGCCCGCCTGCGTCAGGGCGTTATTGATATCGCCCCCGATGCGATTGTGATGCCCACTGATGAAGAGCAGCTGCAGGCTGTGCTCGAGATTTGTACTGAGCGCGGTATCGCGGTGACCCCGTTTGGTGGCGGCACCTCTGTTGTTGGTGGCGTGGAGGCTATCGACGGCGGCTACGGCAAGGCCATTGCTCTGTCCATGGTGGCTTTCAACAACATCCTGGAAATCGACGAGGTCGCTAATACCGTCACCGTGCAGACCGGTGTTTTCGGCCCCGATTTGGAGGCCGAACTCGAGCCTAAGGGCCTGACTGTGGGCCACTTCCCGCAGTCCTTTGAGTTCTCCACTGTCGGTGGTTGGGTGGCGTGCCGCTCGGCTGGCCAGGAGTCCTCCGGCTATGGCCGTATTGACCGCAACGTTATTGGTATGCGTGTGGTCACTCCGGCCGGCACCATGGAGTTCCGGGATATCCCCTCCTCTGCGGCTGGCCCGAACCCGCGTGAACTATTCCTGGGCTCGGAGGGCACGCTTGGCATCATCACCCAGGTGACGCTGCAGCTGCACCACCGTCCCGACGAGATGATTTTCGATACCTACTTCGTCAATAACTTCGACGAGGGCCTGGAGATCTTCCGCAAGCTCGAGCAGGACGGCCATATCCCGCACTTGGCTCGCCTCTCCGATGAGCCGGAGACGCGTTTCGGTATTGAGCAGATGGGCGGCAAGACCGGCCCGATGCTGAAGAAGTACCTCTCGGTGCGCGGTATCGACACTCCCTGCATGATCCTGTTCGGCTTCGGCCAGGAAAACCGCGCAGAGGCCATGGCTGCCCGTGAGCTGCTGGCCGCCCGCCTTTTGAAGCAGAAGTGCGTGCGCCTGGGTTCCATTCCGGGCCAGCTGTGGGTCAAGCACCGCTTCACCTCCCCCTACCTGCGTGATGTCATGATGACCCGCCGGGTGGGTGTGGACACCCTGGAAACCTGCACCACCTGGGAGCACGCTTCTCAGCTGCGCACCAAGATCATGGAGAGCATGCGCGCGGCCGCCAATGAGCATGGCACCCCGACCTACGTGTTCTGCCATATCTCGCATATGTACGAGACCGGCTGCTCGTTGTACTTCACGTACTTCTTCCGCGAGGAGCCCGGCCAGATCATGCAGCAGTGGATGGATATTAAGGGCGCTGCCGGTGCGGCCATCGTCGAATTCGATGGCACCATCACCCACCACCACGGAGTCGGCCAGGACCACGCCCCGCAGGCCTACCTGGAGAACACGGAGCTGTTCGCCAAGGTGCTCAATGCGGTGAAGAAGGAACTGGACCCGAAGGGCATCCTGAACCCAGGCAAGCTCTTCAACGGCCCGCACTCACTGGATGAGCGCTACGGCAGCTCTGATATCTAAAGACGAGCACAGCAAAACTCCCGGGGATGACCGCTCATCCCCGGGAGTTTTTTGCTGCGTGGCTTAGCCGACGATGCTCAGCGAACCATCAGCATTCACAGTGACCTCGGCGGCCAGGGCGCGGGCCAGGTTGATGCGCATATGCGAGGCCTTGCCGTCGGTGCGGTCCAGCGGGTAGCCGGAATCAATGGCGGTACGGGCAAGCACCTCAACACGCTGGGCGTCGGTGAGCTCCGGGAAACGGGTTTCTAGCAGCCCCTCATAGCCAGCGGGGACAGTCACCGGGACACCGGGCTGGCCGATCTGGGGGAAACCGTAGGTCATGCGGTCGGTGTAGCTGCGTACCGCTTCCGCATCCGACAGGTAGGGGGTGTCATTGGCGATGCACACATCAAGGTAGTCGCCGCACTGGTATTCCAGCTCGGCACGGATCTCGTGGGAGGCCTCGTCGATAAGCACCCGGAACTCCGGGTCATTCCACCGATCCGCAGCAGCGGCGGTGCCCATCATGCGCCCACCCATCACATCCAGCGGGTAGTGCACGCCCATCACCTGCCGGTTGTAGCCGGCCTCGGCGCCGCGGGCCTGCAGCTGCGGGCCGAACTCGGGCATCATCATGGACAGCACGGTGACAGTCCAGGTGGCCTTATTGGTGTGCCCCGAAGGGTAGGACGGGGTAGTCGAGTACGGGTCGTCATCGCCTTCGGCATTGCGGTAGTAGCGCTCAATCCGATCCGGGGCGACCACGAACGGGCGGTCGTAGCCGTAGTAGTACTTCTCAGCGAAGGTCGACGACACCAGTCCGCCGGCCCGGGCCAGGTTGCCCGACAAAAGGGCCTCAGTCTTGGGTAGGCGGCCGGCTTCCAATGCCGCCACGAAATCAGCGCCGAGATCCTCACCAAAAGCATCGGCAAGGGTCAGCAAGGGATCGTCGTGATCGTCGGCAAGCGCACGAAGCTGCATATCGCGATCATTTTTCGCCGCATTATTGATAGCTACGACGATATCGAGGTTCTGCTCCATGATCTCGGGGTGATTCTCGCGCAGGTCCTCGAAGGGGCTGACCACATCGAAGTAGAAGATGTCATCGCCGTGCACATCAGAGGGGTACGGGCGGGCGATATCAGTGGGCTTATACGACTCCGGCTCCGGGGCTTCCGGGGCGGGGCGGGTGTTCTCCGAGGTGCCGGGAACAGACAGGAAGTCGAAGAGATCATCAACAGGGGCCGCAGTGGCTGGAGTGGCAATAGCCGGCAGAACTACAGCGGCAGTAACGGCAATTCCAATCCGACGCAGGGCGTGGCGCGAGATAGACACGGGTGTGCAAAGCTCCTTCGGGCTGTCCCGACAGACACGAACAATCCGCCGGATTTCATGGTTATGCCGGTGCGGGCGCTTACCACCCGCACCGATTCTGCGGCGAGACTAATTCAAGCCTGTGACCAGGCTGTTAGAACCAGCCGGATACCAGGTGGCCAGCGGGTGAACACAGAATGAACCCGGTAAACAATTCGGAATTGTTTACCGGGTTCTATTCGGCGACTAGCGCCTAGGAGTAATCGTAGAAGCCCTGGCCAGACTTACGGCCAAAGCGACCCGCCTCAACCATGCGCTTCAGCAGCGGCGGGGCAGCATAGGTGGGCTCGGCGTACTCGTCGTACATCGCGTCCGCAATGAACTTCACAGTATCCAGACCAACCATGTCAGCCAGGGTCAACGGGCCCATCGGGTGCGCGCAGCCATTAACCATGCCGGCATCAATATCTTCCTTAGAAGCCACACCGTCCTGCAGCATGCGGATGGCGCCCAGAATATAGGGCACCAGCAAAGCGTTGACGATGAAACCGGAACGGTCCTTAGCGCGAATCACCGTCTTGCCGAGTGCTTCCTTGGCGTAGGCATACGCGCGCTCAGCCTGAACCTCACCGGTGGACAAGGTCACCACATGCTCCACCAACGGCAGCACCGGCACCGGGTTGAAGAAGTGCAGGCCCATCACACGCTCCGGGTGCTTAGTAGCCGCAGCAATGGACTGCACCGGAAGCGAGGAAGTATTGGTCGCCAAAATGGCGTTGTCATCAGTGATGGCCTCATCCAGCTGCTGGAAAACGCTGGCCTTGACCTCTGGGTTTTCGACGATAGCTTCGATAGTCAGCTCACGGTCGGCGAAATCAGCCAGGTCAGTGGTGTAGGAAATACGGCCGATAATCTCATCGCGCTGCTCCTGCTCGAGCTTGCCCTTGGCGACCAAACGGTCCAGGGACTTAGCGATACGCTTCTTGCCACCCTCGAGGAATTCTTCCTTGGCTTCCCACACCAACACGTCGCTGCCTGCGCGGGCACAGACCTCGATAATGCCGGAACCCATCTGGCCGGCACCAACGACGCCGACGCGGGTGATCTCATTAGCCATAATTCGTACACTCCCGATCTTGATTGACTCCGGCGAGGCATCGCCGAACGTTCGCCAAAGATCGTACCGAACCATATGCCACCGCGCGGCCACGCCGGCGCAAAACTTCAGCTACTCCTGCCCCAGCTGAGCCAAGATGGCGTCAATATCCTGCACACTGCGGTTCGCCTCTTCGGCGATCTCCTGCTGCGGGGCTTGCGTTAATTCCTCCCAGGACGCACGCATGCGGGGCAATTCGTCGGCAAGCAGCGCACGGAATTTCTGGGCAATATCGTCCGAATCGGCGATATCACTGGCCCGAAAAGTAGGCTCGCCGCCCTCACGGTAGTTCACCAACAGGCCCAACTCACGCCCAGCCAAGGCAGAAACAGTGCCCGCCAACTGTGCAGTTTCCGGGTCCGGCTGGCTGGCCTGCACCGCATTGGAAATAACAATGAGCTGCTCGGCATCAGCAAGCAGATGCGCGGTGTACTGCGCAGCCGCCGGCGCTTCCTGAACATCAGTGGCGCGCGCAGCAGAGGACTGGTCCGCACCACCATCAGTGGCGGTGGCAGGGTCATACCCACAGCCCATAAGCAGGGCCGTGGGCAGCACCAATGCTGCGGCACACCAGTAGCGCCGACGACGGGAACCTTCACAAACGCGGGAAGTCATGAGTTGAGACTACGACGCTTATCCCCACCGCGGCTAACTATGCTGCGTGGAATCATCAGATGACTCCGCAGACACCACATCGAAATCGCCGTCGACCACCACGTCGTTATGCAGAACCAACCGCCCCTGGGAGTCATAGTCATAATCGATCTGCGGCAGCGGCTGGCCAGATTCGTCATAACCAGGCGCCGGGGCAGCCTCGTGGCGCTCCAATTTCTCGGCGGTATCGGTCTCACCCCAATGGCGAGTCACCGGGGCCGGGATCGCCTGGTGGTCATCAGACATGCCCTTGACCAGTGAGTACATCATCACCAAGTGCAGCAAGAAGAATGGCACACCAATGATGATCACCACATTCTGGATAGCCAAAATGCCCGTCACACCATTGAGCACCAGCAGCGTGCCCGCCACAGCGCCGATCATCACACCCCACAGGATGCGGTAGACCGTCGGTGACTTGTTCTCAGCACCAGTGGACATCATGTCCATCACCATCGCCGCGGAATCAATCGAGGTGATGAAGAAAATCAGAATGACCACAAGAGCCAGCACACTCATCGCAGTGGCAATCGGGTACTGCTCCAACAAAATGAACAGCGACGGCGAAGGGTCACCACCTTCGACAACCGGCTCAGACAAAATGCCGGGGTTGGACATCTCCAAGTCGAAACCAGCACGGCCAAAAATGGAGAACCAGATGACCACAAATAACGTCGGCAAGCCCAGCACGCCACCGATGAACTCACGCACAGTGCGGCCGCGCGAAATGCGGGCCACAAAAATGCCGATAAACGGCGACCAGCAAATAGTCCAGGCCCAGTAGAACACCGTCCACGAACCCTGGGACCAGTCCGGATTGACGTTGTGCGAGTCAGTCCAGAACATCAGCTCCGGCAGCTCACCGAGATACGTGCCGGTGGTCTCCACGATCTGACGCAAAAGCGTCAAGGTGGGGCCGAAGGTGAGCACGAACAGCATCAGCAGCACGGCCAGCACAATATTGATATTGGACAAGACCTTAATGCCCTTATCCAGGCCGCGGGCCACCGAAATGGAGGCCACGATAATGACACCAGCGATCAGCAACAGCTGAACAACTGAGTTCTCCGGCAGCCCCATGACTCGGTGCGCACCCGAATTGACCTGCAAGGTACCCATACCGACCGAAACGGCAATACCGAAAACAGTGCCGATGATGGCCACCGCATCAATGAGTTTGCCCGGCCAGCGGTAAATATGACGACCCAAAAGTGGCGCGAAGATGGAACTCACCCGCGGCGGCAGGTGGCGCTTGTAAATGAAATAGCCAAGTGCCAGGCCAGGCAGCGCGAAGATGACCCACATGTGCATACCGAGGTGGTACACGGTGAAAGCCATAGCCAGGTCCTGAGCCTCGTCGCTCATCGACTCGTAGCCGTAGGGGGACACAACCGCGTGATTGAGCGGCTCCGCGATACCCCAGAACATCAGCACCGAGCCGATACCGCCAGCAAAAAGCATGGCGAACCAGACCAGGAGTGGATAGTCGGGGCGCTCGTCGTCATCGCCGAGGCGCAGACGCCCGAAACGAGACAGACACAGCACAATCAGGAACACCGCCGCAGCGGACACGCCCCCGATAAATAACCAGCCAAGGTTGGTGGTCACCCAGTTCGATGCGACGCCATACACATCTTTGGCGGTATCACCGAAAACGATCGTGACCGCAGAGAACAAAAAGATGAAACCGATAGAAACGGTGAAAATCAGTGGGTCAGTTTTCAGTTGACCAAACTGTGGCGAATGAGCCCGCTTGCGTACTGAAGATGGCTCTTCGTCGGAAGTATCAGATGTTGTTGAGTCAGCAGATGCCATAAGATTCACGCCCTCCGGGGTGGATATCAGTCAAGGCTGCAAAACTGACCATAACAAGGGCGCACCCGGCCCGCTCACGCCCACCCGAAGAAAAAGCCAGCGCACACCGAACAAAGCGCAGCTGCCCTTGCACACGATATGCCCTGGCCGGTTCCCTACGGCCTAGCGGAAAACCCGCTACGGGCGCGGGTACCGGGCATGTAACCCCCGGAAAATTGCGGAGTTGAAATCGAAAGACTTCTTGGCCATCTCCACCACATAATCACGGTTGTCCTGAAGGATCTCCAGCCCATCCAGGCGCTCCCGGTACTGGTCGCGGTACGGCTTAATCTTGTCGATACCCGGGAACTGCAGGCAGCGAGTACCGTCGCCGGTGAAACCATAGGTGCGCGATACCAGCCGGCTAATAGCCTGGCCACCCGCCAAATCGCCGAGGTAGCGCACATAATGATGCGCCGCGAACGCCGCCTGGTCACCATCGCGGCCCACCCGATCGAGCTCTTCGGCATACGCCAGGGTGGCGTCGGTGGGATGAAGCTCTGAGCGCCATGCCCGGGTGCCGTAGAGGTACGTCAAATCCGCAGCGAGGAACCCCACGCGCAGCAGGCGTTCGTCGATAAGCGCGGCGGCTACCGGAGTGCCGGCCAAACGTTCCCCGGCGCCCTCCAAGGCGCGATACACGCACAGCAGCTGCCCGAGGTAGTCGATATAGGCTTCCTTAGGCTGAGTGCCTTCCAACAGTGCCGTCATAAAAGCCGAATTCTCGGCATCATCGTGAACAGCGCTGGTAGCCCGGCGCAGCGTCGCGGACAAAGGCTCAGTGGCCGGTGCAGTCATGGTACCGCCTCCTTTTCGGTTGAATAACGGGATTACCCGCTGAGTCGATCAGCACTTCCACCGCCCTGCCATAGACCGATGAGACACGCTGCTCAGTGAGGGTTTCAATAGGGCAACCAACAGCGATAAGGCGCCCGGATTCCAGTACCGCCACCCGATCTGCCCAAGCAGCGGCAGCGGAAAGATCATGCAACACCACAATGACTGTGCTGCCTGCCCGAGCGCGGTCGCGGGCAACGCTTAAAATTTCCTCGGCATGCCGAAAATCCAAAGCAGCAGTCGGTTCATCAAGCATGAGCACCGGGGTATCTTGCACCAGCACCCGCGCCATATGCACCCGGGCCTGCTCACCGCCGGATAGCCGCGAAATGGGCCGGTCCAGGAACTGGGACACCCCACAATCGGCAACAACACGGCGCTCGAGCTCAGGGTCGCTGCACCCGTGCGGCGCCCGCCCCATCGCGATGACCTCACCAGCGGTGAATGGGAAGTCCACCGCCAAGCGTTGGGTAAGCACCGAGCGCACCCGCGCCAATTCCGAGAGGGAAATATCACTAACGCGGCGCTGCCCAATAGTGATCTCACCCTCGGCGGGAATATCCCCCGACAAAGCACCCAGCAGGGTGGATTTGCCGGCCCCATTCGGCCCGACCAGTGCTAACACTTCACCCGCGCGCGCAGTAAGGGTGACCCCATCAAGAATCTGCGTGCCACCGCGGGTGACTGAACCCCCGGTAATTGTGACGTCGATTCCACTCATCATGCCGTCACCGTCCTACGGCCCCGGTCCAGCAGCCAGAAGAACATCGGGCCACCCACCAGGGCGGTAATCATGCCCAAGGGCAGGTCTGCGTTGGGAATCAGGGTGCGTGCCACAACATCGGCCACCGTGGTGGTCAGCGCCCCGCCCAACATGGAGGCGGGAATCAGCAACTTATGCCCGGGGCCGATGATGAACCGCAGCGCATGCGGAACAACCAGGCCCACGAAGGCAATAATCCCGGAAAACGCCACACCTGCGGCCACCAACAGTGCAGAGACCACAATGATGAGCCGACGAATGCCATCGACATCAACACCCAGGTGCCGTGCGGGCAACTCCCCCAACGACAGCAGGTCAAGCTTCGCGGCGAGCATATTCAGGATCGCTCCGGCGATAAGCGTCGCAACGGCGATAATGCCGACCGCAGTCCAGCTGGCGCCGGCGAAAGTACCCAACTGCCAGAACACGATCTGGTCGCGGGCCGATGGGTCGGCGATAAATGTCAACAGCGACACCACACCGCCACCGATCGCATTGACCGCCACGCCGACCAAAATGATCGTCGCAGCGTCGGACTGCCCTCCGCCTTTGCCTCGAGCCACGGCGGCGACCACCAGTGTTGCCACCACACCGCCGACAAAAGCCCCCAGCGCGGTCAGCCACTGCACTCCCCCAGCAGCGGCAGTCACCGACAGCGTTGGGGCAATGACAACAGCTGCCGAAGCACCAACGGCAGCGCCGGAGGACACACCGATAAGACCCGGCTCTGCCAGTGGATTACCAAAAATCGCCTGCAGGGCCACACCGGCAACAGCAAGGCCAGCACCAACCAGGGCTGCCATACAGATCCGGGGGAAGCGCACGAACCACAGCACCGCGTCGGCGGTTTCTGTGCCGTCACTAGCTTCGGCCAGGCCAATGCCGCGCATAAGGGCGGAAAACACTCCCCCCATGCTGATATTGAACTGCCCAGCCAGTGCTGAGAACACCGCCGCTGCTACTAACGCGATGCTCAGTACGCTGAGCACCACCACATTGCGGGCAGTGTGGTGTGCGGTGACGCCGCTCATGCTCCCTCAGGGGCAGGGCCGTAGAGCGCAT
Organism: Corynebacterium sp. TAE3-ERU12; assembly: GCF_019209905.1. Classification (GTDB taxonomy): domain Bacteria; phylum Actinomycetota; class Actinomycetes; order Mycobacteriales; family Mycobacteriaceae; genus Corynebacterium. The sequence goes on along the minus strand of NZ_JAHUTM010000002.1, from coordinate 217,545 downwards.
CGGCCATCGCGGTGATGACCAGTGCGGTCTGCGGGCCGAAGGACAACAACATCGTGTCGGGCACATCCAGGACCGACTTATTGGCGCCGGCGGGAGTCTGGGCCATACCGGGGATATCCACCAGCCCGTCGACACCACCGACCGAATCAAGCCCGCGCGTCATCACAATCACAGTGTCGGGGCGGGCGGCGGCCAGCGCCTCGGGGGTCATCGGCGAGTACCCCTCGGAGATACCCGCATCCTCAGCGGCATCCACACCGCCGAGCATTTCGATGAGCTCACCAGCGCCGGTTGATTCACCAGCAATCATTGCGGTGTTGGTGCCGCGCACGTACAGCAGCAGCATACGTCGCCCGTCGGAGCGCTCTTGGGCATTATTGGCGGCCTGCTCAATATCGGCAGTGATCTGGTCGCGCACCGGCTCTGCTTGTTCGCTGAGGCCAAGGGCTGCGGCGACATCGTCGATAAGCGTGCCGACGGTGGAGGGGGTTTGGTCATCGCGGACGTGCACCACCGGGATGCCAGCGTCGATAAGCGAGCGGATAGCTGGCACGGGGCCGACGGTGCCGTCGGTGATGATGAGGTCCGGATTCAGCTCCAGTACTGCCTCAGGGTTGATCGCGTGCCCGCCCGGGGTGAGTTCGGGAAGATCTGCCACACCGGGGAAGTCGGAGGAGATATCGCGTCCGACGAGTCGGTCACCCAACCCGAGTGTCCACACCACGCGGGACAGCGACCCGGCCCGGTCGAGGGTGATAATGCGATCCACGGAGGTGACAGTGACTTCCTTACCGCGCTCGTCGGTGACTGTTGTCGGCAGCTGCGGCTGCGGGTCTTTCAGGAGCACCTCCGGGTCCTGTGGGGGCAGATCCGCTGAGACATGGCCTTCTGCCGCCAACGTGGTGGTTTCCGGTGCGGCGTCCCGCTCAGGCATGGAGCAGGCGGTGATGCTGCTCGCTCCGACCACAGTCAGGACAGTGAAGACCGCGGCAGTGAGGCGACGACGAGTTGCAGTACGGGTGAGCATTATCCCTTTCCGGGTCGGCCGGTAGATTTACCCGGAAAGGTTAGCACATCATCACCTGGGCAAAGAATGGTTCCCTACCCTTGAAAAAAGCCTCTGTAATGGGCTTTTAAACCTGCAATGCGGATACCGGCGCCAAGGGAATTAGCCGAATCACAGTCCACCCAATCAGCACCCACACCACCCACGGCCCCAGCCGCGGTGGTCGCAGATAGCGCGGGGCAACCACCCCCACACTGGCCGCACCCCACACCAGCCACGCCCAGATAAGAAACACCACCGCCGCCACCCCGAGGGCATTGAACTGCGCGGCCGCCACGAAGTCCCCCTGCACGAGGGCCTGCACCATCCGGGAGCAACCACAGATCGGGCAATTCACACCCAATAGTGCCTTCGAGGGGCATACCGGGATCGGGCCGCCGGGCTGTTGCGGATTGGCTGCGGCCACCAGAAGACACCCGCATACCGCCGCTACGCCCACGCCAAGCGGCCCCGCCACCGTCGGCAAGCGCCGCGAAGAACCAGACACGTCTCCGCTACACCAATACCGCGCCAGCGGCGGCCATCTCATCGAGCGCCTTGGCCCCGCCCTCAGTACTCACCGCGGCAACCAGGTCCGTGATGACGGAGACGTCGAAGCCTTCCCGAAGCCCATCGAGCACCGTGGCGCGCACACAGAAATCAGTGGCCACACCACAGACATGAAGCTCTTCGACGCCGGCGTCACGCAGCGCGTCGGCAAGCAACCGCCCAGTGCCGGTGCGCCCCTCAAACCCCGAGTAGGCGGCGCTGTACTCACCTTTGGTCACGTCAATACGCACCGCATGCGGGTTGACCTTCTCAAATAAGTCCAGGGAGCGCTGCACCTCAGGGTGCAGCTCCGCGCCGTCGGTGTCGGCGACACAATGCACCGGCCAGGAGTCCACAAAATCGGGCTGATCTGAGAAATGTGCGCCCGGGTCGATGTGGTTATCGCGAGTGGTCACCAGCACCGGGTATTTATTGGCCCGGCCGGCAACGTAGACCCCAAGGCGCCGGTAGGCAGCAATAGCACCACGCACAGCCAGCGAGCCGCCTTCGGAGAAATCATTCTGGGCATCCACGACGACCAGCGCCATGACCGGGCGGGGTTCACGCTCCTGTTCCTGCTGCGCTGCGTGCTCGGCAGGATCTGGGGAGGCTGGGGCGTCGGTATAGGCCTCGGGGTGCAGGTTGGGCAGAATATCGCCATCGGTGACCGGGGTGATGGACTGCTGCGGCTCGCTCATGCCCGCAGATTAGCAGCGCGGAGGCGACCTCCGGCCCGGGATGGCCATAAGATAGGTCGCCATGAGCACCCTTAGCGTTTGGACCATGCGATGAGCGCCGGCCTGGCCGCCCTGCTTGACGACGTTGCCCTGATTGCGCGCAGTGCCGCCGCATCAGTCGATGATGTCAGTGCCGCAGCCGCCCGGGTAAGCACGAAAGCCGCTGGTGTGGTCGTTGACGATGCCGCCGTGACGCCCCGCTATGTGGCGGGGGTGTCCCCAAAACGGGAGTTGCCGATCATCTGGCGCATCACCAAAGGCTCCCTGTTCAACAAGATCGTCATTATTCTGCCGCTGGCGTTGCTGTTGAGCTCTTTCGCGCCGTGGCTGCTGACCCCGATTTTGATGCTGGGCGGCTGCTACCTCTGTTATGAGGGTGCGGAGAAGATCCTGGAGAAGCTCACCGGTAACACTCATGACGAACCGGTGGCGCAAAGCGGCGGCAATTCCGAAGACAAGCTGGTCAAGGCGGCGATCACAACTGACCTCATCCTGTCTGCGGAGATTATGGTGATCTCCCTCAATGAGGTGACGAATGAGCCTTTATTGCAGCGGACAATCATCTTGCTCATCGTGGCTGTTGCGATCACGGCGCTGGTCTATGGCGCGGTGGGGCTGTTGGTCAAGATTGATGATATTGGGCTGCGGCTTGGCCAGTCCGACTCTGCGGCGGTACGCAAAACCGGTGTTTTTATGGTCAAGGGCATGCCGAAACTGCTCACCGCTATTTCTGTGATCGGTGTGCTGGCGATGCTGTGGGTCGGCGGGCATATTCTGATCGCCGGGGTGCACACTCTCGGTTGGCACACCCCGCATGACATCCTGCATCACTTAGCTGGGCTTTCCGACGTTGCCGCCATCAGTTGGCTCATTGATACCGCCAGTTCCATGCTGGTGGGCCTGGTGGTCGGCGCCATTATTGTTGGCGTATTCCACTTCCTGCCGCTGCCTGGCAAGAAGCAGCACTAGGCGGCCGGCGGGTGCGGTAGAAATTCCCCGTCGACGTACATCCAGCGTTTGCCGCGCATCATGAATGTGGAGCGTTCCCACAACATCGCCGGGCCGACCTGGTCGGTGTAGTGGGCGCGGAATTCGACTATCCCTTCCCGTTCGCCGTCGTGGCCGCCGACGACGTCGAGGATTTCTAGTCCCTGCCAGCGCACGTGCGGGTCGAAGGTCACCAGTTCGGGGCGGCGCTGCGGGTGCCAGGTGCGCCATATGAAATCAGCTTCATGGGCCACATAGGCGCTGTACCGGGCGCGCATGAGGTCCAGTGGGGTCGGCGGGCGCTGCTCTTCGCGGTGGAATGGGCCGCAACACTGCCCGTATTTTTTGTTGGTATCGCAGGGGCAGGGGTCAGCGTCGGTAAGCAGCCGTTGTCCCGCGGCACCACTGCGGCCCCACGGTGACTGGTTCATGGTGTGGTGTGGTGTGGTCATTATGGCCCTCCCCTGTGCGCTGCTGTGTGTTGCGCGCCACCGTTGTTTGTAATGCACTGCAGCGCCCTGCGCAGCGGGATCGCTGGGCGGGGGTATTCTGGGCACGAACTACCCGGCTGACCAGGGAGGTGCGCACAGTGCTCGAAGGCGCGGTATGTATGGCCATTGGCCTGAGTGCGATTATCGCCGCGGGGCTGTGGTTTGTGCTGCGTCGGCGCGCCGATGCGCATCGTTTTCACACCACCGGCACCGTCACCGGCGCGGTGGGCCGGCCCGGTGATGATCTGCGCGCGATGGTGATTACTTTCACTGACCGCGATGGCAGCACCCGCAGCTGGACTGACACGCTCTACACCGCTTTTGCCTTGGGGCATGTCGGCGATCAGATTGATATTGCCGTCGACCCGCCGAGTGCCGACGGCGAGCCCGGCGCGGTGTATGTGCCCCGAGAATCCAACCCGACGTTCATGCTCAACGTGCTGTTGGGCATGGCCGGGGTGGCTTTTCTCATCTCGGGGATGTTCATTTTCACCGAGGCTTCGTTCTAACCGAGTATCCCTAGCGCTTCTCGGCGAAGATCAGGGCGCCACCGGTGGCTGCTGCACCCAGGATGAGGGTGAGGCCGAAGATATTGATAGCGGTCGGCGGTAGGTCAATCCACGAAAACGCCCCGACTGTGACGAGCACGCCGCCTAGGGAGGTCAGCACTTTGTAGAGAATGTCGTCGAGGTGAATCGACGAGTACACCGCAGCGACTGCGCCGGCGACCATGAGCAGTACCAGCATGAAGCCAGTCCAGGCATCGCTTGCAGTCGATAATCCCACCACCAGGGTGGCGATGATGAGTGCAGCCGGGGCCAGGCCGACGATAGTGCGCGGGGTTTTGCTGGTCGGGGTCATTTTCGCCATATGTGTGTCCTTCTTCGTCGTGGGTTGTCTCGTGGGTTAGCGGGCTCCAGGTCGCGGGGCGCCTTCAGCGAAACCGGCGGCGGACTGCACGCCCACCACAGCGCGGTCATGGAACTGGGCAATGGAGTCCGCACCTGCGTAGGTGAACGCCGATCGTACACCGGAAATAATGGAGTCAACCAGGTCTTCTACCCCACCGTGGTCGGGTTGGAGGCGGATTTTGCCGGTGGAGATTCCTTCTTCAAATAACGCCCGGCGCGCCTTTTCGAAAGCCTCGGTGCCCGCATTGCGGTGCGCCACGGCCCGGTGTGAGGCCATGCCGTAGGACTCCTTATACGGGTTGCCTTCGGCGTCGTACATGAGGTCGCCTGGGGATTCGTGGGTTCCTGCGAACCAGGAACCGACCATCACATTCGAGGCACCGGCAGCCAGCGCCAGGGCGACATCGCGGGGGTGTCGCACGCCACCATCGGCCCATACGTGGGCGCCGAGTTCGCGCGCTGTGGCGGCGCATTCGAGGACCGCGGAGAACTGGGGTCGGCCCACACCGGTTTGCATGCGGGTGGTGCACATCGCGCCTGGGCCGACGCCGACTTTGATGATGTCCGCGCCTGCTTCAACCAGGTCGCGCACTCCTTCGGCGGTGACGACGTTGCCGGCGACGATGGGCACGTGCGGGTTGAGTGCGCGCACGGTGCGCAGGGCGCTGAGCATGTGGTCTTGGTGCCCGTGGGCTGTGTCTATGACCAGCACGTCGGCACCGGCGTCGAGCAGGGTTGTGGCGCGGGCTGCGACATCGCCGTTGATGCCGATGGCAGCTGCGACCCGCAGGCGGCCGTGATCGTCGAGGGCGGGTGTGTAGATGGAGGCACGCAGGGCACCAGCGCGGGTCAGGATGCCGCGCAGTTCCCCGCCGGCGCCGACAACTGGGGCCAGCTTGCGGCCGGCGTCGTTGAGCTGGAGGAATGCGTCTCGGGGTGCGATGGTGTCCGGCAGGGTCAGCAGCGAGGTGCTCATCAGGGTGCCGACCTGGGCGAAATTATCCACCCCGATGAGGTCTTTGACGGTAACGAGGCCCACCGGGCGGCCGTCGTCGATGACCACTGCGGCACCGTGGGCCCGTTTGGGGATGAGGTGGCGGGCATAGCCGGCGGTGTGGTGCGGCTTGACGGTGATGGGGGTGTCGAAAACGGTGTGCGAGGCCTTAATATCTGCGATGGTTTCTGCCGCAATATCGGCGGGCACGTCCTGTGGCAGCACTGCGATACCGCCGCGGCGGGCGATGGTTTCGGCCATGCGGCGGCCGGCGACGGCGGTCATATTGGCGACGACGAGCGGGATGGTCGTGCCGGTACCGTCGGTGGTGGTCAGGTCGACTGACATCCGCGATCCCACGGTGGAGCGGGATGGCACCATGAACACGTCGTCGTAGGTGAGCTCATAAGGAGCCGGAGCATCGTGCAAAAAACGCATGGGCGCAAGCGTAGCCGGTAGCGTTTGAGGTAAATGTCAGGCGAGTGGCCGGGTAGCTAGGCCGGCAGGGAGGAACCCAGTTGAGCAGCGTGTATATCACCGTTTTGCTGTTTGCGATTTTGGGTGGGCTTATTGCCGCTGCTGTGCGTTTGCCTCCCCTAGTGGGGTTTTTGACGGCAGGTTTCGCCCTTAGTGCGGTGGGAATTGAGGAGGTACCTGGGCTTCATCTGGGTGCTGACCTTGGTGTGACGGTGCTGCTATTCACGATTGGTTTGCACTTGAACCCGCGCGCGTTATTGGAGTTGCGCGCGATTGGCACGGCTGTGGGTCAGGCGGTGGTGAACACCGTGGTGATTGCTGTTGTGTTGGCCGGGGTGAGCATGCTGCCGTTGGCACTGTTTGCGGGCACTGGTTGGCGAGTGTGGTTACTCATTGGCTTGGCGACGTCTTTTTCGTCGACGGTGTTTGTGATGAACCAGTTGGAGTCGACTGGCCGGGTGCGGTCGACCGTCGGTGCAATCGCTATTTCCATCTTGGTGCTGCAGGATATTGTTGCCGTCGCCTACCTTGCACTTTCTGGTGATGAGGCGCCGCAGCCGTGGGCGCTGGCGCTATTTTTCCTGCCTTTATTGCGGCCGTTGCTGGCGCGGATGCCGGACCGGGTGCGGCGTACTGAGCTGATGGTGTTGGGCGGTGTGGCTGCGGCAATCGCTGGTTATACGTTATTCAGCGCGGCCGGCCTGGCTGGGGATTTCGGCGCCCTGATCGCTGGTGTGATGATTTCTGGGCACCCCATTGCGCAACGTCTTTTCGATGCTTTGGTCAGTGTGAAAGAACTGCTGCTGGTGGCTTTCTTCATCCAGATTGGCCTGTCTGGTTTCCCCGATGCGGCTGGGTGGGCGGTGGTGGCGGTACTGCTGCTGCTTTTGCCGCTGAAGGCCGCTGTGTTCTGCCTGATGCTGCACATGTGGGGAATGTCGAATCGTACGTCGGCGATTACGGCTTTGACGATGGCGAATTATTCGGAGTTCGGCCTGATTGTGGCCACGGTGGCGGTGGCGAATGACACGCTGCCGCAGACCTGGATTCCGGTTATGGGTGTGACTGTGGCTGCCAGCTTCGTGGTGTCCGCCTTGGTGGGTGTGCGCCGGGAGGACCTGGTGAACTGGATCGCTGAGATCCTGCCGCCGGTGGCTGAACATCGCTTGGCACCTAATGAGCGCCCGGTGCCGGTTTCTGATGTGGATGCGTTGGTGCTCGGCATGGGCCGGGTGGGCATTGGTGTCTACCGTCGGCTTGCTGATGACTATGACCTGACTGTGGCCGGGGTGGAGTTCAATGAGTCGCGCTGTGCAGAGCTGAGCCACCGCGGTATGCGTGTGATTCACGGTGATGGGACGGACCCGGAATTGTGGCGGCGGATGCATGCGGTTGAGCAGCAGCCGCGGCTGATTGTGTTGGCTATGCCTGAACATGATGCGAATATCACAGTGCTGGATTTGATGCGGAAAAATGATGTGCCGGTGACGGTGGCTGCTGCCGCCCATGAGCGCCACACCACTTTTGAGTTGCTCGACCGGGGTGCTGATGCGGTGGCCTACTTGTATGAGGGCGCTGGCCGTGAGTTGGCTGATTTCGCGTGGGAGGCGTACACCCAAACCCACCCGGAGTCGAAGGCCTAGGAGGTAGCTGATGCGCTCAACCACCCTGGTCGCCGTGTTTTGTGTGGTGGTGGCTGTGTTTGCGGCCGGGTTGTGGCTGACGCGGCATGAGCCGGAGGATATTTTCGTCGGCGACCCGCTGGACCGGTTCGTCGTCGAGCATCCGGAGGCTACCGATATTGTCCTCAGCGAGGTGTATCCGGCTGGGGATTCCTTTGCGACGGTGTGTGCGGGCGTTGCGCCTAGCGAGGTGTCGGCGTATCTGGGCCGCGAGGTGGGCGATGAGATGTCTGTTGCTGATACCGATTGGGTGGTAGAACTGCGCGGGGACGACACCGTTGTGCACCAGGTTCAGCGCGCCCGATTCGACACGTGTTTTACCAAAACGCCGCCGGTTCGGGTGTATGAACGCGGTGACGTCGTCAGTTTCCTGCGCCCCGATTCCAGTTCTTAGGACTTATGACTACCGCGACTCACACCACTGCCCTTTTTGGCTTGCCGACGCATATTGCGGCGGAAGAAGCGGCGTGGAATGCCCGTTGGCACCGTAAGCAGCGCAGCCCGGATCACGCGGCTCCGCATTCTGTGTCGTGGTGGATTGCGGTGTTCTTCGGCGTCGGCGCGGTGTTTTTCATTATCGGCACCTGCGCTGATTTTGCTTCTTCCGACGCCTTGGCGACCTGGACTGATTTTATTGGTGCGTGTTTATTTGGTGTCGGCGCGATCCTGTCCATTATTGAGGCCTACCAGGCTTCCCGACGTATCCGCCCGTTCGTCCCGCACCGCAACCTGTGGCATACCGCTGCTGGCCGGGCCAGTATTATCCAGGGTTTTTGTGCGCTGGTGTTGTTCCAGTTGGCGATGACAGTGCCGCTGTGGGGCTCTTTGGGGTGGCAGGCGACTGACGTGTGGATTTGGGCTCCGTCGACGCTTGGTTCGGTTGGTTTTGTGGTGGCGTCGGGCATTTACTACCGGGAGGCTAAGCCGGCTAAAGATATCGGCACTACTGCAGCGTTGGTCAACCTGGTGGGTAGTTGGTGTTATTTGATCGGCAGTGCTTTCGGTTTTTTGGAGCAGGGGCCGGTGCAGATGTCTGGGGATTGGGTGGTGAACCCGGTGTTCCTGGTGGGTTCGGTGTTGTTCTTCTTCGGTGGGGTGTTCTCGATTATGGAGTTGCGTCAGCCGTTGCAGCAGCATCAGACTGCGCTGTTCCCCCAGTAAGTTGTGGGGTGGGTACACCCGGATAATTTTTGTTAACCGTTACTAACCACGGCCCGGGGTGAAGCTATTAACCTGGCCCTCATGCCCACCACTGTTGCAACCCAAAATGAAAGTATTTCTCCGGCGCAGGAGCCCTCGTGTGCACAGCCCTACCCCAATCCGCTGCGGGTAGCGCTGACGCCGTTGCGGTTTTTGGAACGCAGCGCCGCAATCCACCCGGATCAGACCGCTTGTGTGGATGGCCCCCGCCGGGTCACCTTCGCAGAATTCGCCAGCGATGCCCAGGCTTTAGCTAAAGCACTGCAGGCCGACGGCCTGTGCGCTGGTGACCGCGTCGGCGTGCTGGCCCCCAACAGTTATGAGGCGCTACTCGCCCAGTTCGCGATTCCGCTGGCCGGCGGTGTCATTGTCGCTATCAATATTCGCCTGGCTGCGAAGGAAGTCGCCTATATCGTCGACCATTCCGAGATCAGTACCATCGTGGCCACCAAGGATCTCATTGCGGCCAATTGCTCCGAGTTGCCGGAGACCACGAAATTCCTGGAAATCCCGGATGGTGATGGTGCAGTATCCGGAGACCACCAGACTGTGGCCCAGTTCAGTGATCCGCACCGGGACAGCCCGGACCTGCCGTGGCGGATCTCTGATGAGGACCTGCCGATTGCGATTAACTACACCTCCGGCACCACCGGGAAGCCGAAGGGCGTGGTCTACACCCACCGTGGGGCGTATTTGAATGCGCTGGGTGAGGTGCACGCCCAGCAGTTTGTGTATGAGTCGGTGTACCTGTGGACGTTGCCGATGTTCCACTGCTCGGGCTGGTGTACTGGCTGGGCGGTGATGGCGGTCAGTGGCACCCAGGTCGCTTTGCGTGCGGTACGCGGCGATGTCATGTGGCAGCTGATTAACACTGAGGGGGTCACGCACCTGTGCGGCGCTCCTGCGGTGCTTACTGCCCTGGTTGATAGTGAGGAAAAGCGCCGCGTGGATAATCTGCGCATCGTTACCGCTGGCGCCCCGCCGAGCCCGACCATCATTACTCGCTGCGAGAACCTTGGTGTTGAGATCACTCATGTCTACGGGTTGACCGAAACGTATGGCCCCTACACCGTGTGCGAGCCGCAGCCGGACTGGTCCGAGATGACGGTCCGCCGCCGCGCTGTGCTCAAGGCCCGCCAGGGTGTTTCGTTGGTGACCAATGAGCAGGTGCGGGTGGTCGAGCCCACCGAGACTGATAATGCTGAGCTTGTCGACGTGCCGCATGATGGCACCTCGATGGGTGAGATTGTTGTGTGCGGCAATGGTGTGATGGCCGGCTACTACCGTGATCCTGAGGCCACCCGGCAGGCGTTCCGTGGTGGGTATTTCCACACCGGTGACCTGGGTGTGATGCATCCCGACGGCTATGTCCAGCTGCTGGACCGCGCTAAGGATGTGGTGGTCTCTGGTGGCGAGAATATTTCCACCATTGAGGTCGAGCAGGCCGTGGTCAGCTACCCGGATGTGTCTGACTGTGCTGTTATTGGCGTGCCCGACGAGAAGTGGGGTGAGCGCCCGCGTGCCGTGGTGGTGCTGCGACCGGAGGCTGCTGGCGACAGCAGCGAGCAGCACAACGAAGACATTGCCAACGCCATCATCGCGCACTGCCGCGCGCATATTGCTGGCTATAAGGTGCCGCGTGACATCGTGATCGTGGATGAACTGCCGCGTACCTCGACGGGCAAGGTCCGCAAGGCGGAGCTTCGCGAAGAGGCCTGGCAGGGCCACGAGCAGCGCATTAACTAACGCCAAAACCCACGCACGGCTTTCCCAGTCTCGGGGCCGCGCGTGGGTTTTTGTGCGCCCTCAGTGTTGGGGCTTAGCCCTGCCCGGTGGTCAGCACGGCATGTGAGATGAGGTGGTCAATCCGGCGGATATCGGCGTCCTTGCCGACCTTGATCTTGATCCAGCCAGCCCTGGTCCACAGTTCGATCTCTGCGTTGAAGTCGAGGGTGCCGGCGTTTTCTGAGGACCACATATTGATCGACGAGTACGGCAGCGAGTACATCTCGACCTTCTTGCCCGACAGCCCCTGGGCATCGCGCATAATCAGGCGCTTATTGGTGAAAATCGCGCTGTCCCGGAAGGTTTTGAAGGCAACCCAGGGCTGCTCCCCCTGCACCAGAATTGGCCCGATATCACCGGGAATCGGGATTTCTTGTAAGAGCGTCCACTGGGCAATTGGTGCGAGTTCCATTACTGCGTCCCCCTTGTGTTATCGGTACCGCAACTATATCTAGCCATCGAGATGCGACCAGTCTGCTGGAGGCGGCGACAGCAGCTTCTTCGTGGATCGAATCACGAGCGTGCCAAAAGCGGCGTTACCGCTTGCACCGACTACTGCCCCAATGGCTAGCGGCAGCTGTTTCCCAAGAACAAGAACACCCTGCCGAGTTCCGTACCTAGTTATGAAGCGGGGTCCTAGGACTTTATTAGCTCGCTTCAGCGCCTCACCTGGAATACGGCTGATGATTTGTTTGCTCCAATACGGCACTGTTCGCTCGCCAAGTGCTTGGGTCACTGCCTGGGTGCCGGAGTTGCCTAATAGCGCGGCAAGAACCAAAAATCGCCGACGCTCAAAATCCTCGGTGTCCAGACCGTAGATTTCGGAGATGGCCAACACGTAAAACACGGAGGCTTCCAGGAAGCCCATCAGATCCAAGATGGCCGCTGGTACTTGCACAGCCCCGTTCGGGACGACTGCAGCCATACCGCTACCTGTCCCTGATGCCGTCACCGTCGACAGATACGTTTTATTGATGTACTTGATGAGGTCTTCAGGAGACTTATCTGGGTGTACGCGGCGTAGCCTGGCCACGGTTTTCATTGCTAGCGGCTGCTGAGCCAGCAGAGCCTTATCCAGCCCGGAAGAAACGATTTCGCTCACCGCTGCCGTGCTGAGCTGAGTGCCTGACCTATTGTCCGCGTGATCCGCAGGCACTAGTTCCGCATCATTATTTTCCACACAGCAAACACTAGCGCGATTGAGACTGCGTCGCAGCTCACAGGGCTACCCGTTGCACCGATGAGGCCTACACAAACTCAACTGCGCTCGTCTGGTCAGCGCGCCTCAAGACTGTTGCGTGACTCACTTCGCTGAGTCGGCAGCGCCCAACTGTTGAGCAACATCGGCCGCGAAGGTCGGGTCCTCGTGGATTCGGGCGACGACGTCCTCAGCAATCTTGTCCACATCAAGCGGACCCGCATATTTCGCAGGTGGTGACGACCCTGCACCGTCGAAACTTCGGCTGTAGGCGCTGCCGCCGTCGTCGCCATAAGCGGTGAGGATATGATCCAAGACCAGTTGCACCTTGGAGGTGAAAATCTCTGTGGTGTAGGGCTTCTCGGGTAGCTCCCGGTCCAAGACTCGTCGGATCGTGCTGTCGACGTCGTTCATCACATCAACTTTGCGACGCCAGTCCTGCACGAGTTTGTTCTGCAGGTGTTCTAGCAGTTTCTTTGAGCTGGCTTTGACCGCGTCACGCTGCTCGTCGGTGAGCACCGGGTCGGGTTGGGTCAAAAGGTCGAAGATCGCCAGCTCCCCCTCGGTCATTCCCTCTCGGGCCGAGCGTTCCTCCTCGTCCGTCAGTGTCTTCGAAAGCTCAATGAGACGACGAAGGTACTCATCGATATTCACGCTGCCGGCGTTGTAGTCAGCAATCAGCTTCTCGATGCGCTCCACCAGCTCGTAGCGCGTCGGGTTCCGAGTCGCCGCACCAATAGCCTGTTGCCGGAGCAGTTGGGCCAGCCGGTCTGTTTCCGCTCGTTTCCGGCCGGCGAGCTTGTCCGCCAAGCCCTCGAAGTCAATCCGCGACAAGTCAATAAGCGGATCTGGCTTGGTGCCTTCAGCTGCGGCCCGGATGACGTATTCCTCAGCCCCTACGGACCGGTCGAGCAGCGCATCAACTGCGTCTGTGACGTCCCCCAGGTCTGCCTCTGGTGGTCGCGTGACCTCTGCGATGCGTTCAGCAAGAACTCTGATCGCCGCAACGCTGCGTTGTTGGGCGGCGGCTGCGGGGTCCGGCAGGAGGGCTTTGAAAAGTTTGCGTACCTGCCGGGCGCGCTGCTGAAATTCGGTTCGGGTATCTTCATCGACCAGTAGGGCTTCAATGGCGGCGTCACGCTTGGCGATGTGGTCAAACCCTTTGGTATCGCGCACCGCAGCAAGGTCCACTCCCACAGCGGAGCAGAAGTCGAACATGTCCTTCACCGATGCGTTCAGTTCGCCGGAAAGTGCGTCGATGATCTCGATCGGCGACTCGTTCACACCGGCAGCACCATAGATCGCCAGGGCCTTCTCGAGGTTCCGGAAGACACCGACGTAATCGACAATCAGCCCATTGTCCTTTTCTGGGAACACACGATTAGCGCGAGCGATCGTCTGCATCAGCGTGTGGTTACGCATAGGCCGGTCGAGGTAGATCGTTGAGACACTGGGCGCATCGAACCCGGTCATCCACATCGCGCACACGAACACCAGGCGCAGCGGGTCAGCGGGATCTTTGAACTTCTCGGCGAGGTCTTCGCGGTTCATCCGCTCCCGGTGCGGGCGGATGTCGAGTCCGAGGTCGTCAAGCATCTTCAGTTCGTTCTGGCTCTGCGAGACAACAACCGCCATATCGGTGGTCTCCATCAGCTCGATGCGTGATGCCAGCCAGGGGCGTTCCAACTCCGGGAGCTTGTCATGCTCGGCTTTAAGTTCGGCCAGATGTTCCGCCCAGGCCTCCTGGACCAGGTCGTACATGCGCACAGCGGTTGCTTTATCCAGTCCGACGTACATCGCTTTTCCGGAAAAACCACGGCCGACGAAGTGGGCCACCAGGTCTTTGGCAATCTTTTTGAGCCGTTCAGGACGTGTCAGGAGCGTGTATTGCGTGCCGAAGGCGCGGGCTAATTGTCCTTCCGCATCATCGTCGAGTTCGGCCTCTTCGAGAAGATCTTCGAGTTCTTCGGAGAAGTTCTTGTTAATCAGTTCCAGTTCAGGGATGCGGTTTTCGTAGTACAGCGGAACCGTGGCCCCGTCCTCAATGGCGTCGCGGAAGTTGTAGACACTGACGTAGTCACCGAACTGTTCACGAGTGGCCTGGTCCTCCCCTTCGATCAGCGGGGTGCCGGTGAAGCCCATCATCGAGGCGTTCGGCAGGGCCGTGCGCATATTGAGGGCCAAAGTGTCGTACTGGCTGCGGTGGGCCTCGTCGGTGATGACGATGACGTCGGAACGATCCGAGAGCACCGGCATCTGGTGCTCCCCCATCCCCTTGGACGGTTGGAACTTCTGGATCAGGGTGAACACATACCGATGATCGGCGGCCAATAGTTCCCGGAGGTGGGCAACCGACTCCGCGTGCACTCTGGCCTCGGGGGAGACTGCGCCAGCGTCAGCGAACTCGCCGTGCAACTGGGTGTCAAGTTCCTTGCGGTCGGTGACCATCACGAATGTCCACTTGCCGGGCACGCGACGCAGCACCTTCTGGGTGAACCACAGCATCGATAAAGACTTGCCCGAACCCTGGGTGTGCCAAAACACCCCGAGCCGTTTGTCCTTCTCGGCACGTGCTCGGTGGAGGTTGTCGATTGCCGCGTTGACCCCCAGGTACTGGTGCGAACGCGCCATGATCTTGATCAGCCCACCTGGGCGCTCCATGTAGACGACGAAGTTCTCCACAAGGTCGAGCAGTACCGCTGGGTCACAGGTGCCGCGCAGCGCGGTTTCTAAAGCGATCGCTCCACGTGTGCCCTGCGCGTCGATGACCTTCCAGTCGTTGAAGAACTCATACGGCGAATACGTTGAGCCAACCTTGGCGTGGCTGCCATTGGACAGCAGCACGAAGCAGTTCGGGATGAACAGCTGCGGGATGGTATCCCGGTAATCAGTCAGGTTGTTGTCATAGGCGGATTTGACTGACTCGTTTGGCTCCTTGAACTCCATGAGCACCAGCGGGATCCCGTTGACGAATAACGCCAGGTCCAGCCGTCGGCTATACAGGTTTCCTTTGACCCACATTTGTTGCACCGCCAGCAAGTCGTTGCTCAACGGCAGACTGAAGTCGATGAAGTGCAGCAACTCTGTCTGCTTCTTGCCGTGCTCGTCAGTCCACTCGGCCCGGTACCCGTCACGCAACAGGCCGTGGACTTCGCGGTTGGCTCTGACTCGGTCCATAGCCGAGCGGTCCTTGGTTAATACCTCGATTGCCTCGTCGATGGAGGTATCGGGCACGTGTTCGGGGGTAAGTTTGCGCATCGCGGGCTTCAACCTGTGGGTAAGCACCACGTCACGCTGGGAATCACGGCCGAGGCTGCCGGCTGGCCCGAGGGTTTCCCGGAAGGCGTCCACCGGAGTCCAACCCAGCTTCTCAAGAAGATCGATACTGGGCTTTTCGACGTGGTCGTACTCCGGTCCCCGCGACACCATCACACCTCCATTGCCTCACCTAATGAGCCTATAGAAGTCAGCGAGTCGAGGTCGAGCGTGGACACATCAATCTCCCCCGTCACCAGCTTCGGGAGGAGGAGGTCACGGAGTCGAGTCAACTGTCGTGTTTGGTTCTCTAGGTTGTGTATCTGAGCTTCGAGTGGCTCGGCCGTAGCCTTATATGTATCCAGCACATCCTGCGCAGGAACAATAAACGGGAACTTCTTGAATGAGCCCTTTGTAATCTCCTTGAACGTTGCCCCGGTTCCCAGAGCGGCTAGTTCGACTGCGTTGGAGGCCAGCCATTCGTAGATGAACCCAGACGTCCACCGGCTATCGGGAAGGATCACGATGAATCCTTGATTGGTCGTAGCTTCAGTTGTCGCGACCGCCAGGACTCCCAAAGTTGCCCGGCTCGTCATCATGACTGATCCCGCGGGAAAGAGCCGGGCTGAGCTCTTTGCAACACCTGACTGTGTGATTCTTAACTCCGGTGCGGATGCATAGCGCCACCTGGTCTTTGTCAAGTCTGAAGGCGTATACCACGCTACGGAACCTCCGTCCCAGTAAGAGGGGTCCTTTTTCGAAGGGGTCCCGCCGCCAATAAAGCGGAGTTCATCACCGCAGGTACTAAGGTCCCACCCCTCGGGAATCGGGCCGAGAGCCGAATCGACCATGGGCACATCTTCATGGCCAGGGTAGCGGAACTTCACGAACCACTCGCGGTAGATGGCCCTGGCCATCTTCTCAAGTACCTGAATCCGCCGACGGTTGTTCTCAAGGAAGCTATCGAAGTTCTGCAGGACTGCGACAGCTAGATCGATTTGAGGGGGATCGAGCTTCGGTAGTGGGATCCGGCGGACGATCTCCTGATTCAGTGAAGCCATAGTCGCGCCGTGCGAACAGAATGCTTGAATCCAAGCTTGATGCTGTTTCGTCCGCAGCGCGAACGTGATGAAACGGGCAGGAATGGGCGAGTCGTCAGCAATCCGAAGTCGTATACAGTCACTCCCCTGCATCGCTCCGTCATATTTGTCTGTGATGAACGCATGCCGCTCAACGGCCCCCTTGCGCCCGAACACGATGTCATTGGGCTTCAGAATATGCGATGAAAGACGGCTCGCAGTTACCTCGTCGACATACTCGAAGCCCCACGGTCGGACATCGCCGAAGCCAACATTTTTAACATTAAGTACGGGGCGTCCGGTCGCGACGTAATCCGACGCTCGCAATTGCGTGCCAAAGGGCCCGGTCTTGATCTCAGCGAATCCCTGGTCGACTAAGTCTCCGACGTTCATGTACCGAGAATCCCTCGAACAGCAGCGTCTACCTTTGAGCGGAGCACGTCAGCCTCATCGCTTAGCTTCGTGAACTCTTCGTACAGCGCCGCGAGGTCACCCGCAAAGTCGACGTCGCTTTCTTCGACTGCGGCGGTGCCGACGTAGCGGCCGGGGTTGAGGCTCCAGCCTTGCGCTTCGATTTCGGCACGAGTGGCGACCTTGCACAGGCCGCCGACATCGACGTACTTGCCGTCGGGGAAGTTCTCCTTCAGCAGGTCCTCGCTACCGTCGGTGGTGTCAACCTCCTCGCCGCGGTAGAGCCGCACAATATTGGCGAGGAATTCGATCTGCTCAGGTGTGAAGTCACGGTGGGCGCGATCGATCTGGCGGAAGATATTTCGGGCGTCGAGGAACAACACGGTGTCCTCACGAGGCGTACCGACCTTGGCCTTGTCGAGGAACCACAGCGTCACTGGCAAGGTGACGGTGTAGAAGAAGTTGGAGCTGATCGCCACCATCACATCGACGGTCCCGGACTCGATGAGCTGTTTGCGGATCTCCATCTCCGAGTAGCCTGCGTCACCAGCCGAGTTAGCCATGACGAAGCCAGCGCGACCCTTGGGTGAGAGGGCCGCGTAGAACTGCTGGATCCACAAGAAGTTGCCGTTGTCAGCCCTTGGCAGTCCGAACGGGAACCGCTTGTCGCCAGCCAGCTGTTCCTTTTTGATCTTGTCGACGTTGAACGGCGGGTTGGCCATCACGTAGTCGAAAACACCGACAGCACTATGTGGGTCCTCGTAGTAGCTGTTGGCCTGACGGATATCGCCAGAAAGTCCGTGAAGGGCGAGGTTCATCTTGGCAAGCGGAACGGTGTCCTCAGTCTTTTCCGTGCCGAAGACCGAGAGCTTGCGGCTGGCCGACTCATGGTGGCGTTCAACGAACTTCGCGCACTGCACGAACATGCCGCCCGAACCACACGCGGGGTCGAAGACGCGCCCCTGGAACGGCTGCAGGATCTCGACGATGAGGCGGACGATGGAGTACGGCGTGAAGTACTCTCCGCCGCCCTTGCCTTCTTGGGCCGCGAAGTTGGACAGGAAGTCTTCGTAGATGAAGCCGAATGCGTCACCTTCAAGTTGGGTGGGAAGCGGAGCGAAAAGCCGCAGCAGCTCGATCAGGGTCGAGCGTTCCAGCTTTTGGTAGCCGCGTGGCAGGACGTCTTTGAGTTCGGGGTTGGCGTCCTCGATGGCCTTGATGGCTTCATTAGTGGCCTTGCCGATGTCCTCGCCTTCGGGCAGGCCGACCAGGCTGGAGAGCCGAGACTGCTCGGGCACGTACAGAACTGACTTCGCCTTGTAGTCCGCGATCGTCGCTGGATTGCGGGCGGTGGCGTTGGCCTCGACCTCGTCCCGGACGGCTTCGAACCGGTTCTCGGCATACGCGAGGAACACCAGCCCCAGCACCGGGTCGCGGTACTGGCCGGGGGTGAGTTTGGAGTTGGCACGCAATTCGTCGGCAGCAGCCCACAGCGTGGCACGCACCTTGAACAGATCGACTGTCTTCACTTCTTGCCCCTACACGTTGAACTTGAACTCCACCAAGTCTCGTCGCTAATTAACGTCTGCAAAGTTCAATTGAGCGTCAGCCCGATCGTTAGCCTTTAACTCACACGCGACAACAGCGATCAGCCCTGGACGGCCTTGGCGGTTGTGCACTCGGCACCAGCGTAACGGAAACGCGTGCTCCCAACACTCTTCGCTCATAGCGGACTGCCATCCTGTCAGCGACCAGCTGGCCGTCGGTCGAGCGGGCCTCCGTGTGGTCAGCGGCGTGCTTCTACCTGCCGACGTAGATCTCGATCCATTCGCGTTCACCGCTGGCCATTTAGAATCGACCGACACCTTCGACACCAGCGCCTAACGCCACTCGACTGTCACGCTCCCACTATCGAAGCCCTTCCTCATGGCTGTGCGTGCAGAGTCACAGCGACGAGCCTGTCGGAGACCTGCCGCTGCAATTCGAGGGGTACCTCGCAAAATGCAGTGACCGAGTCATCGGAATCCAGGAATCGGGACCAGCGCCCCGGCCCGACCTTGCAGCCTCAAGCAACGCGATTCATGCCTTCGCTGCTTCGCGGATGTGCTTGAGGCCGCGGTCCTCGATCACCACGACGTCGCGGTAACGCTGGATCCAAAGGATACGACCACGCTGCTCGGCGATGGCGCTGTTCCCTGATGCTTCTGGGGTCTCGCCAGCAGTCTTGTTTTTGCGCAGCGCGTCTGGCTGACGGGACAAAAGTACATCGCTGCGCAAATAGGTTCCAAACCGCCCCTTTCACACAGTCGAAACCCCATAGAAGCTCACGGTACAGAGCAGCGCCTAATCGTCACCCAGCGCCGCCCCACATAAAGAATACATGCCGGGAGAACTGATCATCAGGGAGAAACCGTCGATACCTCTGACGGCCCCTGTCCGAGGTACGTTCGCGCTTGAGCAATCATCATCTCATAATGTCCTAAGTGGGCACCACCAGCGAATTTCTCGAATATACGGGCAAAAGCCTTCAGCCACCGATCATTATCTGCGACTGGTTGAGAGTAAATTTCTGAGTCCATAATGGTGTGCGAGCCGCTGTGCGACCATGCTATCAACGCATCGTGCACTGCCCTCTCATGAATCGGAAGTTCATCTCCCAACTCATAGAGGTTCCTTTTACCTCCAAGAGTCGTGAAGTAAGTCTCTAGAATTCGTCGAAGCACGTTGGGGAGCCAAGGCATACTTTCTTCGGGACGAGACTCAGCGACAGCAACCTCATCCCAAAGTTCTTGGTACGCCGTTCGAATCGGGTTCTTTAGCCCACAATCTTCGATTCGATTAAATCCCGGGGAGAACTTTCGAATGCGATAGAATTTGATTGCGGGGGATACTTCGTCTTGATGCTGATAACAAACTTCATTGTGGAATCGGGTACTGTGCGTCAGCATGATTAGTTGGCGTAATCGCCGACTTTCGTCATCTCTGATCTGTTTAATCAGCCTTCTCATTAAAGCCGAAACCACAAACATGATGTCACCGTCGAGACTGGAGATTGGGTCGTCTACGACCGCAACTATGTGATCCGTTTCCCCTTCCTTCTGCACAGCAAACAAAGTGTGATAGAAGTATAGAAACGTAATGAACGTTCTCTCACCTTCACTCAGGGTTTCCACGTCGGCAGGACGTCCATTATCACGAATGATCCGGTAGCCTTCAGAGTTAGCCGAAGCCGAATCAAGTCTAAAACTATGAAACTGACTCAATGACAGCAAGTCATTGATATCTTGTACTGCTTTAGCGCTTGAAGTGGTCTTCTTCGTAAGCTCGCGCAACTCGCTTACAACATCATCGAATCGCTTCTGCTGATCCGCGATTGATTGTTCAACACCGGCTATAGATTTTCCAAGTCTTTCACTTTCCCCCTGGAAGCTTTCAAGGAGGTCGTTCAGATGCCCCCTAGCGAACTCCTGCCAGGAGGCATTGATAATCTTTTGTTGCTGCTGGCGCCGATCAAGGACAATGGCATTCATCGACTCGATTCGCTCGTTCGCAACAGTCACGAGGTCTTTTAACCGAGTGTAGAAACTAGCGATAGCAGTAGCTTCAATTTGCTCAGATGGTTTAAGTACCTTTTTCTGGATAGACTTCTGAGTATCATCCATAGCAACTCTCAATAAGTGAAAGGCTTGGGTAACTTCTGTTGAGGAACAGAGCGATTCGAGCCGTTCGGCGTTAGTCGACTCGAAGGTTTTTAGGGCCTCCTGCGCTTCTTCCAAATCCGTTTGAAATTGGTTCACTACGTCGCGTTTTTTCTGGTATGTGTCGTCAAATATTGTCGCTAGGTTTTCCGCCAAGGATTCCGGTGGTTCTTGTTGACAGAATGGACAAACGCCATTGGGGTTCTGCTCATGCTGGAAATACTCCAATCCTTGTCGAACCCAGTCGGAATTGGAAAGTTCGTCAATCAAATCGGCAAGTGGTGAATCCGCACCACCTACGATAGGTGTTATAAGGACCGTCTGGAGCGCTTTCTCATCCCATGTGAGATCTGGAGGCGACGGAATCAGCTCAGATTTGGTGAGCGAGTCATCAAACGCGATTGTCGCCTTGGCTGCGAGGCTTGCGAAATCGTCTTTTCCGCGTTCTGGATGAGCCTTTGCAGCCTCGAGGACCTTTTGCAAACACTTCTGCTTACTGGCTTTGATTCCTGGCATTCGGTCTCTGAGCGTTTGAGGAATGTCTGTACGCCGCTTCCACACCTTCTCAGCAAGCATAGAACGACTAGCCTCGAGTTGCTCCTTGTACCTGCTGCGGCTCTTCTGCCGCCTCTCAAGCCTCTCGGCAATCTTATCCCGCTCTTTTTCTAGGGTGCCGATGCGCTCAGCGATCTCTCGGCTGTTCTCACCCAACAAAAAAACGCCAGGTTCTTCACCACTAGCGCTTGCAAAGGTGTTTGTGATGTAGTCGCGATTATAGACCCGAATAGTCTCCGGTTGCTTTTCCCAAAAAACATTGGAGTTACTAGCTGGGCTGTATTTCTCTAGGCTCCGACTGATAGTTGTCTTACCGGAGCCGTTAGGGCCGAAAATATAGTTAACCGTAGTGAGGTCGGAGAGCTCTATATCCGTACCAAAGCATGGAAGCCCTGACAGCTCAATCTTTCTGATCACAGTGATTTCCTCGATCCAGGTCGATTTCCCATAACGTCCGATTAGCGCTTAATTGGGTTAAATTATATCGGATGAAGAAAACTTTGAACCTGGGACGCGACACGTCGTCTTTGCTTTCGACTACGCTCCGTAGCCGATTGCAACCGAGGTAGCCCCAGACCCTTTCGGCGGGGCCGTGCGCCGGCCTGGCAGGCACCTCACCCTCATACCAGTATCTGAATGCACTGTATTCAGTAAGGAAAGGCCATCATGAGCACCATGACCGGGCCTAGGGATACCACCCCGATTACGATGACACGGCTCTAACGGTTCAGTTCATCTTCGACTGCTCCGATTCCTCTGGTCTTGCCAACTTATGGTGCCAGGCCCTGGGCTATGAGCTCGTTCCCTCGCCTGCACCGTTCGCGTCGCGGCCCGAAGCCCTCACTGTATGGGACATCCCCGAGTCCGAGTGGAATTCGCGCTCCGCTTGTTCCAACAGTGATAGCAAGGGACCCCGTCTGTGATTCCAGCAAGTCCCGAGGACAAGATGACCAAGAATCGACTGCATCTAGACCTCCGCGCCCCGGAATCCGCAGCGACGAGCGCATTGCAGCCCTGTCAGCCCGAGCCGACGAACCAAGTCCGCAGGGGCAACCGTATTTCAGCCGGTCGAAGCATTGGGAATCGAGGCCGGGTGGATCGTCATAACCGACACCGAGAGAAGTAAATTCTGCTTGGACTAGCGCGACGCACTATAAGCACGATGGGGACTAAAACCTGAAGCGAAAATCCCCAATTCTCGTTGCTAATTAACATGTACAAGGTTCATTTAGGACTCAGCTCAATCGTTGGCGTTAATCTAGCACGCGACAACAGCGATCAGCCCTCGATGGCCTTGGCGATTGTGCACTCGGCACCACCATCACGGGCACGCATGCTCATAGCGACCTTCGCTCCAAGCGGACTGCCATCCCGTCAACCGAGGTTGTCACGCCTCCATGACGGTAGCCTGATCAACCCACCGGGCCAGAAGGCTGAATGCCGCGAGCTGCTCCAATGCGACTTGCTCCTCGCCACCGTCGTGTGGAACATGCATCCCAGGATTGCGGATAGCAGCGTACAGGCCCTCTGCAAAGGCGCGGGCGCCCCGATGCAGGTTTTGAAACGTCTTGCTGCCATCGTCTTCCATAAGCCGGAGGCGCGGCGCACCACGCTTCGGATTGCTGAGTGAGAACGCCTCGTTGAACAATGCTGTCTCAGACACGTCCGACCGGCTCAATTTCGCCTGGGTCTCTGCATTGACGCGGATAGCCGCCTGCATCACGGCTTGATGGTAGTGCCCGTGGTTCCAGTAGCTCTTGCCGTTCTCCCACGCCCACCGATGCAGATTTGCCGCGTCCATATCTGGCGCGTTTTCTCCGAGCTTCTCAGCGAGCTCAGACTGCCGTTCAAGCGCTGCCTTGGCTCGGGAGGCTTGGCCCCGGAGCCAGTTGTACTCCTTGTCTTCGACTGGGTGTCCTTTACTCCAGCCGGGGAGCGCCCTGTCAAGGATCTTTTCCACGACGTGGGCACGTGCCGCTGCCTCGGTCCGCGATCCGTTCATAACGGTTCCGAAGTAGACGATGCCTGGACCCGTGTCGGGGACTACCTGTGCTGTAACTTGCAAGAACGCGTCGATCTCCCTGATCGCCCACGCCGAGTCCAGTCTCGTCATGCCTCCATTGTGCCACGTGGGTCTGACGCTCTCGGAGAGATTTGGTCTGATACCCCAACTAGCCGAGGCTGACATAGCGGATTGCATCTCCCTGTCAGTCGGCGGGTGCACATCCCGCGGGCGAGCAGCAATCGAAGGGGGGCTAATCTTTCCCACTAACTCAGGCGCTGCAAGACGTACTCTTTCGCTCGACGGTTCTTCACCTGCTGGTCCGTGGTTTGGATGAACTCGGTGGCGTTGAAGCCATCGCCACGCCGCCGGTTCTGTGGTGGCTCCAGCCCCTCGATCAGCAGCGCCTCCATGGTGGCGACAAGCATGTCGGTGGCGAAGTCCCCTTTGGGGACCGAACCGAGGGTCCCATCTTCGGCCACGGCACGGACACCGAACCAAGAAAAACGATCCCACCGACCAGTCAGGCGATCCCGCGTGTGCTCCCACAGACGAGGGCCGAGGCGTGGCTCAGTGACGCGGCCTACGTAGATCACCCGGTCACCTGAGTAGAGAATGTAGACGCCGACTTGTTTTGAGAAGTTGATCGACTCTGCAGCCTTCAGCTGTGCCCCGAAGAGGGTCTCTCCACGCCGTTCCCAGTCAACCTCGTCCCGCCGCCAGAACATCCCGAACGCGTTCAGGAAGCCGTTATCTTCGTCTACCAGCCCAGGCACAGTTTTCGGGACACCTTAGCGGTGTCCGAGTGTCCACCCGGCTCGGCCTCCCCTATCTTGTCGTTCGAGGTTGCCAAACTGTAATAGCCTCGGTCCACGCGAATAACTTCGTCGTGCATGTACAGCGAGATCGTCGCTGACACCGTGGCAGCCGGGGTCGCACCAACCTGCTGCCGGAGGCCGTTGTCCAGGATCAGCTGCGCGATCTCGGAGTAGTGGAGTGGCTCTCGCGCCTCCGAAAGCACCTGCAAGATCGCGCGTCGCCATGGCATGTCCTTCATGACCACCAAGAAACATAGGTTCCTAGCCGGTCTGCCATCGATGGGAAGGTTACGCATCGATGACCCTCTTGCCAACCCGCCACTGATTCAGGAAGCCGTCGAACGGGAGCTCCGCCAGTCTCGTCATTAATCAACGAGTTCTGCTCGCGGCCTGTCCCGGTCGACAGAGGTTACACGTTGAACTTAAACTCCACCACGTCGCCGTCGTGCATGACGTATTCCTTGCCTTCTTGGCGGACCTTGCCGCGTGACTTCGCTTCCACCATGGAACCGGCTTCGACAAGATCATTGAAGGACACGATCTCGGCCTTGATGAAGCCACGCTCGAAGTCGGTGTGAATCACGCCGGCAGCCTGCGGTGCGGTTGCACCCTTCGGGATGGTCCAGGCGCGGGCTTCCTTCGGGCCAGCAGTCAGGTAGGTCTGCAGGCCGAGGGTGCGGAAACCAGCGCGGGCCAGGTAGTGCAGGCCCGGCTCATCCTGGCCGATCTCGGCGAGCAGCTCATTGCGGGATTCTTCATCCAGCTCAAGCAGGTCAGCTTCTGCCTTAGCGTCGAGGAAAACGCAGTCGGCCGGCTCGACAGCGGAGGCGAGTTCGGCGCGCTTATCCTCGTCGGCAAGCACATCCTCGTCGGCATTGAAGACGTAGAGGAACGGCTTGGCGGTAAGCAGGTGCAGCTCACGCACGGCGTGCATATCGACATCACCCTGCGCGGCGAAGAGGGTGCGGCCTTCCTGCAGCACGTCATAGGCCTGTTTGACGGCCTCGACCTGCTTGGCCAGCGACTTGTCCTTCTTGGCTTCCTTCTCCAGGCGCGGCAGGGCCTTTTCGATGGTCTGAATATCGGCCAGGATGAGCTCGGTTTCAATCACGCCGATATCGCTGGCTGGGTCGACCTGGCCGTCGACATGCACCACATCATCATCGGCGAAGACGCGCACAACCTGACAGATGGCGTCGGCCTCGCGGATATTGGCGAGGAACTTATTGCCAAGCCCCTCCCCCTCACTGGCGCCCTTGACGATGCCCGCGATGTCCACGAAGGACACGGTGGCGGGCAAAATGCGCTGGGAACCAAAAATTTCGGCCAGCTTCGCCAGGCGCGGGTCCGGCAGCTCGACGACGCCCACATTGGGTTCGATGGTGGCGAAGGGGTAGTTCGCCGCCAGCACGTCATTGCGGGTTAGCGCGTTGAACAGGGTTGACTTGCCGACGTTGGGCAATCCGACGATTCCAAGTGTAAGGCTCACGGGACACATCCTACGGGGCGCGGCTGGGGCGGCGGCAAGGGCCTCCAAATGTGACTGGCATGTTAAAAATCGGCCCTGGATTGCCCCGAACCAGGGGAAATTCTTCCACTTGCGCAAACCCCATTGCTAACATCCCCTCAACTGGTTCACAGATAACAATGTCTGCACCAACCTATTCACCGAACCTAGATCGGATAATTCTATGACCGAAACTACTGCTGGGACTACCGGCAAGAACCAAAACCGGGAGGTGTTTTCCTCCCGCGCGGCCTTCATTTTCGCGGCCGTGGGCTCCGCCGTCGGGTTGGGAAATATCTGGCGATTCCCCTACGTCGCCTACGAATCCGGTGGCGGCGCCTTCCTGATCCCGTACCTGGTTGCACTGCTTACCGCAGGTATCCCGCTGCTATTCCTGGACTACGCGCTGGGTCACCGCTTCCGCGGTTCGGCCCCGAAGGTCTTCCGCCGCATTAAGGCCTGGTCCGAGCCGGTTGGTTGGCTCCAGGTCGGCATCGCCTTCTTCATCACCGTCTACTACTCGGTGATTATTGCCTGGGCTGCTATCTACTCCTGGAAGTCCATCAATAAGACCTGGGGCGATGACGCAAACGCCCACTTCTTCGAGGACTTCCTGCAGGTCAACACCTCCAGCATCACCTCGCTGGACTTCGTTCCCCCGATCGCCATCACCCTGCTTGTGGTGTGGCTCTTGGTCATTGGTGTGCTTGCCCTCGGTGTCGATAAGGGCATCGGCATGGTCTCCAAGATCTTCATCCCGCTGCTGGTGGTCCTGTTTTTGGCCGTGGTGATCTTCGCGCTGTTCCTCGACGGCGCAGCTGTCGGCCTGAACGAATTCTTCACCCCGAACTGGGCCGCACTGTCTGATTCCCAGGTCTGGATCGCCGCCTACGGGCAGATCTTCTTCTCCCTGTCTGTGGCCTTCGGCATCATGCTGACCTACGCCTCCTACCTGAAGCCGCGTTCCAACCTCACTGGCACCGGCCTGGTTACCGCCTTCGCGAACTCCTCCTTCGAGGTCCTCGCCGGCATCGGCGTCTTCGCCACCTTGGGCTTCATGGCCACCCAGGCCAATGTGCCCGTCGACGAGGTTGTTTCCGGCGGTATCGGCCTGGCCTTCATCGCCTTCCCGACGGTAATTTCCCAGATGCCCGGCGTGCTCGGTTCCATCTTCGGTGTGCTGTTCTTCGTCTCCTTGACGGTGGCCGGCTTCACCTCCCTGATGTCCCTGTTCGAGGTTGTTGTCTCCGCTGTCCAGGACAAGTTTGACCTGGCCCGCACCCAGACCGTCCTGATTCTTGGCTTCGTGATGACCCTGCTGGCCATGGTGCTCTTCCCGACCACCACCGGCATCGTCTCGCTGG
This sequence comes from Corynebacterium sp. TAE3-ERU12, assembly GCF_019209905.1. GTDB lineage: Bacteria > Actinomycetota > Actinomycetes > Mycobacteriales > Mycobacteriaceae > Corynebacterium. Next base: position 190,800 of record NZ_JAHUTM010000002.1, on the reverse strand, counting down.
ACATCATGGACCGCTGGACCAACCAGATCGGTATCGTCGGCGTCGCCCTCATCAGCATCATCGTGCTGGACTGGATCCTGCGCCGTACCGACGAGTTCGGTATGCACATCAACGCCGTGTCCAGCTTCAAGGTCGGTACCTGGTGGCGGATCTGCGTCGCCAATATCACCCCGATTGTGCTGGGCTACACCCTGCTGCAGGAGGTCATTGCCCGCATCCAGGAGCCCTACGAGGGCTACTCCAACGCCCAGCTGCTTATCTTCGGTTGGGGCGTCATTGGCATCATCATCGTCGGTTCGCTGGTGATGACCGTGCTGCCGTGGCGCGGCGACCACTACCTCGATGGCCCTCCCGGCTCTGATTTCGGTGTGCGCCCCGCCCACCGACTACAGCCCAAGGCCCCGAAGCTCGCTGCTTCGGATCCGTCCGTCACCACCAAGGAGAACTGACATGACCGGAATCGCAATCGTGATGATGTCACTGTTCATCCTCATCATTTGGGGTGGCTTGGCGTTGTCCATCATCCACCTCATCCGCCACCCTGATGAGAGCTCGGGCGAGCTGGGCGCTGACCCCAGTTTGTCCAACGAAGCCCTGGCAAGCATTGAACGCCACTAACCCATAAGGGCACCAGCACAAAAGGCCGCCCGTACTCCTTCCCCATCTGGAATTAGGAGTACGGGCGGCCTCGTGCATAATATCCGCATGACTGACGATAAGCCGGACACCGTTGGTGGCTCCGACAACGACCGCGAGAAGCGCGATTTTGTTGACCACCTGATGGGTTCTCGCCCCCTCCGGGCCGAGGACACCCTCACCGTCCCCGAGGATGAGCACGTGCGCGAGGCAACTGACCAGGACGTGCCCTCCGACAGCAAAGCCCTCAGCGAACTGCTCGATGAATCCGATAAGGAAACCATCGACCGTGCTGATGTGATCGGCGAAGGCGCGCGCTGGTTCGCCGCCTGGTGCCTGCGTTTCCTCATCGTGGCCGCAGCCCTGACCGTGGCCTGGATGGCCCTGTCGAAGGTATGGGCCGGTGTGCTGCCGGTACTGCTCGCACTAATGCTCTCCACCGTCCTGTGGCCGGTCAGCCGCACCCTGCGCCGGGTGCGTTATGTACCCAATGCACTAGCAGCCGTTATCGCGCTGGTGGGCTCCATCCTGCTCGTCGGTGGTGTCTTGGCCCTGATGACGCCGGTTGTGCAGTCTCAGCTGCCCTCCCTGGTGCGCCAGTTCAACCAGGGTGTGGAGCACCTGCAGCAGATCCTGATGAAGCCCCCGTTCAACGTGGACAATCAGCAGGTCTCTGAGGTCATGGATAAGGCCACCGCCTGGCTGCAGGAACGCTCCGGCACCATTGCTGGCACGGTCTTCCAGGGCCTGTCTGCGGTCAGCTCTGTGGCAGTAACCCTCGTCGTCACGCTGGTGCTGACCTTCTTCTTCATCAAGGACGGCGACCGCTTCCTGCCATGGGTTCGCAAAATCACCGGCCGTCGCCTTGGCTGGCACCTCACTGAGGTCCTCACCCGCTCCTGGAATACCCTATCCGGCTTTATCCGCGCCCAGGCCCTGGTGTCGCTTATCGACGGTATTTTCATCGGTCTTGGCCTGTGGATCATGAACGTGCCACTGGCACTGGTGTTGGCGGTGCTGACCTTCTTCGCCGGCTTCATCCCGATCGTCGGTGCCTTCACCGCCGGTTTCGTGGCTGTTGTTGTCGCCCTGGTGGCCAACGGCCCCACCACCGCTATCGCGACCCTGGCGCTGATCATCGCGGTGCAGCAGATCGAGGGCAATATCCTCTCCCCGATGCTGCAGTCGAAGGCCATGGAGCTGCATGCGGCCATCGTGCTGCTGTCCATCACCGTCGGCGGTGGCCTGTTCGGCATCGTTGGTGCCTTCCTGGCCGTGCCGGTCGCAGCCATGATTGCCGTCTGGTTCCGCTACCTGGGTGATATCACTGACCTGCGCACTGGCGATAAAACCGCCCGCGATATCGAGTTCGCGACCGAGGCCGGGTCAATTTCCGGCATGCAGGCCGAAGCTGTGGGCCGGGCAATGCGGGATCGTCTCTCAGGCCGTCGCCCCGAGGACAACAGCAATGCCGACGACCGCACCGAAGCAGCTGCTGAGGACGTCACCTCCCCTGCGGAAGAGCCGACCGAAGCTGAGCAGGACTCGAAGTCGCGGCACTCGCTGTCCGACGTTATGCGCCTGCCATTCCGCCATAAGGAGTAGTTCAGGCCGGTCGCGACACCCGGGGCCGTAATGATGCCGTAACAAAGCCCTCCGGCCCGGTACCATTTGCCCCGTGCCTGCTACCCCGACTACACGTGCGCCGCGCGCCGGAACCTCATCCGGCCCGTGGCGCCTGCCCGTGTGGGGCCCGCTTCTACTGTTGGTGCTGGCCTCAGTTCTGGGGCTTCTTGCCTCGCTGCCCTCCGGCCAAGTCGGATGGGGTTATGCAGCGTTATTTTTCACCGCAGCTATTGCTGGAACCGCCTTGGTCGACCCACGCGGGCTGGTCCTGGCGGTTTCCGAGATCCCGCTGGTATTCACAATTCTCACGCCGATCACAGCATGGCTGACGGTGTCCTTCGCGGACCCATCGTCAGGCAGTGTGGACTACCGCACCAGGTTGGTGACCTCGGCATACCCGGTGGTGCAGTTTTTCCCGTGGCTGATGGCCATGGTCATTATCGCCATCATCATCGCCATGTGGCGTTATGTACGCATTAGGCAGTACAACACCACTATCGAACGCGAAGAGCGACGCCGGATGCGGATGGCCCGCCGCGCCAGCCGCACCACCTACGATGAGTCCCGCGCGCGCCGGCGCATCTCCGACGGCCAAGCCGCCGGCGACGTTGGCCCGCACCAAAAACGCCGCCCGGCCGCCGAGATCATTGAGGCCGCCGAGAAGCAGCGCCGCGCCCGCCGCGCCCAGGCCCAAGCCCACGCTCAGGCAAAGAAGGCGCCGCGCAAACCCAAGCCAGCCGCGCCACAGCGCCCCCAGCAAGGACCGCCCCGCCCGCCGCGTGAGGATAAGGCCCCACGCCGTCGGGTAACCCGGGAGCGTCGTCGCGCCGCTCAGCCGCCACCACCGCCACGTGGTTCACAGCCGGTGCGCGGCCCGCGTGCGGCGCAGCCAGCCCCGCGTCGGGAACGCGTCCGTCGGGAGCCTGTAGACCCGCGCCGGGTGCCCCGTCGGCCCAATGATCCTCGTCAGGTTCGCGATCCGCGGCGCGCTGTCCCGCCGCAGCGGCACCGACAGCAGCAGCCGCGTGGCCGGCAGCCTGGCCCACGGCGTCGGCACCGCCCGGAATAAACATCGGCAGGCAGACTCGGTCTGCCGTTATGTCCGGCTGGCACTTACAATCGTCGGCAAGCCCAATCCGCCACCGGCCAGGAGGTCGTCGTTATGCCCGCTCCCGCACCCGCACGCCTTGCCGCAGGCCTTGCCGTGACCGCGGTTGAGGAGGCGTTCCGTTTCCCCTACCGGGTTCGCCGCATCCCCCAGCGCCTCACTGAGGCCGGCGAGACGGCCGTGTCGAATACCACCACTGGGGTGCTCTCCCGTGCCCTGCGTGTCCAACAGGACTTGTCCCAGGTGATGGCTAAGGGCGAGGTGGCCTTAGAAGAGTTCACTGCGACTTCCGCCGACGATGGCGCCCAGGCGGTGTTCGAGGCCTCCCCTGATGACATCGCCGCCGAGGTGCAGTACGACGAGCTGGACACCGATGACCTCGAGGATCTCCTGCCCGAGCTGAGCCAGGAACGCGCCGCCGGCCTGCTCACCTACGAAAAGGCGAACCAGAATCGTCCCGCCTACTGCACCCTGCTGGCCAACGCCGTCCAGCGCGGTTAAATCATGGCGGGAAAGCTCAATAATTCACCGGATAATCCGGTCTCGCTGCGCGTCGTTAATGATCTTGTCGGCAACTGGATTGAGCGGCTGGGCACCATCTGGGTCGAAGGCCAGATCGGTAGCCTGTCGATGCGGCCGAACTGGAAGTTTGCCTACATCACGCTGCACGACGCCGACGTGTCGGAAACCTCCTGCAAGGTCATCTGTCCGGCCTCGGTGGTCAAGCGTGCCCATATTGGCGAAAAATCCCATGTGCTGATTAATGCCCAGCCGCAGTTTTTCCGCGGCAAAGGCGAATTCCAGTTGCGTGCCTTGGAGATTCGCCCACTGGGCGAGGGCCAGTTGTTAATGCGCCTGGAGCAGCTGCGGAAGGCACTCGATGCGGAAGGGCTTTTCGACCCGCGTCTGAAGCGGCGGCTGCCGTTTTTGCCGCGGCGGATCGGGCTGATTACTGGCCGTGGTTCCGATGCGGAGCGCGATGTCATCTCGGTTGCCCGCGACCGTTGGCCCGAGGTTGATATTCACGTCATCAATACCGCTGTGCAAGGCCCGAAAACGGTGCCGCAGGTCGTCGCCGCGCTTAGTGAGCTCGATAATGAGGAGCTTGTCGACGTCATCATCATCGCCCGTGGTGGCGGCAGCTCCACTGAAGATTTGTTGCCGTTTTCCGAAGAAACCCTGATCCGTGCGGTCAGCCGGGCAAAGACCCCGGTGGTGTCCGCAATTGGTCATGATCGGGACACTCCTATCCTCGATAATGTCGCCGACCTGCGTGCTTCGACCCCCACAGATGCCGCCAAGCGGGTGGTGCCAGATGTCATTGAGGAACGCCGTCGGGTTGCCGAATGCCGCACCCGGGCCAATGATGCGCTGCGCCGCTGGGTGGATAAGGAAGCCCATATGGTCGAACAGCTCCGCAATCGCCCGGTGCTGCTGAACCCGCTTCTGCCGGTGCAGCAACGCAGTGATCAGTTGGGCATTGACTGGGCGAATCTGCGCCGGGCTATTACGAGCTTGGTGGAGCGAGAAAGCGCCACCACCAGCCGGCTGCGCAGCACTGTCAAAGCTCTTGGCCCAGCCAATACCTTGGCGCGCGGGTATGCGGTGGTGCAGGTCCAACCCCGGGATAAATCCGGCGACCAGGTTGTGACCTCCATTGACCAGGCCCCACCGGGTTCGCAATTACGCATCCGCGTCACTGATGGTTCGATTACCGCTGCTGGCATGTCCGTGCGGCCGGCAGACTAAACACACCGGGGAAGGATTTTTCATGAGCGATATTGTTTTCGGCAGCGGCACTGGTTCCAACGAGGAACAAAAACCCGTCGAACAGCTGAGTTACGAGGCAGCCCGCGATGAACTCATCGAGACGGTAAAGCTGCTTGAGCAAGGCCAGCTAGACCTCGATGCTTCCCTGGAACTATGGGAACGCGGAGAGGCCCTGGCGCGGCGCTGTGAGGAACAGCTCGCCGGGGCGAAGGAGCGCATCGAAGCCACCATCGCTAAAGCTGATGGCGATAACGCCAGCCCGATTCGGGCGGACTGACGCTGCGCTACTGGTTCGGTTTCGCCACCGGATCAGCACCCAGGGTGGCCTCGGCCAAGGTGCGGTATTCATCATCGTTGGCTGAGCCCTGGATTTCGTAGCGCACCTTGCCGGCATCGGTTGTCCAGGTGCGCCGCACATTGTCGTCCACGCCTTCGCTGATGGTCCACTCAGCACCACCGGCATTGACTGTGCCTGAGGCAATGCGGGCGTCGGTTCCCGACGGCAAACCGTCGATAGGTGCGTCGGTTTGGAGCAGCTGGATGTAGTCACCTTCGGTGGTGACGAACCCAATAATGGTTGCTTGGTGTTCGGCAACAACCGAGGCGCGGGCGGAGTTGGGTACCCACCCTTCGGGAACGTCGGGAAGCACGACGGGATAGGGCACCCGCGAGGCCTCCATCTGAACGAAAGCGTCGGCGTCGACTTCCTGAACCGGGCCGTTTTCTGGCCGGCCGGGGTGGTAGCTGCACAGACCGGTGGTGCCGACGAAAACGACCATCAGCACAGCCATCACCGCCAGGCTTAACACCATGTCGCGGCTATCTTGCAGGATCCTGGGCTTCTCCGAACTCACGCTGGCCAGTATGCCAGGCCAGGAATTTTATGCCGAGCGACCCCATATATGTGAGGGACTCCACCCCCAAGGAACCAAAAAAGTGGGACACTGGAGATGTGCCCGTGTAGTTCATCGTCATCCCCCGGTTACCCCCGAGCGCGGCAACTGTTTTCGATGGCGCCCTGGACTCCCAGGCCGTAGCAGACGAGGGCTATCTGCCCCGTTCCTCGAATACCGTTGGAGGCCGTTTTATATGAATGCCAAGCAGCCGCAGGCTCCCGATCGCAACCTCGCCATGGAACTCATCCGAGTCACCGAATCCGCCGCCCTGGCAGCGGGTCGATGGGTTGGCCGTGGCCAGAAGAATGAAGGCGACGGTGCTGCCGTCGACGCCATGCGCCAGCTCATTAACACCGTCCAGATGAAGGGCGTCGTCGTTATCGGCGAGGGCGAGAAGGACGAAGCCCCCATGCTGTTCAACGGTGAAGAGGTCGGCACCGGCGAAGGCCCCGAGGTTGATATCGCCGTCGACCCCATTGACGGCACCACCTTGATGGCCGAAGGCCGCCCGAACGCTATTTCCGTGCTGGCCGCCGCCGAGCGTGGTTCTATGTACGACCCGTCGGCCGTGTTCTACATGGACAAGATCGCCGTGGGCCCGACCGCGCGTGGGGCTATCGATATTGAGGCCCCCGTCGAGCGCAATATTAAGTCCGTCGCTAAGGCCAAGGGCATTAAGCCCGAAGACGTCACCATCGTGATCCTGGACCGCCCGCGGCACGCGGAGATCATCCGCGAGATCCGCGAGGTCGGCGCCAAGGTGCGTCTGATTGGCGATGGCGACGTCGCCGGTGCGGTTGCTGCTGCCCAGGACACCAACTCCATTGACATCATGATGGGCGTTGGCGGCACTCCTGAGGGGGTTATTACCGCCTGCGCTATGAAGTGCATGGGCGGCGAGATTCAGGGCAAGCTGCACCCGCGCGATGAGGACGAGATCAAGAAGGCTATGGAAGCCGGCCTCGACCTGGATTCGGTGCTGACTACCGATGACCTGGTGCGTTCGGATAACTGCTACTTCGTGGCCACCGGTGTGACCAACGGTGACATGCTGCGTGGTGTCGCCTACCGAGGCAGGGGTGCCTGGACTCGTTCGCTGGTGATGCGGTCGCGTTCGGGCACGATTCGTTCCATTGAGGCATTCCACTCCCTGGCCAAGCTGCGCCAGTTCGCTTCGGTGGACTACGGCGAGCCGATGGATTCCTAAATCAGCCCCGGGCCGGGGCCCAGCCCCGGCCCTCCCCGTAATTTTTCGCCATACTTGACCACGAATGATCCCTTTGTTGAGAGGAAACGGATGACCGAGCAGCAGTACCGCATTGAGCACGACACTATGGGTGAGGTGAAGGTCCCCGCTGACGCACTCTGGCGCGCCCAGACTCAGCGTGCGGTGGACAACTTCCCCATTTCTGACCGCCCCCTCGAGTCCGCCCAGATCCGCGCCATGGGCCTGCTGAAGGCAGCTTGTGCGCAGGTCAATAAGGATAAGGGGCTGCTGCCGGCCGAGCAGGCCGACGCCATCATCGCTGCCGCGAAGGAAATCGCCGACGGCAAGCATGATGCTGAGTTCCCGATCGACGTTTTCCAGACCGGTTCTGGCACCTCGTCGAATATGAACACCAATGAGGTCATCGCCTCTATCGCCAAGAATAATGGCGTCGAGGTGCACCCGAATGACCACGTCAATATGGGCCAGTCCTCCAACGACACCTTCCCCACCGCTACCCATGTCGCGGCGACCGAGGCTGCTGTGACTGACCTCATTCCGGGCCTGAAGGTGCTGCACGCCTCCCTGGCGCAGAAGGCCGAGGAGTTCAAGGGTGTTGTGAAGTCCGGCCGTACCCACTTGATGGATGCGGTGCCGGTGACCCTGGGCCAGGAGTTTGGTGGCTACGCCCGCCAGATTGAGGCCGGTATTGAGCGCGTTGAGGCCTGCCTGCCGCGTTTGGGCGAACTGCCTATCGGCGGTACTGCTGTGGGCACGGGCCTGAACACCCCGGCGGATTTCGGCGGCTTGGTTACCGAGGAGCTGCAGAAGCTCACCGGTGTTGACCAGCTCTCCGAGGCCCAGAACCACTTCGAGGCTCAGGCCAACCGCGATGGCCTGGTTGAGTTCTCTGGCGCTATGCGCAGCATCGCTGTGTCGCTGAATAAGATCGCCAATGACATCCGGTGGATGGGTTCGGGCCCGCTGACCGGCCTGGGTGAGATTCACCTGCCGGACCTGCAGCCGGGTTCGTCGATCATGCCGGGCAAGGTCAACCCGGTGCTGTGTGAGACCGCTACTCAGGTCGCCGCGCAGGTCATCGGTAATGACGCTGCTACTGCGTTCGCTGGCGCCAATGGTGCTTTCGAGCTCAACGTGTTCATCCCGGTGATGGCCCGCAATGTTCTGGAGTCCGCGAAGCTGCTGGCCAATACTTCCCGCGTGTTCGCGGAGAAGTTGGTTGATGGCATTGAGCCGAATGTTGAGCGCATGCGCACCTTGGCCGAGTCTTCCCCGTCCATCGTGACCCCGCTGAACTCGGCTATTGGTTATGAGAATGCGGCGAAGGTCGCCAAGACCGCGCTGAAGGAGAAGAAGACCATCCGTCAGACGGTTATTGACCTCGGCTTTGTCGATGGCGAGAACCTCACTGAGGAAGAGCTGGATAAGCGCCTCGACGTTCTGGCTATGGCCAACACTGATCGCAACTAAGCGCATCCCCGTCTGTTAACTGGCGCCGGACCTGCTACAGGTTCGGCGCCGGCGTTTTTCTACCCCTTGGAGCTGTTATGTCCTTGTCCACTGTGCAACTTCTCCCCCACCCCCGCCAGCAGGTTGTTGACTGGTTCAATCGTCCGGGTGCGGTGCGCCGCCTCACCCCGGGTCTGATGCCGATGACGGTGGTTCAGGAGGCCTCGAATCTGGCTGATGGCATGACGGTATTCGATATGCCGGGTGGTCTGCAGTGGCGCGCTCAGCACGATCCGGGTGCGTACATCCCGGGCACCCAGTTCGTCGATGATGCGGTCAGTGAGCCTTTCCGCTCTGCTCTACGCTGGCGCCATCTGCATGGTTTCGCCGATGCTACTGGCGCTGATGGCAGCGCCCAGTGCCTGGTTACTGATGATGTGTCTACTCGTGTGCCAGCTGTGGCGCTGCGCAGTGTTTTCGCTTATCGCCACCGGGTGCTTGCCGACGATTTCGCCGCCGCCCACCGCTTGGCTTCTTATCTGGGGCTTTCCGACGTTGCCGGCAACCCGATAGCCGCGTTGCCGAAGCTGACCATTGCGGTCTCTGGTGCTTCCGGCACGATTGGTACTGCCCTGTGCGCACTGTTGACCACGACCGGGCATACCGTCATTGAGTTGGTGCGCGGCGAGGCTGGCCCTGGTCAGCGCAAGTGGGATACCAACGACCCGGCTGAGGATCTTCTCGACGGGGTTGATGCCTTGGTCCACCTGGCGGGCGCTCCGATTGCTGGTCGTTTTACCGACGCGCACCTTAAGGCAGTGCGTGAGTCTCGGGTGGGCCCGACGCGGAAGCTGGCTGAGCTCATTGCCGCCGGTCGTGGCCCAAAGACTGTGGTGTCTGCCTCTGCGGTTGGGTTCTACGGCAAGGACCGTGGCACTGAGGTGCTCGACGAATCTGCCGGCTCAGGAGATGGGGTGTTGTCCGAGATTGTTTCTGAGTGGGAGGCTGCCTGGCAGCCTGCTCGTGATGCTGGGGCCCGGGTGACGACGGTGCGTACTGGACTGGTGCAGTCTGGTGGGGGTGGCTTATTGCCACTGTTGGCTGGGGTGACATTCACCGGGCTAGGCGGCCCGTTGGGCGATGGTCAGCAATGGTTCCCGTGGATTGCTGTGGATGACTTATTGGACATCTACCACCGTGCGCTACTCGATCCGAACGTTTCCGGCCCGGTCAACGCGGTCGCCCCGAACGGGATGACAAATAAGGCGTACACGAAGACGCTAGCGAGGGTTTTGCACCGCCCGGCGGTAATCCCGGTACCGAAGGCGGGCCCGGCGGCCATGCTGGGGTGGCAGGGCGCAGAAGAGCTGGCTCTGGCTAACCAGCGTGCTGTGGGGTCGAAGCTAGAAGAGCTGGGCCATGTATTCCGTTTTCCAAAGCTCACCGCAGCGCTGCGCCATGAGCTATTGCGCTGATTTCTGGTAGACGACTCCGACTGGCTAAAAATCTGCACTGGGTGTAACTTTGCACTCTATGCAGGAATCTATTGGGGGTTGTGGCCGCCGAGAACTCAACCGACGCCGCACCAGACGCACGATCGAGGACGCCGCGTTGAACCTCATGGCAGAACATGGCTTCGACGCGGTCACCCTCGATGATGTCTGTGCCGCCGCGAATATCTCCCGGCGCACCTTCTTCAACTACTTCGATACAAAGGACGAGGTAGTCCTGCGTCCCGGCATCACCAGCTTTTCCGACGCTGACGCCGAAGCGTTCATCGCTGCTCGCCCCAGCGACCCGGTTCGACATCTATTGCTCACTATTGAGGCCGTTCTGACGAACCCAGACCCCGAGGATGATGATCTCGCCGACCCGATGCAGCGCCATCGTGAGTTGCACCGGTTGCGCCGCGAGGTGGTCAGGTCCGATTCGAGGCTTTTGGGCCTCGTCATCGCTAATCAGTCAGATTCTTTGGCCCGTATGCAGCAGGCGCTAACGACGTTATTCACCAATGCGCCGGATACTCGCCGCCTTCCCGATATCGCTGTGGAGGAGGAAGCAGCCATCTCGGTTGCCTTTATCCGCGAGACGCTATGGATGGCGACGAGCCGCTCGCTGACCAGCCTCTCTGGCGATTCCCACCCGTTGCTTACTGCAGCAGCCACGTTTTCTCGTTTTACTCAGGAGCTGAATTGGTAACCACCGACGACGCTGTTCGCGCTAACGCCCGACACCGTTCTTTGGTTCTGCTGTCGCTGATGACAGCAATGTTGATGAGCTCATTGGGCCAGATGATCTTTTCCACAGCCTTGCCGACCATCGTCGGTGAGCTCGGTGGCGTGGATCATATGTCGTGGGTGATCACGGCATTCTTGCTCGCCCAGACGGTGGCGTTGCCGATCGTCGGCAAGCTCGGCGACATGCTGGGCCGCAAGTTTTTCTTCCTCGGCGGTATCACGCTGTTCATTATTGGTTCCATCATCGGTGCGCTGACCGACTCGATGCTGTTGCTGATTATTGCCCGCGCAGTGCAGGGCTTCGCCGGCGGCACAATGATGGTTTCCTCCCAGGCGATCCTGGCGGAGGTGATCCCGGCCCGGGAGCGCGGTAAGTATATGGGCCTCATCGGTGCGGTCTTTGGCTTCAGTTCGGTGCTGGGCCCGGTTCTGGGCGGCTGGGTTACCGACGGGCCGGGTTGGCGCTGGGGTTTGTGGATTAACGTCCCGCTGGGCTTTATTGCCTTAGCGACGGCCACCCGCTACCTGCGGCTTCCGCGCCGCACTGCTACCGAAGCTTTTGATTGGCTCGGGGCGGTGCTGCTTATCTCTGGCGCTTCCTCCTTGATTCTCACGACGACCTGGGGCGGCACCCAGTACGCATGGACCGACCCGCTGATCCTGACGTTGATTGCGATCTCTGTGGTGTCCTGGGCGCTGTTCATTCTGGCTGAGCGTCGCTCGCCGAATCCGCTGGTGCCGATGTATCTGTTTACTAACCGCAATTTTGTACTGACCACTGCGGCGGGGCTGTCCCTGGGTATAGGCATGTTCGGCACGATGGCGTACTTGCCGACGTACTTCCAGATGGTGCACCAGATGAGTCCGACGGCCGCAGGGTTGATGATGACCCCGATGATGCTCGGCATGCTGAGCACCTCGGTGATTATTGGCGCGATCGTCACCAAAACCGGGCACTACAAGTGGTACCCGGTGGTCGGCATGGCACTGATGGCCGGTGCCCTGTTGCTCATGTCGGGCATGACTACCACCACTACCCTGCCGGTCATTGGGATCTATCTATTCCTCATGGGCACTGGTCTGGGCATGGCAATGCAGGTGTTGGTGCTTATCGTGCAGAATTCGTTCTCGGTGTCCATCGTCGGCACGGCGACGGCCGCGAATAATTTCTTCCGCCAGATTGGCGGCGCAGTGGGCTCTGCCATTGTGGGCACGCTATTCATTCACAATCTGCGTGACCTGATGGCGCAGCGCTTGCCGGCGGGCACTGCGCTGGCCAGTGCGGACAGCGCTGCACACCTGCGCCCGGATATTCTCGAGCAGCTGCCGACACCACTACTTGATGTAGTCACCAGTAGCTATAACGACGCTCTGACTCCGGTGCTGGCCGCTTTGGTGCCGTTGATGCTGCTTGCCACTGCGCTGTTGATTGCAGTGCGTGAGGAACACCTGAAAGAGACCATCGAGTAATCCCGTGCCCTGAATAACCAAAACTCCCCGCAACCGTGAGTGATTGCGGGGAGTTTTTCGTAGCTTGGGGGTTAGGCCCCTACCTGACGTTCTGCGGAGTCCAACCGGTCCAGAATGGGTCGGGTGGGATCACCGGCTTCTTCGGCTTCCTGGAGAGCACGCTTTTCAGCGCGTTCTTCTGGCTTTTCCAGAAGCTTTTCCAGGATGATGATGTCGCGCCACTCGCCGGCCTTAGGCCCGTAGGTCATCTTGGCCATGTGGTGGTAGACACCGACTTCGCGGAATCCGTACTTCTGGTGCACCTTGAGCGAGCCGACGTTTTCTGGGAACACCCACGAGTGGATGGACCAGCAACCTAGCTCGGTGGCCTCGTCCATGACTTTGGAAAGCAGTGCGCCCGCCAGTCCCATGCCTTGGCCATCAGGGTGAACGTAGATGGAGTCTTCGATCACACCACGCAGGATGTCTCGTTTGGACACCTGCGAGGCCGAAGCCCAGGCCACGATCTTGTCTGGGTTGTCATCGAGGGTGGCAACGAAGCACAGATCGAGGCGCTTGAGGCGTGCAAAAACGTCCCACTCGGGGGCTTCGTGCTCCCAGGAGGCATGCCCGGTATCCAGGCCGATCTCGTAGATGGCCTGGACTTGCGGGTAATCCTCTTCCCGCATGGGGCGAATCGAAAATTCGCGCTTTTTATCCGACATGAGACTCAGTGTGACCCATCAGGCCCCTACCCGTCGAATTAAGCGTCCGGGGTGTCGCCCATCTCGATGGTCGGGGTGTAGTTCTGGCCGTCCTCGGAGGTCCACTTGATGGAGCCGCCCTCGAAGTAGGAGATCCAGCCGTTGTCGATCTCTTCCTCATCCTCGATCGGCATGCCCAGTTCGCCCTCAGGGCCACCGTTTTCCATCCAGGTGTCCAGGATCTTGCCCTGGACCAGGATGGCACCGTGCTCTTCGGTCTCGTAGATGCGGGCGTTGTCAGAGAAGATGGCGACGGTTGCGCCGTTTTCTTCGGTGACCTCTTCCAGGGTGCCCAGCTCGTCGGCGCCGCCGAACTCTTCGTAGGCGGCCTGGATCTCGCGGGAAACTTCCTTGCCGTCAATCTCGCCGTCGACGGCGTCCTTGGCCTTCTCGGCGCCCTCTTCGATCTTGTCGCCGGCCTTATCGGCGGCGTCCTTGGCGTCACCAGCGGCGTCCTCGACGGCGTTGGTGGCGTCGACGACAGCGTCCTCGGCGTCATCAGTGGAGCAAGCAGCAGCACCGAAAACGAGGCCGGTACCGAGGACAGCAGCGGCGACAGAGCGGGAAATGGTAGAACGCATAGGTTCCTCCGAATAAATCTGGGTAAGTGATGTGTAACCTCCAGGGTGCACACGCTTAGGTCCAGATCGCAAGGCCAGCACCGCATCATTCCGGTAACGAACCGCATTTCACGAGAGGACTGCTCCATGCTCGCCTACACCGAACAAGGCCCCACTGATGCTCCCGTCGTCGTTTTGCTGGGCTCACTGGGGGCGTCTCGGGCGATGTGGCAACCACAACTTGCTGCCCTATCTGACTCTTTCCACATTATTGCGGTTGACCTGCGCGGGCATGGTGAATCTGAGGCGCCTGAGGGGCCTTACACAATGCAGGGGCTTGCCGACGATGTACTCGCCCTCATGGACCACCTGGGCGTGACTGCGGTACACCTGACCGGCTTGTCGCTCGGCGGTGCGGTCGCTCAGACCATTGCGTTATCTCGCCCGGACATTATTGCGTCCCTGACCCTGATTTCTACTGCCCCGAAGTTCGGTGAGTCCGATGCGTGGTTGGCTAAGGCGGATCTGGTGACTGCTCAGTCGACCGCAGAGCTCGCCGATACTGTGGTGGGCAATTGGTTCACCGAGCATTGCTTCAATACCGATCCGGCTTTGCCGGGCCGCTTTGCCGACGGTATCCGCGAGACCTCGGATACTGGATACGCCGGGTGCTGTCATGCCATCGCCGGGTTTGATTCCCGGATTGCACTGGCCGGGTTGGATCACCGTGTCGCCCGGCGCACCTTGGTAATTGCCGGTGAGCAAGATACGTCGACTGCGATTGATGTGGTGCGTTCGCTGCACGAGATCATCACCGGCTCAGAGATGGCCACAATCAGCCCCGCTAAGCATCTCGTGACGGTGGAAAAGGCCCATCTGGTCAACCCCCTACTAGCCGCACATTGGTCTCGCGGCTAGGTTTTCCGCGCAACGATTGAGGCGGTGCCCCGGTAAAACCGGGACACCGCCTCTTTCGCGTGTGCAATTGGAGGTTGCCGTGACAGCGTGGCAGTTAGAACCACTGCCCAGTACTTTAGCGCCATGAGCAGGGCACTAGTCAATATCGCAATGCCAATATGACGTAAATTACCCCCGGCCCAGCCGGCCGCCACCGCCCAGTTATTGGCTCGATCCATATACATCTATGCAGGGTATGCATGATTTTTTGGTTAGCATTGCCTTAACTTATCTGGATTAGTGTGGGGTACTCACAATTACCCCCCGAAATGTCGGTGCGATCCTCCTCCCCTAATCCGACCAATTTCTTCGCGTATCCACATCTGCGGGGCATAATGGTTACTGACACGGATGGTGATATTTACATCATCGCCCCGCCTACACTCATAAGGAGAACAGGATGAAGGACTTCCTGCCCCGCACTCACTTCGAAGAAGAGCACGAGATGTTCCGCGACACGGTGCGCCGTTTCGTCGAGACCGAGGTCACTCCGAACGTCGATAAGTGGCATGAGCAGTCGATGCCCGACCGCGAGGTCTTCAAGAAGGCCGGCCAGCTGGGTCTGATCGGCATGTCCACGCCTGAGGAGTACGGCGGCGGCGGCGAGATGGACTTCCGCTACAACCAGATCCTCAACGAGGAGCTGGCCAACTCTGACTGCGGCTCCATCGTCGTTTCCTTCGGCACCCTCAACGACCTCGTTGCCCCGTACCTGGCTAAGTTCGGCTCTGAGGAACTCAAGCAGAACTACCTCACCAAGATGAACGCCGGCGAACTCATCGGCTGCCTGGCCATGACCGAGCCGGGTGCCGGCTCCGACCTGGCCGGTATGCGTACCTTCGCGAAGAAGGACGGCGACCACTACGTCCTCAACGGCTCTAAGACCTTCATCTCGAACGGTATCCTGTCCGACTTCGCCCTGGTTGCCGCCGTCACCGACCCGTCCAAGGGCCGCGCTGGCGTCTCCATGTTCGTCGTCGACTCCGACCTGGAGGGCTACACCAAGACCGGCCCGCTGAAGAAGGCCGGCCTGAAGGCCCAGGACACCGCCGAGCTGCACTTCGACAACGTCCGCGTCCCGGCTGACCACCTGCTGGGCGAAGAGGGCGCCGCCTTCGGCTACCTGCGTACCAACCTCGCCCACGAGCGCCTGACCCTGGCCGTCGGCTCGGTTGCTACCTCCCGCCGCGCCTGGACCCTGGCCTACAACTACGCCCTCGAGCGCGAAACCTTCGGTCGCCCGATTGCGCAGCACCAGGTCCACGGCCACTACCTGGCCGATATCGCCACCCGCGTCACCGCCCTGCAGGCCTTCGTGGACAGTGCCGTGATGGCCCACAACGCCGGCAAGCTCGACGAGGTCGGCGCCTCCATGGCCAAGTTCTGGACCACTGAGGAGCAGCAGGACATCGTCACCCGCTGCCTGCAGATGTTCGGTGGCTACGGCTTCATGATGGAGTACCCGATTTCCACCCACTACCTCGATACCAAGGTGCAGACCATCTACGGCGGCACCAACGAGATCATGAAGGAAATCATTTCCCGTCGTATCGCCAAGGGCGGCTACGCCTAAACCGGCACACGCCACAACACAACAACGCCCCCACCGGGATATCCCGGTGGGGGCGTTTTGTTCGGTCCTTAGCTAGCGGCCGATGAACGTTGGGGCACGCTTTTCCATAAAGGCCTGCAGCGCCTCCTGGTGATCCGCGGTGGCCGCCAGCCGGGTCTGGGCACCAGACTCCAAGCGGGCAATGGCATTAATCGCCTCCGCATCGCGAACCAGGGCCTTGATCTCCCGGTAGGAGCAAGTAGGGCCGTCGGCAAGCCTGCGGGCACATTCTGTTGCTGCCGCAGTGGCGTCATCACCATCGACAACCTCGGTCACAAGACCCAATTCCAGAGCCTGTCGGGCACCGATGGGCTTATCGGCAAACAACAACTCCAGCGCCTTAGCCCGGCCGACATGATCCGGAAGCAGCCGGGACATACCGCAGTCGTTGGCCAAACCAATCGACGGGAACGCGGCCTTAAACGACGCTGACTCCGCGGCCACCCGGAAATCACAGTTCAGTGCCAGCGACCACCCCGCGCCAGCAGCCGCACCATTCACAGCGGCCACAACCGGCACCGGGATCGACAACAACGCAGCAACCATCGGGTTGTACTCATCGTCGACCTTGCTCATACCGGAACCGGACTTCAGGTCCCCCAGGTGCTCCTTCAAGTCCTGCCCGACACAGAACACCTTCGCCCCACCCGTGAACAGCACAGCCCGCACACGAGCCGCATCATCATCGGTATCGCAGGCAGCCGCAGCGTCGGAAAAAGCCTGAGCAAGCTCCAACCGGGCAGCCTGATTAAGCGAATTATGCCCCTCGGGGCGGTCCAGAGTGATGGTCAGCAGACCATTATCGAAAGACGAATGCACACACGACATGGCTTAGACCAGGCGCCAGTCCTCAAGACCGTCATAGAGCGGGTAGTCCGCAGCCAGCTTGGACACACGCCCCCGCAGCGCCTCAGTGTCCGCATTCTTGCCCTGGGCCAGGGCGGTGCCGATGATATCGGCGACCTCGGTGAAAGCGGCGGTATCGAAACCGCGAGTGGCCAACGCCGGGGTACCAATACGCAGGCCGGAGGTCACCATCGGCGGGCGCGGGTCGAAGGGCACAGCATTGCGGTTGACGGTAATGCCAACCTCATGCAGCAAGTCCTCGGCCTCCTGGCCGTTCATCTGCGAGTTACGCAGATCAGCAAGCACCAGGTGCACATCGGTGCCACCGGTGAGCACATCCACACCAGCGGCCTTGGCATCATCGGCGGTCAGACGCTCAGCAAGGATTCGGGCGCCCTCAAGCGTGCGCTCCTGGCGCTCCTTGAACTCCTGACTTGCAGCAATCTTCAACGCAACGGCCTTAGCGGCAACAGCGTGCATCAGCGGGCCGCCCTGCTGGCCCGGGAAGACCGCAGAATTCAGCTTCTTGGCGTAGTCCTGCTTAGCCAAAATCATGCCGGAGCGGGGGCCACCCAAAGTCTTGTGCACGGTGGTGGACACCACATCGGAAGCCGGCACCGGGGAGGGATGCAGACCAGCGGCGACCAGACCCGCAAAGTGGGCCATATCGGTCCACAGCTTCGCGCCGACCTCATCGGCGATGGAACGGAAAGCATCAAAGTCGATATGGCGCGGGTAGGCCGACCAACCGGCGATAATAACGTCGGGCTGCTCGGCGACGGCCTGCTCGCGGACCTTGTCCATATCGATACGCATGGTCTGCTCATCGACGCCGTAGGCGACAACGTCGTAAAGCTTGCCGGAGAAGTTGAGCTTCATGCCGTGAGTGAGGTGACCACCGTGGGCCAGGTTAAGGCCCATGATCTTATCGCCGGCGTTGATCAGGGCGTGCAGCACAGCAGCATTCGCCTGGGCACCGGCATGGGGCTGCACATTGGCGAATTCGGCGCCGAAAAGGGACTTGGCGCGGTCGCGGGCAATGTCCTCGATGACGTCGACGTTCTCGCAACCACCGTAGTAGCGGCGGCCGGGGTAGCCCTCGGCGTACTTATTGGTCAGCACTGAACCCTGGGCCTGCAGCACTGCGCGCGGAACAAAGTTCTCGCTAGCGATCATTTCCAGAGTGTCACGCTGGCGGGCCAGCTCACCGGCCATTGCCTGGGCAACATCCGGGTCGAGTTCTGCGAGGGGAAGCGAACGAAGGTCATCGGCCATAGCCGGGCACACACCTTTCTAAGGGGGCGAGTCATCAGTGGCGTCCATCGTAGTCCGCCGCCTGACCGGCGCGGCTTTCGGAGGCCCTATGTGGCAACGATCACCAATGGGTGCACAATAGAGAACATGCATCGCCCACAGGCGCCCAGCCCTTACCTGGAGTTCAAACGCTCGCAATGGCGTGAGCTTCGCGAGTCCATGCCCCAGGTGTTGACCGAGGACGAACTCGAACGGCTGCGCGGCATTGGCGAAAATATTGACCTCCACGAGGTCGCCGAGGTCTACCTCCCCCTCTCCCGCCTCATCCACCTACGAGTGCAGGCACACCGGGCGTTGAACAAAACCACCGCCACCTTCCTCGGCGAAGAGGACCGCCACTCTGCCCCATTCATCATTGGCGTGGCCGGGTCCGTGGCCGTCGGCAAGTCCACCACCGCCCGCCTCCTGCAGGTGCTGCTGGAACGCTGGGACACTAATCCGCACGTCGAACTGGTCACTACCGACGGGTTCCTCTTACCTTCGGCCGAACTGCACGCCCGCGGCATTATGCAGCGCAAGGGCTACCCCGAGTCCTATGACCAAAAAGCGTTGATGCGTTTTGTCACCGCTGTGAAATCCGGTGCCCGCAATGTCTCTGCCCCGGTGTATTCGCACACCCGCTACGACCGGGTGCCCGATGAGCACATCATTGTCGACCGGCCCGATATTCTCATTCTCGAGGGCCTCAATGTGCTGCAGACCGGCCCAATGCTGATGGTCTCCGACCTCTTTGATTTCTCTGTCTACGTCGACGCGCACAAAAAGGACATCGAACGCTGGTACGTGGAACGGTTCCTGCGGCTGCGCGATACCGTCTTTAGAACCCCCAACGCGCATTTCGCGCATTTCGCCGAGCTTGACGACGAGGAAGCCACCGCACAGGCCCGACGCATCTGGCAGACCGTGAACCTGCCGAACCTGGTGGAAAATATCTTGCCGACGAGGGTGCGCGCTTCACTGGTGCTAACGAAAAGCTCCGACCACACCGTCAGCCGGGTGCGGATGCGCAAAATGTAGCGCGCCGCTACTTACCGAAGCGGCGTGAACGCTTGGAGAAATCACGCAGCGCGCGTAGGAAATCAACCCTCCGAAACGCCGGCCAGTAGGTGTCGGTGAACCAGATCTCCGAATAGGCCGACTGCCACAGCAGGAAACCACTGAGCCGCTGCTCCCCTGAGGTGCGGATGACCAGGTCCGGGTCCGGCTGGCCGGAGGTGTAGAGGTGGTCGTTAATGGCCTCCGCCGTGATCCGCTCGGCCATTTCGTCGGCGGCAACCCCAGCTGCTGCGTTCTCCACAACAATGCGCTGCACGGCGTCGACAATCTCCTGGCGACCGCCGTAGCCCACCGCGATATTGACCTGGATGCCGTCATTATCTGCGGTGGCTGCCTCGTCGGCACGCAACCGCTGCGACATCGACTCGGGCAATAATTCGAGATGCCCCATCATGCGCAGGCGGGGGCGGAACGGCAACCTGCTCAATTCATCAGCGACATCACCAATGATGTCGAAAAGCAGGTCTAGTTCCTCGGATTCCCGGGTGAGGTTCTCCGTGGACAGCAAGTAAATGGTGACTAGCTCAATATCGCGCTCGGCGCACCAACCGACGAGTTCGCCGATCCGGTGCGCACCGACGCGGTGGCCGTGGCTGACATCAGTAAAACCAGCCTCGCGGGCCCAGCGGCGATTGCCGTCGGCCATCACAGCGACGTGGTGGGGCTGCGGTTTGTCCTGCAGGGCACGCACCAGGCGCCGCTCGTATGCGCCGTAGAGGAATCGGCCCAAAAGCTGCTCCCGGAGCAAGGCTGGCTGTCGGTGAGTCACACCATAGAGGTTAGCACCGGAGGGCCTTCGGCCCGGCGAAAACTACTCCTGCGGAGCTGGCCGCGAACCAGATCCCGAATCAGTGTCGGGGGCCTGTGCAGCACGCGGATTAGCAAGCGAGACCCGGGCCTCGTCGGCCATTGCCTTATCGATGGCGTCGATATCGAAGGGGTCCATATCGTGCTTTTCTGCGAAAGCGCGGCGGGCACGCAGTCGCTTGAGCCGACGGGCCATATCCCAGCCAGCAGCGAGAACCACCACGAGCAACAGCACGAGGATGAATAACCCGATCGGCGAGGCCTTACCGAAATCCGCGCCGCGCGGGCCGACGGGGTTCTGCGCGATGAAGTCGACGATTTCGAACATTATGCTCACTTACCTTCCGCTGCCGAGGACACCTCGGCGGTCCACTCCGCGTCGGGGATCACGCCGGCGAAGAGGTCGTTTTCCGGCAATTTAGTACGCACTCGAGTGCGCGCCAACTCGAATTCCTCAGTTGGCCACACCCGACGCTGCACGTCCAGGGGCACCGCAAAGAATGGGCCCTTGGGGTCAATCTGGGTGGCGTGGGCAATAAGTGCCTCGTCACGCAGGTGGAAATACTCTGAGCACGGCACCTGGGTGGTGACCCGGCGCATCAAATCTCCACCGCCACGCCAGCGAGCCAACGCCGGGGCCAGGGGGCTTTCTTCACCACGCTCTTTGTAATCGGCGTCGAGCAGTTCCAGACGTTTCCGAATGAAACCGTGGGTGTAGTACATCTTCTGGATCTGCCAGGGGGCACCAAGCTCCGGGGCGCCGGCGGCGGCCTCATTCCACGCCCGCATCGAAATGATGTGGGTCATGATGTGGTCCGGGTGCGGATACCCACCATTCTCGTCGTAGGTGATCAGCACATGCGGGCGGAACTCACGGATGGCCTTCACAAGGGGCCGCACAGCAGTATCGATGCGCTCGCGGGCGAAGCACCCGTCGGGCAGCACCGGGGTGGGCATGCCCTGCGGCAGCCCGGAGTCAACAAATCCGAGCCACTTATGCTGCACGCCCAGGATGCGCGCGGATTCAGCCATCTCACCGACACGTACTTCGTGCATATTGTCGCGGACCTCGGGCAGATCCATTGCCGGGTTCAGGATGGAACCTCGTTCACCGCCGGTACAGGTCACCACCATGACCTCAACGCCCTCCCGGGCGTAGCGGGCCATCGTGGCGGCGCCTTTCGAGGCCTCATCGTCGGGGTGCGCGTGCACCGCCATCAAGCGCTTTGCCATGCCAACTCCTTGTCGAAGACGTTGTTTAGTCTACGGGCCTTGGTCTGGCGGCAAATGCGGCGGGGCTTTCCGATAAACTATGTGCCATGGCTGACGGCACTGCTTCGAAGCGAGCGATACCGTCTGAGCGCTATGGCGATACGCGCCGGGTGCCCAGCGGCAAACTCATCATCATCGGCATTGTGGCGATGGTGGTGGCTTGCGTTGCCTACATCCTGGTCCAGATGGATCGGGTTTCCACTCCCGACGTCACCGCCACTCCCGCTGGTTGGGCCCGCGCAGAAGGCCATGAAGAGGATGTATTCATCTTCACCCTTGATGTGACTCGGGAGCAGCCGGAACAGGACGCGTACTGCATAATTTATGCGCTGAATTACGATATGGCCGAAGTTGGCCGCCGTGATGTCATCGTGCCTGGTTCTAATGAACCCACGGTGCGTCTGGATGTGCCGGTGCGCACCCGCGAGCAGGCCGTTGCTGGTGACGTCTACGGCTGTTCGACGGATATGCCCGCACTGTTGCAGCAGTAGTTTTTCGCCGCGCGCCTTATTTGCCTGCGCTAGCAGCAGTGCTATCCTCCCTTTGTTAGCGGCCCGTCTGGGCCGTTTTTTCGCATTCACTAAACCCCCGGCCTGGACCAGCTGATGGTCCGGGGCGGTTGGCATGCCGTTATTGGCTGACCGTCACTCGCCGAAGTAACTCAGGAGGGCCCCATGGCCGAATCGAATAACCCCTGGCTCACCCAGGAGTCCTACGACAAGCTCAAGGCCGAGCTCGATGCTTTGTACGAGAATCGACCGGTTATCGCTGCGGAAATCAATGAGCGTCGCGAAGAAGGCGACCTCAAGGAGAACGCGGGCTACGACGCAGCCCGCGAGCAGCAGGGTCAGGAAGAGGCGCGTATCCGCTACCTCGAGGACCTGCTGCAGCGCGCCATTGTTGGCGAGACCCCGCAGGAGTCCGGTGTGGCCCTGGTCGGCACCGTTGTGCACGTCTACTACGACGGTGATGAAGAAGACCAGGAGACCTTCCTGATTGGTACTCGCGGCGCGGATTCGTCCAAGCCGGACCTGGAGACCTACTCCACTGATTCCCCGCTGGGCCAGGCGTTGATTGGCGCCAAGGAGGGCGAGACCCGCACGTATAAGGCCCCGACCGGCGATGAGGTCGAGGTCACTTTGGTCAAGGCTGAGCCGTACGACCCGAACCACGAGGACTAATTACCTCGCGCATAACCAAAGGCCCTGCTTCCCGTTTTGGGAGGCAGGGCCTTTGTTGTGGCTAGCTGTTGTTACTAGCGGGGCTTCGCTTAGTCGCGGAAGTAGCTCAGCAGGCGCAGGATTTCGATGTAGAGCCAGACCAGGGTGACGGCCAGACCAAGGGCAACGCCCCAGGCGTAGTTGGCCGGAGCGCCGGAGCGGACCAGCTTATCGGCCTGGTCGAAGTCGAGCAGGAAGCTCAGCGCAGCGATACCAATGCAGACGATGGAGAAGATGATGGAAATCGTGCCACCATCACGCAGCGGGTTATTGCCGGTGAACAGGGCCAGCAGCATATTGCCGACGGCCAGCGCCAGGACGCCGAACAGGGCGGCGGTCATGAACCGAGTGAAGCCCGGGGTGACGCGGATAGCACCGGTCTTGTACACGAACAGCATGCCGATGAAGACGCCAAGGGTGGCGATGACGGCCTGGGCGATCATGCTGTAGTAGCCCTGTGCGCCGGCGAACATGTAGGTCAAGCCACCGACGAAGAGGCCTTCGAATGCGGCGTAGGTCAGGGTGGCGCCGGCGGAGCCGAACTTCTTGCCGAAGGTGGATACCAGAACGGCGATGAGGCCGCCGATGGCGCCGACGACGGTAAGAATCATGGCCAGGCCCGGGTTGACGGTGCCGAGGGCGAAGTTGACTGCAGCCAGGGCGATGATCACGCCGAGAGTGATGCCGGTTTTGGAAACCACATCGTCGACGGTCATGGCGCGGGACTGCTGGGCAGGGGCAACCTTCTGGTTCTGGCCGTACGGGTCGCCGAACTGGTTGCCCGCAGACTGCTCCCTAGACACGGTCTGGGTCAGCGAGTTGAACGCGGGATTGCTGGATTGGCGCACGTGGTCCTCTTCTTATCGTTGGTAGTTCATCCGCTTGCAGCGGCTGCCTTTATGGGGCTGTACTTATTTCAACGACTAAGTCATTGACCTTGTTCCCAGAAACGGGAAAACCGCCGTTGAAAGCCATCGGACGCGGTACGATATTGGCGATAACGTACGAGGAAAGAAGGCAGCGATGGGTGGCGACTACGACCCGGATACCACTGGCGATTTCGACGAAACCACCCTGGATGGTTCTGAGGGTCTCGACGGCGACATCATCACTTCCGATGGCGAGAATTACGTGATGGACGCCCCTGACCGTTGGCGCGGTGCTGACCCGCACGACTCGCTGGATTCCCGCTTGGCTGAAGAAAAGCCTGATGTCGATCTCAACGAAGAGCCGGAGTACGACCCCGAGCAGCGTTATCACGATGATTCGGATTACGACGATGACTACCGCTACCCCGCGCACCGCCCGGCGGACCCCGATCACAATCGCCGGCTAGGTTTTTCGGCTACCTAACCCCCGCAGATATTGGTTACAAAACATAAGCCTTTTGGGGCTGTGATGCCGTACTATCTGCAACATGACTGCAGCGACGACCACAACGACCAACACCACTACCCCTGCGGATGTGCCCAACCCTCTCGACGGCGGAGTTGCAGAGCGACTTATTGAGCACGTCACCGTGGCGGACCTCTCCAGCACCACCACCATCACGTGCCCGTTCACCGAAGAGCCGATCGCGGAAATCCCGGTCGGCACCGAGGACGATGTTAAGACCGCTTTCGCCAAGGCCCGCAAGGCCCAAGAGTCCTGGAAGAAGGTATCCCCGGAGGCTCGCCGCGAGGTGCTGCACCGCTTCCACGACCTGCTGATCACACATCAGTCTCAGGTCATCGACATTGTGCAGGCCGAGACTGGTAAGTCCCGCTCCAGCGCTTATGAAGAGCTGATCCACACCGCGATCACCGCTCGCTACTACGGCAACCAAGCCGAGAAGATGATGCGCACCAAGTCGCGGCACGGCGCCCTGCCGGTGATCAGCCAGACTAAGGTGCACTACCACCCCCGTGGCGTTATCGGCGTTATTGCACCGTGGAATTACCCGCTTACCCTTGCGGTTTCCGACGCTATCGCCGCCCTGGCCGCGGGTAATGGCATCGTGCTCAAGCCTGATTCGAGCACCCCATTCACGGCCCTGATTGCTGTGGAGCTGCTCTTCCGCGCCGGCCTGCCCCGCGATCTGTTCCAGGTTGTTCCCGGCCCGGGCCGCACCGTTGGCCAGGAAATCCTCCAGCACGCCGACTACCTGATGTTCACCGGTTCCTCTGCTACCGGTAAGGCCCTGGCCGCCCAGGCCGGTGAACGCCTCATTGGTTTCTCCGCTGAGCTCGGCGGCAAGAATGCCCTGGTTGTTGCTGAGGATGCCAATATTCAGGCTGCTGCCGACGGCGCCCGCGTGGCCTGCTTCACCAACTCCGGCCACCTGTGCGTTTCCATCGAGCGCATGTACATCGCCAACGCTGTGTGGGATGACTTCGTCGCCGCTTTCACCGACCGGGTCCGCGCTATGACCTTGGGGGCCGGTTATGAGTGGGAAGTCGACATGGGTTGCCTGCAGTCGCGCGATCAGTTCGACACTGTCAAGGAGTTCGTCGACAATGCCCGCGAGGAGGGCGCCACTGTTCTCTGCGGTGGTCGCGCCCGCCCGGATCTCGGCCCACTGTTCTATGAGCCGACTGTGCTTACCGACGTTGACCCCTCCGCCGACATCAGCTGCGAAGAGGTCTTCGGACCCGTCGTAGTGCTCCATCGTGTCGATGACGTGCACGAGGGCATCCGCCGCGCCAATGATTCCCACTACGGTCTCAATGCTTCGCTGTGGACTTCTCCGAAGCGTGGGCAGGAGCTGGGTAGCCAGCTGCATGCCGGCTCCGTTAACGTCAACGACGGCTTCAGCGCCACCTTTGCTTCTATCGACGCCCCGATGGGTGGTTGGAAGGATTCCGGCGTCGGCCGCCGACAGGGCGTGGAGGGCCTGCTGAAGTACTGCGAGTCCCAGACCGTGACTGTGCAGCGCTTGTTCCCGCTGGCAATGCCGTTCCTGTCCCGTCAGACTTACGCCAAGACCATGACCACGGCCCTGACCTTAGGCAAGAAGCTCCGCCTGCTGCCCTAGCAGCAATAAAAACCCCGCCCCAGTTGTACTCAACCAGGGCGGGGTTTTTCCTTTTCTTCGTTTACTTCGTCACCAGCGGCGGTGCGGTCTCGCCGACCGTATTGTCGGTCCGCCGCGACTAAGAGCGCCTCATATGACCATATGGACGCCGTTGCGCTCCCCATTCACGTACCTCATCAGCGCACCATAGCGGCGTACGACTATCCAGCTGGCCGGATTTATCGGGGTTGGTGCCTCTGGATGAGTAGGAGGTCCATGTGGAAACCGTGATGCCAAGGTGTTCTGCGCATTGAGCTGCTGTCCAATGCTCGACACCATTTTCGTCCGTGATGCGGTATTTCATCGTGCTGCACGCAGGGTCGCGGAGATCATTCCCGCAATCGGTATCAGAAGCACCCATAGTGGTGCTCCGATAAAAGCAATAAGCACGCCGAATGTCGCGTACACTGCGTAGCTCTTGAACGGTTCCATAATGTTCCTTCCGGGCCACAAACAGAACAAGGGATGACCTTTTCCCGACTATTACACCAGATATACGCGTCCCTGCACCCTAGTGGAGACAAGCCACTAAACCCCGCCCCGGTTGTAATCAACCAGGGCGGGGTTTTCTGTACCCCCGGTCGGGCTCGAACCGACACTGGGCGGATTTTAAGTCCGCTGCCTCTGCCAATTGGGCTACGGGGGCCTTCTCACCTAGCTGGCCGAATCGACCAGCCCGGCAATTATTCCATCAAGGATATCCTTCTCGCTGATGACAACTTCATCAGCCCCTTCACAAATATCCATAATGGCATCAACGACAACAAGACCGCCAGCAAACACGTCGGCGCGTCCCGGATGCATGACGGGGTCGGCGGCCAGTATTTCCGAACTCTGCCGTAGCAATGACTCGTTAAGGCTGCGCAACGCATCGCACCGCAACCGCGAGAGATGAATCTGGGCCGGGTCGTAAGTCTCCAAGCCCTGGGCGACCGCGGAAAGTGTGGTGAAAGTCCCAGCACAGCCCACCACAGTCTGTGCCTTATTGACGGGCACCTCGGCGATAATCCGCTCAGCTAAGTCGGCCACGTATTCGCGTGCCGCTGCGAGTTGGTCGTCGGTAGGCGGCGAATCCTGCAGGAAACGCTCGGTGAGGCGCACGCTGCCCATCGGCTCCGAGGTGGAGCCCAGGATCGTGCCGTCGGAATCGCCAACGATGACCTCGGTGGAGCCACCACCAATATCGATCACCGCGAATGGGCCGGTCGCCGGGTCCAGATCATCGACAGCACCGCGGAAGGACAGTCGCGCCTCTTCCGCGCCGGTGATGACTTCTGCCTGCGCGCCCCACGGTTTGAGGGCCCGCTCAGTCAGGGCAAAGAATTCATCCCGGTTCTTAGCGTCTCGGGCTGCCGACGTTGCGACCATACGCACCTGAGTAACGCCCTCACGGTCCATCAGGTCAGTAAAGCCATGCAGGGCCTGCTCAACGCGCTGTAGAGCCTCAGAAGTGATCTCACCGGTTTCGTCGACCCGCTGACCAAGCCGCACGATCTCCATCACCCGGTGCAGTTCAGTGAACTCAAGAACACCGCCGACATCGCGGACATCGCTAATCAGCAAGCGGATGGAATTCGTGCCACAGTCGATAGCTGCAAAACGCGTCATTTACTGATCCTCTCCCCCGGCCTCATTGCGGCTAATCCCTAACTCTTCGCAGGTCGGCCAGTCCTCGGGCAGGGCGGTGCCGCGCAGCCCAGTTCCCTCACACGCCAAAGCCACAGCCTCATCACCGAGACGGAAATGGCCCGGCCCCTCCGCCAGCGCGTAGGCAATGAGCACATGGATGCACTTAACCCGGTCCGGCATACCGCCACCGGAAAAGTCCGTGCCGAGGTCCTCAATCGCATTTCGCTCAGCCAGGTAGTGCTCGTGGGCACGGGTGTAATCGGCACGCAGATCCTCGTCGGTACGCAACCGTTCGGTCATAGTGCGCATGACGCCGGCGACCTCTAGCCGCGAGGCCTCAGAGGTCAGGCGCGGGTCCGTGAGGTAGTACAGCGTCGGAAAGGGGGTGCCGTCGGGAAGCTTCGGCGCGGTCTTCACAACCGCAGGAACCCCATCTGGGCAACGGTAGGAGACCTCCAGTACGCCACGCGGGGGGCGGCCAAGCTGGTTGGCAATGGCCTCCAAGTCAGACTCGGCGACGGACACAGAATTCCTCCAGGCGGTTGCGGCATCGGTACCTGGGGAAGACTACCGGGCGCCGGTTTACTCAGCAGGTGCGGGTTCAGGCAGGATGCGTGGAACCCGATCCGGGGAAGTAGATTCTTCGCGAGCCTTTGCCCCATCATCCTCAGTTTTCGCTGGTGGCGGCACTGCAATGGAATGCCACAGTTCCTTGTACCAAGGATCTGGTTCGGGGGCGGCAGCATCCCCGGGATTGTGGCTGGCATGGCCGGTCATATCCGGGTCAATAAGCCTGAAGGGGGTCTCACCGGGTTCTATGAGACCCAACCGGACCCGGGCTTGTTCCCGGATATAGGCCTCATCGGAGTACCGGGACAGTTCATTTTCCAGCTCGCTGGACCGACGTTCCAAGCGGGCGATGCTCGCCCGGGTCTCGGCGAGTTGGCTGCGCTGTTCGGCGTAGGCACGCAACGGAATAATGAGAGTACCGGCCAAAACGAGCACGAGAATGCCCCCGCCGATGATTTGCAGCGGGGACATTCCGTTCAGCCCTTCGCGGGCAGAGCCTCGTGGGCTACGTGCGCGCTGTGTCATGCGGGTCAGTCTACCCCGCAGTCAGCCTTACTTGGCGAAGCGCGGGAAAGCGGAGCGGCCGGCGTAGATGGCCGAATCGCCCAGCAGAGCCTCGATACGCAGCAGGCGGTTGTACTTCGCAACACGCTCGGAGCGGGCCGGGGCACCGGTCTTGATCTGGCCACAGTTGAGGCCAACAGCCAGGTCAGCGATGGTGGTGTCCTCGGTCTCACCGGAGCGGTGGGACATCATCGAGCGGTAGCTGGCGTTATGGGCCAGGGCCACAGCCTCGAAGGTCTCGGACAGGGTACCGATCTGGTTGACCTTGACCAGCAGGGCGTTAGCAGCACCCTTATCGATGCCGGTGGCAAGACGCTCAGGGTTGGTGACAAAGAAGTCATCGCCGACGATCTGCACCTTGTCGCCGATTTCCTTGGTCAGGGACACCCAGCCATCCCAGTCATTCTCATCAAGCGGGTCCTCGATGGAGACAATCGGGTATTCCTCGATGAGCTGCTTGTAGACCTGGGCCATCTCCTCGGCGGTGTGGGTGCCGCCTTCGAAGTTGTACTTGCCGTCCTCGTAGAACTCGGAGGAAGCAACGTCGAGAGCCAGGGCGACATCCTCGCCCGGCTTGTAGCCAGCCTTCTCAATGGCCTCATTGATGAGGTCAAGTGCGGCGCGGGTGGAGTCAACCGACGGGGCGAAGCCGCCCTCATCGCCGAGGCCAGTGGACAGGCCCTTGGACTTAATGACGGACTTCAGGCTGTGGTAGACCTCTGCGCCCATGCGCACGGCTTCCTTGAACGAAGGCGCACCGATCGGGGCGATCATGAACTCCTGGACGTCGACGCCGGAGTCAGCGTGGGCGCCACCGTTGAGGATATTCATCATCGGCACCGGAAGGACGTGGGCGTTGGGGCCACCGACGTACTGGAACAGGTCCAGGTCAGAGGAGACCGCGGCAGCCTTGGCGACAGCCATGGACACACCCAGGATGGCGTTGGCGCCGAGGTTCTTCTTATTCTCGGAACCGTCCTCTTCGAGCATGATCTTGTCGACCATGCGCTGCTCATGGGCGGGCACGCCGACGAGCAGGTCATGCAGGGTGTCGTTGACGTTGTCGACGGCCTGCTCGACGCCCTTGCCGAGGTAACGGTCGCCACCGTCGCGCTTTTCGTAGGCCTCGTGCTCGCCAGTGGACGCACCCGAGGGCACCATCGCGATGCCGCGGGCACCATCATCCAAAATGACCTCAACCTCAACGGTCGGGTTACCGCGGGAATCGAGGATCTCCAGTGCTTGGATAAGTTCAATCGAAGCAGCCATTAGTCACCTTTCCAGCCAGAGCTTTTCCGGCCAACGTGCCCTCAATTGTGGCACGTTTTTGGTAACTATGCCGCCGTGCCTACGCTGGCTGCCCCAATGCGTAATTCGCCGCCGCATCTCGCACATCAACCAGGTAATCGCCCGAATAATTGTAGGCACGAATCGCCTCAGCCCAGCCCTGTTCAGTATCAAGGTCACGGCCATTGGCGCACAGCAAACGCGCAGCTGAGGCGGCGGCGTCATCAATCTGGTTCGGGTCGGCAATACCGTCACCAGACGCGTCCACTCCGTAGGTCCGCCACGATTCCGGAATGAACTGCATCGGCCCCACCGCACGATCCCACTGCTTGTCCTGATCCAGCACACCATCGTCGGTATCGCGGATCTCAGCAAAGCCCGGGCTGCCGTCCAGGGGCACACCAATAATCGCCGGGGTGGCTTTACCCTCGGCATCGAGCTTGGATCGGTTCAGCCAGTCCCCGCCATACGTACCGTGGCGGGTTTCCACATAGCCCAGCCCGGCCAGGGTGTTCCAGTGCAAGTGGCACTCCGGGAACTCCTCGGCAGCCATCCGCTCGGCAAGGCCATATGCCTGTACCGCCTGCACCGAGATCCGGGTCTTATCTGAAATCGGCTGCGCCCACTGCGCCAACTGATTCGCCGGGCGCCCCTCCGGGATACTGGTCGCCACCGCCGGGGCCGGTTCAGCCGCCGCCGGGGGCACATCGGCCGGAATCGGTTCCTTGGTAAAAGGCATCGTCACCGGGCCAGTGAACATGGTCATCGCACCGACCACACCGATAATGCTCAGCACCGCGATCATGGTGACAGCAAGGCACCCGCAGCCGGAGTTCGACCGATTAGAGGAGGTTTTAGAAGGCACGAACGCAGATACTACTGTTGCTCATCCGCACATAAGCGCGCGATGACTTCCCGCGCGGCGGCACGGGTGCGTTCTTCAGCATCTTCCTGCTCCGGATTCGGGCGCACCAGGTCTTCCGGCAACTCAGAATCAGCAATCCCGGCGGCACGGGCCCTACGGATCGTCTCCGCAGCCAACGCCAGCGCCGGCAAGTGCTGCGCCGGCTCGGACCTATCGCCACTACGCCCGGCTTCCCACGCCTCCTTCTGCTCCTCGACGCTGACCTGGCCTTCACTACCGTCGAACAAGTACGGCATCCGCTTCTGCAATTTGCTGACGAAGCTCTCGGCCACATCATCAATATCGAAGCCATCACCGATTTCGGCGTGGAACAACACCTGGAGCAACACGTCGGCAAGCTCAGCCTTGATATCGCCGTCCTCATTGACCGCGTCGACGAACTCGTAGGTTTCCTCGACAAGGTACGGCAGCAAACTGCGATGAGTCTGGGAAGCCTCCCACTCCCCGCGGGCCCGGGCCTGGTGCATGAGCTCCACCGCCGCAATGACCTGCGGCAACTTCTGCTCCACCGGGGGCTGCGGCTCCACCAAGTGATTAGTGCCGACAGCATAAAGCTTCTCACCTCGGCGCAGGCGTTCCTGCACGCGGTAATCGGACTGGTCCGTGGTGACCAGCACCTCTGCCTCCGACACCGAATGCCCGCCCTGGTCAGCGATAGCCCAGCGCACCGAGATTGGTACCTCGTCGGTGTAGCAGATATCACCGCCAATCAGGTCGAACGCCGGGATCGGGATGGCGTTGGGATAGCGCGGATCCAGTTCGATAATCGCCATTGGTCGTTCCTTTCGCCGGGCTTTATACAGCCGTCTTATCCCTAGACTGTGCCACGCGAAGCGGTATCTGGGGAGTTGCCACCAGCGATATCCATCATAGGAATCCCCGCCATTTGGGTAAGGAAGTCCGCCATCTTCTGCACCAAAGCCACATCGCGCACCGGCGCAGCCCGTAGGCCACGGCCCTCAGTGGGCACCGGAATCGTCACCGTGCCAGAGGCCGCGCGGTACGTCGCCCCCGGGTACAGCCGCTGCAGGCGCACCTGTTTCGAATCCGCCAACTGCATCGGCGAAATCTTGACGTGCTTGCCCATCAAAGACATATCCCGCACCCCGAACTCGCGGCAGATAATCCGCAGCCGCGACATCGCCGCCAAACGAGCAACCTCCACCGGCGGCGCGCCATAACGGTCACTGAGTTCGTCAAGGACCGCGTCAACGTCGTCAAGCTGCCGAGCTTCGGCGAATTTGCGGTAGCCCTCCAGCCGGAGCCGCTCGGAGGAAACGTACTCGGGCGGAATATTGGCATCCACCGGCAGGTCAACACGCACCTCAGTGCTTTCCTCCGCACTGCCATCGACAGGTTTGCCATCCGCGGCAGATTTCAGCGCCTGCACTGCCTCACCGACGAGACGGACATACATATCAAAGCCCACACCGGCGATATGACCAGACTGCTCAGCACCAAGCACATTGCCCGCACCACGCATCTCCAGGTCCTTCATCGCCACCGCCATACCGGCACCAAGCTCATTATTCGCCGCGATAGTCGACAAACGGCCATAGGACGCCTCAGACAAGGTGTGGTCAGCCGGGTACAGGAAGTAGGCGTAGGCGCGTTCCCGCGAGCGACCAACACGACCACGCAACTGGTGCAGCTGGGACAGCCCCATAGTGTGCGAATCCTCCACGATGAGGGTGTTCGCATTAGCGATATCCAGGCCGGTTTCGACGATGGTGGTACACACCAGCACGTCGTATTCGCGGTTCCAGAAGCCCTCCACCGTGCGCTCGAGCTGGTCCTCCCCCATCTGACCGTGGGCGACCACAACACGCGCCTCAGGCACCAGTTGACGGATCTTGTCCGCGGCCTTATCGATAGTGCGCACCCGGTTATGCAGGTAGAACACCTGACCATCGCGCAGCAGCTCACGCCGAATCGCCGCTGCCACAGTTTTATCCGAATAGGCGCCGACGTAGGTAAGCACCGGGTGCCGGTCCTCCGGCGGGGTGAGGATCTGGCTCATCTCGCGAATGCCGGCCATAGACATTTCGAGGGTGCGCGGAATCGGGGTTGCGGACATCGTCAGCACATCGACCTGATTACGCATCGCGGTGATGTGTTCCTTATGTTCCACACCGAAGCGCTGTTCCTCGTCCACAATCACCAGGCCAAGGTTTTTCCAGCTCACACCGGTCTGCAACAGCCGGTGCGTGCCGACGACAATATCGACCGTGCCTTCCCGCATACCGTGCAGGATTTCCTTGGCCTCCTTAGCGCTAGTGAAGCGCGACAGGCACCGAATAGTGACCGGGAACCCATCCATCCGCTCGGCGAAAGTGGCCATATGCTGCTGGGCGAGCAACGTAGTGGGCACCAGCACCGCAACCTGCCGGCCATCCTGCACGGCCTTAAAGGCAGCACGTAACGCCACCTCTGTCTTGCCGTAGCCGACATCGCCGATAAGCACCCGGTCCATGGGCGTGGCCTGCTCCATGTCGTGCTTGACCTCATCAATAGCGGTCAGCTGGTCCTCGGTCTCAGCGAAGGGGAAATTCTCCTCCATCTCGCGCTGCCAGGGAGAATCCGGGGCAAACGCATGTCCCTGGGCGGCCTGGCGCTTTGCGTAGAGCTGCACCAACTCATGGGCGATCTCACGCACCGCACCGCGGGCCTTGCGTTTAGTGGAGCGCCAGTCCGAACCACCCATTTTCGACAACGACGGAGTTTCGCCGCCGACATAGCGGGACAACAGATCGAGGCTGTCCATGGGCACAAAAAGCTGGTCCGGTGGGCCACCGCGTCGGCTGGCGGCGTATTCGAGCACCACGTATTCGCGGCGGGCTTTTTCTTCGCCAGTGCCGACGGTGCGCTCGGTAAGTTTCACAAACCGGCCAATGCCGTGGGTATCGTGCACGACGTAATCACCGGCGGTAAGGGCCAGCGGGTCCACCCGGTTGCGCCGTTTATTGGGGGCGCGGCGGCCCTTGCCGATATCGGACACCCGGTTGCCGGTGATATCGGTCTCCACAATGACGGTTAGCGGCGCTTTTTCGGTGCGCGGGAAAACCAAACCACCATGATTGACACCCTGGTAGACGGTGATCCGACCAGGCTCGGGGCGTTCTGGCCCCTGAGCGATCCGGCAGGCCAGGCCCGCTTCGCGAAAACGTTCGGCCTGGCGTTTCACCCCGGCTGGAGTGGCGGCGATATAGGCAACGCGGTCACCGTCGGCAAGCTGAGTGCGCAATTGCGCCATCATCTGGCCAATGGCGTCGAGATCACCGCGCGGCCGCGGGCCCGGTTCGAAATTCAACGGCAGAGTGTCATCAACCGCGCCTTCACCGATCATGCCTGGTGGGGCGATAGACCACCAGGGTTCACAGCGCACCTCATCAATACCGCGATAAGCAGTAGCCTCCAGGCCTTCACCATGAACCGGCGCGGAACCACCCAATGCGGCAGTCTCCCACGCCGCAGCCATGAACTCTTCACCAGTAGCAATGAGGTCAGCGGCGCGAGACCGAATCCGCTCCGGGCCGAACAGCAAAGTATGCGTGCCCTCGGGCATAAGCTCAGGCAGGCTGTGCAGATTCTTATCGGTCAGCAGCGGGATCAGCGCTTCCATGCCTTCCACCCACTGGCCTTCACCAATACGGGTGAGCATTTCCTGAATATCACCACTGCGCTGCGCAGCGAGTTTCTCCGCACGCTCGCGCACGCCAGCGTCGATAAGCAAAGCACGCACCGGATAAACATCAACGGCACTGACCACAAGATCGTCGATAGTGCGCTGGTCACCGATACTGAAAGGCCGGATCTCGGTGACCTCATCGCCCCAAAGTTCCACGCGCACCGGATTGTCCTCGGTGGCCGGGAAAACATCGATAATGCCGCCGCGCACCGCGAACTGGCCGCGCCGGCCAACCATATCTGCATGCGTGTACCCCGCTGCTTCCAATTTCTCGGCAAGCTTCGGGATGTCCTCCCCCTCCGCCAAGTGCAACGGATCGGCGTGATCGTTGAGAATCGGCTGCACCAGAGACCGCACCGCGGCAACAACAACGGTGACCTTGCCGGCCCGGACCCGGTGCAGAACTTTGCGCCGGGTAGCCACCGTGTCAACGGCTGGTGAGAGACGCTCATGCGGCAACGTTTCCCATGAGGGGAACATTGCCACACGGTCACCGATCATGCCGGTGAGAGTGGCGGTGAGGTCTTCGGCTTCCCGCCCGGTAGCAGTAATAGCCAGCACAGGGGTGTGCTGGGATAGCGCTGCGACGAGGAAGGGGCGGACCTCATCGGGCCCGGTGAGGTGAAGTTCCGGGTCGCCGAGGTGCTTGATCACCCCACGGAGCTGGGTATCAGTGGCGGCCAGGCGGGCGACGCCTGCGAGCGGGGCTGGGGCTGCGGCGGTGTCTGTCACGAGGGCAGTGTACGTCCCGCAGGATCGGCGTCGGGACCTGCACCCAGGCGAACCCCTTCCTCCGGCTCTATTTCGAGGGCATGGCTTTGCAGCTGGGGGTTGACTTCCATCCCGGCCAGCCCATTCCAGCACAGGTTAACCACGTGCGCGGCGACAGTTTCCTTATCCGGGGCGTCCTCGGTGCCGCGTTCATCAAGCCACCACTGCGCGGTCTGCGACACCATGCCAACCATCGCCTGGGCGTAAAGCACAGCGGTGGATTCGTCCAGGTTGGCGCGGGTAAAGGCCTGGCCAAGAATGTGTGCCACGCGGCCGGTGGCGTTACCAAGCAGGGTTTTGAAACCTTCGGTGGAGGCCGGGTCGCGTACGACAATAGAGAAACCGTCGGGATTTTCTTCGACGTAGGTCAGTAGGGCCAGCACTGCGCGTTCAATGCGGACGCGGGCCCGGCCGAGGGAGATGACCTCGGCGATAACGCCTTCAAGTCGCTGCATTTCTTCGGCTACGACGGCGTTATAGAAAACCTCTTTGGACCCGAAGTGCTCATAGACAACGGGTTTAGAAACTCCGGCGCGGGCAGCGAGTTCTTCCATCGATGCCCCGTCGAAGCCCAATTGGGCGAAAGTTGCGCGTCCAACGGCTAATAACTGCTGGCGACGCTCGGGTGTGCTCATGCGGCGCCTGGTGATGCTCATGACCGATACCTTATCGGCTAACATCACTACGTGGCTGTCACGCCAACACTTTCTCCCGTGGTGTAATGGCAACACTCCTGATTTTGGTTCAGGTATTCCAGGTTCGAGTCCTGGCGGGAGAGCTTTTTTGAAAACCCCTCACCAGCAGCACGTTTATCTGGTGGTGAGGGGTATTTCATGTTTTCGGGGCGCCGAGCTTTACGCCTATTTGCGCCGGTTTCTGCGCGGTTCCGAGCCAAACATGAGGCACAAGAATCGAAGACTCACAGATGAGGACCAGCATCTTCTACCCCTCTAAAGATGTTCCCCTTCCGCGCGTACGACGCGCCCACACAAGTCCAACTCCACGTACGTGCGCGGAATGAACGTCGGTGCGGCGCTCCCACACATGGTTGACCCATCATGTTCCCAAATAACGAACACAGACGAGCCCCCAATATTTAGAGGTATGCCCCACTCGTCCTCGGCGCTATCGAAGTCGGCATCATAAAAAACGAATCGGCCTTC
The DNA here is from genome assembly GCF_019209905.1 of Corynebacterium sp. TAE3-ERU12. Taxonomy (GTDB): domain Bacteria; phylum Actinomycetota; class Actinomycetes; order Mycobacteriales; family Mycobacteriaceae; genus Corynebacterium. Next base: position 154,344 of record NZ_JAHUTM010000002.1, on the reverse strand, counting down.
ACCGTGTAGCACTAGGTCTTTAAGCGCATGGCCTGGAGGAAGCAAGTCCTGAGCAATCTGGGTCGCCTGAGGCAAATCTAGCGCCACTGGTCCACGTCACCTCCCGCAACATCGACTACGTCATCAGTTTTAGTCACCCCAAGCTGACCGGTACACGATGCATCAGGCCAGGTAGACACGACAACGTACGCATGTGCTTTTATGCTTCTGCAGCAGCCGGTACTATCCCGGGTGTGCGCCAGGGTTGAGCGTCCGCAAGAATACCCCGGGCAGCAACTCCAGGGACTCGACGCTTCAGCGTTGGGTCCCTGTGTTTTTGATGGAAGTAGCCCCGCAGCTTTCATTCACCCGAGCCAAAAGCGTTTCAGCGATAACCCTATGGCGGGTTTATCTTTCCTGCGGAAAATTAGGGCGTCGACCCCGGGCGCCGGAAAAGAAAGCTTCCGCCCTCTTACTCCCCCGCCCTGTAGTCGACGCGCTCTCTCAAAGCCCCCTGTCCGAAGAAAATAAGAAAAGGCACGAGCATGTGGCAAGTTCGACTCCTAGCCGATGCACTCCCCACCCCGATCCCGTGCTGTTGTAGCTCGTTATCGGGGTTGTGTGCGTTCTAATGGGGCGTGCTGGGTACTTATGGGTAACGTCTTATGCAGAAACCCCGTGACTAAGCAATTAGCCACCACAAGGAGATATTTATGAGTACCGAGTCCGCTACTGCGGTTGTCATTCTGGCTGCGGGCCAGGGCACCCGGATGCGCTCACAGACCCCCAAGGTGCTGCACAAGGTTGCTGGGCGCAGCATGCTAGATCATGCCCTTTTCGCAGCTCACGGCGCTGGCGCTGACGATATTATTGCCGTGGTTGGTCACCAGAAGGAGCTCGTCGTCGACGGGGTTGCGCGTTGGTTGGATGCCAATCCGCGCGAGCGTGGCGTTGGTATTGCGCATCAGCAGGAGCAGAACGGCACCGGTCATGCTGTGCAGTGCGCTTTTGAGCGTCTTGATGAGCCGGGGCAGTTCCACGGCACGGTAATTGTCACTACCTCTGATGTGCCGATGCTCAATGAGCAGGTTCTCCGCGATCTGCTCACTGAGCATGAGCGTTCCCCGAAGGCCGCGGTGACTGTGTTGACTGCCTCGGTTGATGATCCGCATGGTTATGGCCGTATTTTGCGCACTGCCGACGGTGAGGTCACCGGCATTGTGGAGGAGAAGGACGCTACTGATTCCCAGCGCACCATCACCGAAATCAATTCGGGTGTCTACGCTTTCGATGCCGATACGCTGCGCAAGGCGTTGACCATGCTCGATACCGATAATGCCCAGGGCGAGCTGTACTTAACCGACGTTATTGGCATCGCCCGCAGTCTGGAACGCAGTGTGCGCGGCCATCGTCTGGACGATGAGTGGCTTATTGCTGGCGCCAACGATCGAGTACAGCTGGCCCGCATTGGTGCCGAGCTCAACCACCGTCTGTGCGAGGCGGCCATGCGTGGTGGGGCAACCATTGTTGATCCGGCGACGACGTGGCTGGGCATGGATGTCGAGATTGGTCAGGATGTCACGATCCTGCCGGGTACTCAGCTTTATGGCGCTACTCGCATTGCCGACGGTGCCACCATCGGCCCGGACACCACGTTGGATGGTGTGACCGTCGGCGAGGGCGCTTCGGTGGTGCGCACCCATGCCATTGATTGTGAGATCGGCAAGAACGCGGATGTGGGGCCGTTCACGTATATCCGCCCGAAGACTGTTTTGGCTGAGGGCGCGAAGCTTGGTGGTTTCGTGGAGGCGAAGAATGCGCAGATTGGTGCTGGCTCGAAGGTGCCGCATCTGACGTATATCGGTGATGCCACCGTCGGCGAGCAGTCCAATATCGGGGCGAGCAGCGTTTTCGTTAATTATGACGGCGTCAATAAGCATCACACCACGATTGGTAATCATGTGCGCACCGGTTCGGACACGATGTTTATCGCTCCGGTGACGGTCGGTGATGGCGCGTATTCGGGGGCGGGTACAGTTATTCGCGAAGACGTACCCCCGGGAGCGTTGGCCGTTAGTGGCGGCAAGCAGCGCAATATCGAGGGGTGGGTGCAGCAGAAGCGGCCGGGAACCCCAGCGGCAGACGCCGCTGATTCCGCGTTAGCGGAGGGGCAGCCCGACACCGACCAGGAAGGCTAATCCAAGCTCATGACCGGCGAGTGGATTCCCAATCAGAAAAATCTCATGCTTTTCTCCGGGCGGGCGCACCCGGAGTTGGGTAATGCTGTGGCCGAGGAGCTCGGCATCCAGCCGACTCCGACTGTGTCCCGTGACTTCGCGAATGGCGAGATTTTCGTTCGCTTCGAGGAGTCGGTGCGTGGTTGCGATGCGTTTGTGTTGCAGTCGCACCCGATGCCGCTGAATAAGTGGTTGATGGAGCAGCTGATCATGATTGATGCGCTCAAGCGTGGTTCGGCTAAGCGCATCACCGCTATCCTGCCGTTTTTCCCCTACGCCCGTCAGGATAAGAAGCACCGTGGCCGCGAGCCGATTTCGGCCCGCCTAGTCGCGGATCTGCTCAAGACCGCCGGCGCGGACCGGATTGTCTCCGTCGACCTGCACACCGACCAGATTCAGGGCTTTTTCGATGGCCCGGTGGATCATATGCACGCCATGCCGATCCTCACCGACTATGTGCGCAAGAACTACTGCCTGGAGAACCTGGTTGTGGTCTCCCCCGACGCTGGTCGCGTGAAGTCCGCTGAGAAGTGGGCTAATGCGCTTGACGACGCTGAGATGGCTTTCATCCACAAGACTCGTTCTGTCGATACGGCCAATGAGATCGTTGCCAATCGTGTGGTCGGTGATGTCGAGGGCCGCACGTGTGTGCTTATCGACGACATGATCGACACCGGCGGCACTATTGCTGGCGCGGTGCGGGTGTTGCGTGAGGCTGGTGCGAATGATGTCATCATCGCCACTACTCACGGTGTGTTCTCCGATCCGGCTGCTGAGCGCTTGTCGGGTTGTGGTGCCCGTGAGGTCATCACCACCGATACGTTGCCGCAGACCACGGAGGGTTGGGATAACTTGACGGTGCTGCCGATCGCTCCGTTGTTGGCGAAGACCATCAAGGAGATTTTCGAAAACGGCTCGGTGACTACCCTGTTCGAGGGCCAGGCCTAGACACTGATAAACCGGTTTCCGTCCCGAGGCATTGGTGGGTTAGACTCCCATTCGTTATGTCTCGGCGAGGGAGGCCGGTTTTTTCGGCCCCGTTATCGACGCGACGCGCACCAGCTTTCTTTGTTGCGTGCGCTGAAGTGATCGACTCCCGGGTTTTCCGATCAACACACAGGAGTCACCATGGCTAAGAAGCCCAATATCACCAAGCTGGATGCAGAATCGCGCACTGAGTTCGGTAAGGGCGCTGCCCGCCGGCTGCGTCGTGCAAGCAAGATTCCGGCCGTCATTTACGGCGGCGAGCTGGAGTCCCCGCTGCACATCGCGATGGACCAGCTGGAGTTCAACTCCATCATCCGTAATTACGGCATTAACGCCATTGTGGAGTTCACCATTGATGGTGAGAAGCAGCTGTCCATGATTAAGGCTGTGGACCAGAACCCGCTGACCTTCGAGTTCGACCACGTCGACATGCTGGCCATTAAGCGCGGCGAGAAGGTCGAGGTTGAGGTCCCGATCGTGTCCGTCGGCGAGGCCGAGGTTGGTTCCCTGGTCATGCAGGATGCCGATTCGCTGCTGGTGCTGGCTCCGGTGCTGTCCATTCCGGAAGAGATCGAGGTCAATATCGAGGGCCTCGAGGTCGGTACCCAGGTCATGTCCGGCGATATCACCATGCCGGAAGGCATTGAGCTTGCCGACGATGATGACCTGCTGGTCTTCAATATCGTTGAGCCGGAGGAGGACCCGGCCGGTGATGTTGACGCCGATATCGAGGGTATGGGCGAAGATGAGCTGCCGGATGAGGAGACTGAGGAAGAGTCCGCCGACACCGAGGGTGCTGACGAGGAGTAAGTCCCCCTTGCTGTTCGAATATGCGATCATGAAGTAATGACCGCATCGAATACTCCAGTGCTGATCGCCGGCCTCGGTAACCCGGGGCCGGCGTACGCATTGAATAGGCACAATATTGGCCACCTAGTTCTTGATGAGCTCGCTGGGCGCACCATGCCGATGCCGTCGACTTTTAGCGTGCATAAGCGTTCTAATGCCGAGATTGTGCAGACGCGGCACCGGATGCCTGATGGCTCGGAGCGTCAGCTCATTTTGGCTAAGCCGCGCACCTTCATGAATCTTTCTGGTGGGCCGATTGCGGCGTTGGCGAAGTTCTTCAAAATTGCGCCTGCCGACGTCATTGTCATCCACGATGAGCTCGATTTAGATCCTGGCGTGATTCGGCTCAAGCAGGGCGGCGGCGAGGGTGGCCATAATGGCCTGCGGTCGACTTCATCGTCGCTGGGCACGAAGGATTATCTGCGTGTCCGGGTAGGTATTGGCCGCCCGCCGGGGCGGATGAATCCCGCTGATTTTGTGTTGCGTGATTTTTCTGCCGCCGAGCGCAAGGACCTTGAGTTCACTATCGGTGATGCAGCTGATGCCGCCGAATTATTGGTCAGTCATGGTTTGGCGGCTGCCCAGAACCAGGTGCACGGCGCCTAGGTTCGGTAATCGGGCTACCGGTAAGGTTGTCTGCCATGACCACGCTCGCCGCCGAGGCTTCGCGCCGCCGTACTTTTGCTGTTATTGCCCATCCTGATGCTGGTAAGTCCACGCTGACGGAGGCGTTGGCTTTGCATGCGCATGTGATCTCCGAGGCAGGTGCGGTGCATGGCAAGGCCGGGCGCAAGGCGACTGTCTCTGACTGGATGGAGATGGAAAAGGATCGCGGCATTTCGATCGCCTCGTCGGCCTTGCAGTTTGATTATCAGCCGCAGGGGCACCAGGGCGAGCCTTTTGTGATCAATCTTGTGGATACGCCTGGCCACGCTGATTTTTCTGAGGACACCTATCGTGTGCTCACCGCTGTTGATGCGGCTGTGATGCTGGTTGATGGCGCGAAGGGCCTGGAGCCGCAGACATTGAAGCTTTTCCGGGTCTGTAAAACCAATGGCATCCCGATTATCACGGTGATTAATAAGTGGGATCGCCCTGGTAAGGCTCCGTTGGAGCTGATGGACGAGATTGTGTCCGAGATTGGTTTGCAGCCCACCCCGTTGTACTGGCCGGTCGGCGAGGCTGGTGATTTCCGTGGTCTTTTGCGCCGTGGCGAGGACGGGGTTGCGGAGGAGTTCATTCGTTTTGAGCGCACTGCCGGTGGCTCCACGATTGCTGCGGAAACTCACCTATCCCCTGAGGAAGCTGAGGCCGAGCAGGGCGAGACCTGGGCGACCGCTGCGGAGGAGTCGGAGTTACTTTCGGCTGATTCGGCCGATCATGACCAGGAGATGTACCTGGCTGGTGATACTTCTCCGGTGATTTTCGCCTCCGCGATGTTGAACTGGGGTGTGCATCAGATTCTGGATACGTTGTGTGAGTTGGCTCCCCCGCCGGCTGGCCGGGAGTCTGACCCGAAGGCTATTGCCGCTTCGTCCAGCGCTATTGATGAGGTGCGGGAGCCTACCGACGCTTTTGCTGGCGTGGTTTTCAAAGTCCAGGCCGGTATGGATGCGCATCACCGCGACAAGTTGGCGTTTATGCGGGTTGTGTCTGGCGAGTTTGACCGCGGTATGCAGGTCACTCATGCCCAGTCGGGGCGTAGTTTTTCCACTAAGTATGCGCTGACGGTGTTTGGTCGTACCCGTAATACGGTGGAGACCGCTTTCCCCGGCGATATCGTCGGTTTGGTCAATGCTGGTTCCCTGGCTCCTGGCGATACGATTTATGCTGGTCGCAAGGTGCAGTTCAAGCCGATGCCGCAGTTCGCCCCGGAGCATTTCCGTATTTTGCGGGCGAAGAGCCTGGGCAAGTACAAGCAGTTCCGTAAGGCGATTGATCAGCTTGCCGCTGAGGGTGTGGTGCAGATTTTGCGCAATGATCTTCGTGGTGATGCTGCCCCGGTGATGGCTGCGGTGGGCCCTATGCAGTTTGAGGTTATGCAGGCTCGGATGGCTAATGAGTACAACGTGGAGACGGTCACTGAGCCGATTCCGTATTCGGTGGCGCGTCGTACGGATGAAGAGTCTGCGCAGGGTTTGGCCCGGCAGCGTGGGGTGGAGATTTTTACTCGTACCGATGGCGCGTTGATTGCTTTATTCGGCGATAAGTGGAAGTTGTCCTTCATTGAGAAGGAGCACCCGGAGTTCACGCTGGAGACTCTTGTGGCTGACTGAGCTGGGGTTCCTCAACCACAGTCTTTATTTGTCGCTAAAACTGATTCCTCATGGAAAGTAACTCGGTTATGATGTGCATCACGACTTAACCAGGGCCGCCACGGCGTTTGCGTTGTGGCCGTCCGCCAAGGAGCTGATGACCCATGACCGCCGTTTATCCCGTCCCGAATAAGTACCGGACTCCCGACGACGAGCCGCTGGATTTGGCCGCTCTGGAAAGCGCTCCGCGCACTGTGACTGGGCAAGTCGCCAAGCGGGTGGCGATGACCCCGGACTGGGTTGCCTTCCGCTTCCCCGATGGCGGCGGTGGGTGGAGTAGCCGCACGTGGGCTGATTTCGCCGATGAGCTCAGCCCGGTTGCTGCGGCGTTGATTGACCTCGGGATACAGCGCGGGGATCGGGTGTCGTTGCTTTCAGGCACCCGCTATGAATGGGTGCTTGCCGACGCGGGGATCATTCACGCGGCCGCGGCGACATCCCCGCTCTACCCCACTTCTATCCCCGAAGAGATTCGGCATATCGTCAATAATGCTGGTTCTCGGGTGATTTTCGTTGAGGATGCCCAGCAGTTGGCTCGAATCAGCGCTATTGCCGCTGAGTTGCCTGCTATTTCCGACGTCATTGTGCTCGATAGCGTTATTGGCGAACAGCACCAGAACACGCATTGGCGGGTGCGTACTCTCGATGAGCTCATCGAACTCGGCAAGAAGGTTCTCAAGTCGCAGCCGGATGTGGTGCAGCGTCGGACAGCGGATATTACTGAGAAAGATCTGCGCAGCCTGATGTACACCTCTGGCACCACCGGCCCGCCGAAGGGGGTGCGTCTTTCCCATCGGGCAATGGCCTTTGAGGGCTCATCCACGAAGGCTTTGGGGCTTATCGACGAGGGCGCGGTGCACTATTTGTGGTTGCCGCTGAGTCACGCTTTCGGGCAGGTATTGCTCGCGTCCTCTATTGAATTCGGCAGCGAGACAATCATTGATGGCAACCCTGACCACTTGGTCGAGAATCTGGCTAAGTTCAAACCAGAGTTGCTGGCGAGCGTGCCGCGGGCCTTGGAGAAGGTTTATGCCGGGGTGAGTTCGGCGATGGAGTCCGCCGGCGGGGTGAAGGCGAAGTTGTACCGCTGGGCAATCGGTGTGGGTTATCAGCGCCTGGAGCACAGGATTGCTGGCACTACGCCGCCTGTGCGGTTGCGGATCGCCCACGCTGTGGCTGACCGGTTGGTGTTCACCAAGATCCGAGACCGTCTTGGTGGTCAGCTCCGCGTCGTGTTGAGCGGTGCGGCGCCTTTGGGGGAAAAGATTTCGCTCTGGTTTGCCGCAATTGGGGTCCTGGTTTTGGAGGGCTGGGGGATGACGGAGTGCGGCGCTGCGGCGACGGTGAATCGGAAGGGTGCCTGGCGGGCGGGTTCTGTCGGGTGGCCTTTCCCGGGTACTGAGGTGTCGATTGCTGGGGATGGCGAGATTTTGTTGCGCGGCCCGCATGTGATGGATGGGTATCACGGGCTTCCCGAGGCTACTGCGGAGACCATTGATAGCGATGGGTGGCTGCATACCGGCGATATTGGCGAGATCGACGAGCGCGGTTTTGTTCGGGTCACGGACCGGAAGAAGCAGTTGTTTAAGACGTCTACGGGTAAATATGTGGCTCCGGGCAGAATTGAGGCCTCCCTGGGCGCAACCTGCCCTTATATTGCCCAGACCATTGTTGGAGGCAATGGTGAGAAATTTGTGTCTGCGCTCATCACGCTCGACGAGGCGGCCATTCGTGAGTGGGCTGCGAAAAATGGTGTTTCTGGCGACACGATGGCTCATTTCGCTGCCTCTGATGAGGTGCGCGAGCTCATTGGCGGTTATGTGAACGAAGTCAATGAGACGCTGTCTCCGTGGGAGCGGGTGGGCCGGTTCACCATTATCGACCGGGAGTTTTCGATCGAAGCTGGTGAGCTGACCCCGACGTTGAAGTTGCGTCGGCGGACTGTTTTGGAGAATTTCGGCCACTTGCTTGATGCGCATTATCAGTAAGTTGGCAGCTTTTTCTTCCCAAACAACAGCTAACCTACGCTACCGTAGTTAAGGTCTAACTCCCTAACCTGCGGAAAGAAGCAACGAGATGCTGTGCACTCGACCCGAACCTAACCGGATCCAGCGGCCCGAGGACGAGCCAGTCAACCTAGCCCCAATCTCTGATCCCACGCTCACGGTGGTCACACAGATTCGGCACCGGATAGCCGAGACGCCGGATCGGATTGGCATTCGTTTTCGGGCCGAGAGTCCCGGGGAGCAGGCCCAGTGGGCGACGCGCACTTGGGGTGAGTTCGGCGCGGAGGCCCATGCCGTAGCTGCCGCCCTGCTCGAAGCCGGGGTGGGCCTCGGCGATCGGGTGGCGATCCTTTCCGGCACTGGCTATCCGTGGATGCTTGCCGACGCTGGCATCATGCTCGCCGGGGCAGCAACAACGCCGCTCTACCCCACTGTGATCGACTCGGAATTAGTGCATATCCTCACCGATTCGGGTGCCGACGTTGTTTTTGCCGAGACCAATGAGCATCTCGCTACTTTGGCGGAACATGCCGCGGAGCTGCCCCACCTGCGCGAAATCATCGTGTTTGAGGCCCCGGACACCGAGGCGGCGGCACTGAGTCCCGCTCGGGTGCGCAGCTTCGCTGAGGTGATTGCGCACGGCGAGCAGCTTTTTGCTGATAACCCCGCTGCGGTGACGTCTCGTGGGGATCAGATACGCCCCGAGCACCTCTGCACTTTGCTGTACACGTCGGGCACAACGGGGTTGCCTAAGGGGGTGCGATTATCTCATCGGGCTGCCGCCTACCAGGGCGCTGTGACCGACACTATGGGCTTCGTTAATCCCGGTGATGCGAAATATTTGTGGCTGCCGATGTCTCATGCTTTCGGCAAGGCGCTCATCGGCGCCTGTCTGCATAACGGTACTGACACCACTATTGATGGGGACCCGACGCATCTTCTCGAGAACCTGCCGGTGGCCCGGCCGCACTTTATCGCTGCGGTGCCGCGCCTATTGGAGAAAATCCGGGTGGGGGTCGACTCGGCAATGGCTGAGGCTGGTGGGGTGAAGGCTTTGTTGTACCGCCGCGCGATAGCCACTGGTGGCCAGTATTGGCGGCGCGTGGTCAACGGCGAGAAAGTTTCACCGCTGCTCCGGTTGCGGATGGCGGCGGCCGATCGGCTGGTCTTCGCTAAAATCCGGCAGCGTTTCGGGGGTCGCCTGCGCACCATCATGTGCGGTGCTGCGCCACTATCGGCGGAGGTGGCGGAGTGGTTCGCAATTGTGGGGCTGCCTGTGTACGAGGGCTATGGCCTGAGCGAATGTGGTGGCGCGGTGACTGCTAATCGCATTGGTGCGTGGCGTTCGGGGACGGTGGGGTGGCCGATGCCTGGTACCGAGATGCGGTGCGCTGCCGATGGGGAGGTGCTTGTCCGCGGCGGCGGGGTGATGGATGGGTATCACGGACTGCCCGAGGCCACCGCTGCGGCTTTTACCGAGGATGGCTGGTTGCGCACCGGCGATATTGGTGCTTTTGATGAGCGGGGGTTCTTACGGATCACTGACCGCAAGAAGGAATTATTTAAAACGTCGGTGGGTAAGTATGTGGCGCCCGCCAAGATTGAAGCCGCTTTTGGGGCGTTGTGCCCGTACAGCACCCAGTTGGTGGTTGACGGCCCGGGCCGCAAATTTGTTTCTGCCCTCGTCGCACTGGATGAGGAAGCGATTCGCAGCTGGGCCACCACGCACGGGCTCGGTGGGCTAGACCTGCCCGAGCTTGCCCGTCGCGAAGAGGTGCGCTCACTCATTTCGGGCTATGTGGAGCAGTTGAATTCCACATTGGCGCACTGGGAGCAGGTGCACCGCTTCACGATTCTGGGCCGGGAGCTGTCGGTAGAGCGCGGTGAGGTCACACCGACGTTGAAGTTACGCAGGCGAGTGATCCTGAATAATTTCCGGGAATTGCTCGACTCGCACTACCGGTAGCTGACTCTAGAGGGAGCGGGCGATGAGCTCCTTCATGATTTCGTTGGTGCCGCCGTAGATGCGCTGGACTCGTGCGGTGGCGTAGGACCGGGCGATGGGGTACTCCTTCATGTACCCGTAGCCGCCGAAGAGCTGCAGACAGCGGTCGACGACTTCGCATAGTTTGTCGGTGGCCAGGTATTTCGCCATGGAGGCGGTGGCCGGGTCGAGTCGGCCCTCAATATGTAGGGCGACGCAGTGGTCGACGAAGGTGCGAAGTGCGTAGGTCTCGGTGGTGCACTCAGCCAATTCGAACCGGGTGTTCTGGAATTTCAGCAATTCCCGGCCAAAAGCGGTGCGTTCCTTGGTGTATTTCACGGTCAGTTCTACGGCGCGTTCCATCCCGGCCACGGCGGCAACGGCGATAATCAACCGTTCCTGCGGCAGCTGTGCCATGAGCTGCATGAAGGCCATGCCTTCGGTGTCGCCGAGCAGGTTTTCCTTGGGCACCCGCATATCCTCGAAGAACAGTTCTGCGGTGTCCTGGCCGGGCATGCCGATCTTGTCGAGGACCCGGCCGCGGTTGAACCCGGGCAGGTCGGTGACTTCGGCGACAAGCAGGCTCAGGCCGGCGCCGCCGGGTTGGTCATTGGTACGGCACACGATGACAATGAGGTCACACTGGCCACCGTTGGTGATGAAGGTTTTTGCCCCGTTGACCACGTATTCATCGCCGTCGAGTCGCGCGGAGGTGCGGATTGCCTGCAGGTCTGAGCCGGTGCCCGGTTCGGTCATGGCAATAGCGCCGACGAGTTCACCGGTGGCCATTTTGGGTAGCCACCGCTTTTTCTGCTCTTCGTTGCCGTAGGCGAGGATGTAGTGCGCCACGATTCCGGAGTGCACCGAAAAGCCGAAGGAGTCATTATCGACCTTGGCTTGTTCTTCCTGGACTACGGCTTCGTGGGCGAAGGTACCGCCGCCGCCACCGTATTCTTCCGGAATGGAGGGCAGCAGCATGCCGACGGAGCCGCAGGTATTCCAGAATTCGCGGTCAACGTGCTTCTGCTTATCCCATTTTTCGTGGTTGGGGACGGCTTCTTTGAGGAAGATGTCTCTGGCTAGGTCGCCTAGCTGTTGGACGTCTTCGGTGCGCCAGGGTGAGGTGTATTCGGTGCGTTGAAACATGGGGTACTCCTTGAAAATTGTGTGGTGGGTGTTCGTTGACGCTCTAGGTGGGCGTCTTGATCTCGGTGATGGGCAGGTCGCGTGCTTGGGCCCAGGTGTGCCACTCGGCGGCGGTGCGCTGGCTAAGTGCCTTGGTCAGCGCCTCGCCATTACCGGCCGCCAGGGCCCCGGCATCGGTGGTGCTAAGGCCTAGTTCTGCGATGAGGCGACTGAAGAAGTGCGGTTCCAGGGCCGCAACGGCGACGTGCCCTTCGGCGGCGGGATGGATTGCGTACTGTGGCAGCGCCCCGCCCAGTGGTGTGCCGGGGCCGGTGAGCCCGTACCGCAGCGGGGCTGCCAGGTCAGCGACGACGTCGCCAAGCCCCACTGTCCGCAATACGCCCTGGTTGGTCTGAGAAACGATATGCAGGGCTAAGAGCGCCTCGGCTACTGCGCGTTCCGCCCCGGCCATATCCGCCCAGGGCACCGGCGGCATCGCAGGCGGTTGCAGGGTGCCGGCAGCTGCTTGGTAGGTCAGGTCATGGCCGGGATGTTCGGGGTTGGCGAGTTCACCGACGATGGCTACCTGGGCCAGGCGCGGGTGCTGTGTGCTGAGGCTGTCGAAGTCCAGGCCCATTTTTTGCAGGGCCCCGGGTCGGGAGGACGTCAGCAGCAGGTCAGCGTCGGCAAGCAACTCGTGCAGTGTGTCTCGGTCGGCTTCGTTTTTTAAGTCGAGGCTGCGGACTTGCTGGTTTTTGCTGAGTTCGGCGTAGTAGTCGGGCGCGGCTAGGGCCAGGAGGTCTCCGGCGGGTGGTTCTATTTTGGTGACCTCGGCGCCGAGTGCGGCCAGTCGTGCGGCTGCTACGGGCCCAGGAAGATTCGGCGCCAGGGTGATGATGCGAACCCCTTGAAGTGGGGCATCGGGTGTACTCATACCAGTCCCTTTCCGGTTGTAGTACGGGTGTGTGCTCTACAGCTGTAGTGATTTTGTGTGAAGCACTAAACTAATAATAGCGACAGTAGCACTGTCACTGTCAGCTTATTGTGGGGATTTTCCTATTACCCCCAAGGAACTCATCCCCTCCCCCACCCACCTCGGGGCTATGCAATGATCCTGGTATGAGGGACGACACAGACGAGAGCATGGGATTAGCGGAACTGGAGGCACGCTCCGGCTGCACCGCACGCACCATCCGCTTCTACACCACCCGCGGATTACTTCCCGCTCCCCGCCGCCTGGGCCGAGTCGCCGTCTACGGCCCCGGGCATCTCGCCCGCCTAGAACTCATCCGCACCCTGCAGTCCACCGGACTGAGCCTGCAAGCAATCGGCGACTATATGCAGCTGCTACCCGGTGACGCCTCAGAAGAAGCCATCGCACTCCACGGGGCACTGCTAGCGCCCTGGACAGTCGACTCAGCCGAAACCCTCGACGCGGCAACCCTTGACGAACGCGCTGGCCGCAGCCTGGATTCCACCGACCGGGCACTCCTTGAGCGACTCCGCATCATTGAACCCGCCGCCGACGGTGGTTGGCGGGTACACACCAGCAACCTCGAGGGCGGCATGGCCCTTATCGATGCCGGTCTACCACCAGCTGCAGCACTAGCGGCCCGAAAACTTATCGACAGCCACGTCACCCAGATCGCCGAAGGGCTCACCGACATCTTCCGCAGCCACATCTGGCCCCGGTACCGCAGCGGCGACTTAGATCGCGAAGCGATGCTCCGGATCGCCGGCACCTTCCAGCCGCTGACCGTCTCTGCACTCGTCGCCGCCCTCAGCGATGCGGTGGACGTAACCAAACGCAAAACCGTGGAGCAACGGCGGGGACTAAACCAAAGCGACAGCGGCCCGTAGAATAGGCGCTGTGATCTTCCAACCCGATAATTCCCGGACAAATCGCGCCGCCCAAGCAGAGCATCGCGCCCGGACCTTGGTCCAGGAGATTCTGGACCGGGAGGAACGGGTGCGGGCCAACCTTGCCTCTGAGCATGTGGACCCGTGGCGTATGCGCTTCATTCTCGATTCGTCGATTTCCTCTGGTCCCATCGCGGGCTGGCGGGAAGAGTCAGTGCGTGCCCGCAGGCTGCTGCGCCGGTTCTCCATTCAGGCCGGCTACCGCGAGCGGATGCGCGATGTTGAGCGCCGCATTGATGCGCTGCTGCATCTGGCTGAGCATCTAGAAGAACAGTGGGATATGGCGGCTGCGGCATCAGCGCGGCTTTCCGACGCCGAGGCCCACAGCGCCGCCGAGTTAGCTAAGGAGCAGCGACGGCAGAATAATGCCCCCACCGAGCGCCCGCCGAGCCGGCTCATGGAACGCCTTGCTTCTTCGGCGATGAACCGCGCGGTGGATATGGGCCGTGACGCCCTGGAGCGCCTGCCGGACCTGCTGGATCGCAGCTCGAAATCATCCAACAATGAGGTCCGCCGCGCAGAGGCCCGTGACCTGCGCAAGCAGCCGCCGCTGCCGGAGGACTAACCCGTGCCCAAGGTCGATATTGCCGTCGTCGATATGGATGGCACCTTGCTTGACGACGCGGGTAGCTTGCCGGCCGGGTTCGCGGAACTCCTCGCAGATATGGACACCGCCGGGATGCTGCTGATCCCAGCCAGCGGCCGACAGTGCACCACATTGCAGCACATGTTCGCCCCGTTTCCCCAGGTGCGCACCTTCATCGCCGAAAACGGCAGTGTGGTGCGCCATCACGGCGAGCTCATCGACAGTGCAGCACTCGACCCCACGGCGGTAACAGCGGTACTCAAAGCCGCCACCAAGGCCGGCTATGTGGCAGTACGGTGCCACGCCGATTGCGCCTATCTTGAGCCCACTACCGACGAGGTCATGGCGGAAATCAGCAAGTATTACCGCGCCCATGAGGTAGTCGATGATGTCACTGCCGTGGCAGGCGACGTCGTCAAGCTCGCAATTTTTGATCCCGATGACGCCGAAACGGGTGCCTATCCCCTGCTTCAGGACGTCGGTAAGCACCTCAGCGTCGCACTATCGGGCAAGCACTGGGTGGACTTGATGATGCCGGGGCGCGATAAAGGCACCGGTGTCCGCGCGATTCAACGTAGCCTCGGCGTCTCCCCGCAGCGCACTGCTGTATTCGGCGATTACCTCAATGACCTGCCGATGATGGGATGTGGCCAATACTCCTACGCAATGGCCAATGCGCACCCCGATATTATCGCCGCCGCGAATTACCAAGCCCCGGCCAATACCGAGGCCGGGGTGCTTAGGGTGCTGCGGGAGTGGGTGTAGTCGGCTGCTCCGGGGCGGTCGAACGCACCCAGGTAACAAAACCCCACAGCACAAACGCCGCGTAGAACATATACAGCACCGCCGACGGGTAGTACCCGGCCATGAGCAGCAGCGGCACCCCGACGATATCCACGGCAATCCAGATCAACCAGAATTCGGTCCAGCCGCGGGCCATACCCCAGGTTGCCAGCATGGACCCGGTGAAGATCCACGCATCCGCCCATGGGCCCCACGACCCGAGGGCAGTGAAAATCCAGGCACACACCACAGTGCCCACGACAGCCAACACCAGCATCAGCACCCGCTCGCCGGTGGTGGCCCAGTGCGGCTGGACCGCGGCCACCACAGAGCGCGCCGGGTCGGTGTGGTGGGATTCGCGCAGCCCGATTCGGCGAGTGCGGGCCCACCGCCACCAGCCGTACACACTGACGATAATGAACATCACCTGGCGCGCAGCCTGGCCGTACAGATCCAAATTCTGCGGAGTGTGGAAGACACCACCGAGGAATACGGTAAACAGCAACACATTGCCGATAATGCCGACCGGCCAGGCCCACACCACCCGCTTCATCCCGCCATAGGCGCAGGCAAGCCCGAAAAGATTACCGATGATCTCGCGCCACAAAATGGGGGCGCCGAAAATAAGGAGTTGTGCGTCGAGCAGTGCAGTGAGGCTGTCCACGGGTGCTTTCCGGTTTGCAGGGGGCGATAGTGGCCTGCTCAGGCTAACACCGTGCGCCAGATGGCCTTGTTCATCCCGCGCAACCGGTTTAGGCTCAGACTATGCCCAGCCACAATAAGCAGGCCACACGTAAAAAGCGGCGCTCAAAAGGTTGGGTGCCGGACCAACACGGCGCTTGGGCTATGGTCACCCTGCCGCCCATCACGGCACTGTTCTTCGCCCAGGCGTGGGTACAGGTGCCGCTGCTTTTGACCTGGTGGTTCGGTTATTTCGCGTTCTTCGCCGCCAGCATCTGGATGCGTTCTCGCTTCCGGGAGATCAACCGCACACCGGTCCTGGTCTACGGCACCGCGACGGCCTTTTTCGGTATTGCCACACTGCTTATGAAGTGGCAGCTGCTCATCTGGGCGCTTCCCTATGCCCCATTGGTGGCTATCGCGGTCTATGAAACATACCGACGTCGTCCACGGTCGCTTGCCTCTGGCTGGTCGACGGTCATCGCCGCGGTCCTAATGTTCCCGGTCACCCTATGGGCCGCCGATTACCCCCTAAACACCGAGGTATGGACCGTCACCGCCATTATTGGCGTGTACTTCCTCAGCACCGTGCCGTACGTGAAAACCCTGATCCGCGAGCGCGGCAATAAGAACTGGTTGCTGTTCTCCATTGCCTTCCACGCCGCAGCGGTGCTGGCCGCTGTGGTGGCCGCCGGTATGGGCCTGATGAATTGGGGTGTGCCGGTAGTGGCCGCCGCTGTTCTGGCGAAGGCCTGGTGGATGCCGCATGAGAATACGAAGCGGGATCGCCCATGGCAGCCGAAGGTTGTCGGCAAGCTCGAGATGGTCTTCACCGTGCTGGTGTGGATTGTTGCGATGGTGGTATTGGTCTAGCGGCGCTACCCTGGCCCTCAACACCATCTGAGGGGGGCTTCTCGTGGGGGATACTGTTGGCGCGCCGACCGCGCCACTGACCGTCGACGATATTGCGCTGCGGATGCAGCCCCGCCGCCGGCCACACACCGGCTGGCGCGCGGCACTGCACCGGGCAACCGGGGGCACGGTCAATATGGGCGAATCCGCCGCCCAGCGGCACCGCCGCGAACTCATCGAACGGGTCCGCGCGCCGCTGCACGGCGACTACCGGATCGCACTGCTGAGCTTGAAGGGCGGTGTGGGAAAAACCAGCACCACCTTGGGGTTAGGGGCGACATTCGCTTCCCTGCGCGGCGACCGGGTTATCGCCATTGACGCGAACCCGGATCTCGGCACACTGGCCGACCGGGTGCCCGAACCAAACCCGGCAACAGTACGCGACCTGCTGCGCTGCCCGTCGACACAGCGGTACCCGGAGGTGCGTGCTTTTACTGCCCAGATGCCCTCCCGCCTGGAGGTGCTTGGCAGCGAGCGCGACCCGTCGATCAGCGAGGCGTTTTCGGCCGCGGACTACACCCGGGCGCTGGATATCCTGCAGCACCACTACAACCTGCTGCTCACCGACTGCGGCACCGGGCTGGTGCATTCAGCCATGTCCGCAGTCCTAGCGCACGCGAATTGCCTGGTTCTGGTGACTACCCCGGCCCTAGACGGCGCCCGCTCCGCATGGGCCACTTTGGACTGGCTCTCCGCGCACGGCTACTCCCATTTGGTCAGCTCAACAGTTGTGGTGGTCAACCGGCTCACCGGTTCGGGGGCTGCCGACGCTGAACTCATCGAACTCTTCGGCCGCCGCTGCCGCGCAGTGCAGGTCATTCCCTTCGACCCGCATATCGCCCGCGGCGCAGAAGTCGACCTCACCGCCATGAAACCAGCCACCGCTATGGCGTACCGGGAGCTGGCCGCCATCATCGCCGATGATTTCGCGGCCAGCTCCGGGCGACACTGCTACCCCGACAGCACCTCACGATAGGGCTGCGGATCTACCGAATCGGTGGTGTGCGGGTCGAAATGCGGATTCCGGGTCTTATCCACCAGCACCGCACGCACCCCCTCAGCAAAATTCGGGTGCCGACGTACCAGGTGGCCTAGGCGTTCCTCATTGGCGAGGGCTTCGCGCAGGTCAATATCTTCAGCATTGGCCCGGTACAGTTCCGCCGCGGCGACCAGCGAGGTCGGCGCCGCAGAGCGCAGCAGTTCATTGCACTGGCGCACAATGCTGGGGTGGGTGTGCCGATCATCGAGAGTGGCGTCGATCTCCGCCCACGTATCGCGGTTGAACACGTCCCGGATATGCGGCCACAGCCGGGCCAGTTCGGACTCGCCCGCCTCCGCCGGGTCGGCGGCAAAGGCTTCTATAGCTGCGTCGATGCCATCCACGTCGGCACGCTCACCGAAATCAGCGAGCTTCGCCGACGGCACAAAATGGGTGGCCCAGCCGGCCCACAGCATATCGGCGGCGCTGAGCCGGTAGCCGGTCAGGCCGACGAAGCGGGCGATCTCCGGGGCGGGGGCTGCCTCGGCGGTCACCAAGCGCTGGGTGGTGTAGGTGATGCCCACATCGGGGATGAAACCGATCGCCATCTCAGGCATGGCGGCGCTGGCGCGCTCGGTGACGACCCGGTGCGAACCATGCAGGCTGATGCCCAGGCCACCACCCATGGCAATGCCGTCAATAATGGCGATATAGGGCTTGGGGAACTCCGCGATGGCCGCGTTCATCCGGTACTCATCGGCGAAAAAGCGATCCGCGGCGGCGTAATCGTCGGCAAGCTGAAGCTCACGGATGGCACGCACGTCCCCGCCAGCACAGAAAGCCTTTGGGTGGCCGGAGTCGATAATGACCTGGGAGACGTTGTCATCGCAACGCCAGGTTTCCACGGCGTCGGCGATGGCGTGCACCATCTCAGTGTGCAACGAGTTCAGCGCCTGCGGACGATTCAACCGCAGGCGCCCAGACAGCCCATTGACATGGGAAATTAGCGTGTCACTCATGCCCCCGAGTCTGACATAAGACCCGGGTGGCCGGAAGAGAACTACTTCTTTTTCTTGGACTTCTTTTTGGGCTTGTCCTTACCCTTGTCCTTCTTTTTCTCCAAGGACTCCGCAACATCCGGGACGTACCGGAATTCGGTGCGCGGCGGGCGCTCATACTGCTGCTCGGACTCAGGCCGCTCCGGGATCTCCGGCAGCTCGCGCTCAATGTGCTCATAAGGGATGGTGGACAGCAGGTGGTTGATGACGTTGATGCGGGAGCGCTTCTTGTCCTCAGATTCCACCGTGAACCACGGCGCCGACGGGATATCGGTATGGATGAACATCTCATCCTTAGCCCGCGAGTAATCCTCCCAGCGGGTAATGGACTCCAGATCCATCGGGGAGAGCTTCCAACGGCGCAGCGGGTCCTCGCGGCGAGACTCAAAGCGACGCACCTGCTCCTCGTCGGAGACACTGAACCAGTACTTGCGCAGCATAATGCCGTCTTCGACCAGCAGCCGCTCAAAAATCGGGGCCTGGTGCAAGAAACGGCGGTACTCCTGCGAAGTACAGAAGCCCATGACGCGTTCCACACCGGCGCGGTTGTACCAGGACCGGTCGAAGATGACGATCTCGCCGGCGGTGGGCAGGCGCTCAACATAGCGCTGGAAGTACCACTGGCCCTGTTCTCGGGAGTTCGGGGCAGGCAGCGCCTCAATCCGGCAGGTGCGCGGGTTGAGGTACTGGGTGATCCGCTTAATCGCAGAACCCTTGCCGGCAGCGTCGCGACCCTCCATGATGATCACAATTCGGGCGCCGGTCTCGACGACCCACTGCTGCATTTCTACGAGCTCAGCCTGGAGACGCTTGAGTTCTTTTTCGTATGCCTTCTTATCCAGCTTGGGCGGCCGGATCGGCTCGTCTGTGCTCATAGTCCCCGATTCTACAGACGAACCGAACAGCATTTACCGGCGCGTGTAGAGGCGCAATGTGATGTGCGCGGTCAACGCGGAGAACACCATGCCGATACCGATCACAATCGGGGCCACCAACCAAATATCTGCCGCCTCAATCGGGGCGATGAGCTGGGAGCGGTAAATCTCATCCAGGGCCGGGTCCAGAACTGTCTGCTTGCCGAGGAAAAGCCCGCCCAGGGCCAGCAGGCCGCCAATGAAGGTCGCCAACACCGCCTCGAGGACGAACGGGGCCTGGGTGAATAGCCGGGAGGCACCCACCATGAGCATGATGCCGACTTCCTTGCGCCGCGAATACGCCGCGATCTGCACCATATTGGCAATCAGCAGCACCGCCGCGACGGCCTGAATACCGGCGATGACGAAGGTGGCATTGCGGATGGAGTCGAGGTTTTCGGCGGCGGCGTTGACATCATCGGCCTGGTCGGTGACGTGCGTGACCTGCTTGAGGTCGCGTACCGGCGCAATGGGGCTGAGATCAGTGGGGTCTTCCAGACGCACCAGGATCACGGCAGGCAGCGATTCCGGGGTGGTGTTGTCCACCAGTGCCGGGTCAGTGACCTCGAAAAGGTCCACAAAATGCTGGTAGTTCTGCGCGCGGTTGCGGAAGGTCACCGAGTTCACCCCGTCGGTGCCTTCCAGGGTGGAGAGCACTTCCTCGCACTTCTTCGAGGAGCAGTTGTCGTCCTCGGTGGAGGTCTTCTCGTCGAGCTCAATCATGACCTCAACGCGGTCGAAGTACATCTGTTTGGTGCGTGCGGTCATATCGGTGACCAGCACACCAGAGCACAGCAGTGCCAGGGAGATGGCCGTGGTGATGATCATCGCCACAGTCATGGTGACATTCGCGCGTAGGCCCGCGAAGGCCTCGCCGAGAACGAAGCGGGTCTTCATGGTGGTCTCCTAGCGGCCGATGCCGTAGACACCAGTGGAGTCGTCGCGCACGAGCTTGCCCAGGGACAGCTCGAGAACGCGGCGGCGCATGGAGTCGACGGCTTCATTGTCGTGGGTGGACATGATGACGGTGGTGCCGGTGCGGTTAATCCGGTCCAACAGCAGCATGATGTCGCCGGAAATATCCGGGTCCAGGTTGCCGGTGGGCTCGTCGGCAAGCAGTACCAGCGGGCGGTTTACAAAGGCGCGGGCGATGGCGACGCGCTGCTGCTCACCGCCGGATAGCTCATGTGGCATGCGGGTGGCCTTGGCGTCCAGGCCCACCATTTCCAGGGTTTCCGGCACAAGTTTGTTGATCTCCGACTTGCTTTTGCCGATGACCTGCAGCGCGAAGGCGACGTTGTCGTAGACGTTTTTCTTCGGCAGCAGGCGGAAGTCCTGGAAGACGTAGCCGATCCGGCGGCGCAGTTTGGGGACGTTGCGCGATTTCATGGTGGTGAGGTTTTCGCCGGCGACGGTCACGGTGCCGGAGTCGGCGCGTTCCTCACGCACCATCATGCGCAGGAAGGTGGATTTGCCAGAGCCGGATGGGCCGATGACAAAGACGAATTCGCCCTTGCCGATATCGACGCTCAAGTCGTCGAGGGCGGGGCGAGTGGAGGTTCCGTAGGTCTTGGTCACGCGGTCAAAAGTGATCACAAGACGCAACAATAGTCACACGCGCCCCAAAATTCACAGACGGCTGCGCTATGCCTGCTGCTGCTCGTCCATACGCCAGCGAATACCGGCCTCCAAAAAGCCATCAATATCCCCGCCCAGCACCGCATCGGGATTATTGACCTCGTAATTCGTCCGCAGGTCCTTCACCATCTGATACGGGTGCAACACATAAGAACGCATCTGATTACCCCACGAGGCATTACCACCAGCACCCAGCGCGTCCATCTCCGCGCGCTCTTCTTGGCGCTTCAACTCCAGCAACTTCGCCTGCAAGACTCTCAGTGCCGACGCCTTGTTCTGATGCTGCGACTTCTCGTTCTGGCAGGTCACCACGATGCCAGTGGGAATATGC
Organism: Corynebacterium sp. TAE3-ERU12; assembly: GCF_019209905.1. Taxonomy (GTDB): domain Bacteria; phylum Actinomycetota; class Actinomycetes; order Mycobacteriales; family Mycobacteriaceae; genus Corynebacterium. The sequence continues at coordinate 133,060 of NZ_JAHUTM010000002.1, read as the reverse complement.
GTCAACCGCACCGCCGAGTCCGTGGTATTCACCGACTGCCCACCAGGACCGGAGGAGCGATACACATCCACCTTCAGATCCGCATCAGGCACATCAATGGAGTCGGTCTGCTCCACCACCGGCAGCACCTCAACCTCGGCAAAAGAAGTCTGCCGCCGGCCCTGATTATCAAAAGGCGACAACCGCACCAGTCGATGCGTGCCCTGCTCCACACTCAACGTGCCGTAGGTGTACTCACCGTGCACCACAAAAGTCGCCGACTTCAGCCCCGCCTCCTCGGCATAGGAAGTGTCATACACATCGACCTTATAGCCGGACTTTTCCGCCCACCGCAGGTACATCCGCATCAACATCTCGGCGAAATCAGCCGCGTCCACGCCACCGGCACCGGAGCGGATATTGATAACCGCCTCACGCTGGTCATACTCGCCGGACAGCATCGTGGTTACTTCCAGCGCCTGGATGGCGTGGCGCAGCTCGGCCAGTTCAGCGTCGGCAAGCTGATGCGCATCAGCGTCGGATTCATCGTCGGCAAGCTCATACATCACCGGCAGATCCTCCAAGCGTTGGCGCAGCGCCTGGACCTTCTTCAGCTTCGCCTGCTTCGCGGAAAGCTCACTGGTGACCTGCTGGGCATGATCCGGGTCATCCCACAAACTAGGGTCCGAAGCCTGCGCTTCAAGCTCACGGATGCGATCGCCAAGCTCCGCTGGGTCCACCACCTTCTCGATAGTGGTCAGCGTGACGTCGAGTTCCTTGAGTTCTGCGGCAGCATCAGGATTCACGCGGCCCACTCTAGTGGCGCCACCAAGCAGACGACGGCAGTGGTGGGCACAATGGGGGCTATGAGCCTCACAGACGCCCAGCTTGCCGCCCACACGGTCACCCAGGCCGCACAGCTAGCCGCACGGATGCGCGCCGATGGCCTCGAAACTGAATTCAAGACCTCAATCTCCGATGTGGTCACCGCCGCGGACCGCGCCGCCGAAAAACTCACCGTCGATACGCTGGCGAAATTGCGTCCCGACGACGGCATCCTCGGCGAAGAAGGCTCAGCTGCCGACGGCACCAGCGGCCGCACCTGGGTTATCGACCCCGTTGACGGCACCTATAACTTCACCTCCGGCTCCGACTACTGGTGCTCGGCAATTGCCCTGGTAGAAGGCGACCCCCGCGACCCAGACCGGCTCATTCTCGGCGCGGTACACCATGTCGCCTCCGACACCACCTACGTCGGCGGGCCCGGCTTGCCGACGACCAAAGCTGGCACCGCCCTGCCCGAACTCGCACCGGCAGACCCAGCCGAACTCAGTGTGGGCACCTACCTACACGGCACCCATTTCGCCCGCGAAGGCGACCGCGCAGTCGGGCCGTGGCTGACCGCGGTGGGCAAATTCGCCACCTGGCGCGTCCTCGGCTCCGCCTCCATGGATCTCGCCGGAGTCGCCGAAGGCCGCGTAGGCGCCTGGTTCCAACGCAGCGTCGCCCCGTGGGATTGGTTACCCGGGGCCGCGCTGGTCGCCGGAGTTGGCGGTTCCGGCACACTCGCAGGTGCGTGGCGGGTGGCCGGGCCCGCCAATGTGGTCGACGAAATCGCCGAGATACTGGGCTAACCCCAAATCCGGAACGCGCCGATAACAACCAGCAGCACCGCAACCAGGTAACCCGCTGCCCTACCAACGACCACCTGGTTACGGCGGGCAGCGGCGAAAATACGCCCTGGCAATGACGCCGGCCGGTGCCGCACAACCGCGATCCCCAGCCCGCACAGCGTCGGGATGGACAGCGCCACCATGGCATACAGCGGCAGCCCGGCATAGCGCTGGAATGCGGGCAGACCCTCCGCCGACAACACCGCAAGACCGGCGAAAAACGGCACTGAAGTCAGCGACTGGATGGCCCCCAGCCCGAACCCGATCACCACAGTCAGCGGCGAGGGGTGCTGCAGGGGGCCGAGAATTTTCTGCACAATGCCGCTGGAATCCCCACCACGGACGGTAAGAATCGCGGTGGCGACACCAGTTATCAGCAGCAACCAGCCGAAAATGGGCGATTCCACCACGTGGCGCACCGTTTCCTCATTGCCGTCGAAAACGAGCAGCACCAATAGTGCCGGGACGAGCACACCCAACCAGTCGCCAATAACCAGCAGCGGCGCGACGCGACGGTAGCGCCCTGCCGGCACGGTGATGCCAAGCGCAACCAGGACCCCGATCAACAACACGTTGATGGAGTCGATCAGCGCATAAGCCAGGGCGTGGAACATGCCGGTTAGACTACCGTCCATGAGCGACTACGCCGATGACCTCGCCCTTGCCCAGCAATTAGCCGAGTACGCCGATGGGCTCACCATGTCCCGGTTTGAGGCCGCGGACCTCGACGTCTCCAGCAAACCGGACCTCACCCCAGTCTCCGACGCGGACCTAGATACTGAACGTCTATTGCGCGCTGCCCTGGCCCAACAGCGTCCCGACGATGAGGTCCTCGGCGAGGAATTCGGCGGCGATACCACGCTTTCTGGGCGCCAGTGGGTGATCGATCCCATCGACGGCACCAAGAATTTCGTGCGCGGGGTGCCGGTGTGGGCCACTCTTATCGCACTGCTTGTCGACGGCGAACCAGTCGTCGGCGTAGTCAGCGCCCCTGCCCTGGCGCGGCGCTGGTGGGCTGCTGCGGGCGCCGGCGCTTGGCGTTGCTTCGCGGGCGAAACGCGCCGACTGCGGGTATCGAAGGTCTCCGAGATCAGTGACTGCTCGATCTCTATTTCTTCGCTATCCGGCTGGCATGACCGTGGCCTGCGCGAACAGTTAATTGAACTGACCGACCAGGCATGGCGGCTGCGCGGCTTCGGTGATTTTTTCTCCTACTGCCTGGTGGCCGAGGGCGCCGTCGATATTGCCGCAGAACCGGAGGTCAGCCTGTGGGACCTGGCGCCACTGTCGATTCTGGTGACTGAGGCTGGCGGCCAGTTCACTTCCCTATCCGGCGCGGCGGGCCCGCATGGCGGGGACGCTATCGCCACCAACGGGCTGCTTCATGAGCGCGCCCTAGCAAAATTGACCATATCCTCAGAAGATTAAGTATGGGTGCGCTATGCTGCTCGGTATGGCTAAGCAGAAACGCACCAGACGACTAGAGCGATACGGCTCTGCGCTGGATCTGCTTGACGCCGAGCCGAAATCCCCGCTGGCCGGCCTGAAAATGGCCACCATCACCCCGAAATCGCGGTGCTGCCAGAAACGTGTCCGCTGCTCGAATTGCCCAGTTGTGGTGCACAAATTGCAGCGGGCCGTCCAGTCCGGCGAAATTGACCGGGAAGCGCTGCGCCAGATCGCACAACGCGCCCGGATGCGTGCTTAGTTCCGGCCGGTTATAGCGTCGGTAAGCACCCGCAAACCCCACGCCACGGGGACCGCTACCGCTGTGGTGACCACCAACACCAGCCACATCGAACCGGTAAATAGCGGATAGCCCAGCAGCGGCATGACGTATTCCATGACGATGAGGTGGACCAGGAAGAACTCATAGGAGTTCTCGCCCAACCACACCAGCACCGGGTGCCGCAGCCAACTGATGCCTCCGAGCATTACCGGCGCCATAATCGCCACGCCCAGCAGCAGGTACACCACATTCTTGGCGAGCACCGTGGAAAGATCGGCGGGCACCAGCGTTGCCGGCCCCGCAATGGGGGTCACCGCCAAAGCAGCGAACACCGCGGCAATAGGCCAACCAACCCAGGCAGGCACCTGCCAACCGCAGCGGCTACCAATAGCCATCAGCATGCCCGCGGCGAACCAGTCGAAATACCCAGGCGGCCACAGCAGAGCAATCATTTCCAGACTGTCGCAAGCGTGCACCGCCCACAGCCACAGCGGCGAGACCAGCCCGAAGGCGACCACAATAAGGGCCGCCCGCACCGGCCGCCACTGCCCCCGGCACAACCACCACACGGCCATCCCCACCAGCGGCAACACCAGGTAGAAACCGACCTCCACCACCAGCGACCACATCTGGCTCAGGCCCGGGTGGAACCAGCCGAACTCGGCCGACTGCCAGAACGTCATGGTGCGCAGCAGGCCCTCCAGGCCGGTGCCGGGCACATCGGCGGAGGCTTTCTCAGCGGCAATATGCTCCGCTCCCCCGCGCGGCCAGATGTCCAGGGCGTAGACCACCAGCACGGTAATCCAGTACCCCGGCAGGATGCGGGTTATCCGATGCCGGGCGTAGCGACGCAGGTTCGGGCGCGGCCCGTCGGAAAGCGCAGCAACCCACGGCCTAAACAGCAAAAACCCCGAGAGCACGAAGAAAACGGTGACCCCGATTTCGAAACGAGCAGCGATACGGCCTGCCAGATCGTCGGTATAGCCGCCAGTCCAGAAGGCAGCGTGGGTAATACAGATAGCCCATGCTGCGAAGGCGCGGACGGAGGTGAGCTCCGGTACCCAACGGTCGGTTTGGTGGTTAGCCACCGGGAAATACTAACGGTTTTTCTGCCGCGGACACGGAAAAACCCCCGAGGCCGAAGCCTTGGGGGTTTAACTATCTGAGGGTCTCAGCGGGACTTAGCGACGAGTCTCGTCAGCATTGGTCTCGAAGCGTTCCTTGCGGACCTCGCCCTCGACGGTGCGGGTGCCATCGACCTGCTCCTTGGACATCTTGACCTTCTCCACCGGGACGGTCTCCTTGTCGACGTTGACGCGCTCTTCGTGGAGGGTCAGCTCGACCTCTTCCTCACCGATGTGGGAATCCTTGATCTTGGCGGCTTCCTCAGCGGAGATGGGCTCGCGCTCGAGGCGGACCTCTTCGTGGGACACCGGAACCTCGACCTGCTCGGTCTCGGTGACGACGTACTTGCGCAGACGGGCGGTCTCCGAAGCAACGCGGTCGGTAGAGACATTGAGGCGCTCCTCGGAGCGGATCAGGGTGTCGTCATTGCTATTGGCGCCGTCAACGTGGCCGGCGGCCGGTGCGTGCTCTTCGCGGGCCTCGGTGCGGCCGGCGTCGTAATTCTCGACATTGTCGAGGGAGTCAACGCCGTAGTGGGCGTAAACGGTGCGCTCTTCGTCCGGGGACAGTGCCTTATCGGCATCCATCTCGGGAGCGTCCTTGATGCGGTCCTTGCCGAAGGCGAGCTTGAGCTCTTCACCTTCGAAGTGGTGGCCGCGCATCGGGACCAGGGAGCTGCTCATGCCGAACAGGCCGTGGCTGACCTCGACGAAGGTCGGCTGACCGGTCTGCTCGTCAACGAAGACCTCCTTGACGTCGCCCAGCTTGTCGCCGTCCTTGTCGTAGGCGGTGGCGTTGAAAAGGTCCCGAATGTTCTTCTTACCCATGTGTTAACTCCTATTTGTTGGGTGGTACTACATCCATAGGTGGTGTGAGTTGCTCGACTGTTTGCCGGGGCAATCTCGTTCACCTAATGGCTTGTTTGCCACAGTAGCCCAGGTTTGCGCCGTTTACCGTTAAGGAACGGCAACGAATTGAAAACCATTCACCAAACTCCCCATTGCCGACACCTTTCTAATAAATGCTTAAGAAGCTTAAAACGCGGCAAACATCGCCCTACGCTGGCCTTTCGCCGAATTTCAAGCCCCCACAAACGCCCCGAATAATGACGTCCACGTTTCTCAATATTATTCGGTAACGATTTCGTTATAAACGAAATTCACCTCATTTCCTGGGATTTCCCCATTTCCGATGTCGCGTAGGCAATCCAACCAGACGCGATACGCTGGTTCCCTGGCCGCCCACTCACGAGGAGACTGACATGACCCCCACCCCGGTGACCCTAGAACGCATCGCCGACGCCCTCGATGACCTGGGCTACACCTGGTACGACACCCCTGGCGACGCCCTGTGGCTGGGATTCCGCGAACTGGCCTTCCTCATCGTCACCGAAGGCCCACACACCTACGCCGTCGGCGAGCTGCACGGCACCGCGCTTGCCGACGACCACGCCGCCCTCGCCCGCTTCGCTGAAGAAGTCCACACCACCAATGACTGGGCAAAACTTGCTGTCCACGAGGACGGCCGCTGCCACCTGACCATGGCCTTGCCCACCCAGGCCGGCGCCACCGACGCTCAACTGCTGCAATTCTTCGGCGTCGGACTGCCCGAACTACACGACATTGCCCTGGACATCATCGACCAGTTCCCCGCATTCACCCCGCGTGCCGACGGCGGCATCACCCGCCAGCACTTACCGACAAAGCTAAATAAGCCCATCGAAGCCTCCGAAGACATCGCCCTGCCGACACCAGAACTCGACGCACACACCGACCGCGTCCACGATGCGATTATCGCCGCCGACCTAGGTAAGCCCGAGCGAGTGCGCGAGGACAGCTGGACGGTGTACGTGGACAATATTGATGTCGATATCAGCGACGGCGACCCAGACTTCTTCGAAGCCTCAGTCCTGCCGTTGGCGAATTGCCTGCCAGCTGAGCGTTATGACGACCTGCTCGAGTGGGCCAACGAGTACAACCGGGATGTTGTGCTCGGAGTTGCCCACCCCGACCGCGTCGATGACGGCGATGTGTTCATGGCCTTTGATCTCAGCGTGCCGACCGGTGCTGGCATCACCGATGAGCAGCTGGCCGACTATATCGACGCTGCGGTCACCGTGCTCGTCGACGCGGCACAGCAATACTGCGCTGATTTCGGCTTGGCGTAGCCCGCCGCGCCGCTTCCGCCCCCCCACCACCACAGATCCGTACCAATTGCGCAGATCCGTACGGAATTTCGCACGGATCTGCGCAATCGGTACGGATCTGCCACCGACGAGGTCACAGCCCCTCCCCCAGACATGACGAAACCCCCCGGACCGAAGTCCAGGGGGTTCAATCGAACGTGGTAGCGGGGACAGGATTCGAACCTGTGACCTCTGGGTTATGAGCCCAGCGAGCTACCGAGCTGCTCCACCCCGCGTCGACTGTGATATTCACAGCGGGTGTTGGCCTCTCGACCAACGTGTGCAACCTTAACAGTCACCCCGCCATAAACACCAATCGCCAGGTCAGCCGCCTTATTGTCCGTTTGCCTTCTGGTAATCACGCACAGCCTGGTCCAGTTCCGCCAACGCCTGGCCCTGGGCACCGAAATCGCCATCACGCTGGGCCTTGGAGAGCTTGTCCAACGCGGCATTGATGCGCTCTACCGCGGCATCGCGTGCAGCAGCGTCAACCTTGCCGGAGGGCTTATCTGCGTCATCAGCATCCGCAGGCTTGCTCGTGTCTTCATCGCTCTCGTCGTCGGGCTTATCGCCTTCATCGACGGGGTCGCCGGCAACTCGGGTGGCCGCCGCCGGGTCGATACCGACCTGGTCGAGGGCTTCGGCCACGGTGGCGCCATAGCCGACCTCACCGCGGTAGGACACCAGCACGCGCAGCAGCTTCGGGAAGGCGGTTTCCTGCCCCTTGCGCTGGGTATAAATCGGCTCGACGTAGAGGATCTCGCCATCGCCGACAGGCAGGGTGAGCAGGTTGCCGTTGGTCACCACATTGGCGCCTTCCAGCAGCGTGCGGTCCTGGGCGACTTCGTCGGCAGACATCATGGTGTCCTGCGCCTGCTTCGGGCCCAAGGTCTGGGTGTCCGTCGGCAATGCTCGGATAGTGATCTTGCCGTAATCGTCGGGGTCAGAAGACACCGTCATATGCGCGGCAAGGAACTCACGGTCCAGGCCACGGTAGGCCGAAATCAGCTGGAAGCTGGGCTGGCCGGTTTCCGGATCAGCAGCCACGACGTAGTACGGCGGCTGGGACAGGCCCTGCTCCTCTGGGGCGGTGGGGTCATTGGGCACCGACCAGAACGAGTCCGAGGTGAAGAACGTCGCCGGGTTAGAGACGTGGTACTTCGCCATCAGTTCGCGCTGCACCTTGAACAGGTCCTCGGGGTAGCGCAGGTGCTGGCGCAGCTCGTCAGTGATCTGCTCGTTGGGGTGCACCACGCCGGGGAAGATCCCCATCCAGGCCTGCAGCACCGGGTCGTTCTGGTCGAATTCGTAGAGGTCCACGGTGCCGTCGTAGGCATCCACCACGGCCTTGACCGAGTTGCGGATATAACTGACGTCATTATTCGGCAGCGGGCGCGGGGTGCCGTCGGGGTTCAGCGAGTCCGCAGTGGTTTCCTGCAGGCTCATGCGCTGCGAGTACGGCATATCAGCCAGGGTGGTGTAGCCGTCGACAATCCACTTAATGCGGCCATCAATCACGGCCGGGTAGGTGCGGGTGTCGGTGGTCAGCCACGGGGCTACTTTCTGCACGCGGTCGCGGGGGTCGCGCTCGAAAATGATCTTCGAGTCGTCGCCGATGCGGTCGGTGAGCAGGATGTTGAGTTCCTGGTAGTTGGTGGCGTAGACGGCGCGGTTGAAGACATTGCCGATGCCGACGCCGCCGACACCGTCATAGGTGAAGTTCCGGCCGTCGGCGTCGTACTCAACATCGTTGCCGGAACCATTGCCGCCGACGATGGCGTAGTCAGCGTCGGAATCAGCAATCAGCGGCCCGTAGTAGATGCGCGGCTGCTTCAGGTCCAGGTTCATGCCGTTGGGGTCTTCGGATTCGAAGAGGTCCGCCACGGTGTAGATGGGGTAGCCACCACGCGAGGAACCGGCCTCAGCGGCGACCTCGTCGACCTTATTGGCCGGCGCGGCGACGAAACCGTTGCCGTGGGTGTACACGGTGTGCCGGTTAATCCAGTTGTTCTGGTTGCCCTGCAGGGTCTGCGGGTTGAGCTCGCGGGCGGCGACGACGAAGTCCTGCATTTCGCCGTCGACCTCATAGCGGTCCATGGCAAGGATGTCGGGGAAGCCGTAGAAGTTCTTCAGCTGCTTTTGCTGGGTGAACGTCGGCGGCAGCACCTCAGGGTCGAGGATGCGGATATTGGACAGGGTGCCGGAGTCTTCAGCGATGGACTCGGCCCCCTCAGCCGCCGCCTCCGGGTCATCGGCCTTCTCGGCCTTGCCGCCCCAATTGCGGTCAATGGTGACGTTTTCGTCGGTAAGCCCGTAGAAGTAGCGGGTGGCTTGGATATTTCGCTCGATGTAGTCGCGTTCCTTGGCCGCACGGTTCGGGTCGACGGAGAACTGCTCGACCGCCAGCGGCCAGGCCACGCCGATAACACCTGCGGACACCAACATCAGCACCGTGGCCATCGCGGGGATGGCGAGGTTGCGCAGGAAGATGGCGGCGAAGAAGGCGGCGGCGACCAGGATGGAGATCACCAGCAGCACAATTTTCGCGGGCAGGAGGGCGTTGATATCGGTGTAGGACGCACCGGTGAAGGTTGCCTGCCGGTTGTTCAGCAGTTCGTAGCGGTCCAGCCAGTAGCTGATGGCCTTGAGCACCATGAACATGCCGGCCCAGGTCGCCAGCTGGGCGCGGGCGGCCGAGGTGATGCGCATTTTCTCGCCGGTGACGGGATTGCCTGCGCGGATGCCGCCGAGCAAGTAGTGGCTGAATAGGCACAGCATGAATGCCAGCATGACTGCGAGCAGCAAAGTCCCAACCACGAAGGACCAGAAGGGCAGCTCAAAGGCGTAGAAGCCGTAGTCTTTGCCGAACTGGGGGTCGGTGGCGCCGAAGTCCTTGGCGTTGAGGAACATCTGGACTTCACGCCAGGAGGCCTGGGCTACTGCGCCAGCGAAGATGCCGAAAATAATGGGCAGCCCGATAAGTGCGCTGCGGGACATATTCTCAGCGAGCCGTCGGTAGGCGGCGACGGGGCTGGCCGGGTCCACACTGGGGTCTTCTGGTGGCCGGGCGCGCCAGGCCATTCTGAGTGCTGCGGCAACGATGCCACCGAAAATCAGCCCGACGATAAGGAAGAGCGCGATGCGGGTCAGCCAGACGGTGGTGAAGACGCCGCGTTGGCCAACTTCACCGAACCACTGGAAGTCGACATAGAGCGACACCAGGAAGGGGACGAAGAAGAAAAGGAAGGCCACTACGGCTGCGGTGATCGACAGCGCACGTGAGCGCTTAGACCCCGGGCTTTGTGTGAAGGGGGTGGACAACGAAGCGTTCTCCTCGGCTATTGTTCGGCACACACCCGCGTGATGGGTGTTGGGTTGAATTCCACTGTAAAGAAGTTGCACTGTGGCTGCGGAACTTGCCCCAGCAACCGGCAGAGAGAGGTCCTCATGGATTCGGAAACGTGGCGGCTCCCGCAGGCGCTTAACCGCGCCGCACTGGAGGCTGTGGAGCTTGCGCATGCCGACGGTTGGGGCAACCCGCCGCAGCTCATCGCCTTGGTGCCTGCGGATTTGGTGGCGCAGGCGCTGGATGCTGCGCTTGATGATTCGCCGCTGGCGTTGGTGACGCAGGAGCCGCTACCGGAGGGAGTTGAGGGCGGTAGCCCCGAGTTGGCGGATTTTATTGCCCGCACTTCGTGGCCGCGTGGTGTCGTCGGCGCGGTGTTGGTGCAGGAGGTTCTCATCGTCGATCCCGAGGATGATGACACTGTGTCGAATATGACGCTGGAGGAGGTTCAGGCCAGCGTTGCCGACGGTGTGGCCCGCCGCGCCCGCTTGATTTCCGCAGTTATTGACGAGGGCCCGGAGCTGACGCTGATCCAGCCGCGGCCTGCCGACGCTGAGCTCGCCGAGGGCGGTCTTTTCGCTGAGGATGACATCACGCTGCATGACGGGGCTGGTGTGGCCGACGGTGTGATTGCTGCGCTGCGCGCTACTTTTGACGGCGAGCTGGACTGATTCCCCCACCTTGGGGGCGTGCGGCAGACGATATTGCTGGCAAGAACTACTATTTCACTGTCGAAATCCTGATCGGAGACTCTTCATGCCTTCTTCTTTGCCGGCACGTTCGGTAGCCCGCCGGGCTATTGCTGCCGCCACTGCTGCCTTGGCGTTGGTTGCTGCAGCTCCTGTTGCTGGCGCCCAACCTGCACTTCCCGGTATTCCTGCTGGCGGTGAGGGCAAGGAGATGGTGGTGTTTGGTGATTCGTACGCCGCTAATCCGACGGTCTCCCCTATCTCTTATGCCCGTGGTTATGACCCGGAGGCTGCCTCGCGCTCTAGGGTGGCGGGCCAGATGTCCGGCTGTGGCCAGGACCCGAATAGTTGGCCGCATGTCGCCGCCCGTGTTTCGGGTGTGGGCGAGGCTAATTTGGCCGATTATTCCTGTAACGGCACCGGCCGTATTCCGGCGGCGCAGCTGCTGACTTTCGTCGAGACCGCGATTTCGCGTGGCGATGTCGGCCCGAAGACCGACAAGGTGCTGTTGATGTACGGCGGTTTGGATGCTTTCGCGTGGGCTGATGCGGCTACTAATGGGGGGAATCCGGCCTCGGCGTTCCGCGCCACTGTCAAGCGCGTCGCGGACCGGGTGCGTGCTGTTGCCCCGGGCGCACACGTGTATATCGTTGGCTATCCCCGGGTGGCCCACCAGGACAAGGTGTGCCTGATTAATACGGACCCGGAAAATAATCATGAGATCATTGCCCCGGGTTTGGACGCGCTTGAGGCCTCGCTGAATAACACCCTGATCGCCGCCTCACGCGAGGCTGATGCGTGGTTCATTAACCTCTACGACGCCACCGGGCCGCATTCGACATGCGCGAAGCCTAGTGAGCGCTATGTCTCGGGTTGGTTTGACACCACGTCGAAGCACAATATGAAGCTGCATCCGACGATTAATGGTTCTGTCGCCATTGGCCACATGGTCGCGTCGGTGTTGAAATAAGCCAGCATCGCTGTAAAAAGCCCGCTCCCGGAGTGTTTCGGGGCGGGCTTTTGCAATATTTCGCGAGTGGGCACCTTCTCCTGGCTTAGCCCATAAACTAGGTTAACCACGCACGCACGTCACTGTGCGTCACATGTCATCCACTGTCGAGCACTACGTAAAGAGGTGGTTTTGTGCTAACCGATTCTGATGCCCTGTTCCACAAGTGCATGGACCCCTACCGGGCCAAGGACTGTATCTACCTGCGTTCTGCAGAAGTCCAGACCAGCGCCGACACTGAGGTTAAGGGCGTTTCGGACGAAGCGGGCCCGGCCGGCATTATCAGCCGCGGCACCTTCGAAATCCCCGAATCCTGCTATATCGACGACACCGGCCACTTCAACGCCGTCGAATTCATCATCTGCTACAACCAGCTGATGTACCTCTCCCTGGCGGCAACTGTTGATGCTGGTGACAACCCGATTTTCGAGGGTTGGACCATCGACGAGTACTGGGAGCGCCAGCTGCCCGCCGTGCTCATCCAGCAGGCCGACTCGCGCTACTCCCGCCCGATCAACGCCCGCGGTTTCCAGGCCGAATTCCGCGTCGTCGAGCTCGACGCCACCCGCCTGGAGCGCGGCATCCTCAAGCTGCGCACCGAGATCGAGTTCACCGACGATAACGGTGGCCGCGCACGCGGCGAAGTGCGCCTCGCCCTGGTCAACACTCCCGAGGCAGGCCTGAAGGCCGCCGCCCGAGCCGCGGATCATTCCGCCTAACCAGCCCAAAGGGGCCCAGCATGACTGAAACCACTACCACCGAACGCCCAAATGGCTTTCTCTCGGCTCTGGAGCGGATCGGTAATAAACTGCCCAACCCATTCTGGCTATTTGTCATCCTCGCTGGCGTAGTCATCCTCTCGTCCTGGCTGGGTTCCATGGCGGGGATGAGTGCCACGGACCCCGGCACCGGTGAGGAAGTCCAGGTCCAAAGCCTGCTGACGGCGGAGTTCCTCACCCGCATGGTCACCGATGCGGTGTCGAATTTCATGTCCTTCGCACCGGTGGGCTTGATTATTGTCTGCATGCTGGGTGTGGCGGTCGCCGAGTACTCCGGTTTTATCGGCACTGCGATGCGCGCGGCTATCGGCAAGGTCTCCCATGGTTGGTTGCTGACCTTCGTTATTGCCTTGACCGGTGTCACTGGTTCTATTGCTTCCGACGCTGTGTACGTCATCTTGATTCCGATTGGTGCGGCGGCTTTCCGCGCTGTTGGGCGTAACCCCATTGTGGGTGCGATGGTGGCGTTTGCGGCTTCGTCGGCAGGCTTTAACTCCTCGCTGGTGCTGAATATCACTGACGTGCTGCTCGCCGGCATTTCGACCTCGGCGGCCCAGTTCGTCGACCCGGAGTATGTGGTCAGCCCGTTGTCGAACTACTTCTTCTCGATGGCTTCGGCAATTGTGCTGGCACTGATTATTACTGCGGTTACTGAGTTCTTCGTCGAGAGCTACGCTGCCCGCACCATGAATGATGACGAGATTGACTATGAGGCAGCCTCGTTTACCTCTGGTGGCAATAACGACGATGAAGAAGCCGAAGAGGACGAGGATTCGACACCGAAGCTGGAGATCACCGACAAGGAACGCTCCGGCCTCATCGCCGGTTCCATCGCGGCTTTGGTGGTTACTGCTATTTGGGCGGCGCTGCTGTTCATCCCGGGCTCCCCGCTTCGTGGCGAGGGCGACGGCATTCTCAACTCCCCGCTGCTGACCGACATTGTGGTCCCGATTGCTCTGCTTTTCGCTGCCACCGGTATTGCCTACGGCATCCGCGTCGGCACGATTGAGAACTCCGGCGATATCCCGGCCTTCATGGAAAAGGGCATGGGCACGTTGACCACCATGATGGTGCTGTTCTTCGCGGTCTCCCAGTTCACCGCCTACTTCGACTGGTCGAACCTGGGCCGGTGGACCGCCATTCGCGGCGCGGAGCTGCTCACTCGCGCTGACCTGCCGCCGCTGCTGCTCTTCGCGGCACTGGTGTTGCTGGTCGCGCTGTTGAACCTGTTCATCACGTCGGGTTCGGCCCAGTGGGCGCTGATGGCCCCGGTGGTGGTGCCGATGCTGATGTACGTCGATATTGCCCCTGAGGTCACCCAGATGCTGTTCCGTATCGGTGACTCCCCGACCAATATCATCACGCCAATGTCGCCGTACTTCGCGCTGGCACTGACGTTCTTGCAGCGCTACCGCAAGAATTCTGGTGTGGGCACCCTGATCTCGCTGACTATTCCGTACTCGCTGGCGATGATTGTGGGTTGGTTCGCGTTCTTCGTGGTCTGGTACCTCGCCGGTATTGACCTCGGCCCGGGTGTACCGGTGCGGTAGCGGAACGACGAGGAAACCGATGTGGTTTAGCAACAAACCCGCAGTTTCGTTTCCGGAATGGCTGCAACGTGGGTTGCGTCGATTCTGGCGAGACCACCAACCCGACCCAGCCGGAACTGTCGGAAGCGCACAACTAGAGCGTGTACGAGAATCGACTCTGCGGTTTTAAAACTGATGGTGTCGCCGGCATCAGCAGATTGAGTGATGGGTACCAGGTCTGACAGGTGCGATCGCGTTACGTCAGATGGTGGCAGTGCTGGGACTCCAAGACTCGGAGGGATCTTGGGGCTTTGAATCGGTTAGTGAAAAGTGGACCACTTTTTCTTTCCGGACGTGGTCGCCTTTGCGCAGTCTCACTCGGCCTAAGCCTATTTGCTGGCGAGGAGTGTTTAAACACTCAATCCCGCTGTACCTTCGACTTCGAACATTTTCCTGATCTTCGAAAGGAATACCGTGACTCGTTACTACGCAGCTTGGCTCACTTTCATGATTGTTCTGGTAATCGCCGGGCTGATGTTCGAGGGATTTGATTCGCAGCAGGGTGTAGTGGTGACTGTGATAGTTGCTCTTTCGGCAGCGTTCGTGGGCTACGTGCTGACTCCTAAGATTAACAAGGGCGAAGAATAGGCACGGAAGTCGACATCTGTGAGTCACATCCTTAGCTAAAATTACGTCCCCGACCTCGCATTCCTCTGGGGAGCGCTCGCGGTGGCAGGGATCTGCCTTTTCGCCCATTCGTCTACGTCATAGTTGGCGTTGACAGGAGCTTCCCAGTGCACGCGCCTATCTCCGTCTTGTTCTTCTTCCGGTCTTGGTTGCGTGCCAGGCTGGTGGTGTTTGCCCGGCAGAGCGCCACCGTCAATAATCTTCTGACGGCCCTCATCGGCGTCGGCGTGGTAGGTATCGTGCTGCAGAACACCGGCGCGCCGCCCGTGTTCATACTGCTCGGGGCAAGCACCCACTTAAAAGAGCAGGTACAGTTCAAAGTTTTTCCCGTTGATTGCCAAGCCTAAGGACCGTTTCGACGACGGTTGACTAGGAAGAGGACACTTGAGAGCTGCTGTAGTAGGAAGTGTCCCGAAAAGTGAAAATAGTCGATCACCCATCAAGCTCTGAACGACGAAACGTTTCCACTACCTGCTAAATACACGCAGATACAGCCTTAGCCCAAAAGACGCTAAGGACGGCCAAACTGTGAGCTAAATTGCCAAATAAGGCTCGTTATTAACACAACAAATTAAGCGAGATAACATTAGCGTCGCTTTTGGAAATTTGCTGCCGCACGATCTCCAATAATAATAAGAACGCCAAACAACAGCATCGCCACTAAAAATCCACCACCGAACACTACCCTGGAATATTCCGACAGATAGAATAGAGCAGCTATAGCAGCTACGCCTACCAGGGTAAAGAACACCGCGAGAAGCATAAAGCCTGTAGCAGTTGCCTTGTGAGCGACAATCCACGACTCACGGTCGACAAGGGTGTTCGGCGTCATAATACCCGGCATTTGATGCCACTTTAAACACTTAAACCCACCTTTAGAGGACTGAGTAGAAATAAAGAAGCAGAGCAACGAAAGCAGATTAGAAATTATAAAATAAAAGACGATCGACGCAAACTTAGCTATCCTAAAACCGCTTTCAATAAAGTGTCAATTTAAGTGAGAAGTGATCAGATCGGCCCCTATACCCCTAGCCAAGGATATTGAGGCTAGTCGTCAACCTCAAGTGTTGTTTGTAAATCATTTTCGATGCTGCCTTACAGAGAACATCATTGGGGAGTGCTGCGCGCTTAGGTGACGGTTGGGGTGTCAGGATGCGAGACTCTCGGCCGGTTTCCTGCTTGCCTCACACTCAATGGGAGTCCCCCATGCCAGGCGGGCCTGTCGGTGGCGTAGTTGGTAGACCCGTTAGATCGAGGTGAGGATATCGATCCTGAGTTATTCTCGGCACCACCGGCTTGGCCTATGGCCCCGATCATTTCGTGCTGCTACAGAGCGTCGACAATGCAGCCGGTCACTCACCGAGTAACCAACAATTCGGGCTGTGCGGGCGCCCTAGGTCGCACATAGGTAGATCTGGGGTACGGTCAGCCACGGCTTATCGAGGCCATTTGCGGTGAAGTCGCGCTTAGTCCCGAATTAGGGATCGTTGCAGTGTGAATCGATCTCGCAAACTTCTCAATAAGCTCCCTGACGGCCTGTTTCTTCGTCTCGTTCTACAGCTCCGGCAGAAACGCAATGGTGGTGTCGAGCAGCACCTTATTCTTCCGCACCGGGCCTACACCTCTTGACGTGTGTACTTCACACCACCGAGAACACTGAGAATCACAGCCACCGCGGCAATAATGCCTAACGCCAGTGGCTGAGACAGCTGCTCACTGTTGAACATCTGCCCCAGGAAACCGCCACCCAGGCTAGCGTCGACTAAGGAAGTAGGAAGATACGCCTGCACCTCGGCTGGGGCGGCAACCCGAATAATTGGCTCAATAACCTGGCTCAACAAAATAATGAGAACAATAGCCAGCAATGGTTTGGTCACCAAGGCACCCAAGGCACCTCCAATGACGCCTATAAGGGCGCTGACCACCACGATGCTCAGCAGAGTCCCCCACGTTTGCCCTGTGAAGACGGCTGCAGAATCCGCAGAGGTGGACAGCAACCCTGCAACAACCGCCAAAGACAACAGGGCAAACACGACTGAGAACAACATGGTCGACACCGCGCAGGTCACGAGCTTGGTGAGGTAAAGACCACTGCGGCGTGGATTCCCCAGGAAGGAATATATGACGGTGTTGTTAGAAAACTCGAGATTGACGATTAGCATGCCCAAAATGAGCGGCAACATTAAGGAAAACGCTACGCCAACCGTGAGGAGCATACTCACGGAATCTGGGGCGCCCACATCGATGGGTGAGCGCTTTATGTGAAGCCCCACAAAGGTAAAGAAGCCCGTGATTAAGACGTTGGCCGCGACAATGAGAGCACCTACGGCCCACCATGCGATGCTGGTCGTGGCCTTCTTCCACTCGGATATAAGTTGCGGTCCCAACATATTTAGTTCTCCTCCTGAGTCGTGACGACCCGGTAAGCTTCTTCCAAGTCAGTCACTTTTCTTCCGGTGCGCTGTTCGCAGAGTGCATGCAACTGCGCGATGTCTCCTTCGTAATCGATTCGCCCCTGTTTAATGATCACCACATAGTCGATGAACTTCTGTGCCTCGTTGAGCAGGTGCGAGGAGATCACGACGGTCTTGCCTTGGTCAGCAAGGGTGCGCAGGTAATTACGAATCCACGCGATGCCCTCGGGATCTAACCCATTGGCGGGCTCGTCGAGAACGAGGAAATCTGGGTCACCCAGCAGCGCAGCGGCTAGTGCAAGGCGCTGCTTCATCCCCATAGAGTATGACCCGGCACGTTTATTCTTCGCGTCCGCTAGGCCAACCTCTTCCATGAGTTTATGGACCCGAGCCTCAGAGCATTGGGCAAGCGGCGCGAGAGAACGAAGGTGATCGATTCCCTTGCGGTACTTATCCATGGCGTTGATGTCCATTGATGCCCCCACATGGGTAAGGGGAAGGGGGAAGTGGCTGAGCTTTTCACCGGCATATGTGACTGCTGCGTCAGCGTTATCCGGCCTCATGAGGTTGAGCATGACCTTGAATGTGGTGGTCTTGCCTGATCCGTTGGGTCCCAGGAAGCCGGTGATCTTTCCTGCAGGAGCACTAAAGGAAACTCCCTGCAGAATCTTCTCCCTACCGAGGGTTTTTTCTACGTTGTTTACTTCAATCATTTTCGGTCGTTTTCTCTAAATCTTGTGTGTTATTTACTGTAATTGTTGGTTTGTGGGGGTTCGGCGGCTCGCGCAACGCTTTCTCTCTGTCATCCCTGCACCTCTTGACGAGTCGCATTGAGCTCCTCCGTGCTTGCTCATCAATTCGCTGAATGTGCCCTCCTGAACAAGGTGGCCATCCCTGAGGACTAGGATTCTGTCCGCTGAGCAGATCGTGGACGTCCAGTGTGCGATCACTATCTGCGCCGAGTTCAGCTCCGCGAGGCATAGTGCCACGTCCCTTTCTGTCACGTTGTCCAAAGCGGAGGTTGCTTCATCGAGGACAATTATCTTTTGGTCCCCTCGCGATCGCTCGGGAGAATGCAATGCGCTGGCGCTGACCACCGGAGAGATTCGCGCCCATCTCCTGAATCTCCGTGTGATACCCCAGCGGCATGGACTCGATCGCGCCGGAGATCTGAGCGGCGGTCCACACCAGCTCCGGATCAGGGGCAGCACCGGTGAAGTCAATGTTTTCCGCAAGCTGCCGGTTATTCAGTTGGATATCCTGAGGTACGTACGCCACAGCCTTGCGAAAGTATTCCTCTGACATTTCGGAACTGTGTCGAACACCAGGTCCCCCACGATGAACGCCACTACGCCGATATCCAGCAAGACCGCAGTGCGTAGAAGGTACATGAGGTTTACGCTGTTGAGCGCATTCTAAAACTAACGAATGTGTCAATGCTTCGCAACAGGAATCCTTTTATATTCACGAAGGTAAAGACTTAGAGTAGGGCGTCTCAATCTCAAGGCGCCCTAGCTTGCGGCTCCCGTCTGAGGCGCAGCACTCGTTGCACCCTAATCACTAGCGCCAGCCGAACGGGCGCTACGGCTTGGACTGGACCTGCACAGCAAAACCCCTACCTGCAATAACAGGTAGGGGTTTGCCGTGTGGTGGAGCCGCCGGGAATTGAACCCGGGTCCTTCGCCACCTTGCCAGGGCTTCTCCGTGCGCAGTTCGCGCGGAGTCTCTGCTCGACCCTCCGGATCAGGCGAACATGTCCGGAATGACGGGCCCAGCCGTAAAGGAAAGTCCCGACCTGGTGTTACGGCTCACCAGGCCAGCAAGCCCCCTAGTCGATGCCAGGGTCCGGAACGGGGGCCATTCCGGTCTGACAGACACGCGGCTCGCTTAGGCAGCGAGGGCGTAGTCGCGCTGAGTATTCTCGGCGCTTATAGGTTTGCTACGACGCTTACGGTGGTCAGTAGCCTGCACCGGCACGCTTCCCCTGGCGTAATGAACGAAGTCGAAACCAAAAATCGGCCCCGTATCCCATCGGGCGGGAATTGTGCTCGCAACCCGATAGGAGAAACAGCGTGACACCGGGTGCTTGCCGACGGCAAGGGCCACCTAGGCCTTCATGCCCTTAATCTTCCGACCCAGTTCACGGGTAACTTCGCGTTCTTCGGTGCGGCGCTTAATTGCTTGTCGCTTGTCTCGGATGAGATCTTTCGACGAGGGTTGGTTGCCGGTTGCGGCCTAGATACCGCCACTGCCAATGACGTCGGCGCCGTCCCTAGACCGCTTTCGCGGTGAACTGCAGTTTCGGACAACCTGCTCGTATTTATTTTCGTTTTAGAGTTCGGCCTGTTGAAATAGGGACGGTCAATGTGTTCCGCGAGAAAGTCCTGATGTAAATGAGGTTGTAATGTGAAACCCGGTTAAGCCTAACTTTGCGACCTTCCGTGAAGCGCGCGGCTAGAGCATATACGAGGGCTGAGGTCGCACCCTTGAAGCTCAAGGGTGTCCCCGGTATGAGTAATAGGGGTATAGGTTGCTCGGTCTGACCTGTACGACAGCGCTACGGAGTCTGCTGGCCGCGCCGGGGCTTAGAGGACCGGAACGGCTTTCGCACGGCGCATCTACCCGCATAATTGCTCCCGGTTTTCGAAACAGTGATCGCTTCTCTCGGCGGAGCTCAGCCAGCGAGAGAAATCATCAAAACACTCGACACCGAAAAAGCCGACCAGGCCTCCGGCCATCCGGCGCTTCTCAAGACTATCCGCCACACAGCGGATGAGCTGAGTTCGGATGACCTGCATCAAGTCCATCTCAATGCTGTGGGTCAACTACCGAGAAGGATGAAATCCCGACACTGCTTGCCAAGGGTTATTGAGGAGTGCTAACCACGACCGAGTCAGCCCTAAGAACCACTCGATAAAGCGCAGATCGGTCTGCTAAGCGCCCTCAGAATTCGGCATGTCGCGGATGGCGGGTTTAATTCCGCCTGTTGACGCGCTTCCACGTATTCTCACAGGGCGGACTCTCGAAAGGTTCGCCTTGCTGGGTTAGTGTTATTCTTTGCCATAGTCACTCCGCCTAAAACCGAGACAACGTTGTCTACGTTTATGTTGAGGCAACTTTGTCTGAGTCTATGATGAAATGGATGAAGGTTCAGCGGCATTTAAGAAGCGAACGCCGAGGTAGTCGCCCAAAAGAACAAAGCATCACTATAAACGAGTCAAGACCACGAAAACACCACTTTTTAGTAATGCGCCATCCCGTGATTTGATCTAACACCGGGCGGGGTAGCTCTACTATAGAAAGCATAAAAATAGATGGAACAGCGTGCACCGGAGACGCCCGTAATGGAAAACTACGAAGATGAACATCGACAAATTGAAGCGTACCTTCAGAACGAGCCTTGCCCGCGACTCCACCTCGGTACCGGCCGCGTCGCGCTTCCCGG
This sequence comes from Corynebacterium sp. TAE3-ERU12, assembly GCF_019209905.1. Classification (GTDB taxonomy): domain Bacteria; phylum Actinomycetota; class Actinomycetes; order Mycobacteriales; family Mycobacteriaceae; genus Corynebacterium. The sequence goes on along the minus strand of NZ_JAHUTM010000002.1, from coordinate 112,471 downwards.
TTGGCTCAATTCGGATAGCTCCCCACTTCACCCTGACTATCTACCTATAGACGCTGCTGAACCACTTCCACTACCCAACGACTCTATAAACGCAGTCTTCTGCGAGCACCTAATCGAGCATCTCTCCTTCACAGCCGGCACAGCTATGGTTGCGGAGGTTTTCCGCATCCTCAAACCAGGCGGCGTAATCCGAGTGTCGACCCCCGATCTCCAGCGGCTTCGCGGACTTATTGCAAAAGAAAGAAACAGCGTTCAAAACCAGTATGTTCGCGTTGTTAATTCTCCTTTTGGGGAAAATCCGTATAGCAATGATCCCACATTCACTTTGAACTCCTCCTTTTACAATCACGGGCACCGATCCCTATACACGCGTGGAGTCCTAAGACAAGTTTTTGAAAAGGCAGGATTTGAATCTCTTTCTTGGACGACACCTCTCGTCAGTAAACACCAGATGCTAACCGGACTAGAACATCACGGTCGACTGCTCGGTGACGAGCGGCTGAATTCCATCGAACATATGGTACTGGAGGGCTCTAAGCCCTCGGTGAACGAACGCCCATGATCGCTCTGCTAGTAACAGTTGCAGCAATCTCCGGTCTAATAATCGTGTTGACTGAGCCCGCTGCTGGTACGACGGGTTTCGTAATCACGGTGATTCTATTGGGGTTTGGATGTGCGCCCTTCGTTGGGGGATCGCTAGAGCGCTGCATACCGGTTTGCATATGGGAGACTCTATCGCTCTCACGTGCGAATTTTAGACGATTAGGAGTGAAGCGGTTCAATGCCTTGCTATCTATAATCGGCTGGAACAGGCAAATTTTCTCTCTGCGAGGAAGTGATCCCTGGGATCCACAGCATATTCGGGCTGGAGCCGCGGGGCACGGGTGGGCGTTTTTCCTTCATGTCGTCTGCGCAGCGTGGACCGGTCTGGCAGAAGGTGCATGGGCGGCTTCCATGGTTCTCGTGACGGTAGGAGTCATCGGACACCTTTACCCGGTACTACTACAGCTTTACGTGCTGACCCAACTAAGAAATGGGCAAATACGACGTCAGCAATCCGGCCTGTAGCGCGATCTTAACAATGGCGGTGGGGTGATTTAGATGTGTATATTCGCGTGCTCCTCCAGCCACCGGAGATAATCTTGAAGAACAGTTCTAGCGATCCCGTAGTGTGCACCCATTCCCAACTGACGGTTGACTCTACTACGCCTTTCCTCCCTCTCATGCCACCGAGCTACAATGTCCGGGTTATGACCCGGTAGTGCAGAAGTAACGGGTCGTTATCACCCGGGGGTTGCTCTCCACGGAAAGAGTACTTGGAAAAGGTGGCCGGGGCCGCGGGATACCAACACGGTCTCCCGTCATATGAGGTTATGGGGCAAACCGTGCGGCACGAGCGCCCGGAGTGAAGGTGACCGCCTCGATTAGTTTTGCTGAAACATAACTGACTTACTGTAAAGGGCGTTTACTACTCCTCTACGGATAAGTGGCAATAAAGAGCAAACCTCCCGCGACACATCGTCTAGCCTCGGTGTAGGAGGTACCATATTCACTTCCATCGGTACCACTACATCGTAACCAGCCTCGTCGCACGAGCCGAGATATTGCCTCAAATTGGAATGGTGAATCAGTTCATCGATATCGACGCAAATTACCCTGTCTACAGGTGGTGCCTCAGGGCCCCGCCACGCCGTAGACTTTATGCGAAAGTTGACATCATCCGGCAATGTGTTGTTAGTGTCGAATGAGCTAACCGTCGTACCAGGCCACTGGGTGGCGATCTCTCCGGTCGCATCAGTTGACTCGTTATCGAAGATCGATATCGACGCGCCCAATTTTGTGTAGTGATGCACGAAATGAGGAAGAAAATTTTCCTCGTTCCAAGCAACCGTTACAACGAGAAGACTAGGTAACGACTTAGTAGACCTACCCGACCAGGTCGACGCCAGACTCCTTCATCAGAGTTCGCACCAGTGCTAGGTTGCATGGAAACCGTCGATTAAGCGTGTCGGCGACCAATTGTGAATGTCGCCGATCCACAGTGAGTAGGTCCACTCCGATGTCGAAGCCTCCATTATCGAGCGGTACCGCTCTTAGAGGTGGCTACGGGAACCGACTTGCCTGGTGTTGTACCAACCGCGCAAGCTGCAGTTAACTAGGCACCATCGGCTCACCCTTGAATCAACAGGCGCGACTAGAGCCTCGTCCCAAAGCGACTCGTACCATTCGGTAGCCTCTACTTGGGTTGTAGTCCTTGCCCTTTCCAAGTTGCTGGCTGTTTGCCCACGCTTTGCTAAGTCTACCGCCTGTTCGCGTGTCCTAGCATGACCGAGCGGGACTTGCCATTTAACGGGGAGTTATTTGAACCTATACGAACTCGACCGAGTGATTTTGACACTGCGTTCACATACCACGTAAAAGATCAAGGCAGCCACAGCGATTCTCAACCAGAAATCCCAGTCCTCAAGTACATCTTTCTCGCTTGTCCAAGGACCTATTGTGTGAGCCACCTCTTTTCGCATTGAAACCCGGGTCGGTTGAAAAATGGGTTTCAGCGCCTGAAACTCGCGGTGCCAGAATAGATCGAGCACGGAAGAGCCATAAAACTCATGAGAGTCGGCGTCAACAAATGCGCGGCTGTTGCTACAACTTGCACACCTTTCTCTTCATACACGGATCGAAGCGTGGTCAGGTGTTGGGGTTCAAACGCGTGATCGTGGTCTAGATAGCAGATGCCTTGTCCTCTTGCGCGTTCAAGTCCTTTGTTGCGCGGAGCACTTGGATGGCCAGATTTCTCTGAGAGTACGAGCAAATGGACCCGCGGGTCCCTATACGATCTGACCGCAGCCTCCGTGTCATCTGTACTGCCGTCAGATATGATAATCGATTCCTAATCGTCGGTTTCCTGCGCTAGAACAGACTCAGTAGTCCAACGGATTTTGCTGGACCGATTAAACGTGGGAACAATCAAGCTAAAATAAGGCATTATGCAGTCAAAACCTGAAACCTAAAGAGATGAGTACCCTGGTGATAAACGTTAACGAGTAGTTATGTAGACGCTCGATGCGCCCGCAATAGCACCTGTCACTGCACTCGCCCAATAGGCGAACAGGGGAGTTCCACCGCCAAAGGCCGCAACGAGTTCATCCTCGGACAGTTCCGCGATCCCCGCCGGGTCGTCAGGCACGACAGCCTTCTGCTCAGGGGTTAGAGAGGCTCGGTCAGCCTCATCTTTCCATGCACGGGCGATATCCGGGTTCGCTAAATCTTCTACCGGCATTACGAAGTCCCTTCGTTAAGTTGTTTTTCAAGGGGCTTTCGAGTTACATGCGTTAGAACCCGGCGTTAATCCCCAGTCCAACCAGAGAAGGACGCAATAACCGACGCAGCAGAGCAAACCAGGAATGAATAGCCGCCGCAGCAGGGGTGCCACCGCCACCGACATTCATCAACTCAGCCTCGTTTAGCTCTGAAATGCCCGCTGGATTATCCGGCAAATCCGCTAGTTTATCTTCAGTCTGTGCGCCTCGGTATGAATCTGACTTCCAAGCGCGTACAACATCAATTTCAGCCAAGGTGAAACATCTCCTCTTCGGTTCGAGTCATACCCAAATTCGGGTGGAGAACTAACCTTCGGGGAAGATAAGAAGCTCTACCAAAGATCAAGCAACTCCGTCCTTGTCTTCCGAATGGGCAAGGAAGACAGAACCGCCGAATCTGCTCCGAGCCTAGAAAACTGGGCTTACCTTAATCCCCCCCACTGAATTCACGGCAAGTTTACTAAGCCCACGTACTTAGACAATGCAGGGTTGCTCGGGTTAATAGATTTGGTTTTCGATGACCGGAGCGGGAGTGCCGCCGACATACGCGTCACTGACATAATCGCTGATGCCGTCGGCGCACTTATGATGGTTAACGCCACTGCACCCGCCACAGCACTTCGTTTTCGCATAACCATTTTTCTAGCTTTTGAGATCACGGTTAGATCCACAGTGTGAGGGTCAACGTCCTCGAATTCCGCTGCGTGTACCCGCTTTGGTTATCTTGACCCTGGATGTTGTGGATTCACGACCGAGATAGAAACCAGGTTGATGGGGTCAAGCGTTTTCTCGCAACTTTTCAACCTTTGCTCGAGTTCTTTTAGTGATAGATAAGTGCAACCAATAGGGTAAACTGTTCGGTCGGCCTGTGTGGTTTTGCACGTTATAAAACCACCGCGCTACGGCTTGGACTGGACCTGCACAGCAAAACCCCTACCTGCAATAACAGGTAGGGGTTTGCCGTGTGGTGGAGCCGCCGGGAATTGAACCCGGGTCCTTCGCCACCTTGCCAGGGCTTCTCCGTGCGCAGTTCGCGCGGAGTCTCTACTCGACCCTCCGGATCAGGCGAACATGTCCGGAATGACGGGCCCAGCCGTAAAGGAAAGTCCCGACCTGGTATTACGGCTCACCAGGCCAGCAAGCCCCCTAGTCGATGCCAGGGTCCGGAACGGGGGCCATTCCGGTCTGACAGACACGCGGCTCGCTTAGGCAGCGAGGGCGTAGTCGCGCTGAGTATTCTCGGCGCTTATAGGTTTGCTACGACGCTTACGGTGGTCAGTAGCCTGCACCGGCACGCTTCCCCTGGCGTAATGAACGAAGTCGAAACCAAAAATCGGCCCCGTATCCCATCGGGCGGGAATTGTGCTCGCAACCCGATAGGAGAAACAGCGTAACACCGGGCGCTTGCCGACGGCAAGGGCCACCTAGGCCTTCATGCCCTTAATCTTCCGACCCAGTTCACGGGTAACTTCGCGCTCTTCAGTACGGCGCTTAATTGCTTGTCGCTTGTCGTAGTCCTGCTTACCGCGAGCGAGGCCGAGTTCGACTTTCAGGCGCCCGTTGACGAAGTACAGCTTCAGCGGAATCAATGTGTTGTTGCCGTCGCGGACTTTGCCGGCGATGGAGTCGATCTCACGTCGGTGCAGCAGGAGTTTGCGCACCCGGCGGGGGGCGTGGTTGGTCCAGGTACCCTGCGCGTATTCGGGAATGTGCAGGCCGCGTAGCCAGACTTCACCGTCATCGACCGTGGCGAAGGCATCAACGAGTGAGGCACGGCCCTCGCGGAGTGACTTCACTTCGGTGCCGACCAGTGCGACTCCACATTCCCAGGTTTCCAGGATGTTGTAGTCGTGGCGGGCCCGTCGGTTCGTGGCCACTACGGGGTTGCCGTTGCCCCCGGCTGACTTCTTCGACTTCTTCTTCGACATAGCGGGAATAACTGTACCCCGTCACCCCCGAAAGAACGCCCCCGACTGGGGATAAGTAAACGCCCATCACGTCGGCAAGCTTGTGTTTCCACTCCGTAAAGCGACTGTTCACCACTGCCCAGTCGCACTAAAGCGCCACATAGTTCCCGGCCTTTTTCAAGTTGTGCGCTGGACTTTTTAGCTATCCCTACATCCGCTTCGTGCAATAACGTGATGGGCATCAGGCTTAGTCTCAAACCTACAAGAGGAATGCCCATGTCCATCACCATGTCGCCGGCCGAAAACGGTGGCATCGGCCTTGTTGTCGACGGCTTCGACGCCCAGACAGCAACCGACGAAGACTACGCGGCGATGAAACAGGCGGTCTTTGACCACCGCCTCATTGTGCTCCGCGGCCAGCAGGACGCTCCCGCCTCCGACCTTGTCGAAATAGGCCACAAATTCGGCACCATCGTCCCGTACTACGAGAAGATGTACGCCCACCCGGAGCACGAAGAAATCTTCGTATCCTCCAATGTGCCCGTCGACGGCAAGCGCGTCGGCGTGCCGAAGACCGGTAAGTTCTGGCATTCGGACTACCAATTCATGCCAGATCCCTTCGCCTTCACTGTGTTCTCGCCGCGCATTCTGCCCGAAGGCAACCGCGGCACCTTCTTCCTCGACATGGGCAAGGTTTTTGCCGGCCTACCCGAAGAACTCAAAGAAGCAGCCCGCGGCACCCACGCCGCCCACTCCGTGCGCCGGTATTTCAAGATTCGCCCCGACGATGTGTTCCGCCCGCTGGGCGAGATTATCGACGAGGTCGAGAAGACCAGTCCGCCGGCAGTGCACCCGACTGTGATCACCCACCCGGTCACCGGTGAGGAGATTCTGTATATCTCTGAGGGCTTCACCGACCGCATTATCGATTCCGATGATCCGGACCTGCTGGAGAAACTGCTCGAAGCATCCGGCATGCGTGATGACACCTTCGAACACAGAAATATCATCACCCACCCCTACACCCCTGGTGAGGTCGTTATTTGGGATAACCGCGCTCTGTGTCACCGCGCACTGCACGTGACTCATAATGGCCCCGCGATGTCGTTCCGGGTAACTGTTGTAGACGGCCAACAACTATCGACCACCGACTAAGGAGGACTGATTATGCTGACCGATTCTGATGCCCTGTTCCACAAGTGCATGGACCCCTACCGGGCCAAGGACTGTATCTACCTGCGTTCCGCAGAAGTCCAGACCCACGCCGACGCACCCGTCATCGGCATCAAAGAAGAGGCAGGCCCGGCCGGCATTATCAGCCGCGGCACCTTCGAAATCCCCGAATCCTGCTATATCGACGACACCGGCCACTTCAACGCCGTCGAATTCATCATCTGCTACAACCAGCTGATGTACCTCTCCCTGGCGGCAGCAGTCGATTCCGGGGACAGCCCCATTTTCGACGGTTGGACCATCGACGAGTACTGGGAGCGCCAGCTGCCCGCCGTGCTCATCCAGCAGGCCGACTCGCGCTACTCCCGCCCGATCAACGCCCGCGGTTTCCAGGCCGAATTCCGCGTCGTCGAGCTCGACGCCACCCGCCTGGAGCGCGGCATCCTCAAGCTGCGCACCGAGATCGAGTTCACCGACGATAACGGTGGCCGCGCACGCGGCGAAGTGCGCCTCGCCCTGGTCAACACCCCCGAGGCAGGCCTGGACGCAGCCGCGAAGATCGCTTCAGGGGAAGTTAACCGGTGACTGATTCCCCGACTGCACGGTCGGGGATCAGCGTCATCATTCCGTCGGTCAATGAGGCCGAGAATCTCGAGCAGCTGCTTCCCCGGATTCCCGCAGAACACGACATCATCATTGTCGAAGGTTCTGATATCGACCACACGCGCTCCGTCGTCGGAACGCGGTGGCCGCACGCCCGTGTTATCTGCCAGACCCGACGCGGTAAAGGCAATGCCTTGCTGTGCGGGTGCGCCGCAGCCACCGGCGAGTATTTGGTGATGCTCGATGCCGACGGGTCCGCCGATCCTGACGAGATCCCGAGTTTTATTGAGCCGCTGCGCAATGGCGCGGATCTCGCCAAAGGTTCCCGGTATCTCCACGCCGGCGGTTCCAAGGACCTCACTGTGCTGCGCTCATTGGGGAACCGGGGCTTCACGCTGCTGACCAATATCCTTTTCGGCACCAGTTTCACTGACCTGTGTTATGGCTATAACGCCTTCACGAAGGAGATGGTGCCGCGTTTTGAGCTGCCGGACCCGGGCAGTCGCGGCCAGGAGGAATGGGGCGATGGTTTCGAAATCGAGACGCTTTTCGCCTGCCGCGCCGCCACCGCCGGCGCTCGTATTGTCGAGGTCGCCAGCTATGAGCATGACCGCATCCACGGCACCTCGAATCTGCATGCATGGCGCGATGGCAAGCGCGTATTGCGCTCGATTATTTATGAGTGGCTGACTCATCATGGCCGCCGCCTGCGCACGCTCGCCCGTTCGGTTCGTCCCCGCCCGCTGGTGTGGGGCCCGCCGCCACCGGAGCAGCCGGACGTATGAGCGCAATCGATGTGGTCGTGTGTGTGCACGACCCCGCTCGGCTTCGGCTTATCCGGAAGTGCCTGCATGCCCTCGTGGCGGAGTTGCAGCCCGACGACGAGGTCATTGTGGTCACCGATCACAGCCCCCAGCTGCATCAGGCGCTGCGCACCGAGCCGGTGACGCTCACGGCAAATACCGGTAACCCAGGGCTTTCCGACGCCCGCAATACGGGCGTTTCCGCCGGCCAGAACCCCATTATTTGCTTTATCGACGATGACGCGGTGCCGCGCCCGGGCTGGGCGCAGGCAATCCGGGGTGCTTTCGCTAACCCCACTGTGACCGGTATCGGTGGCGCCGTGTACCCCCGTTTCGACCGCCCGGCGCGGTTCCTACCCGCCGAGCACCATTGGGTGATTGGTTGCGATTATGCCGGTATGCCCGGTGCGGGCGCGCCGCTGCGCAACCCGATTGGTGCGGCTATGGCGGTGCGCCGGTCCGCCTTGGAGGCAGCCGGCCCCTTCGCCACTGGTTTCGGCCGGGTTGGCGGTAATGCTGGTGGGGCTGAGGAAACCGACTTGTTTATGCGTATCCGGGCCGCGGATGCGTCGGCACGCATTATTCGGGTGCCTGCTTTCGCTGTGGATCACGCTGTGCCCCGCAGCCGCACTACCTGGCGGTATTACCTGCGTCGTAGTTTCGCGGAGGGGCGCGCCAAGGCGCAGTTGCTTTCGGCTGCGCATGCCGACGCTGGCGCGGAAAACGATCATCTGGCCAGCACGATCCCGCGTGCGTTATGTGCTCATCTGCGTTCGGGCCCTGTGGGCTGGGTGCGGGCTGCCCGCAGTCTTGGGGTAGTGGCGGCAACGGGCGCGGGTTATGTCACCGGCCGGGCGGGCAGTCCCCACTCCCCTGCCCCTAGCTGCGCGGTGTCGGTGGTGCTGTGCACCGATAATCGGGCTGATACGCTGCCGGCCGCGGTGGCCGCCATCCTGTCTAATGAGGGCGATTTTGAGCTGGTGGTGGTGGATAATTCCGCCGCCGGCGACCTGAGTTTCACCGATCCGCGGGTCCGTGTGGTGCGCGCCCCGGTTCGTGGGCTGTCCCGGGCCCGCAATGTCGGTATTTCCGCAGCCCGCGGCCGCATTATTGCTTTTACTGACGATGACACCATTGTGGCCCCCGATTGGGTTGCGCAGCTCTGCGGTGGGTTTGGCGCCGCCGACGATATTGTCTGTGTGACTGGCCGCACGGTCGCTTTTGACACCAGTACTGAGATTCACCGGTGGTTTGAAGAAGCCGTCGGATTCGATAAGGGCACTACTGCCCGCGTGTGGCGCCTTGGGGACCGTGATGTCCCGCCGCTGTACCCCTTCCCCGCTGGTTGTTTCGGGTCGGGCAATAATATGGCCTTCCGTGCCGAGGTGTTTGCCGAATTGGGTGGGTTCGCCGAGGAGTTGGGCGCTGGCCGCGGCACCCGGGGTGGCGAGGACCTCGATATGTTTCGGCGCATCATTCTTGCCGGCGGCGCTATTGGGTATGTCCCCGCCGCCTGCGCCCGGCATCATCACCGGGATACGTTCCCGGCGTTGAAGGACCAGATGTTTGGCTATGGTGCCGGCATGGCCGCCGCGCTTACCCGTTGCGCTGTAGATGACCCGCGCTATGGGCTGCGTATTCTCATTGGCATTCCTGATGGGGTGCTGCAATTGTTCCGGATGCGGGGCACGAAATCCGGTTATCCGCCTGAGCTGCTGCGCACTGAACTTCGTGGTTTTTTAGCCGGCGGGCCGTTATTGCTTGCCATACGTATTAAGGACGCCGTTTCTGCTCTTCGATCGGAGAATTCATGAGGCCTGACCCACTGGTTCGCGCCGGTGTCGCCCTAGGCGGTGTCACCTCTGTGCTGTTGCCTATCCTCGCCTGGCTTGCGCCGGGTGGTGAGTTGGGCATGGTGCTGGCCAGCGTGTGCGCTTTGACCGCTGGTGGTACGGGTATCGCGGCGTTGACTGTGGGGCATTCTCGTGCCCTGTTCGCCGCTACTGCCCCGGCGGTGTCGGTGGCGGTGGTGATGATCGTCAGCGTCGCCCAGGTATTGCTCGATATGTGGTCTCCGCCGACGACGGCTGGTGTGGTCGGCATGATCGGTGCGGCCTCCGCGGTGGCGTGGTTCAACCGCAATCCTGGCCGCGGCCTGTGGGCGCCGCCGCTGCGTACCGCGCTCCCGCTGCTTGCGTTGTTTATCGCCCTGGGGCTGTGGGCGTGGGCGGTACGTCGCCTCGATCTTGATTCAGCTACTGGTGCCGGCATTATTTCCGTATTGCCGTGGCAGTATTTCGCCGCTTTGGTGGTGTTGGCTGGCACTGCTGCATTCCTTGTGCAGCGCAAGGTGCAGCATTGGTTGTTATTCGCCACTGGTGCTGTGTTGGCGATCATCATCACGCTCACCGTCAATATCGCCGATGGTGGTGCGGTGATGGGTACCGGTTATGTGCATGTGGGCTTTGCCGACGCTATCGCTGATCGCGGCGCCTTGCTGCTGGGCACTGATGCGCGTTTTTCCTGGCCTGCGTTCTTCACCACCACCGCAGTTGTTGGCGCGTGGGCGGGCTTGCCCAGCACTTCTGGCCTGGCGCTGATCTACCCGGCGGTGATCACAATCTGTTACCTGCCGGCCATTGTCACCATCGGTAAGGCCTTGACGGGTTCGGCCGCTACCGGCTGGTTGGGGGCGCTGTTATTCATTACCGCCAACTGGGGACAGCAGGATTATTTTTCCCCGCAGTCGGCGGCCTTATTGCTCTACCTGGCGATTACTGCGGTTGTGCTGCATGAGATGGCGCATACGTCGGTCACCCCGGGCACGCTGTGGCAGATGGTGCGCCGCACTCCGGCGCGTCCCGACGGGTGGAGCGCGAATAATGTCATCGCCGCTGAGGCCTTGCTGATTCTGCTGGCTACCGCGCTGATTATTGACCACCAGCTCACTCCGGTCGCGCTTATCGCTGCCTTGGCGGCCTGGTCGTTATTGGGCCGCACCCGGCATCGGTCCTTGTGGTTCGGCGTGGGCGTTATTTTCGCCATCTGGTTCGCTTTCGGCGCCTATGACTGGTGGACCGGCCACCTGCAGATTCTCATCGACGGTATCGGTAAACCGCAGAATGCCATCTCCTCTGGCCTATCCGATCGGGTACGTGGCGATGAGCTTTATGCGGCCATGCAGCTCATGCGGATTGGTTGGTCGGCGTTTTTCGCGCTCGGCGGCGCGGTCGGCTGGCTGTTGCTGCGGGGTCGTTTCCCGCTGGCTGCCGCGGCTGTGCCGGTGGCGGCCCCGATCGCCTTGGTTTTTGGGCAGAGTTACGGCGGCGAGGTCATTTTGCGGGTCTTCCTCTACGCCAGCCCGTTCTTGGCTGTGTTGACTGCCCATGCCATCCGTACCGCCTTGGCCCGCATTGACCGGGTGGCGGTGCCGGTTTTGGCGGTTGTCATCCTGCTGTCCGGGGTGGCTGGGGCGACTGCCCGCGGTGTGAATGTGTTCTTCGAGCGCACTCCAGTCGATGTGTTGGTCGCAGCGCGGGAGGTGTTGGCTATTGCCCCTTCGGGTGCCACGGTCCGCCCACTTGCTTTGGAGGGGTCGCTGCGCACTGACCGGGTCGGTGAGCTACGTCAGCCGTCTACCTTGGATGACCCGGATGCGGAGCCTTTCACCAACCTCATGCGGCAGCGCCCGGACTATGTTTTCCTCACCACCACACGCGAGGCTTATGAGCATATTGTCAATGGTCAGCCAGCGGACTGGTACCCGGATATCGCACGCCGCCTGGTGCGCACGAAGCAGTACCGTGAGTTCTGGCGCAGTGATCATGTGATTGTCCTTGAGCGCATCACCAGCTCTGATCTGCCGATTTCAGAGGATCCGGGAGTGCCCGCGATCCCGGAAGGAAACTGATGGACGTACTCGGCTTCCTCATCACCTGGGGCGCAGGCATCCTTGCTTGCGTGAGCGTGGGCGCCTATCTCGCCACCGTCGCCTACCGGGAGTCCCGTGGCGGCGCTGAGCGCACGGTCACTTTGGCTAGCTCCCGCCCACTGTTTACCGGCATCATCGTCGGCATTGCGCTCGCCGCGATTGTGGTGCTTATTGTGCGCTTGGGGGTGTTGTCATGAAACTCACGCCCACTATTGCTGCCCTTGCGGTAGCTGGTCTTACTGTCGCTGGTGCGGTGGTTGCCGCGCCTGGCCCTACGCTTACCGACGATGTTCGCGGCGACCAGCAGATTGCCGCGGCGGCTTCCTCGCAGCTAGGTGGGGTGCGCCGTGAGGTCGCGGTGCTGTATCTCGATGGCAATGGTTCCCGGCAGGCTTTGTTCAACACCACCGCCACGACCCAGTTTCAGGCTGGTTCGTTGACGAAGCTGTTCACTACGCAGCTGTATATCAATGCCCTTGAGCGTGGTGAGGTCCGCCGCACCCAGAAGCTCGGTTCCTTATTGCCCCTAGGCGATGCCCCGGTTGCTGATGTGACGTTGCAGGAGCTGGCCGAGCATAAGTCGGGGCTTGGTTTATGGGGTGCCGATAGCGACAATCCGGTGCGTGAGCTGTGGCAGGATCATGTCGTTGGCAAGGAGGTCGGGCAGGGCGCCAGTTATGCGGAGTTGCTCGACCGCGCCCGGCGCGACCCGTTGGATACCCGTGGCCGCTTTGAGTACTCCAATATCGGCATTGCCCTGTTGGGGCATGCCCTGAGCGCGGCCGCCGATGTGCCTTTTGACCAGTTGCTTTCCTCCCGGGTTTTGCAGCCTTTGGAAATGACCAATACCTGGTTGCCGAATGCGAATTCGTTGAATCCTCCGCGTGGGCTTACCGACGGTGGCGCCCCGGCGGCGGTGTGGCGTGCCGGTGCGTATGCCCCGGCTGGTGGGGCGGTGACCACTCTGGTCGACTTGGGCCGTTTTGCCCGTTATGTGGCCAATACTCGCCCGCCGCGCAATCAGGGCGATGTTGATGATGGTTTCTTGGTGACAAATGTCGATGGCCGACCCATCTTGGGTAAGACCGGCACTGTCACCGGGTTTAGTACCGCCATGTTGGTGGATCGGCGTCGGAAAGCCGCCGCGATTGTGTTGTCTGATTCTGATGAGCCGGTGATGGATGCCGCCAAGGCGGTGCTGCGGGAAGGACTGCAGTGAGCCGGGTCAGCGTCGTCATGCCGTTTGCGGATTCGCGGGAGTTTCTGCCCGGCGCCCTCGCCCAACTCGCCGCCTTGGACTACCCGGACCTGGAGTTCATCCTGGTCGATGATGCCAGCACCGACGGCAGCGCCGCCCTCGCCGCGGATTTCGGGCCCGCTCGAGTGATCACGATGGATACCCGTAGTGGTCCCGCGTTGGCCCGCGATGCTGGGATCGCTGCCGCAACTGGCGAGTGGGTGTGGTTCTGCGATGCCGACGACGAGTGGGACCCGGATGTGGTCACCCGGATGGTCGCCGAATCCGACGGGGTGGACCTGGTGTGTTGCCGCGCCACCCGGGTAGAAGCCAGCGGCCGCGAGTTTGTGGTCGATGGTTGCGATACTTCCCGTACCCTCACCTGCGCTGAGATTCCCGATGCGGTGCTCGATGGCACGATCCGCGGCTATTTGTGGACCAAACTGTTCCGCCGTAGCACCGTGACTGGCCCGCGCACTCGACGTCGGTTGTCTTCGCAGGATGATTTCCTGCTCCTACTCGACGCCATCGCACGTGTTGACCGGCTGCGGCTGGCCCCGATTACTGGCTACCGGTATCTCGAGCGCCCCGGTTCGGTGTCCTCGGGCACTGATGCGCAGCTCATGAACACTGCGGCCTGCGCGGAGGCCGCTATCGCCCGGCTACGTCCCAGCAAGAACACCGCGGCTGGTTTCCGCACGTGGTTCTACCTGGTGCCGGCTATTGCCACCCCGGTGCATCAATATTGGCCGCCTGCGCAGGCCCGCCGGGTGCAGCGTGTGCTGCGCCCACAGCTGAGCCTGCGCGGCATTGTGCAAACATGGCGGTGGGGTCAGCGCTCTGTCGCGATCCACGCATTAGCGCAGGTTGTGCTCATCCCACTGCGCCTATATACGCCCGCTTATCGAATCCTGCGTCTGGTGGTTGCGCCATGATTAGTCGCCGCACTTTGCTTGCCGGTTCTGCGCTGGCACTAACGGGGATAGCTGCCAGCTGTCCCAATAAAGAAGTGTTTTTTGATGATTTTTCCGGCTCCCGCCTGGGTCCTTCCTGGGAGCCCTATACCGGGCGTCCGGCCTCCGACGCGAAGGTGCAGTGGGACCCCTCCGAGGTGCGGGTGCGGGATTCGCGCCTGATTCTGTCTGGCAGTCCCGACGGCCAGTATTGGCGCACCGGCGCGGTGTCTCAGTGGCGTGAGGCCCATAAATACGGCCGTTGGGAAGTGCGGATGCGCGCCCTTGCGCACCCAACGCTGAGTTATCACGTGTTGTTGTGGCCACAAGCCGATATGTGGCCGCCGGAGATTGATCTCGCCGAGAGTTTCACCGCCGACCGGGCTACGACTGAGGCTTTTGTGCATTGGCGTGCCGACGGCCAGCGCCATAAGCGCCAGTTCTCTCTTGACGTGGACGCCACCCAGTTCGCCACCTGGGCGGTTGAGTGGACCGCTGATTATGTCCGCTGGTCGTATGACGGCACGACTTTTGCCGAAGTCACCGGCGATGAGGTGCCGGATGAGCCGATGTGGCTGGCTATTCAGGTGGAGGCTCAGGTGCCTGGTGACGGTGGCGGCGGCGCTTCCGATGTCCTCGAGGTCGATTGGGTGCGGATCACGTCGTCGTAGATCCGTTCCACGCGCCGAGTGCAGTGATCCATATGGAAGTGTGTCAAGGCCCGCCGACGGCCCGCGCTGCCCATCTCTTGGCGTAATTGCGGATCATCGAGCAGGCGCCGGATCGCTGTTGCCAGGGCCGTAATATCGCCCGGCTCCACCAGGATTCCGCCCTCGGCGACCGCTTCGACCACTCCCCCGTGGCGGTAGGCCACCACCGGCAGACCAGCAACAGCGGCCTCTACAAAGACCTGCCCGAATCCTTCGGCATTACCATCGGCTGCCGTCTGCGAGGGCCCAACGAATATTTTCGCCGAGGCCAGTTCATTGGCGACCTGGTGGGGTGGCAGCGCACCGAGAAATTCCACGTCCAGCCCAGCGGCGCGGCGTTTCAATTCAGCGCGCAGCGGCCCATCGCCCACGATCCGCGCCGAGACATTACCCACCCGGCGCATGGCCTCAATCAGGTCGGCCACGCCCTTTTTCGCCACGAGGCGGCCGACAAACACAATATCGGCGCCCGCCCCGGCCACCCCTGGCCGTGGCTGCACGCCGGTATAGCTGACCAGCACGTCCCGCGCGCCGAGTGCCCACGCCCGGTCGGCAATAAACCGGGACACCGCAATTACTCGCGCTGCCTGGGCGAATACTATCCGCGAGCGCAAGCGATACCAGCGCGACCGCGCCAGCGAGGTCACATCGTAGCCATGACAGGTCACTATCAGCGGCAGCCCGGCACGTCGGCAAGCACGGGTTACTAACCAGGCGTCTTTGAGGAAATGGGCATGTACC
The DNA here is from genome assembly GCF_019209905.1 of Corynebacterium sp. TAE3-ERU12. Taxonomy (GTDB): domain Bacteria; phylum Actinomycetota; class Actinomycetes; order Mycobacteriales; family Mycobacteriaceae; genus Corynebacterium. The sequence continues at coordinate 97,093 of NZ_JAHUTM010000002.1, read as the reverse complement.
AGCTGGGCGCCACTGTCCCGCAGCGCCCTGGTGATGCGGGGTGCCACCCCGGTGAGTTCAGCGAGCCACAATGCCACCCGGTCGCGCAGACTGCGGCCATAGAGCACCTGTTCATCGCCGCGCAGTAGTGGTGAGTCAACGCGGGTGGTGCCGATAAGTATCGGCTGCCAGGAGGTCATCGCGTCGGTCTGGTCCCGAATGAATGTCTCTGAGCCGGGCAGCAGTTCGGCCCGGAAAACCGCTACTCGTTTCATTGCAGGCTCCGCCGCAGCAGTCCACGCAGCGGCACCGAGGCCGCGAGCAGCACCAGGATGTCATGCACAAGATAGGCCCACCCCACGGCGATAATGCCCATGCTCGGCAGCCACCACCAGGCCAAAACGACCAGCAGTACCGCACCGAGCAACTGCACCACCATGGGGTACAGAATCTGCCGGTAGACCCTGGCCAGCGCGCCATAAATAAAAGCCGGGCCGGAAATGAAGTGCGCAATGCCCATCACCACCAGCAGCGACCACCCATTGGCGAAGTAGTCACCGCCGTAGAACAGCAGCGCCACCGGGCCCATTGCCGCCACCGCGATGAGCCGGAACACACTGGCGAAAGCGACGATCCGGATCATGGACCGGGTCGCTACCTGCAAGTCCGCCCCCGGGCGCGCGGCTTGTGCCACATATGGCCCGCCGATAATAGACATCAGCATCAGCGAGGCAGACACCACAATCCAGGCGATATTGAAATACGCCGCCTGCTCCAGGCCAAGGGTGTGCGCCACCAGCAGCGGCACGAAAAGCCCGGGCAGCACCTGGCCAATAATCCAGCCCACGGAGGTGAAAAAATAGCTGGCCAGTTCTTTGACAGGCGGCAGGCTGGGTTCGACGTGGCTGGCCTGGTTGCGTCCCGCCTGCAGCATCAACAGCACCTGGGCTGCTGCCACCAGCAGCGCGGCCGGAATCACCCACGTACCAATAATGGTCTCACCGGCGTGGCTGGCCCCATAGGCGGAGAAACCCATTGCCGTGACCGCACCGAATTTCACCACCGCATGCGTGATGTTCTTCACCGCCGCCCAGCGGCCCATATGGAGGCCCACCAGCACTGAGTCGTAGAGCGCGAACATAGTCAGCGCGGCGACACTGGCCACGAATGCCGGGGCCTGCCAGGCTTCGGTGAGCAGCGCACCAGTGGGCCAGAAGACAACGAACCCGCTGGTCATGAGCACCGACAAGCCCAGCACAGTGAGGGTGACGCCAATAATGACCCGTCGGCGCAGCCTCCCGCAGACCGGCAGGAAGCGCTCCAGCATCTGCCCGAAGGCCAGGATGGAGGCCGAGGACAAGATCATGCCCGCGGAGATCAGAGTGGAGGCCCGCCCGACCTCGTCGACGGGATAGAGCCGCGTCGCCGCCATCCAGTACAGCAGGCCGATAACGGCGTTAAGCCCAGAGGAGACCATCAGCGCTATCGAGTCAATCGCCATCCCGGAGGGGCGTTGCAGCCGAAGTTTGGTCACCAGCACCGTTCCTACCTTAGTCGCTGGCTATCATGCTGCTATGCCAGATCTCGAGCTGCCCTGCACCCCTGTCGAAGACGCCGTCGCCCAAGCCTGGGCGCAGGTTCTGGGAATCGAGCCCATTGCCCGCACGGATCGGTTCACTGATCTGGGCGGCACTTCTCTCGGAGCCGAGAAAACCCTTCTGGTCCTGCGGCGCATCTTGGGTCGCGATATTGGCGCGGATCTGCTCACCGGGGACCCCACCGTCGCCGAGCTGGCGCAGCTGATTGATGATGCTGCCGCTAAGCAGTTCGCCAGCTCCACGCCGACCACCACGCGCCTGGGTACTGGCACTGGCCGCCCGGTTTTCTTCTTCGCCGGGGCGGGTGCATCGGCGGTGTCCTTTTTGCATATCGCCGCACAGCTTTCTGGTCGGCGGCCGGCGTGGGCTTTCCACGCGCATGGTTTCCATTCCCGTGGTCTGGCTGATCCGACGTTGGGTTTGCATGCCCGTCGGCATCTGGGTGATCTGCGCCGGATTCAGCCCAGTGGTCCGGTGAGTGTGGTTGGGCATTCCTTTGGCGGTCATATTGCGATGGAGTGCGCCCGTCGGCTACGTCGGTCTGGCCGGGAGGTTGACCGGATTGTGCTGCTGGATACTGTGCTGCCGGCCCCTGGTGAGTCTGTTGGTGATGTGGCTGTGGGTGAGCGCGCCGACCAGCAATCGAGCTGGGCGCAGCGGATGCGTCGGCATGCTGAGATTTATTCGGCGGGCTTGGTGCGCCATGATGTGCGCACGCAGCAGGATATTTTCTGGGAGCACGCGATTCGTATTCAGAACCGAATTCGACTCACCGGCGTCCCGGATAAGACCACCATTTTCATTACCGACGATAATGCCATCCAGGTGGAGCGTTGGTCTGCACTGGACCCGGCCCCGACTATTCGGCGTATTCCCGGCAATCACCTTTCCCCGCTTAATGATCCGCAGGCGATTCGGGAGATTGTGGGCGAGCTGGCATAGCGCCCCATTCCGACTAAGCTGGGCCTAACTATTGGTTTCTCGGAAAGTGCACCCCGTTGATTTACTTACCTGAGCTCACCACCTTGTCCGAATCGCTGGCTTATCACGCCGCGAAGCGACCCGATCATCCTGCGGTGCTGGCACCCTCGGGCGCGCAGTTGTCCTACCGGGAGCTTGCCGACGCTAGCGCCCGCGTGGCCCGTGGCCTGGCCGATAGTGGCGTCACCGACGGCTCCCGGGTGGCCTATATCGGCAAGGAACACCCCTCTTATTGGGAGGTGATGTTTGCCTGCGTGCACCTGGGTGCGGTGTTGGTGCCGGTGAACTGGAAGCTCACTGCCGAAGAGGTTGACCATATTCTTTCCGATTCCGGCGCGGAGGTGGTTTTCCTCGACGCCGACCACCCGCTGCGCGGAACTACCGGCCATACCGAGATTGTGTCTTCTCCCGGTGAGTGGGAGGCCTGGCGCAATAGCCATGAGCCGCTCACCGAACTGTTCACGCCCACCCCGGATACCCCGATGGCGCAGATTTACACCTCGGGCACCACCGGCCTGCCCAAGGGCGTGGTCTTGGCACATCGGTCGTGGTTCGGCATGCGTAATGCTTTGGGCGAGGCCGGCGAGGATTGGATCGCTTGGGATGAGGGCGATATTTGCCTGGTGGCGATTCCTGGTTTCCACGTCGGCGGCATGTGGTACGCCACCCAAACTTTTAATGCTGGCCAGACGGTGTTTTCTATGCCGGATTTGGGTGCCGAGCAGGCGCGTGCGGCAATCCGGAAATTCGGTATTACGCACGCCATTTTCGTTCCCGCCATGATGGGCGCTATTGCGCATCTGCCGGGTGTGACCCCGGAGGAGTTCAGCACCGTCAACCGAGTGATTTACGGCGGCGCCCCGATCGGTGATTCGGTGTTGGAGACCTGTACTCGCATTTTTGGCGCTAAGTTCTCCCAGATTTATGGGCTCACTGAGACCGGTAATACTGCTATCTGTTTGCCGCCGGACCAGCATTATGCCGGCTCTCCTCGATTGAAGGCCGCCGGCCGCCCGTACCCCGGTTTCGGCCTCCGGATTGTCGATAAGGAGGGCAACGAAGTCCCGCAGGGCAATGTCGGCGAGGTACTGCTGCGCACTCCGAACCGCATGGTGGAGTACTGGAATCTGCCTGAGGCCACCGCCGAGACCCTCATCGATGGCTGGATTCATACTGGTGACGCCGGTTATGTGGACGCGGAGGGATTCCTCTTCATCCATGACCGGTTTAAGGATCTCATCTTGGTCGGTGGTGAGAATGTTTTCCCCGCCGAGGTTGAGAATGTCCTCATTCGCCACCCAAAGGTCGCCGATGCCGCAGTTATCGGTATCCCGGACGACACCACGGGTGAGGCAGTGATGGCGTTTATTGAACCGGCGCTGGGCGAAGAGCCGACCACGCGTGAACTGTTGCTTTTCCTCAAGCAGCATGTGGCGAATTTCAAGCTGCCTACTCGCTGGGAGATCATCGATTCCATTCCGCGTAACCCGTCCGGCAAGATTTTGCGCCGTGAGCTGCGCCGCACGTTCTGGGATGGCCGCGGCCGTCAGGTGAATTAATGCGTCGCCTCGTGTGCGCGCTGATGGCGTGGAGTCTTATTGCTGCCCCGTCGGCGGCTGCGCTTTCGGCTCATCCGCACCCTGCGGACACTATGGTGTCCGAGTTCATCGCGAAGCAGGTTTCTCCTGGTGAGCAGGCTTTGCTTACAGTGGAGCTTGCCGACGCTGGCGTCGCCCCGCAGGCCACAATCACCCCGTTAAGCAGTGATAACGGCAAGCTAGCGCGCACGCATGAGGCCAAAGCCTATGACGCTTCCCGGTGGCTAGAGATCGATACCGCCACTGTCGATGCGGTGCGGATCAATATCTCGGTGCCGGGTAATACTTCGGCCGGTGATTATGCCGCTGGTCTGGATATTGATGGTGTGCTGGTGCCGTTGCTGCTGCGGGTGCCGGGTACCCGCAGTGCTTCACTGGAATTCGATGACCTGGATTTTTCGGTCAGCGGCGGTGGTGGGTGGCCGTTGACGAAGCAGCACACCGCGCTCGATGCCACGGTGACCAATCATGGCCAGCTGCTGGTGTTCGGCGATCTTGATGTCTCCGCGGACGGTATTTTCGGTCTTTCTACTGCTCGTTGGCATCGCGATGATGTGGTGTTATTGCCGGGCGACCAGGTCAGCGTCACTGTGGATACCACTGCCCGTACTGCCCCGATGGTGCGTGTGGTGCCTCAGGCTGAGTTGTCTGTGCCATACCGCGATGACGTCGGTGAGCGGCAGACATACCCGTTGGTTGCTGTTGGCCCGGCGCGACTGGTGGTGCCGTGGGCGGCGCTGGCCGCGATCCTGGTTGTGGTCGGTGGCGTTATCGTCGTGTGGTGGCGACTTCGACAAACTCGCGTATGAACCGTGAGCACCTGACATTTACCGGCCCGGATGGGGTCGAGTTAGCGGCGACAATCGATCTGCCTGATGGTGCGCCTCGGGGTTGGGTGTTATTCGGGCATTGCTATACCTGTGGCCGTAAGTCTCCTGCGGCGGCGCGGATCTGTAAGCGCCTGGTCGAGCATGGGTATGCCACTTTCCGGTTCGATTTCACCGGGGTTGGTGATTCTGAGGGCGCTGCCCCGCCTTATCCACTGGATGGCAATACTGCTGATCTTCGGGCGGCGGCTGCGTTTTTGGCTGAGACTGGCCGGGCCCCGTCTTTATTGGTGGGGCATTCCTTGGGTGGTGCTGCTGCTATTCAGGCGGCTCCAGATATTGATTCCCTCAAGGCTGTGGTGGCTATTGGTGCGCCGAAGGTGGCGCGGGTGGAGACCCGGTTGCCGTTATTGGTGCTGCATACGCCCACTGATCAGGTGGTGGGCATTATGAATGCGGTGGATAATTTCGCCCAGGCTCGTTTCCCCAAGGCGTTGGTCAGTCTGGATGGTGTGGATCATTTGCTGACTGCCGATGGTGCTGCTGCCCATGCCGCGGATGTGATTTCCACCTGGGCAGAGCCGTACCTCCATGGAAATATGTAGCTATGGGAATCGAATGGTTATGTCCGGCTGGGCGGATTATTGGTGAGCGTGCGGGTTCGGTGGTGCGTGCCCGCGGTATCCCTTATGCCACAGCAGATCGGTATCAGCCGCCGCAGCCTATTGCTGATTCCACCGCCCGTATTGACGCCACTGCCCCGGCGCCGGTGTGCCCGCAGCAGCCGCAGTCTGAGGTCAGTCGGCTTATTGCCCCCACTGCCACGCCGCTGCCCCAGGATGAGAACTGCCAGCGGTTGTCCATCACTGCCCCGCAGTCTGGCCAGGATCTGCCGGTATTGGTGTGGATTCATGGTGGCGCATATAGCTCTGGTGGCGGTGACCAGGATGTATTCGATCCTCGTCGCCTTGTCGAGGAGCAGAATGTCATTGTCGTGAATATCACCTACCGGCTGGGTGTTTTCGGTTTTATGAACAATCCGGACCGGGGCATTCCCGCCAATTTGGGCCTGCTCGACATCATTGCCGCTCTTGGTTGGGTGCATCGTAATATCGCGGGCTTCGGCGGCGACCCGGACAATGTCACTATTTTCGGCCAGTCCGCTGGTGCCGACGCTGTCGTCGGCCTGCTTGCCGCTGAGGACACGCGGGGGTTGTTCCGGCGGGCGATTGTGCAGAGCGCCCCACTGTTGTTCATCCATAATCGTGCGGCGATGCAGCAGGCGATGCGGGATGCTGCTGGTCCTCCGCCTGCCGACGCACCGATCTCCGAAATGCTTGCCGCCGAGCTTCGCGCAATTGAGGCGGCGCAGGGTCTGGGCCCGCAGCAGTCGATGCCTTTTGGTCTGGTGTATGGGGAGTTTCCGCTGCCAAAGGAGGAGGACCTGCATGAGGTTTTGCGGCAGCGCGCCCCGGAGGTGGATTTATTTATTGGCCGGACTACGCGCGAGGCTTCACTATTTATGAATGGTGTCAAAGAGGTGGTGCGGCTGCGCAGGTTCAGTAAGACCGCGTATGAGGCGTTGATTCGGTTGTGGACGCTGAAGGTGTATGGCCGGATTCGGATGTTCACTGCTTCGTGGGCTGCCGTCGGCGGTCATGGCTATCGGTACCACCTGGATTGGGGTGCTGCGAATAATATTTTTCGGTCTACCCACACCTGTGATCTTCCGTTGCTTTTCGGCGATGAGCGCACCTGGCGCCAGTCGTGCCTGACGACGGGGTGTGCGTGGGACACGGTTCATGCCGATGGCCAGGAGCTTCGCCGGGTGTGGGCGTCTTTTGCGCGTACTGGCCGGGTTGAGGTTGGCGGCGCTGCGCATTTTTTGGATGCCACTTTGTTCAACTAATCCCCGTTATTGAAAACGTATCGCATTTTCGCAGCTAGCCAGGCTTTTTGTTTTCAATTAAGGTGGGCCTTATGCACGATCACCATGACCACCAGCACCACGTGCCGGACTCCCCACGGCGGCTTATCGCCGTGGTCACCCTGACCTTCATCATCTTCCTGGCTGAGGCCATCGGCGGCGTGCTGTCTGGTTCCCTGGCATTGCTTGCCGACGCCGGCCATATGCTTACCGACGCCGCGGGCCTCGTGATGGCCTTGATCGCCTTATTCATCGGCCGCCGCAAAGCCACCCCGGAATCCACCTTTGGGCTGCGCCGGGCCGAGGTCATCGCGGCGCTGCTCAATGCCATCACGGTGCTCGCGATCGGCGTTGTGATTGCCATTGGCGCGGTGCGCCGACTGTCGTCGGGAACAGCCGATATCCATACCGGCACCATGATCACTGTCGCCGTTGTTGGCCTGGTCGCCAACCTGATCGGCATGATGCTATTGGCTAAGCCCGCTGCCGGCTCAGTCAATGTGCGCGGCGCCTACCTGCACGTCTTGGTCGACGCCCTGGGGTCGGTGGCGGTGATTATTTCTGGTGTAGTCATTGTCTTCACCGGGTGGACTGCCATCGACGGCATTGTCTCCATCATTCTGGCTGGCCTCATTATCCCGCGCAGCCTGCAGTTATTGTGGCGATGTGTCGGCATCCTCATGGAACGCACCCCCGAGGGCATCGATACCGAGGAGGTGCGCTCTGCCATTGCGGAGATAGATGGTGTCGACGAGGTTCACGACCTGCATGTGTGGTCTGTCTCTGGCACCGAAATATTACTGTCCGCCCATGTCGCCGCCGATGGCAATACCGACTGCGGACTGCTCGACGCTATCCAGCAGATGCTGCATGACCGCTTCGAGATCGAGCATTCCACCATCCAGCTGGAGGAACCGGGGCATTCCTCCCACGAGCACGAGCTACACCCCTAGCTCAAGCCACTCCATCTCGGTTTCTTCGCGTTCTGCACGCACCTGGGCGAGTTCCTTATCCAACTCGGCGAGCTTGGCGGTGTCCATTGTCGCCGGGTCCGCAGAGATATCCGCCATCTTCGCCTCTAGCTGGGCTTCCCGTTTTTCCAGCTTCTCGATGGCGCGTTCTAGGGCGCGCATTTTCTTATGCACCTGGTGATCTTTCGCGGCATCACCGCCGCCACCCCCGGAGCTGTTCTTTTTCGTCGGGCTGGCCAGCAAGGATTGGCGCCGCTGAAGGTACTCATCAATCCCGCCGGGCAGGTTGGTCAACGTGCCGTCACCAAAGAGTGCCCAGGTCGAGTCGCACGCCCGCTCAACGAGGTACCGGTCGTGGCTAATCACCACCAGCGTCCCGGCCCACCCGTCGAGTAGGTCCTCAAGTTCCTGCAGAGTATCGATATCGAGATCATTGGTCGGCTCATCGAGCAGCAACACATTCGGCTCACTCATCAGCACTCGGGTCAGCTGCAGTCGGCGCCGCTCGCCTCCAGATAAATCTCCGACATAGGTGCGCTGTCGCTTCGCCGGGAATCCCAGGCGTTCGGCCAGCTGGGAGGCCGAAATTTCCTTCTTTCCGAGCTGAATGCGCAGCGCCACGTCTTCCACAGCTTCAATAACGCGCATGTCTTTGGGCAGGTCATCGAGTTCCTGCTTTAATTGCGCCAGCCGTACCGTGGTGCCTTCCCGACGGCGCCCCTTGGTCAGCTCGTGTTCCCCGGCGATGGTGCGCAGCAGCGTCGTCTTTCCCGAACCATTCACCCCAACTAAGCCGATGCGTTCGCCCGGGTTTAGTCGCCACGTCAGGTCGTGCACCAGCTCACGGCCGTCGGGGGCGGAAATGGTCGCGTCCTCAAGTTCGATCACCAGCTTGCCCTGCCGGGCTTTGGCGAATGCGGTCAGTTCCACTTTGTCGCGCACCGGCGGCACATCGGCGATGAGTGCCTCGGCGGCTTCAATCCGGTACCGCGGCTTCGAGGTGCGGGCCGGGGCGCCGCGCCGCAGCCACGCCAATTCCTTACGGGCAAGGTTTTGCCGGCGGGCTTCGGCTGCGTCGGCCTGCCGGGCGCGTTCGGCCCGGGCGAAGGTCCAGTCGTTATAGCCACCGGTGTACATATCCACGGTGCCGTCGTGGACTTCCCAGGTGCGGGTGGCCACTGTGTCCAGGAACCACCGGTCGTGTGTGACCACCACAAGGGCCGAGCGGCGCTGCAGAATATGGTCCGCCAGCCACCGCACTCCCTCAATATCGAGGTGGTTTGTCGGCTCGTCGAGAATCAGCAGGTCCAGGTCGCGCACCAGTGCTGCCCCGAGGTTCACCCGCCGACGCTCACCACCAGATAGCGATCCGACGGGGGTATCCATCCCCAACGCATTAATCCCCAGGCCTTCGAGCACATTGCGAATCCGGGCATCACCAGCCCATTCGTGCTCGGCGACCCCCAGCGGTGCAATCACGGATTCAAAAACGGTGGCCTTCGGGTCCAGTCCCGCGTCCTGCGCCACGTAGGCCATCTGCATATCGCCGAGGTGGGATACTCGCCCACTGTCCGGTGGCTCCAGCCCGGCCAGGACTTTCAGCAGCGTGGATTTACCGCCACCATTAAGGCCCACCACGCCGACTCGGTCGCCTTCATCAACCCCCAGGCTCACCCCGTTGAGCAGGGTTTTGAGCCCATATGCTTTATGGACTGCCTCAAGATTGATCAGGTTCGCCATCATGTCCTTTCGCGTGTGCGGCGGCCAGAGTCCACGCCCCGGCGCCAGTGGTCGCTAGCTGGGCGGCGGCATCAAGTGCGCGTTCCCTGCTCGGGAGCGCAAAAGCTGCCGCGCTGCCTGCCCCGCATACGATACCGGCCCCCTCCCCGAGACTCAGCACCCGCCGCAGCCTCGGAATATGCGTGATCACCCCTGGGGCCAGATCATTGTGCATTGCCGCCGCGGCGGCCTCCGCATCACCGACGGCCAGGGCTTGCAGCAGAGCATCCGGGCAGCCGGCAGTGGGCACATGATGGCGCTGCCGCAGGCGTCGCGTTGTGGCGACCACGTCGGCAAGCGGCACAGACTCATTGCCCAGCGAGATCGCCCAATGCAGCGGGCCGCGGCTGAGCACCACCGCCGCTTCGGCGATCTCACCAGTAACACTGCCGTGTACGAGTTGGGTGCGCCCGTTTAGTGCCGGCCCGGCGTGGTATTTCTCCGCCAGCCCCTCCGTGCTGGTGCGCAGATGCGCCCCGACGGCCTTAATAATCGCGGCAATAGCGGCCTCGCGCGCGCCCAGGCCGGCCCACATCGGCACCGGGATGGTCACCTCAACATGGGCGTGGCCGAGGTCGGCGACAACGTCGGCAAGCAGTTCCACATCGCTGGGGTCGGTGTAGAAACCGTGTACCCGCACCCCGGAGCCGTCGCTCACCTGCGCCTGCACCCGTTGACTGAGCGGGGTGAGCACCATAGTGAGGTCATCGCCGCGCATGCCGATATGCAGCGGCAGCATGAGCGGGGCGGCGGCGATAGTCACATCTGCAGTGTAAACGCCACCACCAAGGGATTAGACTGGCCTTACCTAACTTACAGGAGGCCTGATATGGGCAAACGGGACCGCGACTTCGACAAACTACAAGGGCATTGGCTGCTGGCCGCCCTCGGCAAGAAGGTGCTCCGCCCAGGTGGCAGGGCCTTGTCGAATTGGATGGTGGATAATGCCGCTATCCCCGGCGCCCGCGTGGTGGAACTCGCCCCGGGACTTGGTGTGACCGCCGCGGAAATCCTGCACCGCAATCCGGCCTCGTACACCGGTATTGATGAGGATCTCGACGCGGTCAGCCAGGCAGCCGCTGTTGTCGGCAACCGGGGCGTCATCAAGCAGGGCCGCGCTCAAGACACCGGGCTTGCCGACGCTAGCGCCGACCTGATTATCGGCGAGGCCATGCTCACCATGCAGGGCGATAAAACCAAGGGCGCAATCCTGGAAGAAGCCGCCCGCATTTTGGCCCCTGGTGGCCGCTATGCCATTCACGAACTGGCGTTGACCCCAGATGACCTGCCCGAAAGCACCAAAGACGATCTCCGCAAGGCGTTGGCGCGATCGATTCGTGTCAATGCCCGCCCGCTGACTGTGGCGGAATGGATCGCGCTCTTCGAAGAGCACGGTTTTGAGGTCACCGCGCATAAGGTTGCCCCGATGGGCCTGCTGAATCCGAAGCAGATGCTGGCCGACGAGGGCGTAAAGGGCGTGGCAACAATCCTGGGCAACCTGATCCGACATCCCGCGGCGCGTAAGCGGGTGCTGGATATGCGCTCCACGTTCAGCGCCCATAAGGACGAGTTAGCTGCTGTGTCCCTCATTGCGCGACGTGCTGGCTAGCCGTACGTAGTCATTAACGCTGAGGCGCTCGCCGCGCAGTTTGGGGTCAATCCCGGCTGCCCGGAGCGCTTCTTCGGCTGCCGCCGCGGAGCCATAATGGCCGGCCAGGGCCGCCCGGAGTGTTTTGCGGCGCTGCGCGAAGGCGGCGTCGACGATGGGCCACACCTCACTAGCGGGCACTTCGCGGGGCTCGGCGAAAATGTCGATCTGGACAAGCTTGGAGTCCACATTCGGCACCGGCCAGAACACATTGCGGCCAATATTGCCGGCATTGCGCACCCGCCCGTAGTAGCTGGCTTTCACGCTGGGTACGCCATAAATCTTCGATCCCGGCGCGGCGGCTAGCCGGTCGGCGACCTCGGCTTGGACCATCACCAGTACCCGGCGCACGCTGGGTAGTTCCGCCAGCAGGTGCAGCAGCACTGGCACAGAGACGTTATAGGGCAGGTTGGCGACAAGTGCGGTGGGCGCTTCGGGGAAATCCTGAGCACGCACATTCATCGCGTCACCAGCAATAAGGTGCAGCTGGGCCCCGGGTGCTCGTTGCGCCACGGTGGTGGGCAGTTTCTCGGCCAGGCGCGGATCGATCTCAATTGCGGCGGCCCGGCCGCAGGTATCGAGCAGCCCCAGGGTCAGTGACCCCAGGCCAGGGCCGACTTCGACGGGGTAATCGTCGCTACTTAACACCGCGGCGTCGACAATGCGGCGCACGGTATTGGAATCGTGCACGAAATTCTGGCCGAGTTTTTTGGCGGGGGTGACGCCCAGTTCGTCGGCAAGCTCCCGGATATCGGCCGGGCCCAGGTACTCAACCACTATTAGCGCAGGCCGAGCTGGGCGGAACATGCCGGCCAGGCACCCCAACCCTGGCCTGCCTGCACGCGCTCGGCGACCGCGATCTGCTGTTCCCGGCTGGCCTGGGAGGCGCGCGGTGCGTACTCGGTGCCGCCATAGGCAGCCCAGGTGGAGTCGGTGAACTGCAGGCCGCCGGAGAAACCATTGCCATTATCGATGGCCCAGTTACCGCCGGACTCACACTGCGCGAGCTGATCCCACACGCCATAACCCGCGGCGGGGGCGGCGACGCGCGGCTTGGTGCCCTGGCGGACCAGCGCGCGGGTGGCTGGGGAAAGTTCCCGCTCCTTGACGATGCTGCGGGAGAGTTCCTTACCGTCGCGGGAGGTCACGGTGTAGGTGACCTTGCGCACGCCTTCTTCGCCGGGGTCGACGACGACGCGCTCATCCTCAAAGAGGTCCGGGTCCTCGATGACTTCTTCGCCCGGCGCAATCGGTTCCTGCGTGATGAGGGTGGTTTCAACCAGGCGGGAGACATCGATGGTCATGCCGTCGGTGACCTTGGTGGAGGCCTTCGGGGTGACGCTGTCTTCTTCGCCGAGCGTGATATTGCGGGCCTTGAGTACATCACCCACGGTGGCGGCGGAGATGCTGATCTTGCGGGCCTTGCCCTTATCGATGAAGGTGATGTCCTTCGCCGTGGTGATGGACAAGGTGATGCCATCGGCCGGGATGCGCTGGCCGCCCTTTCCGCCGCGGACGTCGTCGTCCTCGCTGACCTCTGGCAGGTCTCCGATGAGCTCGTCGACGGTGGCGGCGTTGGTGGTCAGCTCACGGGTTTTACCGTCGACTGTGAGGGTGACTGGCTTGGCGGTGCGCACCACAATCTTGCCGGGGCTGGTGAGCACCTGGTCATCGTCGTTAATGTCCACACCGGCTGCGTTGAGCACTGTGTCGGTCGAGCCGAAGATGGTGGCGACCTGCGAGATCTCGCCGTCGATATCGACGGTGGTCTGCTTCTGGTTGGCGGCGACAGCGGTGCCGCCGGCGGCCATCGCCAGCACCATGCTTGCCGCGCCGAACCGCATGGGGGCGGACGGGGTGGAGTTGCGGCGGTTGATGGTGCGTTTAGTGCGAATGCTCACAGCAGAAAATCCTTGGGGTGGGGCGCGGTTTCTCCATGACAATACGGTAACGATACCGCCGCTGTCGACCCCGTTTACCTGCTAAAACACACCAGTCACATGGGTCACAATTTTATCTCGTATAGGCGCTGTGCATTCGCCGTCAACTGCCGCGCCATCTCCTCTGGTGCCACCCCCCGAACCTCGGCGATACACCGCGCCTGCCAGCCAATAAAGGTCGATTCATTCTTCGCGCCCCGGTACGGCTCGGGCGTCATATACGGCGCATCAGTCTCCACCAGCAACTGCTCAGCCTCGGCCGCAGCTGCCGCCTGCCGCAGCTCATCATTGCGCTTAAAGGTCACATTGCCGGTAAACGACAGCACATATCCGCGCCGCAGCGCCTCCTCCGCCACCGCAAACGGGGAGGAGAAACAATGCAGAATCACCGTGTTGTCATAACCATCCAATTCCTCGAGCAGTGCCTCATCGGCTTCGCGGTTATGGATCATCAGCGGCTTGCCGACGTCGGCAGCTAACTGCATATGCCAGCGCAGCGCTTGTTTTTGCACTTCTGCCGGGGCGGTGGATTCTTCGCGCTCCAGCCAGTACCAGTCCAGGCCGGTTTCCCCGATGGCGACCACCCGTGGGTGCTGCGCCATCTCGGTAAGGCGCGCTTTGGCCTCGTCGGTGAGCTGATCGGCTTTGGTGGGGTGAATTGCGGCTGCGGCCCAGACCCGCGGGTGCAGATCGGCGGCCGCGACGGCGAGCTCGGTCTCCGCCATGCCATCGCCGACGGTGCATACGCCTTCCACCCCGGCAGCTGCGGCGCGATCCATCAGTGCAGCAATCTCGTCGGCTGTGCGCGCGCCGCACGAGGCCAGGTGCGTGTGCGCGTCGAATAGCGGCCCTGCCACCGGTGCTGGTTCTGCTATTTTCCGCTTCTTCTTGCCCATGCCCGCGAAGTGTACCAATCGGAGCATTTGCCCTGTTCATGGCGAAAGATGAAAGTTAGGCTTAGCTCATGACGTTCACCACTCGAGACCTCATCAACGCCGGTGTCTTCTCCGCGTTGTATTTCTCCGCCCTAATGCTGACCGGCATGTTGATGCTGTTTGGCCCACTCTTTGGGTTCGTTGGCTGGGTATTCGGAATCATTCTGGGCAGCGTGATCTTCTCTGTCTATGTCATGCGAGTTCCACGATTCGGCGCTGCGACACTCATGCTGCTTATCACCGGCCTTATCTATGTCGTCATCGGCGCATGGGCGCCAATAATTTTCTTCATGCTGGCCTGCGGCGTGCTCGCCGACACCGTACTCACCATCGGGCGGGCCGAACGAATCAAGCGAATCCCCTACGCCTATGCGGTTTTTTGCCTGTGGATCGTGGCGACACTATTCCCAATGCTGTTCAACAGCGACGAGCTCTACAGCACACTCGCGGAGATGATGGGCCAGCAATATGCCGATTCGATGCGCGAGCTGGTCACTATCTGGTTTGCGGCCGGTTGGCTGGTTGTGGTCATTATGGTCGCTTTTTTCGCTGCTTTTGGGGGCAGAGCTATCTACCTCAAGAACTTCAGTCGCAGCGGTCTGGCCTGATTGACACATCATTCCTAACGGTGATAGGCATTAGGGTATACGCCCCTAACCACAACCCAAGGTAGGACCTGTGAACTTCACAACCCGTGACTTCATCAACGTCGGCATCTTCTCCGCCCTGTACTTCGTCGTTGTCTTCGCTATCGGCATGGTGGGCTTCTTCGGCCCCGCCTTCATGTTCATCGGCTGGACCCTGTCAATCCTGATCAACGGCGCAGTCATCGCCCTCTACGCCACCCGCGTACCGAAGGTCGGCGCCCTGGCCCTACTCGGCCTCATCAATGCCGTACTGTTCATCGCCACCGGCCACTGGTGGGGCATCGCAGTGGTCATGGTGCTCATCGGCCTGGCCGCTGACCTGATCAAGAACAAGAACTTCCCGCTGGCCTACGCCATCTTCACCCTGTGGTTCATCAGCCCCCTCGTGCCCGCCATCGTCAACGCCGACACGTACTACGCCGAACTCACCGAACAGATGGGCGCCGAATACGCCGATCAGATGCGGGAACTATTCACTAACTGGGTTGTTGGCATCTGGTTCATCATGCTGTTCATCCTCGGCTACGCCGGCGGGCTGCTGGGCAAGAAACTCAATGCCCGCAACTTCCAGCGAGCAGGCCTGGCCTAATGAACACCAGGGACTTCATTAACGTCGGCATTTTCACCGCGCTATATATCGCGGTCGTCATGCTCACCGGCATGATCGAATTAGCCGGCCCGGCCTTTATGTTCGTCGGCATCCTCGTCGGCATCCTGGCCAACGGTGTGGTCATAGCGCTATACGCCTCCCGGGTACCAAAATTCGGCGCACTGACCCTGCTGGCACTCATCACCAGCCTTCTCTTCGTCGCATTCGGTAACTGGTGGGGCATGCTCATCCTCACCCCGCTGCTGGGGCTTGCTGCCGATGCAATCCTCAAGGCCACGAAGAATTTCCCCCTGGCCTACGGTGTGTTCAGCATCTGGCTGGTCATCGGCTGGCTGCCCATCATCTTCAACAGCGACGAATTCTGGGCTGATGTCGCAGAGCGGATGAACCCGGAGTACGCCGACTCCATCTCCGCTGTGCTCAACGGCCCCGTGCTGCTCATCTGGGCTATCGGCATGTTCATCGTCGGTTTCCTCGGCGGCCTGCTCGGGCAACGCCTCAGCCACCGTAATTTTCAGCGCGCTGGCCTGGCATGACCCCCATCCCCGAGCCGCGTCCACTGTCCCGTCCCGACCCCCGAACTGTGCTGCTGACGCTCATCACGATCAACGCACTAGTGCTGGGGGCGACGACGAGAACAGTGGAGATCGCCGCCGCAGTCATCGTATTCACGGCACTAGCGACACTGCGGCGACCGAAACCCTTCTTCGGGTTCCTCTTCTTCTGGCTGTTCTTCGTCTTCGGCTACGAGATCATCATCAACGCCGGCGCCTCCACCACCCTGGCGTTGCTCTCCGGTATCGGATACTGGTTATCGAGATTCGGCCTGGTCATCGCCGCCGCCTACTGGGCTGTGTCCTCGATCCGCCCCACCGAGCTCATCGATGCCCTCAAGCGGCTACACGCACCCAATTTTTTGGTCGTGCCGCTGGCCGTGGTCTTCCGCATGTTCCCCGTTATCGCCACCGAGGCGCGTGCCGTCGTCGATGCGATGACACTGCGCGGCATCCGCCCCACCGGCTGGTCCATGATGGCCCACCCCCTGCGCACCGCTGAACTTATCGTCATCCCCCTGCTGACCACTGTGGTCCGCGCCGGCGATGAGCTCGCGGCCGCAGCCATGATCCGGGGCCTCGGCGGGCCGCGGAAACCGACCTCCATCATGCAGCCGCGCTTCCGCCCCGTCGACGCCGTATTCATCATCGCCGTTATTGCCCTCATCGTCTTGGCCCAAACCGATTGGGAGTTGCCGCTATGACTATCAGCGTCGCGGACGTCAATTTCCGCTACACCTTCGGCACCAACGGTGAACTCACCGAACATGGCCTGAGCGATATCACCTTCACCGCCGAACCTGGCACGCTCACAGTGCTATGCGGCGCGTCTGGTTCGGGCAAAACCACCGGGCTACGCCTTCTTAATGGGCTGGTACCCAATTTCCACCCCGGCACACTCACCGGAACAGTCACGGTGGCTGGTACCGACGTGCCCGACCAGCCACTTCACGATGCGCTGCTCACCTCCGCCACGGTGTTCCAGAACCCGCGCACCCAGTTCTTCACCGACGAGGTCACCAGCGAGCTGGCTTTCGGCAATGAAAATCTCGGCATTCCCGCAGAGGAGACCATCGCCCGCATCCGCGCCGCGGCGAAAGAAACAGCCACTGAGCACCTTATTGGTCGCAAACTCAATGAACTTTCCGGCGGTGAGACCCAGCGGGTCGCCTGCGCCGCAGCGGTTGCCAGCCAAGCACCGGTACTGCTTTTCGACGAGCCCTCGTCCAATCTCTCCCCGGATGCCATCGCCGATCTGCACGATATCCTCGCCCACCAAAAGGACGCAGGGCGCACCATCGTCGTCGCTGAACACCGCCTCTATTTCCTGCGTGACCTGGCTGACCAGGTGCTCTACTTCCGCGATGGTCGGCTGGCGCACCGTTTCACGGGCGCCGAGTTCTTTGCGCTTTCCGACGCTCAGCGCCGCGAGTTGGGGCTGCGCCGGATCACCCCACCGGAGGGAAAGCATCCCCCTGCACCACCGAAGGACAGCGCTGGCCTGCAGCTGGAAAATATCCGCTTCAGTTACCGCTCGAAGCAGATTCTCGACATTCCTGAGGCATCTTTCCCGGCCGGCGCTATTACTGCCCTGACCGGGCCAAATGGGTGCGGCAAAACTACGTTGGCGCGCCTGTTATGTGGCCTGAGTTCGCCGGCGCGCGGCGGCACCATCAGTATTAACGGCACCCCCATGCGCAGCGCCGCTCGCACCAAGGCCAGCTATATCGTCATGCAGGACGTGAGCCGTCAGCTCTTCGCCGAGGCTGTGGAGGACGAGATCACGCTCGGCCTGGCGGCCGATGGCATCGACGTCGGCACGCTTCTCGCCCAACTGGATCTCAATGGGCTTGAGGATCGCCACCCACAGTCGCTTTCCGGCGGCCAGCGGCAGCGCCTCGTTATTGCCTCAGCAATGGCCCAGGACAAACAGGTACATATCCTCGATGAGCCCACCTCTGGTGTCGGCCAGGCTCATCTGACCGCTATCGCTGACCGGATGCGGCAGCTTGCCGACGCTGGCGCGGTGGTCATCGTCATCACCCACGATGAGGAACTTATCGAGGAGTGCGCGGATTACGTCGTACACCTTCCAGCCATAAACACATCGAGTTAACTCGCTAAGGATCATCTATGTCTGCATCAACCGGTGCCGATAAGCGCGCCGCCGGCAAAAAATCTCTGGACACACTGCTCGAACCGGTTAAAGGCCGCATCCTGGCGGCACGGATTCTGGCTGCGATTTCCGCAATTCTGGGGGTTGCCCCTTATGTAGCCCTCGTGCGTCTCGGCGAGGAGCTACTGCCGGCCTATGCCGCCGGCACGACGCCCGACCCAGACCGGGTCAACACCATCGTGATGGTGCTTATTGGCACCTTCTTGACCCAGCTCGCCGTATATATGGTGGCGCTGACCATCACGCACTTCGCGGACCTGAAACTCAACCAGGTACTGCGCGAACGCATTATTCACCGCATTTCGGCGGCTCCCTTGGCATGGTTTAGTGACCGCACCTCGGGGCGTATCCGAAAGGCAATGCAGGACGATGTGAAGACCCTGCACCAGCTCATCGCCCACTCTCCGGTGGAACAAACCGTCGCCACTATTGCTCCTCTGGCGCTTGTCATCTATGCCTTTATTGTCGACTGGCGATTGGGGCTTCTTTCCATCGCAACTGTGCCGATTTACGCGGCAATGCAGGCGTGGATGATGTCCAATATGGGCGAGAAAACCGCCGAAATGGACAATTACCTGGGCAATGTCTCCGCCACGGCCGTGGAATTTGCTGATGGCATTAGCGTCGTCAAGGCTTTCGGCAGAGTCGGCCAGGCCCATGCCCGCTACCGTACTGCCGCCGAAAAATTCGCCGAGTTTTATTACGCCTGGGTCGGGCCAATGCTCCGGATTGGTGCTCTCGCCGAGGCCGTTATCGCCATCCCGGTGTTGCTTTTGGTCAATCTCGGGGGCGGCACTGTTTTGGTCCGTGCCGGATATGTCAATCCCGCTGATGTTATTGCCACCAGCCTGATTGCGGTGGTTGTGCCATTGTCGATTCAGGTTATCGGCCGTTCCATGTGGGCGTATCAGCTTGCCGGCAACTCGGCGCTTCGCATTACTGAAATCCTGAATG
The DNA here is from genome assembly GCF_019209905.1 of Corynebacterium sp. TAE3-ERU12. GTDB lineage: Bacteria > Actinomycetota > Actinomycetes > Mycobacteriales > Mycobacteriaceae > Corynebacterium. Next base: position 77,969 of record NZ_JAHUTM010000002.1, on the reverse strand, counting down.
GCCCTACGTTGCCCACTCCTGAGCATTCGGAAACCCCGTCGGATAGCACCGTGCAATTCTCCGGTGTGTCCTTCGCCTATGGCGATAATCTGGCACTGTCCGATATCAACCTCACGCTTGAGCCAAATACGGTCACTGCGCTGGTCGGCCCGTCCGGGTCCGGTAAATCCACCCTGGCGACGATGGTTGCTCGCTTCCAGGACCCGTCCGAGGGCACGGTCAGCATCGGTGGCGCCGATATCCGCGCCATACCTGCTGACACCCTCTATAAGCATGTGGCCTTCGTACTGCAGGACCCGCAGTTGCCGGAGCTGAGCATCCGGGACAATATCGCCTTGGCCTGCACAGATGCTAGCGAGGAACAGATCTGGCAAGCCGCGACAGATGCCCAGCTTGCCGACGATATCCGCGCGCTTCCCGACGGCCTGGACACCATCGTGGGTGGGTCGAGCCGACTCTCGGGTGGCCAACGCCAGCGCATCGCCATCGCCCGGGCCCTGCTTGCCGACGCTCCCATCCTCATTCTCGATGAGGCGACTGCGGCTACGGACACCGATTGTGAAGCCGAGATCCAGGCCGCGCTGAATCGGTTGGTCGTCGGCCGCACAGTGCTAGTTATTGGCCATAAGCCGGAGTCGGTACAAGGAGCGGACATGGTGGTTCATTTGTCCGCTGGACGTATTAATAAGGTGCTGCGCGGCGCTGAGGTCACCCCGCAGTCTGTTGCTGAGTTGATGGAGGTTCCCGTCCGATGAACACCTCACTACGCGCCACTATTCAGGACCCGTTCCTGCTCCAGGTTTCCCGGAAGATGTACACGGCTGAGGGCCGGGCCCTGCATAGTCGACACCTCGCCCTTTCCATCATCATCGGCCTTATCGATGGTGTGGCTCTACTAGCGTTGCTGCCACTGACCATGTCGCTAGCTACTGATCAGCCCGAATGGGGCTTAGCTGCGAATGGGTGGCTAGTCGTTTTGGCGGTGTCGGCCGCCGTCGGTGCGGTTTTGCGCTACGTCACTACGCGCGCCGGCTATGACTCCGCCTTGGATCTGATCAAGAACCTGCACCGCCGACTGGGTAATTCTCTTGCCTCCCTGCCCCTGGGGTGGTTCCGCAGTTCCCGCACCGGCGGGCTTTCTCAGCTGGTCAGCGATGGATTCTTACTTATCGGCGAGCTGCAAGCGCATATGGTCAGCCAGATTGCCACCAGCGCGGCAACACTGTTGGTGATTGTGGTCGGCTCATGGTTCTGGAGTCCTGCCCTCGGCCTCACGCTTACTGTTCTTGCGCTTTTCACGTGCGTGGTGTTGGTGATCGCACAGTCGATTCGGCGGAGCTCTTCGGAGAAGGTCATTCCGTCTACGCAGAATCTGTCGCACCGTATTGTGGAATTCTCTGCCTGCCAGCCGGCATTGCGCGCCGCTGGTCGTGCCGATAATTTCGAGCCGCTGATTGAAGCCGGCCGCGAAAATGACAAAGCCCGGAATCGGGATCTGTGGATAAGCCTCATTCCGATTGCCATGAGCGGCGTCATGATGCAGCTGCTGGTCGTGCTGGTTGTCACCGGCACCGCGAATCTCGCCATCGATGGAAACCTCACGCCATTGCAGACAATTGCAATTATTGGTTTGACCCTGCGGTATTCACAGCTCCTCTCCGATATGGGCAATCTCTTTATCGGCATGGACGCTATCCGTACGCCGTTGAATCAGGCCCGCGCCATTCTGGATGCCCCGTGCCTCCCGGAGCCCACTAGCCCCGCGACGATCACCGCCCCCGGAACGATTGAGCTTCGCGACGTGAGCTTCGGTTATCAGGCCGACCAGCCTGTGCTGCGCGATATCAGTTTTTCGGTGCCTCAGCACCATATGGTTGCTGTAGTTGGCCCCTCCGGTTCCGGTAAAACCACTGTTGCCCGGCTTATTTCCCGCTTCTGGGATGTGAATTCCGGTGCTGTCCTGGTTGGTGGCGTCGATGTGCGGGAGCAGACAGTGGAGCAGCTCATGGAGCAGCTGTCCATGGTGTTCCAGGATGTTTACCTCTTCGACGACACCCTTTTGGAAAATATTCGCGTCGGCCGTCCCGAGGCTTCCGACGAAGAGGTCCATGCTGCTGGCGAACTCGCTGGTGTCACCGCTATTGCCGAGCACCTGCCGAATGGTTGGGATTCCCGCGTCGGTGAGGGCGGCCGGTCGCTGTCCGGTGGTGAGCGGCAGCGTGTGTCGGTCGCCCGTGCGTTGCTGAAGAAGGCGCCGATCGTGCTTCTGGATGAGGCCACCAGCGCCTTGGACGCGGAGAATGAGGCCAATATCGTCGCCAGCGTCGACAAGCTGCGACATGAGGCAACCGTCCTGGTCATCGCGCATAAATTGGATACTGTGCGCGAAGCCGACCAGATTATTGTGCTCAGCGAGGACGGCCGGATCGCCGAGCACGGTACACATGCGGAGCTCTATGCCGCCGATGGTGCGTACCGCCGCTTCTGGGATCGTCGTGAAGCAGCGTCCGGCTGGAGCATTACTGAACAAGGTTAAACTGGTTTCTATGTGTGCCCGGATTGGAAAAAAGACTGGCCCCAAGCCGATCTTCAGCATCGACGACGCTGTCGCCGCCGCGCTGCGGCTTGGGATTGACCGGTTCACCCTGGCTGGGGTTGCCCAGGAGCTCAATATCGCAGCCCCCAGCCTCTACCGGGTGATTTCCTCCCGAGAAGACCTCCTCCAGCAGTGCCTGGCCTACACGTCACAGCAGATGGAGGCGCCGTCGGCATCGCTGTCGTGGCAACAGCAACTACGCGAATTCGTCGAGGTGATGTGGCGGGTGTTCGATGACTATCCGGGTTTATCCGAGGTCATCGTTTCCACCCCGGTGGCACACCGGCATGTCCAACAGCTTCTCGACGACATGGTCGTCAACCTCGCCGCGGGTGGGTTCCCCGGGGATCAGGACAAAATCCTCTTCGCCATCGACTTCATTGGCGACACCGTGCTTAGTACGCACATCGCAACCCGCCCTTACCGGGAACGCGGCGCCGAGGGGCTGAAAAAACTGCAGGACCAGATGAGGTCCTCTCGCGGCGATAATCCGGTTCACTTCATGCCGGAGGAAGGGTGGCTCGACCGGGGCAACCTCGGTGAGAAGGTTGAGTTCATCATCGCCGGCATTGAAGCCGGCTGGTAGCTATCCCTGAACCGGCGCCCACTCGGGCCCGGTCTCACCGAGCTCCGGGTCCAGCTTCGCAAAGAGCGGCTTCGGCTTGGACAGTGCCGTCCCCGGGGTCATATCAATGCGCTCCCACCGGGCCTGCTGGTTGGAGTACTCGCCGATAATCACCGGGTATTCGCGGTCCTTAGCCGGCACACCGGCGCCGACGGGGTTAACCGGCATATCATCGCGGACTTCTTCGACCCGCGGTTGCGCAGCCCACTCCCCTTCGCGGCCCAGCGTCTCGTGCACTTTCTGCGCGGAGAACGGCAGGTACGGGGTGAGCATCACATTGCAGTCGCTCACGACCTGCAATGCGGTCCACAGCACGGTGGCCAGGCGCTCCCGCTGTTCCGGGTCCTTGGCCAGCTTCCACGGTTCCTGCGCTGCAATATAGGCGTTTGCTTCACCGACGACGTGCATGATGGCGGTAATGCCATTGCGGAATTTCGAGGCCTTGATGGCGGCCCCAGCCTCATCAAAGGTGTTCTTTGCGAGTTCCAGCAGGGCGCTATCAGCGTCGGCAAGCTCACCTGGCTGCGGGACCTCACCGAAGTTCTTGTAGGCCATCGATACGGTGCGGTTGACCAGGTTGCCCCAGCCATTTGCGAGCTCATTATTGACGCGGCGGACGAACTCATCCCAGGTGAAGTCGGTGTCCTGATTCTCCGGGCCGGCCATCGCGATGAAGTAGCGCAACGCATCGGGGCCGAAATCAGCAAGGAAGTCGCGGACGTAGATGACCACGCCCTTCGAGGAGGAGAACTTCGAGCCCGACATGGTGAGGTACTCGCTGGAGACAACCTCGGTGGGCATTGTCAGCTCGCCGAATTCGCCGGTCTCGCCGCCGCGGGAACCCTGGCCGCGGTAGCCGAGCAGCTCAGCGGGCCAAATCTGGGAGTGGAACGTGATGTTGTCCTTACCCATGAAGTAGTAGGACAGCGCCTCGGGGTCATTCCACCACTTGCGCCACGCATCCGGGTCGCCGATCCGGTAGGCCCATTCGATGGAGGACGAGAGGTAGCCGACAACGGCGTCGAACCACACGTACAGCTTCTTGGCGGGGTCATCCTGCCAGCCTTCGAGCGGAATCGGCACGCCCCAGTCGATATCGCGGGTCATTGCGCGCGGGCGGATATCGTCGAGGATGTTCAGAGAGAACTTCAGCACATTGGGGCGCCAGTCATCGCGGGTCTTCAACCAGCGGGTGAGTTCCTCGGCCAGCGCCGGCAGGTCCAGGAGGAAGTGCTCGGTTTCGACGAATTTTGGGGTCTCGCCGTTGATTTTCGACACCGGGTCGATGAGGTCGGCCGGGTCGAGTTGGTTGCCGCAGTTATCGCACTGGTCGCCGCGGGCGCCGGGGGCGTTACAGATGGGGCAGGTGCCCTCGATATAGCGGTCTGGCAGGGTGCGGCCGGTGGACGGGCTAATCGCGCCCATGGTGGTCTGCTTCACCATATAGCCGTTGTCGTAGAGGCCGCGGAATAGTTCCTGCACGGTGGCGTAGTGGTTGCGCGTGGTGGTTCGGGTGAACAGGTCATACGACAGGCCTAGGCCGGCGAGGTCGTTGACGATCTGCCGGTTGTAGCGGTCGGCGAGTTCCTGGACCGCGACACCCTCTTTTTCCGCCTGTACCAGCAGCGGGGTGCCGTGCTCGTCGGTGCCGGAGATCATCAGTACGTCGTTACCGATCATGCGCTGGTAGCGGGCGAAAACGTCCGATGGAACACCGAAACCAGCCACGTGTCCGATATGGCGGGGCCCATTTGCATACGGCCAAGCGACGGCAGTGAGGATGCGAGACATAGCTACCAGGGTAAACCATGGCTTTACGACGGTCGCTGCAGGTGCGGGCAGTGTAAAAATTGTCGAATCTTTTTTCGGTTAGCTCTTGCGGTTAGCTCACCTGTTCGATATTCTGGCTACAGAATCGCCGGGGGGAGGTTAAAATGGGCGACAACACCACCACAGTCGAACTCAAGTTCGCACATGAGCTGGGTCCACATGAGGCTACGCCGCTGATATTGCAGCGCAATCGCACTGATATGGATATCGCTCGTCTGTGCGTGCCTAACCCGGAGGAACTTATCGCCCATCGCGAGGCCAAGCTTTCGATGCAGCTCGGTATTTCGCTGACGATGGTGGGCGTGTACTCCGCTGTGGGCTATATGCTCCAGCGCTTGCCGCAGCTGGCTGAGGTAGCGCAGACGCGGGGTCATCTTCCACTGCGCTACTTAGAGATCATTGCCGAGGCGACGCAGACCGTTGATGAGGAGCATTTGCCCACTATTGACGAGAAGATCGCGGTGTGGGTGCTGCCGAAGCATAATGGTCAGCGGCTTTTCCGCCCGAATGAGCTGGCCAAGGCTATTAATAAGATTGTCGGCGCGGTCGCTCCCCTCGATGTTGTTCCTGAGGACATTGAGAAGGACCAGGTTGAGCAGGTCTGCAATTTTGAGCCCTTCCGTGGCACGTCGCGCTTCGATATTCGCCTTGCCCCGGACCGCGCCACTGAGTTCGTCAGCACGATTAAGGCCACTGCCGAGAAGCACAGCTGTTCCTACCCAGACGCGCTGATGCATATCGTGCGCGGTACTGCTGATGTTCGGGTGGTGCTCAACGTCTACCGCTCAGCTAATGATCTCCAGGCGTGGATGCCGGGGGCTGGTTGGCTCAGCGAGGTCGCCACCGAACAGTGGATGAAGCGCGCTTCTGCTTTGCGTTTGCTTGCCGACGGTGACAGCGACGCCCGCTTCCCCACTCCTGCGCAGCGGGCGATGGTGACCGCTCGGGATGGTCACTGTCAGTACCCGGGTTGCACCATCCCGGCTGACCGCTGCGATGTTGACCACATCCTGCCCTGGCCAGAAGGCCCGACCAGCACGGATAATCTCCAGTTGCTGTGCCGCCGGCACCACGTGCTCAAGACCAGCAAGTTGTGGCAGGTGGAGCGCACCCCGGATGGTGCAAAAACATGGAACAGTGCCGACGGGGCTACTGCGGTAAGCCTCCCGGCCGGCCCAATGGCAAAGAACGGTTACACCACCTGGTCACAGTCAATGACCCGGCTGGCTAGGACTCGAAGAGCAATCAATAAAGAACTCATCGAGAACCCACCAGCACATACTCCCCCGCCGCCACCTCCACTAACTGCCGCAGAGGAAGCGGAAAACAGGAAGCGACCCTGGTGGGCACAAACACCAATGCTCCGAGAGTGCGGGCCACCTCCTGAGGATGACATACCGCCGTTCTAGACCGCGTTGTGTTCGCGGATGCGCTGCTCCCGGTGGAGGCGAAGCATGAATTTCCGCGATGCCTTTTCATCGAGGTTCGACGGATCCGTGCGCAAACCGATCACCAGGGAGACCAGCAGTGCGGTCACCACAAGCAGGAACGGCGCGCCGGCCACGATGATGATGATCTGCAGTGAGCTGAGGACGTCGGTACCGCCGGAAAGCAGGATGGCGCAGGCGATAAGGGTGGTCATCAGACCCCACATGCCGCTGACCCACGGGGTGGGGTTCACGCGGCCACGCTGCGACATCGAACCCATCACAGTCGAGGCCGAGTCCGCGGTGGTGATGAAGAAGGTACCCAGCAGGATCATGGCCAGCACGGAGACCGCACCGGTGAAGGGCATCCGGCCCAACAGGTCGAACAGCATGGCCTCGGGGTTACCGTCGCCCCAGATGGACTTGCCGATCTGCTCGAAGTGGATGGCGGTGCCGCCGAATATGGCGAACCAAATGAGGGTCAGCACAGACGGCACCAGCACGATGCCGATCACGAACTCGCGGATGGTACGGCCGCGGGAAATGCGGGCCAGGAACATGCCGACGAACGGGGTCCAGGACACCCACCACACCCAGTAGAAGATGGTCCAGTTACCCATCCACTCAGCGGCGGTGCCGTTCTCACTAGCTGCGGTGCGTCCCAACATATTCACCGACTGCGACAGGAATGAGCCAACCGCATCCGGGATGGAGTTCAGGATGACCAGGGTGGGGCCGAAGACGAAAATGAACAAGCCAATCAAAGCGGCCATGGCCATATTGGCGTTAGAGAGCCACTGCACACCCCGGGCCACACCGGACATGGCCGAAGCCAGGTAACCGACGGACAGCACGGCGATCACAATCAGCATCACGCGGACGGAAGTATTAGAGATCCAGCCGACTGATTCCATACCGGCACCAATCTGGCCAGCGCCCAGGCCCAGCGACATCGCAGTACCGAAAACGGTGACGAAGATGGCCAGGGAGTCAATAGCCTTGCCGAGCAGACCCTCCGCGCGGCGCACGCCGATCAGCGGGATGCAGGCGGCAGAGATGAGCTGCGGGCGGTTCAAACGGAACGTGCCGTAGGCGATACCGGCACCAACGACGGCGTAGGTGGCCCAGGCGACCGGGCCCCAGTGCAGCAGCGTCTGCGCGAAGGCGGTGCCCTGTTCCGGGTCGGGGTGGCCGGGCACACCATTGCGGTAGTGGCTCAGCGGCTCGTAGGCGCCGTAGAACAACAGGCCGATGCCCATACCTGCGGCGAACATCATCGCCACCCAGGACACGGTTGAGAACTCAGGTTTCTCGTCGTCACGGCCAAGCTTGATGCGGCCATTCTTCGAGACCGCAATAGCGATCATCGAGAAGAAGAAGACTGAAGCCATAATCACGAATAGCCAGCCGACGTTCTTCACCAACCACTCGAAAGTGGATCCCGAAACAGTCTTGAAGTTCTCCGGCATCAGGATGGACCAACCGGCGATACCAATGATCAACACCAGTGCAGGAGTAGCGACAGCCCAGTCAATCCGGGCGTTCGCCATTTCGGTATCCCTGGGTGTGGGAATTTCTTCTGTAGTTTCGTTCATGGCTCTCTTCTTTTCTCTGTTCGATTGTTTTGCTATGCAGACCAGTATTCAGTGTTTCGGTTATTTCCGCAGCTATCCGCCCAAGCTATGACCAAAGCGTTACCTGCGTTGGGACTTAGCCATCCGACGCTCGCGGGCAAGCCGTAGGGCAAACCGGCGTCGTTCACGCTCATCCAAGAACATCGGGTCCTCGCTGAGGCCCTTCACCAAAGCGAACATCAACGCAATGATGACCAACAGGAACGGGCTGGCCGCGATGATGGTCACCGACTGCAGATTCGATAGCGCATTCTCGCCACCAACCACGAGCAACACAGTGGCAATCACCGCAGTGGCGATACCCCAGAACGCAGTGATACCGATGGAGGCATTAAGCCGACCGGACTGGCTCATCGAACCCATCACCGTGGATGCGGAATCCGCGGAAGTAACGAAGAAGGTCGACAACAACACCATGGCGATAAACGCCGGAATAGCACCACCAGGCAGAGTGTCCAGCAGGGTGAACAGCAAGGTCTCGGGGGTGCCGTCACCATAAATGGACTCGCCAATCTGCTCCAGGTGAATAGCGGAACCACCGAAGATGGCGAACCACACCAGCGAGACAGCTGAGGGCATAAGAACAACGGTGAGCGCGAATTCCCGGATCGTGCGTCCACGGGAAATGCGGGCAACAAACATGCCCACAAAAGGCGCCCAGGAAACCCACCAGGCCCACTGGAATACGGTCCAGCTGGACAGCCACTCGCCTGCCTTGCCGTCATCCGACGAGGCGGTGCGGGCGGCCATCTCGAAGAACTGGTCCAGATACGAACCGGCGGCGGTCGGGATGGTGTTCAAAGCGACCACAGTCGGGCCCATCACCAGAACAAAGACGGCCAACACCGCGGCGGCGGCAATATTGAAATTCGAGAGGTACTGAATACCCCTACTCACACCAGAAATAGCCGAGGCCAGGAAGGCAACAGCCAGCACAATAATGATTCCCACCAGCGTCCAGGTGCCGGGGTTGCTGACCAGACCAGTGTTATCCAGGCCAGCGGAAATCTGCAGCACACCCACACCCAACGAGGTGGCGGTACCGAAAACGGTGGCCACAATGGCGGCGATATCAATAATGCGGCCGGGCCAACCCTCGGCAGCACGCGCACCAATCAGCGGGATGAACGCGGCGGACAGCAGCTGCTTACGTCCCAGACGGAACGTGCCGTAAGCAATGGCCAAACCAGCGATTGCGTAGATGGACCACGGGTGCAGCGTCCAGTGGAACATCGTGGTGGCCATGGCGGTGCCGACTTCGTGGTTATCGTGGCCGGGCACGCCCTCCATATAGTGCGTTATCGGCTCGAACACGCCCCAGAACATCAGGCCGATGCCCATACCGCCGGCAAACATCATGGCGATCCAGGACATGGTGGAGAACTCGGGCTGCTCATTGTCCTGCCCCAGCCGGATATTGCCGAACTTCGAACAAGCAATGCTCAGGATGAACACCACGAATGTGGTGCCGGCGATCACGAACAGCCATCCGAAGCTATTCACGACGTAATCGAGTGCCACAGAAGCGAGGTTGGCGAAGCCTTCGGGATCTAACAGTCCCCACAGGCTCACCGCCAACATGATGAGCCCCGCCGGGATCGATACTCGCATATCGACGGGGGCGTCAGCCGCCTCCGACGGAGCCGCCGGCATGTCCTTCAGCGGCGTGGGGGTTACTTGTTCTAGAGCCAGGGCTTCACTGCCCTCAGAGTTTTCTGGCATGGCGTTTATATTTCGGTTATTGGGTACGCAACTCAAGCTCATGGTGCCCAGTTACCTCGATATACGCCGAAAAAGGCAGCGCAGGGCGCTCTGTTCACGCAGTTCACCATGGATATCAGCGGCCAAAAATCACAATTCGGTTACGATCGATATGTGACATAGGAAAACCCCCGCAGCTCGGGACTGCGGGGGCTTCTCAGGTAGTTCAGCTACTAGCGTTCTGCCTGAGCCATCCGACGCTCACGTGCCAGGCGCAGCGCGAAACGACGCTGTTCCCGGTCATCCAGGTACATCGGGTCCTGATTAAGGCCCTTCACCAGGGAGAACATCAGCGCGATAATCACCAGCAGGAAGGGGCTGGCCGCGATGATGGTCACCGACTGCAGGTTCGACAACGCATCCTCACCACCAGCAACGAGCAGCACGGTAGCGATCATCGCGGTGGCGATACCCCAGAAGGCGACAATGCCGTTAGAGGCGTTGAGTCGACCGGACTGGCTCATCGAACCCATCACGGTGGACGCGGAGTCCGCCGAGGTGATGAAGAAGGTGGACAGCAAAATCATGGCGATAAACGACGGGATAGCGCCACCAGGCAGGGTGTCCAGCAGAGTGAACAGCTGGGACTCGGCGGTGCCATCACCGTAGACGGACTCACCAATCTGCTCCAGGTGGATAGCGGAACCACCGAAGATCGCGAACCACACCAGGGACACCACCGACGGCACCAGAACCACGGTGAAGACAAACTCACGGATGGTGCGGCCACGGGAAATGCGAGCAATGAACATGCCGACGAAGGGGGACCAGGAAACCCACCAGGCCCAGTAGAAGACGGTCCAACCGGACAGCCACCCGCCGGCCTGGCCGTCGTTCGAGGAAGCGGTACGGGCGGCCATCTCGAAGAACTGGTCCAGGTAAGAACCGGCGGCGGTCGGGATAGCGTTCAGGGCGACCACGGTCGGGCCCATGACCAGGACGAAAAGAGCCAACACGAGGGCGGCGACCATATTGAAGTTCGAGATGTACTGGATGCCCTTGCTCACGCCGGAAAGCGCAGAGACCAGGAAGGCAAGACCGAGCACAACGATGATGCCGACGAGCACCCAGGTGCCCGGGTTCTTCATCAGGCCAGTGTTGTCCAGGCCAGCGGAAATCTGCAGCACACCGATACCCAGGGAAGCGGCGGTACCGAAAACAGTGGCCACAATGGCGGCGATATCAATAATGCGGCCGGGCCAGCCCTCAACGGCGCGGGCACCGATAAGCGGAATGAACGCGGCGGACAGCAGCTGCTTACGTCCCAGACGGAACGTGCCGTAGGCGATGCTCAGGCCAACAATGGCGTAAACGGACCACGGGTGCAGCGTCCAGTGGAACATCGTGGTCGCCATCGCAGTGCCGACCTCTTTTTCCTCGTGGCCGGGCACACCGTCGAGGTAGTGCGTCAGCGGCTCAGCGACACCGTAGAACATCAGGCCGATGCCCATACCGGCGGCGAACATCATGGCAATCCACGACGGGGTGGAAAACTCGGGCTTCTCATGGTCCTGGCCAAGGCGGATCGAACCGAACCGGGACGTTGCGATAGCCAAGATGAACACCACGAAAATGGTGCTGGCAATGATGAACAACCAACCGAAGTCCTCGACGACTGCCGTGAGCGCACCGGAGGCGACACTCGCGAAGTTGGCGGGGCTGACTAGCCCCCAAATGATCACGGCCAGCACAATCAGGCCAGCCGGGATCGAGACGCGCATATCGACGGGTGCGTCATCCGCCTCCGATGGGGCGGTTGGCATTTCTTTGAGCGGTGTGGGAGTTATTTGCTCCATTGCCGCGTCATCAACACGGTTCTGGGTATCCTCAGAGTTTTCCTGCATATAGTTCAGAGTGCGGTGCTGAGGTACTCAACTCAACTCCACTGAGGCCAAAAACCCTCATACGCACCCAAAATCAGCAGCGAAGGAACTCTGTTCACCCAGTTCACCATGGCCACCGATACCCCAAGGTCACAATTCAGTAAAGATTGTGTGGTGTGGTGAACTATTAGGCATTCTGCCGAGCAGCCAACACGGCTTGATACAGCTCCCGGTGCTTCGTAGAACCATGCGCGGCAGCAATATCGCGACACGCATCCTTCAACCGCGTCCCCTCAGCAACTAACGCCTCAACCTCATCAACAAGCTCAGCCGGGTCCGAGGTGCGGGCAGGAGCAGCGTCCAGCACAACAGTGATCTCACCACGCAGCCCCTCCTGCGCCCACTGCGCCAACTCGGCCAAATCGCCGCGCCGAATCTCCTCATACGTCTTGGTCAACTCACGCGCCACCGCCGCCCGACGATCACCACCCAACACGTCGGCAGCGTCGGCAAGCGTGGCCGCAATCCGGTGCGGGGACTCAAAAAACACCACCGCCCGCCGCTCCGTCTTTATCGACTCCAACCACGACCGGCGCGCCCCCGACTTCCGCGGGGCAAAACCATCAAAAGCAAAACGCCCCACCGACAAACCCGACAAAGCCAAGGCCGTCGTCACCGCCGACGCACCCGGAATACACGACACCGGCACACCCGCATCATGAGCCGCGGCGATAACCCCCAAACCAGGATCACTGACCACCGGCATGCCCGCATCAGTGACCACCAGCACCTTCTGCCCGGCGCGGGCAGCGTCGATAAGCTCCGCGGCGCGGCCATCCTCATTATGGTCAAAATTCGACACGACCTTCGCCCGCACCGACACCTCAAGGGCAGCAGCAAGCGCGCGGGCACGTCGGGTATCTTCGGCGGCGATGACATCAGCGTCGGCAAGCGCGGCGCGGAGACGGTCGGAAGCATCACCAATATTGCCTAATGGAGTCGCGGCCAAGGTGATTCCCGGCGATAAGCGGTAGTCGGACATGACTCCACCCTAGCGGCGGCCCTAAAATAACCCGCGTGAACTCAGCAACCGCCACCGGACGGCACCGCAGCCCGTCACGATCGCGGGTGCCCTGGACCCGATTCGACACCTGGGTCTTCTCCATTTTCGGGGTATGTGCGCTGCTCACACGGTTTGCGTGGATCACGCATCCCGACGACCACGGCTCCCCCGTCTTCGACGAAAAACACTACGTACCGCAGGCATGGCAAATGCTGCAATCAACGCGGTCCGTTATCTCCGGCGGAATCGAAGACAACCCCGGCTTCGGTCTGGTCGTCCACCCACCAACGGCGAAACGAATCATCGCCATCGGCGAATGGCTATTCGGCTACGGCCCACTGGGCTGGCGCTTCATGTCCGCCATCTGCGGCACCATCGTCGTACTGCTCATCATGGACCTCACCCGGAGGCTCACCGCCGAGCCAATCGCGGTCATCACCGCCGGGCTGCTCAGCGTCTGTGATGGGGTCCTATTCCTGGGCTCCCGGGTGGGGATGCTCGACATCTTCCAGACACTATTCATCGTCGCCGCCGCATGGGCACTGCTGATCGACCAAGAACGCCCCTCAGGCTGGCGCTGGTGGCGGTTTACCGCCGGAGTGATGCTGGGCCTCGCACTATGCGTGAAATGGTCCGGACTGTACTATATGGCCGCCTTCGGGCTGCTCACCGTGGGCCTGGACCTGTGGTCACGCAAACGTGGGCTACGCAAAGTCGCGCTCGTCGATATTCCGGGCGCGCTGGTGCACATCGTGGTGGTGCCGCTGGCAATGTACCTGCTGTCCTTCCGGTCCTGGTTCGCGGAAGAAACATCGGTGTACCGGCACCGCAATGGCGACGGGGCGCTGGCGAACTTCCTGTACTACCAAAAAGGCGTACTGGAGTTCCATACCTCGCTGACCACCTCAGGTGGGCATGAACACCCCTGGGAATCGAAACCGTGGGACTGGCTGTGGGCCGGGCGGCCCATGATGTACTACTCCGCCGAATCCGGGGACCATAAGGCCTACCAAATGCTGTTCGGCACCCCACCGATCTGGTGGGTCCTAGTGCCAGTGATGCTGTGGGCAGTATGGCGCCTCGTGCGTGCCGACGGCCGTTTCGTGCTGCCCGTCGTCGGATTCATCGCCGGGTGGGTGCCCTGGGCCATCGGCTACGACCGGCAAATGTACTTCTTCTACGCCACAGCGATCATCCCATTTGTGATCCTGGCGCTGGCGATCATCGCCGCAGACCTCATCCGGTGGCGCTGGGGCCTACTGGTAATCAGCGGCTACCTGGCGCTCGTTGCAGTGGCCTTCGTGTTCTGGCTGCCCATCATGACCGGGGCGATGATCCCGTCGGACAGCATCAACCTGCGCATGTGGCTACCGAAGTGGCGGTAACTGCGACACCGGCTTGCCCGCCAACGCCCGCCACGCCTGCACAATGCCATCACGGGTAAAACCCACCACAGCCAAGGCCGCAGCCGCAGCAAACATCAACACCAACCGGGCCACATCCCCACCAGTAAACGAGCCCACCACCAACTCACGAGTAGCGAAACCGGCGGAGAACATCGCCACCGCCCCATAAATAGGGGCGATACTAATAGCCACCTGCGGGCGCCAAGCAGCCCACAAAAGACCCACCGCAAAAGCCAAATGCGCCGCTGCGGCATCGCCGGCCACCCCCTGCAGATCAGCGATCCCCCACGCCACATACCCCAGGGACAACACCACCAACAACGCCCGGGCAGTGGCACCAGCTATCCGACGCCGACGCTCCCAACGACGCCGCTGCGGCTCAACGGTATCGAGAATCCGCTCAGCCAGATCCGTGGGCTCCTCCCGTGGGGCAGCCGGGGCAATCAGCAGACTGCGGTTGAGGCTGACCGCCTGGTCAAACCACGCCTGGCAATCAGCGCACGCATCGAGATGAGCGTCGACGACATCGTCGGCAAGCCGAGCCTGCTCCCCATCCAACCGGGCCGACAACGCGGCCTGGATCTCCTCGCACTCCATCAGCGAGTCAGCATGTGATCGAGGCTGGCGCGGCCGGCACCAAAAGCCACCACAACGACGAGACCGCCGATCAGGCTAAGGACCAGCTCAGCGCCGAAAATGCCATCGGACATGTGCACAAACCACAATGCGCCCAGCATCTCAACAATCAGCACACCCGCAACCGCAGGCGCGAGCAAGCCGAGAATCAACAAGGCGCCGCCAATCATCTCCACAATGGCGACAATCCACACCGCCAAGTGCGCCTGCGGAATGGAATTGAGCACAAATTGGCCCGCGGTCGCGTCAATGCCGGTGATCATCACTTTGTCCCACCCATGCGCCACATAAATGACACCAAGGATGAGACGGAGAATCAGCAGCGCTCCATCACGTACGGCGGGACGGTCCATGCCGGTTATGGTAGCGCGCCCCCTACTTCCAGGCGGGCAGGACCTTCAGGGTTTGTTCCGAACCGAGCTTGCCGGCGTCGACGATGGAGATAGTGCCGTCAGTTTCGAGCACCATAGCGCCGATCTCAGAGAGGTCGCCGTGACCGCCGGCACGAGCAGCCTGAAGCACATCGAACTCCCCCACCCGGGCGGACTTCATCGCATCCGACAACATCTCGCCACGGCGGACAATAAGAATCGGGTCAGCGGTGACCAGCTTGCGGAACCGCGGAGAAACACGGATCGCAATAGCCATCAAGAACTGCAGCAACAGCAACATGCCCATGGCCAGCACCGCACCAACCCAGGTGAGGTCCTTCGACACAACAGAGGTGGCCAAGATAGAGCCAATAGCCACGGTGACGGCGAAGTCGAAGGCATTGAATTTCGCCAGCGAGCGGGCGCCAAACAGACGCAGAATCACCAGTAGGGAGATATACGCCAGCGCGCCGACGACCAGGATGTGCATTAACGAGTCAGTATTGGGAGTCCACATGCTGGTTACTGTGTCATACAAAAACCCCGCTCCGTGAAGAGCGGGGTGAATGTGGAGCTAAGGGGAATCGAACCCCTGACCTTCTCGATGCGAACGAGACGCGCTACCAACTGCGCTATAGCCCCTAGCGAAGGAGATTGTAGCAACGCCCCGGTCAGGCACCAAAACTCCTAGCCGGCGACGCGTTGCGTGTCGTCTCCGTGGAAGTCATCGACGTCTGCGTAGGGAAGGTCAGCGAACTCAGGGTCATCGTCATCGAGCTCCACGACGATGGCGCCCGGGCGGCGCAGGCGCTTGGGAATACCGAGGTCATCATCGTCGGTGCTGCGCACACCCATGCGACGACGCTTCATCTGGCGGATGCGGCGGGTACGCAGTTCCTGCTCGACAACGACAGTGCGGCGCAAGGTCACCAGGTAGGCGACAAGCACCGCGGTGACGATAACGGGCAGCGTCCACCAGCCACCGCCGAGCCACAGGGCCAGGCCCACGGTCACCAGCAGTGTGGCGGCCAGGCCCAGCACGGAACGCTGGCGGCGCAGGTGACGAGTCCGGGCGTAGCGGGCATCGCGCTCCGGGTCGAAACCACCACGGCCGCGACGAGCCTCAGCCCAGGCGAGATCTTCCTCGGTCAGCTCATCGTCGATGTCCTCGTAGACGGGCTCGACTTCGGGCTCATCCTCGGCGTAGCCGGCAGCAATGACGGGGTCATCGTCGACAAGCTCCACATCCATGGACTCGTCGGCAATCGCCTCATCAGCCAAAATGCTGGCTTCGGGCTCTTCGTCCTCAATGTCGGCTGCGGGGAGCTCTTCGACCAGTTCGCCATCGACAATCTCGTCGACATCATCGACAAGGACGGGCTCATCATCGTTGACTTCGGCGTCGACGGTCTCGACATCCTCATCATCGACGGTGCGCAGAACATCGTCCTCGGTGAACTTCGGGCGCCGTCGGGCAGCAATCGGCTCGCCACCTGTGTGCAGCAGCCGGGTTTTGCCGAGGCCCTCCGAGGTACGGCGAATGGGTTCCCTGCCGCGCATCATCAACGGTGCAAGCACAAAGACCCACACCACGACAATGAGCACAAGGAGAAGTGAGCTGGACATGCCGGTCCCTCCTGTTGATGTGCTTCAGCAGGCCCTTCCCCGACCTGACGTGAATGTCAAGCCTAAACGCGCAAGTCACCTTGGCGGCTACGCCACGCCGGGCCTAAGCCTGGCGAGAGAGGAACAGCACATCGACAACATCACCCGTGCGCACCGCAGACACCGAATCCGGCACCACAATGAGGCAATTCGCCTCCGATAAGCCCGCCAACAGGTGCGCCTGCTGCCCGGACGCCCCACCTAAGGGCTGCACCAGGTACTCGCCGGTCTCCCGGTCCCGCATCAACTGGCCACGCACATAACCGCGTCTGCCGACGATGGACTCCACCGGGGCGATACACCGCGCACTGACCTGGCGGCGGCGCGGATTGCTCTTGCCTAAGGTGATACGCACCAGCGGGCGCACCATCACCTCAAAAACCACCAAAGCCGCCAGCGAATTCGACGGCAGCAAAAACGTCGGCACGCGATCATCACCAAGCAGGCCGAAGCCCTGTACCGAACCGGGGTGCATAGCCACGCGGGTGACATCCAACTCCCCCATATCGGCGAGCACCTGGCGCACCTCGGCACCAGCAGAACCACCCACCGCGCCGGTAATGACGACGATTTCGGACTTAATCAGCTGGCCCTCGATGATCTCCCGGATTCGGCGGGGCTCACCGGCAGCAATACCGACGCGGTGCACGTCGGCACCCGCATCACGGCCAGCTGCAGCCAGCGCGTAGGAATTCACATCAAATACCTGGCCCAAACCAGGGGTGCGCCCAATATCGACCAGCTCCGGGCCAATGCTGAGCACAGCCATCCGCGGCCGAGGATGCACCAGCACCTTCGACCGGCCCACAGCAGCAAGCAACCCCACCTGGGCCGGGGAAATCACCGAGCCCATGGAAACAGCAACGTCGGAAGGCTGAATATCGTCACCCACGCGGCGCACGAAATCCCCCGACGACACCGGGCGCAGCGCAGTCACCCGGCGCTGACCACGATCCGTCCAGTCCAAGGGGAGTACAGCGTCGGCAAGCGTCGGCAACGGGGCACTGGTGTGCACCCGGACTGCCTGCCGCGGCTGCAACCGCAGCGGATGGTGCGAGCCGGCGGGCACCTCACCCACAACGGGCAACTCCACCTCAGTGAAATCCGGGCCCGGCTCGGTATTGCCGGCATTAATATCCACCGCGCGCACGGCATAACCATCAATGGCTGCCTGCACGAAACCAGGCAACGGCTTTTCGGCAACAACCTCTTCCGCGCACAGCAGGCCGAGGGCTTCCGAAATAGCCACCCGGACCGGCTCGGGCATAGCCGCATGGGCGGTAATGCCGGCGAGCTGTTCTTCTACTGAGCGCACTGGGCCCCCTTAATCCTCGTCAGCCAGACGCTGCTCGAGATATTTACGTAAACCACTGCCGTACTGCTCACTGCGCAGTGCGAAATCAACACAGGCGCGAATATAGCCACCGGGGTTACCAAGATCATGGCGGAACCCATTATGGACCACGATATGCACCGGTTCACCCTGCTCAATGAGGGCTTCAATGGCATCAGTCAGCTGGAATTCGCCGCCCTTACCGCGCGGAATCTCACGCAGCGCGTCGAAAATCTTCCGGTCCAGCAGGTAGCGCCCCACCGCAGCGAAATTCGAAGGCGCGTCTTCGGCATCGGGCTTCTCCACCATGCCGCGCACCGCGCGCACATCATCAAAACCTTCAGCGGCGTGATCAGCGATATCGAAAACGCCGTAATTATGGATTTCTTCCCGCGGGGTCTCCAGGGCACACAACACCGAACCCCCGAACTTTTTACGCACCTCCACCATGCGGTCCATCACACCGACCGGCAAGACCAGGTCGTCGGGAAGCATCACGGCGAAAGCATCTTCATCATCGTCGAGCTGCCCCTCGGCGCACAGCACCGCATGGCCCAGGCCAAGCGGCCGCTCCTGCACCGTGGCGGTTAAATCAATGACCTCAGTGGCGCGGTTGACCTTATCCGCGATGGCGTCCTTACCGCGCTCCCGCAGGATCGATTCCAGGTCCGGGCGAGCATCGAAATGGGCCAAGACCCCATCCTTTGACGGGGCAGTCACCACAGCCAGGCGCCTAGCGCCCGCCGCGGCAGCCTCCTCAGCGATGATCTCGATACCCGGAGTATCCACCACCGGCAGCAGCTCCTTCGGAACTGTTTTAGTGGCTGGAAGGAAACGGGTACCCATACCGGCTGCAGGCACAACAACAGTGCGTAGGTCTCGGTCCTGATTACGGGAAGCCATGAGTTCGACCTTACTGCGGTGACGGCAGAGATTGCGCTACGGACGCCCCCGTGTCACAGTTCGCCCGTGACAGATGAGAAAAATCACCTGCGGCGGCAGCTGCTACACGCCCGCGCGGAACAGTCCGCAGCCGACCATGAGCGCACCGACCGCAGGCTGATGGAGCAGCTGCGGCAGTGGCTGGACGGCTTCCCCACCGGCAGTACGGTGGCCGCCTACGTGCCCGCCGCCGAGGAGCCCGGCGGCGCCCTGGACTTCGTGGACACGCTCTTGGCCATGCCGACAGTGGGCCAGATTCTGCTGCCGATTTGCCCGCCCGGGCCGCCAACCGCACTGCACTGGGGCTACTACCAGGGAGTATTGCGTCCGGGTCGGTATGGGCTGCTGGAGCCGCCGAATTCGCTGGGGCCGACGGGTTTCTGCCATGCCGATATTGCGCTGCTGCCGGCGGTGGCGGCGGACCGGCGTGGGTTCCGCCTGGGCCGGGGTGCTGGCTATTACGACCGCAGCGTGGAGCACACCACCGCACACCGGGCGGCGCTGGTTTTCCCGCATGAGTTGGTCGACGAGGTGCCCCACGATGAGCATGACCAGCCGGTGCACACCGTGATTAGCGCAACAGAAATTGTGGGAACCGATACGGCTACTCGTGGCGTCTAAGGGGTGAGCAAAGGAGGCGCCGATGAGAAGTGCGCGTGCCCGCCTCACCCGGCGGCGGGTCATTGCCGCGGCCCTGGTGGTGGCTGCGGCAGCAATAGCGGTAGTGGATCTGCTGCGCCCGGCCGAACCAATGGCGACAGTGCTAGTCGCAGCGCGGGATATTGATTCAGGTCAGCGGCTTGCCGACGGTGATATCACGCACCGGGAAATACCGGCCGAGCAAGTGCCCGCGGCCGCGCTTTCCGACGCTGCTAGCGCCGTAGCGCGCACCTCGGCAGGGCCCATTGGCAGCGGGGAAATCCTCACCGAGATGCGTTTTGCTGGCGGGCCGCTGGCTGAAGCGATGACCGGGGTGCGCGGTGCCGATGTTGTTGCTGTGGCACCACGAGATCTGGGCCTGGTGCCGTTATTGCGCACCGGCGATGTGGTGACGGTACTCGGTGAAGGCCCCGAGCCGATCACCCGCGGGGCGCAGGTGGTGTTAGTCCACGACGAAGCCGCGGTGCTGCTGGCCTTGCCGCCGGAGGATGCGGCACGGGTGGCCAGCAGCCCGACGGTCACCCTGGTGCTATCGAGCTAGCCCCAATGTGGTGGGCGCTGCTCCTGCCAGAAAGTGTCGTCGAGTTCGGCGCGCTCGGCTGGGGTTTCCGGGACGGGGTTCACCGTCGGAGTGCGCCGGGGGCGCCGTTTCGGTGGCGGGCCGGTGCGCAGCACGCGGCGGCGTCGATTTACTGAACGCGCCAACGACCAAGATCCATGATGACGTGGTGCACCATGGGCAGCACCGTGGCCATACCGTCGCGGATGGCCGCGCGGGAATCACCCAGGTTCACGATCACCGTCGAGCCGGAGACCCCAGCCAGGCCGCGGGAAAGCCCAGCGTCAAATGCGCCCACCGCCAGACCAGAGGACCGCACGGCCTCCTCAATACCCACCAGGCGGCGGTCGAGGACCTTACGGGTGGCCTCGGGCACGCGGTCGCGCGGGCCGACCCCGACACCGCCGATCGTGACTACAAGATCCGCGCCGCCGACCACAGCTGTTTCCAGGGCCTGGCGGACTCGGCTTTTCTCCGAGGGGGCGGTGATGACAGCGTCGACGTGGAAATGATCCTCGT
Organism: Corynebacterium sp. TAE3-ERU12; assembly: GCF_019209905.1. Lineage (GTDB taxonomy): Bacteria > Actinomycetota > Actinomycetes > Mycobacteriales > Mycobacteriaceae > Corynebacterium. The sequence continues at coordinate 57,119 of NZ_JAHUTM010000002.1, read as the reverse complement.
CAAGCAGTTCAGCAACGAGTGAACCGGTGCGGTCATCATCGCGAAGGTGGTCCCCAACAAGAACAACGAGGGCACGCCGACGGGTGTCGTCGGACTGCAATAGTTGCTCAACCTCGGCGAGGGTGCCGGCGTCGGGTTCCACATCAGCGTCAGTGGAAGTCATGTCTTTCCTTACTCCGGAGCCGCTTCAAGCGTCACCCGGACGTCCCGGGTTTCGCCGGTGCCTTCCTGCACCTTGAGGGTGACGGTATCACCGACCTTGCGGGAGCGGATTGCGGCGATGAGGCCTACCCCCGAATCGACACGTCGATCCTCGAACCCAACAATAATATCGCCTGGCCGCAGGCCCGCCCGGTCTGCAGGACCACCAGGAGTGACCTCAGCAATCTCGGCGCCACCGGAGGACCGCACATCAATCAGGGCATTAATCACCGGCATCTCCACCGAACCCTGATCAATGAGCTGAGAAGCGATCTGGCGGGCCTGGTTAACCGGGATGGCGAAACCTAAGCCAATACTGCCGGCCCCCTGCTGCGAGGTCGACGCGATCACCGACGGCACGCCAATCAGGCGACCATTGGCATCAACCAAGGCGCCACCGGAATTACCTGGGTTAATCGGGGCATCAGTCTGGATGGCATCAATCACAGACGACTCACCACCGGGCCCGGAGGCACTCACCGGGCGATCCAAGGCCGAGACGATACCGGAGGTCACCGTGGCGGTCAGGCCCAGCGGCGAGCCGACGGCAACGACCTCCTGGCCCACCCGCACAGCATCGGAATCACCCAGCTCAATCGGGCGTAAGTCCTGGGCATTATCGATCTTGATCACAGCAATATCGCTCTGCGGGTGCGAGGCGACCAGGCGCGCCGGGTAGCTCTTCCCGTCGTTAAGCACCACTTCCATGGTTGCTTGGGGTTCGCGGGCCTTAGCGACGACGTGGTGGTTAGTCAGCACCAGGCCGTCGGAAGACAGGATGGAACCAGAACCGGTATCGCCGCCGTTGGGGGTGCGCACATTAATGGACACCACACTGGGCAGCACCTTCTCGGCAATACTCTCAATATTGCCCTTCGGGGCTTCGGGGATGGGGCTGGAAGTCGTGGCTGGAGCAGTGACCGCTTGGTCATCAGAAATGTTGTCGACAACGACGCCACCGGTAACACCACCGATAGTGCCAGCGACAAGCACGAGGCCAGCAACGGCTGCGCTACTCAAGCCACGAGCATGAACATGGGAGTTTGTCATGGCCGTAGCCTGCCGTACTCAGCTGGCAAACGGCTAAGTGTTCACGATGAAACAGTGGGTAATCCTGTTAATTCTGGGGACCCCGGTATGTGGGCGCGCATTAATGCGCCGCCGCTCGGGCTTTCCTCAGCGACAATATCGCCGCCGTGGCGTTGGATCACCTGCTGCACAATTGCCAGGCCAAGGCCAGATCCGGGCATCGAACGGGACTGCACACTACGGTAAAAACGCTCAAAGACTTTCTGCCGATCTTCCTCAGGAATTCCCGGACCAGAATCAGCGACCGTCAATTCGGCCACGCCGTCGGAAAGCTCACGCAGCCGGACCGTGACCTCTCCCCCAGTCGGCGACCACTTAGCCGCATTATCCAGCAGGTTCAGCGTGGCCCGCCCCAGCGCAGCGGGATCACCATTGAGGTACCAGTCACAGGATTGGACGTCGAAGGTGACGTCGGAACGCCGCCGGGTAGCCCGAGTAAGCGCATTATCCAGCACTTCCCCAAAGTCCACCGGCTCCGTGACCTGCTGGGGGCCGTCCTCACGGGCCAGATCCACCAGGTCACCAACCAACGTGGACAATTCCTCAATCTGGGCGAGCACATCGGCCTCAAGGGCGTCGCGATCCTCCTGCGGAATGCGGGCCTCCGCACCGGGCCGAGACGCCATCATTAACAACTCAACATTGGTGCGCAACGAGGTCAACGGGGTCTTCAACTCATGGCCGGCATCGGCAACAAGCTCAGCCTGCCGCTGGCGGGAGGCCTCCAGCGCGCGCAGCATGTCATTGAAACTCGTGGTCAGGCGGGCCAGCTCATCATCGCCATGCACCGGGATGGGCCGCAGCTCATCAGTGACCGTGACCCGCTCGGCCGCGCGACGCAGCCTGGACACTGGGCGCAAACCGGCGGTGGCAACAGTCATGCCCGCACCGAGGGCGAAAATAATCCCCAACAGCGCAATGCCGAAAAGCACAGAACCCAGCGCGCGAAGCACCGAATCAGTCGAATCCATGTCCTGGGCGAGGATGAGAGCGCCACCAGAATCATCATGCAAGGCGTAAATGCGCTGATTGGTGGAATCATCAGTGCGCAATGAATTCGCCCGATTGCCGCGGATCACGGCCAACTCCGGGCCGCCGAGAGTAATCACACCACCACGACCGGTGACCCGGCCCGGGGCGAAAAACATCGCGTCAAGGTCCGGGTTGAGGATCTTGAGGGCGTCGGCGGTCACAGCCGGTTCAATGGCGAACTCAGAACCATATGGCGAATTCAGCAGCTGCTGGGCTTGGGATTTCAGGTTCTCGTCCACCTCCCGGTACAGGGTGGCCTGCACAGTGAGGTAGGCGGTACCGGTCATCAGCGCCATAGCAGCGGCGACGATGCCTGCGGTGAATAGCGTCAGCCGCCACCGCAGCGACATTCCGGACCGTTCGGTCACGGGGCGGCCTCGCGCAGCACATAGCCCACACCACGCACGGTGTGGATAAGACGCGGCTCGCCCTCCGATTCAGTCTTGCGGCGCAGGTAGCCGATATAGACCTCGAGGGCGTTGCCGGAGGTCGGGAAGTCATAACCCCACACGTCTTCCAGGATGGCGGTGCGGGTAAGCACTCGGCGGGGGTTATTCATCAGAAGTTCCATCAGCGCAAACTCAGTGCGGGTGAGGGAAATCGGGCGCTGCCCACGAAAGACCTCGCGGGTATCCGGGTCGAGGCTTAAATCTTCGAAAGTGAGGGTGGCGGAGTCCTCGGCCGTGGCGGGCTCAAGGGCTGCGCGGCGAAGCAACGACCGCACTCGGGCGAGCAGCTCTTCGAGTGCGAACGGCTTCGGCAGGTAATCATCCGCTCCGGCATCGAGGCCGAAGACACGCTCAGAGACCGAATTTCGGGCAGTAAGCATAAGGACGGGCAGGTCGTCGCCTTCGCTCCGCAGAGCGCGGCAGACGTCCAGCCCGTCCATTTTGGGCATCATGACGTCCAGGATGGCCAGGTCCGGGCGGTCAGCAGCGATCTTGGCGAGCGCTTCTTCACCGTCGGTGGCCATCTCAACGGAATAACCGTTGAAGGTCAGCGACCGCCGTAGCGAATCGCGGACAGCCTGGTCGTCGTCCACAACGAGGATTTTCATGGCCTCATTGTATGACTAGATGTTTAGAGCTTGTCGACGTCGACGAGACCGAGCTGGGCGGCCTTGGTCAGACGGCGGGGGATCTTGTACTCCTGGCCGTCGATATTGACGGGCTGCAGGGCGACGTTATTCGCCTTCCACTGCGAGCGGCGGGTGCGGGTATTAGCCCGCGACATGCGGCGCTTGGGAACTGCCATGGTTTTTCTCCTTCCCGATCTTTAGGACTTCTTGGAACGACGGATGCGGTTGCCGTACCGACGCTGGAACTTCTCGACGCGGCCCGCGGTGTCCATGACGCGCTGAGCGCCAGTCCAGAACGGGTGCGATTCGCTGGTGACGTCAACGACGATGAGCGGGTACTCATTGCCGTCTTCCCACTCAACGGTGCGCTGGGAGGTGGCGGTGGAGCGGGTCAGGAACTTGGTTCCGGTGCCCGCATCCTGGAAGACCACCGGGTGGTAGTCGGGATGGATATCCTTCTTCATGCGTTAATCCCTCAGGGTTGAACTACAGGTCGGTCCCGGGTCGTAGGCGCCCGGGTCGTGCCTGAGTTGGGTTCGCGTGCTTACAAACGGGACACCCTACCGTTTCTTGGCCCGCCAGCGAAATCGCACCCCACAGAACAGCGATTAGGCCTTGTGGGCAGATACCTGTATGATTCTCATTCGCTGTTGTCTGAACATTCGTTGAACGCCTCGTGCCGTGCACGCTGGCGCCCCACGGCTATTGCCTTGTGGTGCGGCGCCGCTTCACCCGGTGCAGGCGTACAAAAGAGCAAAGGAAGACCTATGTCGGCATATTGCCAGGTCACGGGCCGGAAGCCGAGCTTCGGCAAGTCCGTGTCCCACTCGCACCGCCGCACTTCGCGTCGGTGGAACCCGAACATCCAGAAGAAGAAGTACTACCTCGCATCTGAGGGCCGCACCGTTACGTTGAACGTGTCGCCCAAGGGAATCAAGACCATCGACAAGCTCGGTATCGAGGCCGTTGTGGCTCGTATCCGCGCGCGTGGGGAGAAGATCTAGATGGCACGTAATGACATCCGGCCGATCATCAAGCTGAAGTCGACCGCTGGCACGGGCTACACCTACGTCACGCGCAAGAACAAGCGGAATAATCCCGATCGGATCACGCTGAAGAAGTTCGACCCGATTGCCCGTAAGCACGTCGATTTCCGCGAGGAGCGATAATTCATGGCTAAGAAGTCCAAGATCGCGAAGAACGAGCAGCGCAAGGAAATCGTCGCCCGCTACGCCGAGCGTCGCGCAGAGCTCAAGCGCATCATCAAGAGCCCCGAGTCCACTGACGAGCAGCGGATGGAAGCTCAGTACGAGCTCAACCGCCAGCCCCGTGACGCCTCCCCGGTGCGTGTCCGCAACCGCGACAACGCCGACGGCCGTCCCCGTGGCTACCTCCGTAAGTTCGGTCTCTCCCGCGTCCGCGTCCGTGAAATGGCGCACCGCGGTGAGCTGCCCGGCGTCCGCAAGTCCAGCTGGTAAGGGAGAACCTCAATGAAGCGCACTAATAGCTCGAAGAAGGCGCGGATGGAGCAGTCCCGCCGCCCGAAGAAGAACCCCTTGAAGGCCGCCGGCATCGAGACCGTCGACTACAAGGACATCAACCTGCTTCGCCAGTTCATCTCCGACCGGGGCAAGATCCGCTCCCGTCGCGTGACTGGCCTGACCCCGCAGCAGCAGCGTCAGGTTGCCACTGCTGTGAAGAACGCTCGAGAGATGGCCCTGCTGCCGTTCTCTAGCCGCTAGTTTTTCCCGCTCGCACAGCGAGTGTGCGAACAACAGCGTCGGCGGGCCCGCCACGTCTTCGGACGTGGTGGGTCCGCTTTTTCTGTGTAGGAGGCACAGGTGCTCGATATCCTCACCGGGTTCGGCTCCGTGGCCATCCTGGTTCTCGCCGGGTGGCTCGTCGGCCGCTCCGGGGTGCTCGGCAAATCCGGCGGCACCGCGGTGACCATGGTGGTGTTCTGGGTCGCCATGCCATGCCTGCTCATCCACACCCTCGCCGAGCGGGATATGTCCCACGTCCTCGGCCAGGCCTTCATCGTCGCCGCTGGTTCCGCAGCGGTCACCGCGGCGCTCTACGCTGTGATTGCCACCGGCTTCCTCGGCCAAAAAGGCGCGGAGCGCATCGTCGGCGCTATGTCGGCGAGCTATAACAACGTCGCGAACCTAGGTATCCCCATCATCGCGGCCACTATCGGCAACCCGGCCGTCGTCGTGCCAGCCCTGCTATTTCAAATTGCGCTCTACGCTCCCCTGTCGCTGACCACGCTGGACCTGATGACCTCACGGCGCGGCATTAATCTCGCCCGCATTCTGCGCACCCCATTCCAGAACCCAATGACCATCGCCGCTGTGGTCGGCCTGGTGTTATCGCAGGTGCCGTGGAGCTTGCCGACGTTGGTAGCCCAGCCCGTCGGCATGCTTGCCGACGCAGCGGTCCCGATGGCGCTTCTCGCTTTTGGTATTTCGATGCACGGCCAACCGGTACTGCGGCGCGGCATTTCACCACGTCGGGCAGTGGCGGTGGCATCAACGCTGAAACTCACCGTGCACCCCTTCGCAGCCTGGGCAATTGGTACCGCTATTGGCATGTCCGGGCAGGCGCTCATGGCCGCGGTGATTGTTGCCGCCCTGCCGACCGCGCAGAACGTATTCACCTACTCCACGAAATACCGGGAGCACACGGCGGTTGCCACAGTGCAGGCCCGCGACTGTGGGCTGCTGACCTCCGCCCTGGTCACGCCGGTAGTGCTACTGATCGTGGTGCTGTTAGGCGGTTAGCATGGGCCGCGTGGATATTGTGCGCACAATGTTTCAGACCAATCCCGGGGCTCCCCGACTCACCTGTTATGACGAGGTGACCGGGGGGCGGACCGACTTAAGCTCAGCAACACTGGATAACTGGGCGTCGAAGACCGCCAATTTCCTGCACGAGGAACTCGACCTCGAAGCTGGCGACACCATCTGGATTGACCTGCCACTGATCTGGCCGGCCGGCTGCATTATCGCCGGGGCGCTACGTGCCGGGGTGGAGCTGAGTGCTGCAGAGCCGATGGCGGTGTTCACCACCGTCGCCAACCTTGCGGAATGGGAAAACCGCTGCCCCGACGCAGTGCTCTGCGCAGTCACTGACGACGCTTTCGGCCGCGGCGTCGTCGAATGCGGTGGGGAAATCCCGCCGGGCGTGATCGATTTTGGCCCCGAGGTCCGCATGTACGCCGATGATTACCTCGGCGCCGGCGCAGGCCCCGACCAACCAGTATGCGAAGGCCAGACTCTCGACGAGATCATCAATGGCGTCGATATGCCGCATGGTGCCCGAGTACTTTTCAGCGGCGAGCGCCTCGACGTGGCTGCGTTACTGGCGCCCTGGGCGGCAGATGGTTCAGTAGTTGCGGTACGCGGCGGAGATGACGCCCGCTGTGCTGAGATTGCTGAGCGAGAAAAAGTGACCCAGTGAAGAAATGGTTCGGGGCTGCGTTCGCCGCCATCGTTATCAGCGCCCTGATGGTCGTGTGGCACTTCGGCCCGATGGTGGGCACTGCTCTGCGGGGAAAGCCGTTCTTTCTCATGCCGCCGTCGCCGCAACGGTACGCACAATTCGTTCTGGATTATGCGGAGCTCAATGCGCTCTACGGCTACTCCCCCGAATACGCTGAGGCCAAAAAAGAAGCGCTGGCCACAGCCGAGCACGCCGAATCCACTGAGGCACTGTGGCCGGTATTAGCCAAGGCCGTCAAGGTCGCCGGGAGTCAGCATTCCAATCTGGTACCGCCGGATGAAGTGAAAGAAACCCAGAATTCCAATGTGGAACCGGAGGTCCGAGGCGGCACGAGGATGGAGATCACAGTGCCGGCCTATATGGCTGGCGGCACACTGACCCCAGAGCAGTACGCCAACCGGATTGCTGAGGGCATCGCGCGCGAAGCTAAGGCCGGGGCCTGCGGTGCAGTGGTGGATCTGCGTGGCAATCGCGGCGGCGATATGGGTCCGATGATCGCGGGATTATCCCCGCTGCTGCCGGACGGCACGGTCATGTCATTCAGCCATCGGGATGGAGATTCGCCCGTGCGTCTCGACGGTAACTCGGTGACCGGCGGCGGTACTCCGACTGAGGCAACCGCCGTCGGCAAGATAGACCTGCCAGTAGCGGTGCTCGTCGATGGGGATACCGCAAGTTCGGCCGAGGCCGTGATGTTGGCCTTCCGCGGCCTGGACTACTCGCGTAGCTTCGGTACACCGACCGCAGGCTACCCGTCGGCGAATATGACAATCGAGTTGCCCGACGGCGCTCTCCTCATCCTCACCATTGCTGGGGATAAGGACCGCACTGGTCAGATCTACCTGGACGAACCACTTCGTCCCGACGGTGGCGATATGGACGCCTGGTTGTCCAGCCAGGGCTGCAGTTAACCCAGCAGTTTCTCACGCAGGGCGCGGTCCTTTTCCAGCACCGCATCACGCATATCGTCCTGGTAGGTGGCCATCTTCTCGCGCAGGTCAGCGTCAGTGGCGCCGAGAATGCGCACCGCCAACAGGCCGGCGTTCTTCGACTGGCCGACACCGACCGTTGCCACCGGCACACCGCCGGGCATCTGCACGATAGACAGCAAGGAGTCCACGCCCTCGAGGTTGTCCAACGGGCGGGGCACACCGATGACGGGCAACGGGGTGGCTGCAGCGACCATGCCGGGCAAATGAGCAGCACCGCCGGCACCGGCGATAATCACCTTGAGGCCACGGTCAGCGGCATTCTTGGCGTAATCCAGCATGCGTTCCGGGGTGCGGTGGGCGCTGACCACACCGACCTCGAAGGGCACACCGAACTCGGCCAGAGCTTCAGCGGCGGGTTTCATGGTGGGCCAGTCAGAATCACTGCCCATAATCAGGCCAACAACAGGGTTCATCGTTTCAGTCCTTCGGGTATCCATCGGCCCACACGGCCGAGACAATAAAACCAGCGGCTAGTTCCGCAGCACGCCGGGTGGCGGCGGCATCAGTGCCGGTGATGTTGACATGACCGAGCTTACGACCCGGCCGGTGGCCCTTGCCGTACCAGTGGAACTTCGCCGTCGGGAAGCGCCGCCACACCTCAGCACACCGATCCGACAGCGACATCTCGGGGTCTTCATCAGCGCCAAGAGTATTTGCCATGGCGGTAAACGGCGCAGTCGGTTCAATACTGCCCAAGGGCATATCGGCAACTGCACGTAAGTGCTGCTCAAACTGGCTGGTAGTGCAGCCATCCTGAGTCCAGTGGCCAGTATTATGCGGGCGCATCGCCAGCTCATTGACCGAAATCTCCGGCTGGCCAGCACCGTCGCGGGTCTCAAAAAGCTCCACGGCCAACACACCAGTGACATCCAACTCGGTGGCAATACGAGTGGCCAGTTCCTGGGCGCGGGCGGCGACGTCGGCAGGCAAATCCGGGGCCGGGGCAATAGCGGCGACACAGATGCCATCACGCTGCACTGACTCAATAACCGGCCAGGCCACAACCTCACCGGATGGGGTGCGCGCACACATGGCGGAAAGCTCACGCACGAGGTCTACTTTCTTCTCCGCCATCAAGGGAACGCCGTCGGCAAGCAACCGCTCGACCAAGTCGGGCAGCTCCTCCGGGGTCGGGAACCACACGCCCTTGCCGTCATAACCACCACGGCGGGCCTTCAAGCACACCGCGCCACCGACGGCCTCAGCGAAACCACGGGCATCGTCGACGGACTCGATAGGCAAGAAAATCGGCACCGGGGCGCCGATCTCGCGCAGCCGCTTACGCATCACCAACTTGTCCTGGGCATGCTGCAAAGCAGCCGGGCCGGGTTGGACGCTATGACCGTCGGCAAGCAACGCCTGCAAATGCTCAGTCGGCACATGCTCATGGTCGAAAGTGACCGCACGCGAACCGGCGCACACGCGGCGCAGATCATCGAGATTCGTGTAATCACCTTGGGTGATATCGGCGATGACCTGGGCGGCCGAGGAGTCGGGACTGCCAGCCAGGAGGCGCAAAGGCTGACCGAGCTCAACAGCGGCGGTCTGCATCATGCGGGCTAACTGGCCGTCCCCGATAACTGCAATGGGCGAAGGATTGTGGGTGCTCACAGCACTCATCATAAGGCCGGTAGAATTCGGGGCCATGCCAGCCTTCGCAGCAGGATTCGACCGCGATAAATACATTGCTCTGCAATCGGAGCACATCCGCCGCCGCCGAGAAGCCATCGGCGGCAAGTTATACCTGGAGATGGGCGGGAAACTCTTCGACGATTTCCACGCCTCCCGGGTGCTGCCCGGCTTCGAACCGGACACCAAAATCGCCATGCTGGAGCAAATCCAGGACGAGATGGAAATCCTGGTGTGCATCAACGCCCAGGACCTGCGCCGCAAAAAAGTCCGCGCAGACCTCGGCATCCCCTATGAAGAAGACCTACTGCGCATCGTCGACGCCTTCCGGGACCGCGGATTCCTCGCCCAGCACGTAGTACTGACCCATTTCGAGGAAGATAATCACGCCGCCGTGGCCTTCCGGGACCGCCTGGAACGCCTTGGGCTGACAGTGTCCCTGCACCGCATCATCCCCGGCTACCCCGCCGACGCGGACCGTATCGTCAGCGACGAAGGGTTCGGGCGCAATGATTTCGCCGAAACCACCCGCGATGTTGTGGTGGTCACCGCACCGGGGCCCGGTTCCGGCAAACTCGCCACCTGCCTGTCGCAGATTTACCACGAGTACACCCGCGGGCAGGAAGCCGGCTACGCCAAATTTGAAACCTTCCCGATCTGGAACCTCCCCATCGACCACCCGGTGAATATGGCCTACGAAGCCGCCACCGCGGACCTGGACGATGTGAATATGATCGACCCCTTCCACCTATCCGCGCACGGCACCCTGGCGGTGAACTACAACCGCGACGTGGAGGTATTCCCGCTGCTCAAGCACTTGCTGGAGCGTATTTCGGGCGCCTCGCCCTACGAGTCACCCACCGATATGGGCGTCAATATGGCCGGTTTCGCGATCTGCGATGACGGGGCCTGCCGCTCAGCAGCAGAACAGGAAGTCATCCGCCGGTTCTATAAGGCCCTCGTTGATGAACGCCGCGCGGAGGCCGACTCAGTGGTCTCGGACCGGATTGCGATCACCATGGGCAAGATGGGGCTCAGCCGCGGAATGCGCCCGGTGGTGGACCCGGCGGTGCAGCTGGCTCAGCAGACCAACGCCCCAGCCTCGGCGATTGAGCTTGCCGACGGCACGATCATCACCGGCAAGACCTCTGCCCTGCTCGGCTGCTCGGCGGCAATGCTGCTCAACGCGCTGAAACACCTAGCCGGGATCGACCCGTCGGTGAAGCTACTCGCCCCCGGGGCCATTGAGCCGATTCAGCGACTCAAAGTGGAACACCTGGGCTCACAAAACCCCAGGCTGCACACTGACGAGGTCCTTATTGCCCTGTCGACCTCGGCGGATACTGACGATAACGCCCGGCGCGCACTGAGCAAGATCGCGGAACTACGCGGGCGTGACGTGCACACAACAACAATCCTGGGCAGCGTCGATGAGGGAATCTTCCGCAACCTGGGCATTCTGGTGACCTCCGAGCCGGAATACCAGGTGCGTTCGCTATACCGGAAGCGCTAGCCCGTCATCATCCGCAAGATGGTGCGGATTTTCGGCACATCCCGGATAGCCATCGGCGGGTGATAAGCATCGACGTGCAACAGCAGGGTATTGCCGGCCCGGGTGGCGCCGGCGATCTCGGTGAGGTGGACAGTGACCACGGCCCGGCGCAGCACACCGCGGCGCAGGATGACGCGCTGGTTGGTGAGTACAAACCGCTCCCCCAGCCAGCGCAGCCCGGGCAGCACAGTGCGCCAACCCACCACGGCGAGCCAACCCAGCACCAGCGCGCTGCGCAGCCAGGCTAATTCGCTGCCATTGAACAGCGAACCGTCGAGAACCCCGATCAGTATCCAGGCCACACCGGTGGCGAGGATCAGCTCCAGCAGCGGCAACACCAGCCGCCCAAAGGTGGGGTTGACGTCGATGCGTACGTATTCGCCGGGGAAAAGTTCGTCGTCGGGGAAAGCCATTACTGCACCGGCCGCAGGTGGGTGACATCACCGGCGCTGACGATGTGGGTGCGGCCCGAATCGTCGGTAAGCACAAGTTCGCCGGTGTGCTGGACGTCGGTGGCAGTGCCGACAATGGCGCGATCGCCGGGCAGGTCCGCGCGTACCTCCTGGCCGATGGTGGCGCAGTGGGCGCGGAAGGCGTCGAGGAAATTCCCGCGGTCGTACTGCCACTGCTCGAGGCGGTGGTCAAAGGCATTGCAGACACCAATGACCACGTCTTCGCCGCTGCTGGGGTGGCCCAGCAGGCGCAGTGAGGTCGCGTGCGCAACAGGCAGCTCCGCGGCGGTCATATCGGTATTGATGCCGATGCCGATCACCAGTACCGGCGGGGTGAGGGTGGCTGCTTCGACAAGGATGCCGCAGATCTTCTTGCCGTCGACGAGCACATCATTGGGCCATTTCAGCTGCGCCTGGACGCCGAGGCCGGCGAGCGTATCGCGCACCGCCATCCCGGCCACCAGGGGCAGCAGCCCGAAGTCGGTGTTGTGGGGGCGGATGATGATGCTCATGGCGACGGTGGCGTGCGGTGGGGCGACCCAGCTGCGGTTGAGGCGGCCGCGGCCAGCGCGCTGATCCGAGGTGACCACCACGGTGCGGTCGGCGGCGGTGGCGGCGATCCGCATGGCGTCGGCATTGGTGGATTGGGTGTGATCGAGTACCTGCACATCCCGCCCGGGGAGACCGGCGTGGATGGCGGCAGCATCCAGGGGTGCACGCATGGCGACCAGCATAGCGGCGCGCCCGACACCGCTGTTACCGCTTCGCAACGTAGACTTTCCCGCATGAGCACAGCTGCAGACGCCAAAACTACGGCCGGAAAACTCGCTGACCTGCAGCGTCGTTTGGCGAAGTCGCGTGCCCCGCTGGGTGAGGACGCCCTCGCCGAACTGCGCGATACTGGTCGGCTCACCGCCCGTGACCAGGTAACCGCCCTGCTGGACGAGGATTCTTTCGTAGAGATCGATGCCCTCGCCCGCCGACGTGGTGAGAATCCGGGCCCGGTCACCGATGGTGCAATCACTGGCTACGGCACGGTCGATGGCCGCCCGGTATGTGTCGCCGCGCAGGACGCCACTATCGAAAATGGGCAACTGGGTGAAGTCAGCGGGGAGAAAATCGCGAAGGTCATTGAGCTGGCGGTAAAAAGCGGCACCCCGGTGGTGACGTTCTATACCGACGCCGGCACCCGCGAGGCCGATGATGTGGCCGCCCTGGGCCTGCAGTCCCGCATTTTTGCCGCAGCCGCGAATGCTTCCGGCGTGGTGCCGCAGGTGGCGGTGGTGTCCGGCCCACGGTCGCAGGATGTGCACCCGGCTGAGCTTGCCGACGTTGTGATCGGCGCGGGCTCCGGCCCGGCCTATATTGAGGCCCTTGATGACGCCGAGGCGGTGCGGTTGGCCCGTGAGGTGCTCAGCTACTTGCCGTCGAATAATCGGGCTGAGGCGCCGCGCTATGAGGTGCCGCCGACCCCCCATGACGATCCGGTGCTGGACAGTATCGTGCCGGATGATGGCAGTGGTTATGGCATGGCGGAGGTGCTGTTCCGAATCGCCGATGATGCGGAACTATTGCCGCTGGGTGATGAGGCTGCCCCGTCGATGCTGACCACCTTCGCCCGGATTGATGGCGCCCCGGTGGGTGTGGTGGCCACGGAGCCGAAGGAGTCCGGCGGTGTGGTGACCGGGGAGGCCGCGGAGAAGGCCGCCCGGTTTGTGCGTACCTGTGATGCTTTCCATATCCCGGTTGTGTTGTTGGTGGACACCTGTGGTTTCGCCGATGAGCCCGGTATCGCCCGGCGCGGCGCGAAGCTGGCCTACGCCCTGGCGGAGGCCACCGTCGGCCGGGTGACTGTGATTACCGGCCAGGCCACCGGCACTGCCTACAGTGTGCTGGGCGCGAAGGGCCTGGGCACGGATGTGAATCTGGCGTGGCCGACTGCCCGGATTGGGCACGGCGATGACCCGTATGTGGCTGCGGCGCGCGGTGATGTGGATGCGGTGATCCCGCCGGCGCATACCCGCCCCCAGCTCATTGAGAGCCTGCACTTGCTGCAGCGTAAGGCAGTGCCGTCCCCGGAACGTAAGCATGGGAATCAGCCACTATGACCGATTTTGAGATTCGTAAAGGTAACCCCACCGAGGCTGAGCACGCCGCGCTTGCCGACGTGTTGAGCCGGTTAACGGCCCGGCGCAGCCCCACCAGGGATGGTTGGGCAAGCCGGGATCGGGATCGTTCCGCGACGAGCCCGGGGAGTTTTCTGCGTTCCGGGAAGCGCTGATGCACCGGATTATTTTGGCGTCGAGCTCGCCCTCACGACTGGCGGTACTGCGTAATGCCGGGGTCGAACCACAGGTCATTGCCCCTGAGGTGGATGAGGACGCGATCCTGGCGGAATTGCATGCTGCTGGCCCGCACACCACGGTGTGTACTTTGGCGCGGGCCAAAGCTGCTGCCGTTGCGGTGGATTCCGGCCCGGAGGAGGTCAGCGTCGTTATCGCCTGTGATTCGATGCTGCTGCTCGACGGGCAGCTCTCCGGGAAGCCGCATGAGGTTGCGGAGTGCATTCGGCGGTGGCGGCAGCAGCGTGGGCGCACGGCTGAGTTGATTACCGGGCACTGCATCACGATTCGTCGGCCAGGACAAGCCGATGCGGTCAGCGCTGATGCGGTGTCGACCTTGGTGTGCTTCGGCACCCCGTCGGATGCTGATATCGAAGCGTATGCGCGCACTGGTGAGCCGCTGGGCTGTGCTGGTGCGTTTACCCTGGAGGCCCTGGGTGGTTGGTTTATTGATGGGGTCGATGGGGACCCGTCGAGTGTGCTGGGGCTGTCTTTGCCCCTGATCCGGCGGACACTTGCCGCCCATGAGCTGGATATATCCGATTTCTGGAATAAGCGCGGTTAGGCTGGTGGCATGTCCGTTCCGCATGACCCGCATGCCCCATTCCAGGAATACGCACACCCCGAGTCGCTGGTGTCCAGCAGTTGGCTGGCGGCTTGTCTAGGCACACCTGGGCTACGGGTGGTCGAGTCCGATGAGGATGCGCTGCTTTACGATATTGGGCATATTCCCGGTGCGGTGCGCATCGACTGGCATAAGGACCTCAACGACGCTGTTACCCGCGATTATGTAGACGCGGAGGCGTTCGCGGAGCTGATGCGTAAATCCGGCATTTCCCGCGATGACACCGTGGTGATCTATGGCGATAAGTCCAACTGGTGGGCTGCCTACACGCTGTGGGTTTTCGAGCTTTTTGGGCATCCCGACGTCCGGCTCCTCGATGGCGGCCGCGATGCGTGGATGACCGAGGAACGCGATACCAGCTTCGAGGTGCCCGAATACCCGCGCAGCGACTACCCCGTGGTGGAGCGTTCCGACGCTCAGCAGCGGGCGTTCTTCCCCGAGGTGCTGGACCTGATGGGCAAGGGCACCTTGATTGATGTGCGGACCCCGGAGGAGTTCAGCGGCAACCGCACGCATATGGCGGATTATCCGCAAGAAGGTGTGCTGCGTGGTGGGCATATCCCCACGGCGCGCAATATTCCGTGGTCGGAGGCGGTGCACCCGAATTCGCGGTTCCGGTCCCGGGCCGACTTGGAGCGGGTGTACGGCGACTTAGCTGATGACACCGTCGTCTACTGCCGGATCGGTGAGCGTTCGGCCCATACCTGGTTCGTGCTGCGGCACCTGCTGGGGTGGGAGAATGTACGAAACTATGACGGTTCCTGGGTGGAGTGGGGCAATATGATCCGGATGCCGGTGGCCAGGGGTGCAGAACCCGGCGAGCCGCCAGCCTGATCCGAGCCTGACCTGTGGAACAATGAACGAACCCACCCATAGCTAAGGAGGGTTCGTGACCTCACAGTCGGACCGCACCATCAGCAAAGTGCTCATCGCCAACCGTGGCGAGATCGCCGTGCGCATTATCCGTGCCGCCCGCGATGCCGGCATCACTTCTGTCGCCGTGTACGCGGAACCGGATGCCCACGCCCAGTTCGTCCAGATGGCCGATGAGGCTTTCGCGCTGGGTGGCCAGACGTCGGCTGAGTCATACCTGCGGGTGGACAAGATCATCGACGTCGCCATTAAGGCCGGCGCCGATGCGGTCCACCCCGGCTATGGGTTTTTGTCCGAGAATGCCGATTTCGCCCAGGCTGTCGTCGATGCCGGGCTGACCTGGATCGGCCCGCCCGCGGAAGCTATCCGCGCCCTGGGGGATAAAGTCACCGCCCGCACTATGGCGGTAGAGGCCGGCGCCCCGATGACACCAGGCAGCCCCGGACCGGTGGATAGTGCCGCCGAGGTGGTGGCCTTCGCCAAGGAGCATGGCCTGCCGGTGGCGATTAAGGCCTCCTTCGGTGGCGGTGGCCGCGGCATGAAGGTCGCGCACACTATCGAGGAGATCCCGGACCTGTTCGAGTCAGCCACCCGTGAGGCAGAGGCGGCTTTTGGTCGCGGTGAGTGCTTCGTGGAGCGCTACCTGGACCGGGCCCGGCATGTGGAGTGCCAGGTGCTTGCCGACGAACACGGCACGGTGATTGTGCCATCAACCCGTGACTGCACCTTGCAGCGCCGTTTCCAGAAGGTCATCGAGGAAGCCCCCGCCCCGTTCCTCACCGAGGAGCAGGACCGTCGCTTGCGTGAATCCGCGAAGCAGCTGTGCCGCGCCGCCGGTTACCGGGGTGCGGGCACTGTGGAGTACCTGGTCGGCTCTGATGGTTTGATGTCATTCCTCGAGGTCAATACTCGTTTGCAGGTGGAGCACCCGGTGACTGAGGAAGTCACCGGCATGGATCTGGTGCGCGCCCAGTTCGATATTGCCCAGGGCAAGCCGCTGGAGATCACCGAGGACCCGGTTGTGCGGGGCCACGCTTTCGAGTTCCGGATTAATGGTGAAGACCCGGCGCATGATTTCATGCCCGCGCCCGGCACCATCACCAACTACCGCGAGCCGTCTGGGCCTGGGGTGCGGGTGGATTCCGGTATCCGCGAAGGCGATATCGTCGGCGGGCAATTCGACTCCATGCTGGCCAAGCTCATTGTGTGGGGCCCGACCCGCGAAGAGGCGCTGCGCCGGGCCACCCGGGCGCTGGATGAGTACACCGTCGCTGGCCTGGCCACAATCATTCCGTTCCACCGCGCGCTGGTGGAGCACCCCGCCTTCGTCGGCGATGGCGAATCCTTCGATGTCTACACCCGCTGGATTGAAGAGGAATGGGACCAAGACCTGCCCGAGCAGGACTCCACCCCGGTTGCGGACACCTCATTGCCGCCGCAGACCATCGTCGTTGAGGTCGATGGTCGCCGCGTTGAGGTTGCTCTTCCCGGGGAGATCGATCTCAGCGGCGGAGCACCGCGTCGGAAAGCACCGAAGCGTCGTTCCGGTGGGGCTGCATTGGCTGCCTCCGGTAATGCCGTAGTGGCGTCGATGCAGGGCACTGTGATCAAGGTGGAGGTCGAAGAAGGCCAAGAAATCGCCGAGGGTGACGTGGTGTGCGTACTTGAGGCTATGAAGATGGAAAACCCGGTCCGTGCGCACCGCGCGGGCACCATTACCGGCCTGGCTGTGGAAGCCGGCTCGGGCGTGGGCAAGGGTGACGTACTCGTGGAGATCACCTAACCAAGGGAAGGTACCCGCCATGGACCCGATCGAACTCAACGCTGGCCGCTTCTACCTGCGCCCACTGCGCCATGATGAGCGTGTGGACGACACCGTTGCGCTGGGTAAGGCGCATGGCCGCGCTGTCACGGAGGAATATATCGCCGATGCGCACGCCGATTTTGCGGCCGGCCGGGTGTTCCGTTGGGCAGTCTGCGAGCAGGCCGACGTGGAACTTATCGGCGAGGTCATTGTGACCCCGGTGGACGAAGACGAGGCCGAGATTGTGGTCTATGCCGCCGGCGACCCGAAGAGGGTTATTGAGAACGACGATCCGACAGTGGAGCCGGTGACGGTATCCGAGGGCTGCACCGCAGCGAAGGACACGGTGCGCCGGTGGGTGGAGCAAAGCCTTGGCCGCAAGGCTGTAGCGCCGCGCCCCTACCCCGGCCGCCAGGGCGAATCGCGGCCGGTGAGCTAGACCCGTGCGTATCCCCGGACAGTTCACCTCCCAGCTGGAGACCCAGGCGCGGGCCCTGTTTAACCGTGGCGGCGGGTCGATTATCGCCGCCGTCGACCAGGGCACCACATCCACCCGCTGCATCCTGTTTGACCACAACGGTGAGCGCGCTGGGCTGAGCCAGCTGGAGCACCGGCAGATCATGCCGCGGCCCGGCTGGGTGGAGCATGACCCCCGCGAATTGTGGGCGAATACGCGCCGTGTGCTTGCCGACGTCACCGCCAACTCGGAGCACCCCGCTACCGATATCGCGGCCCTGGGTATCACCAACCAGCGGGAAACCACCGTGGTGTGGGATAAGGACACCGGTGAGCCGGTGTATAACGCCATCGTGTGGCAGGACACTCGCACCAGTGAGATGTGCCAACGCCTGGAGCAGGAGGTCGGCTCGGAACGGATCAGCCGGGTGACGGGCCTGCCGATTTCGACGTATTTCTCTGGGCCGAAGATCGCCTGGATTTTGGATAATGTCGACGGGGCTCGAGAGCGGGCGGAGAAGGGGGATCTGCTCTTCGGCACGGTGGATTCTTGGTTGGTGTGGAACCTCACCCGCCGTGATGGCCGCGCCCTGCACGCCACCGATGTCACTAATGCTTCGCGCACCATGCTGATGAACCTCGAAACCTTGGAGTGGGACGAGGAACTGTGCAACGCGATGGGCATTCCGATGTCGATGCTGCCGACGATCGTCAGTTCTTCGCAGTACCTGGGTAAGGTGCGCTGGTCCGGACCGGTCAGTGGCGTGCCGATTGGCGGCATCTTGGGTGACCAGCAGGCCGCCACCTTCGGCCAGGCGTGCTTAGAGCCTGGTGAGGCGAAGAATACGTACGGCACCGGCAATTTCTTGCTGCTCAATACCGGCACGGTGCCGCAGCGCTCCGATCATGGCTTGATCACGACGGTGGCCTACCGCATCGGTGAGGAAATGCCGGCCTATGCCCTCGAGGGTTCTATTGCGGTGACGGGCTCCTTGGTGCAGTGGCTGCGCGATAATTTGGGTCTCATCCCGAATGCTCCGGCAGTTGAGACACTGGCCGAGACGGTGGAGGATAACGGCGGCTGCTTTATTGTGCCGGCTTTCTCCGGGCTATTAGCGCCGCATTGGCGCCCTGATGCGCGCGGCGTGATCGTCGGCCTGACCAGGTACGTCAATAAGGGTCATATTGCCCGTGCCGCCCTGGAGGCCACGGCGTACCAAACCCGTGAGGTTGTCGAGGCGATGAATGCCGACTCTGGTGTGCCCTTGTCGACGCTGCGGGTCGATGGCGGCATGACCGGCAATGACCTGCTGATGCAGTTCCAGGCCGATGTGCTCGGTGTTGATGTCACCCGCCCGGTGATTACCGAAACCACCGCCCTTGGTGCCGCCTACGCGGCTGGTCTTGCGGTGGGATTCTGGGAATCAACCGACGAGATCCGGACAATGTGGCGGGAGGACTGCACCTTCACGCCGAAGATGCCGGAATCCGAGCGGGACCGGCTTTTCAGCCGTTGGGGCGACGCGGTGCAACGTACATTGGACTGGGAAAGCTAGCTGAGGCGCCAGCCCTGGGCGGCACTGCGGCTGCGCCAGAATTTTTGGTACGTTCCTCCGCTGCGGAGCAGTTCGTCATGCGTGCCCACGCCTTCAACGCGACCATCGGCAGTGAACTGCACAATCTGGTCCGCGCGAGCGATCGTGTCGAGTTTATGGGCAATGACGATCAGAGTGGCGTGCTCGCGTAGCTTCTCCGTAGCGGCGATGATGTTGTCCTCATTTTCGGGGTCCAAGGCGCTGGTGGCCTCGTCGAACAGCACAATCGGGGCTTGTTTCAGCAAGGCACGGGCAATGGCTACGCGTTGACGTTCACCGCCGGAAAGAGCACGACCGCCCTCCCCTACTGGGGTGTGCCAGCCCTCGGGGAGCCGGTCCACGATCTCGGTGACACCGGCTAAGCGGGCGGCCTCCTCGATCTCTTCGGTGGTGGCGTCGAACTTACCCACCCGGATATTGGCCTCGAGAGTGTCGTCGAAAAGGTAAACGTCCTGGAAGACCATGGAAAGCTGGCTCATTAAGTCTTCGGTGGTGAGTTGGCCGATCTCGACTCCACCAACTTTCACCGCACCGTAGTCAACCTCGTAGAAGCGGCTAATAAGACGGGCAACGGTGGTCTTACCGCAGCCGGACGGGCCCACCAGGGCGCACATAGTATTCGCCGGGACCTGGAAGGACACGTCGCGAAGAACGGGGGTGTCTTCCTCATAGCCGAATGTCACGTCGGCAAGCTCCACGGACCCTGGAGTGGGCTGCTGCGCGGACGTTTCCGGCTCAGGTAGCGGCTTGGCGGTGAGGATGTCGTCGAGCCGGTCAGTTACGCGGCGACGTTCCTCCATGGCCAGCGTGGCTTTCACGATGGTATCCACCATCTGGGTGAAACGAAGCGCCATGCCAATGAAAACCAGCCCCTCAATGGGACTCATGGCACCGGAGAGCGTCAACCAGGCCGCAATAATGATGAGCAGCACGATGACGATCTGCGTGAAAACGGTACCGACGACAGCGCCCGCGGCTTTATAGCGGCCAGACCTTTGCAGGCTGCGGTACCAATTCTCATTGGCCTCAAGCAGCTCGGGATAGTTGGTGGATTGACCGGTGGCGCGCAAAGCCTGCTGGCGAGTGGCGAATTCAATAACGCGGTTGGAAAGCTCGTCGGTGGGTGGATCGGCAATACTGTCCGCAGTTTTTGACCACTTGGTATTCAGCGTGACCAGCAGCGCGAACAGCGGGATGGAGAGGAGCATGACCAGGCCAAGGCGCCAGTCCCAGAGGAAAGAACCGATGATCACCACAATGATCGATACGGTATTGCCGACCAGCGTCATTGTGGTGAGGGCCAAGATTTCACCGGCCATCATCAGTTCCCCGGATACGCTGCGCGAAATGGCGCCCGCGTTGGCCTTGGCGAACCACCCCAGGGGCAGTCGAGAAATCTGGTCGCCGACCAGGCGATGCAGATTGTTCATGAAATTCATCGCCATGGTGTAGCCGACGAACTGACGCATCAAATAAGCAACGGCGCCCACGATGGCGAGTACCGCCAGAACAATTACCCAACCGACGAAGCCAAGGCCTAATACTTCCTCACCGGTGGCTAAGGCGGTCAGTGCGGGCAGTAACGCAACCAGACCAAGGCCTTCGGCGATGCCCACAGCAACTCCCCAGCGAACCAGGCGGTTGACGCCTTCGGGGTCGCCGGAAAGCCGCTTGGCTACCTGGACGGCATTAAAAGAAGCCACATTCATCGCGATTACTCCTGCTCTGCTCCACGAACTTCGGCGGCTTTCCACAGTCGCGCGTAGCCGGGGTGGTTTTTGAGTTCACCGTGAGTGCCGGTAGCCACAACGCGGCCCCGGT
Source organism: Corynebacterium sp. TAE3-ERU12 (assembly GCF_019209905.1). Lineage (GTDB taxonomy): Bacteria > Actinomycetota > Actinomycetes > Mycobacteriales > Mycobacteriaceae > Corynebacterium. The sequence continues at coordinate 36,077 of NZ_JAHUTM010000002.1, read as the reverse complement.
CGACAATGACGATCTGGTCGGCGCCGATAATCGACTCCGGCCGGTGGGCAATCACCAGTACGGTACGGCCCTTTACAAGCGTGGTCAGGGCTTGCTGAATATCGGCCTCGGACTCGGGGTCAGTAAATGCGGTGGCTTCGTCAAGCAGCAGGATCGGAGCATCCATAACGAGGGCGCGCGCAATCGCGATGCGCTGCTGCTGACCACCGGAAAGGTTCGCGTGCTCGCCGACGATGGTGTCGAAACCGTCGGGCAGGGCCTCTATGTCCTCGAGAATCTGGGCGGCGGCTGCGGCGGCGCGGACTTCCTCATCAGTGGCATCGGGCTTGCCGAGGGTGATGTTGCGGCGAACCGAGGCCCGAATAAGCTGCGGGTCCTGCAAGACGAATGCGATCTGCTGGTAGAGGGTCTCGGTCGTCATTTCGGGCAGAGGCACCCCGCCGATGCGGACCTCCCCGGCGTCGGGATCAGCGAACCGGGCCGCAAGCGTTGCCAGCGTGGACTTGCCGGAGCCGGATGGGCCGACCAGTGCCGTCACGCTGCCTTGCGGGCAGGTGAAGCTGGCTTGATCGACGGCGAGGGTATTGCCGTAGGAGAAGGTGACATCATCGAAGACGATGTCGTGGCCGTTCGGGGTGGTGTTGGTGTCGGACTCGGGCAGTACTGGGATTTCAGTGGTCTCCACGATGCGCACTGCGGCACCGGAAGCTAGCTGGTAGGCCCACATATTGCCACCAAGATCCTGGATTGCCTGAGGCAGTATCAGTGCGATGAGGGTTGTCACGACTACCTGGTTAGCTTCGACCCAACCGACGTGCACCATCCACCCGCCGACACCGAGATTGACCAGGAGCACCATCGGCACCGCGATAATCGCCATCGACAGTGACGACAGCACCAAATTTTCCTGTGCCCACGCTCGGTAGTGGCGGGAAAAAACGTCGGCAGCTTCCTGGTAGCGGCGATGGGCCTTACCGACGGCACCGAAGGCCTTAACGACGGTGATGCCGGTGACGAACTCGACCATTGTGGAGGACACCCGAGACAGGTTGGCGTCAACCTCCAGGGTCTTTGTTCCCATATCCCCCATCATTCCCAGCATCATGAGCAGGTAGACAATATTGAGGGAGATGGTGAGCAGCCCTAGCCGCCAATCAATGACGAAGGACAAAATGATGAGGCCTAGCGGCTTGATGATCGCTTGGGTGGAATCGACTGGCAGGTGTGCGATGAGGGTGTGGATGAGGCGGAGGTCATCCATAAGAGCCTTGCGCACACGCCCGGAATTGTTGGTGGTGAACCAGGCCAACGGGGCTTCGCCAAGGCGGTGCACCATCTGCTGACGCACCTCGTTGGAGAACTTCGCATCGGCCTTATGGGCGACGGTGCTAGCGAAGAAGGTCACGACGGTGGCGGCGAGGAAAGCGATGATCAGGATAAGTATCCAGGTCCACACAGCACCGTCATCGAGGGGTTTATTCCCAGCGGCGTCGAGGAAGATTCCGCCGAGTTTCCAGATGGCGACGAACGGCATGATGCCGAATAGTGCGCCTACTGCAGCGAGGAGGCGGGCGATGATGAGATCGCCGCTAATCGGCTCCATGAGCTTATGCAGTGCTTGTTTGGCATGCTCGCGGTCAGCTTTAGCCTTCGCAACATCCGACTGAGGTGGACTGTCTTGAGATAGTGCAGTTGACACGCGTATGCGCCCCTCTCTACTGCAACGACGACTACCTCACGACAGTAACATTTAGGTTAGGCATACCTCTAGTGGTGCGGGTTCGAAAGTACAACTATAGGTGCGATATTGTTCAAAGCACTGCCCTAGTAGCTCAGTGGATAGAGCACGGCTCTCCTAAAGCCGGTGTCGGAGGTTCGATTCCTCTCTGGGGCGCAGAAAACGGACTCCACTCCACCTAGCCATTCCCTTTAGGGAGGCCGGGAAAGCTCTCGAGCCATCTCACTTGTTTGTCGCTGAGGCTTTACGTCGATGACGAGCGTCTTGTGGAGAACCTCAAGTTGGAAGCACTGAAGCGAAAGACGAGTATCTCTAAGCTATTCAAAGGGTGGGCCACTACTTGGCTCAGAGAAGAAGCTGACCAGGGGGACGAGCTAGAACTCAACTGAAATGAACATATATCCCATCGGATTTCTATCGACCTTACCGGGGAACGGTGGATCATGCTGTTGGGCGCTGGAATCAGGGCGGTGATGGACGGTCCGGTGGTTGTATCAGCGATGGGTTCCGGGGAGGGAAGGGACGGTGCTCTGTGGCCGGGTAGGGGACGCGGGTGATGAGACGGAGAGGTGTTCTTCTGAAGCGGTGAACGCTCACTGCCGGTGCTGAGTTCGGCCTGCCGGACAGGCCGCGACACAGTCCTTGTCGCGCCTCGGCGGATCCGAAAACAGGCGCATGTCGCCAACTGACTGCGACCACGAAGGGGGCTGCGAGTGAGCGGTACGTGGCTCCGGTTCGACTACTGCATCGGCTACTGCTCGATGTCGACGACAGCCGAACCGGGCACGGAAGCGCGGAGCTGCGAATCTGCTACCGCCTCGCGTCGGTACGGAGTTCCCGGTTTCGGGCGCGTCCTTGAGAGTGTCGGAACGTGACCGCCGGAGGACTCGTCCCGGTGACCGTTGTGATGCTCGCGCACCGTCGAACAGGCGGATGCGAAGCTGCCTCCACCTGTTCCCGCTGAAGCAGATCTCGGTGCCGGTCGAGGAGACTGTGCGACGCTGCACCGGTCGGTGGCAATGACGGCAGCCAGGCTCGGCGCGTCGGGCTGCACACGGGACTCGAGGGCTTGGCAAGCCTCTTCGGCTGCCTGACAGACCATGCCGATGACATCACCGACGAGTTCCTCCGCTCGATGATCCACTTCCCCTGTTGTTCGCTGGCTTCGGGCTCCATACCGAATTGCCCGCCTCTTGGTTGGCCCACAGGCCCGCGCCTTGGTGACTGGCGTTACCGCCCGCGTTTTCACCCGACTGCGCCTACCCGGGTCACGGCCCCGGCTCAACTACACACTCCCAAACGCGAAGAGGCAGTTAAACACGTCCTGCCAACAGAAAAATCCACTCCTAGACAACATGTGACATCTAAGGTAGGCATAGGACCCACACCAAAAATTCGTTCACAAAAGGACAACATTGGAACCTTCAGGCTACATATCCCTCGCGATAGGAAACTTCCTTCTTACGATTCTATCGTATGCAATCGCAAAGGCATCCTTAAGCGGAAACTTAACGAGAAATTCCGCACTGGGAATTCGAACTAAACATACCACGCTTTCCGATGCCGCGTGGGACGCAGCACACAAGAAAGCCGCACCCTACCTAATGGCATCTGCCATGGTCGGCGCAGTGGCAATAGTAATAGATATCACATTCCTTCTAATTTTCAAATCGTCAACCTCCGATTACCACGATCTACTCATAATTACCCCGATTATGGGATTTGTTATACAGGTAGCTGTTCTAATATGTGCAGCACTTTCCGGTAACCGTGAAGCCAAAAGGTACGCAAACTGATTCAACAAGTCGCGCGACACTGTTTTCCCATAGTATTCCATCCAGAAGTTTCTCAACGGAAGAAGTTCTTCAGCTCCTTCTTGCAGGAACAGGTCCAATGGCTTCCGATAAACTCGTTTCACTCCTCGGGTTCGACCAGGATAGGCCCGAAGCTGCTGCATCTTTCTCTAATTGCAAACAGAAAGGTGATGAGGATAATTTCTCTAGTTCGACTTCTTATGTCAAAAGTACGAACGTTTCGAGTTCTGGCTAGTCAACTATAGATAATGCATCAGTTGGTTAGATCCCAACAACATCTATTGCTTTTCAGTGGACGAAGTACAATCTATGGCAGGCATCGACAGTCGCATCGCCAACAAGGGGCCTCTTTGACGGATCGGGATAGCTCGGTAAATCGTAGCCAGATAATTGAGCCGTGTCGGACTTGTTGAGTAGATTGATTTCGAAATCCGCCGTAGGAACATAACCAAGCCCGGATTTTTCACTAAGCAGGTTCAGTAGCCTGATTTCAGGTCCGTCGACACCGACGGCGGTCGTTCGAACCAGTGCCGGGGCTGGGATCCGTTTGAATGTCGGTGGGACAGGGGCAGAGATTCGGGGCAGGGTAAGTCGACGGTGTAGGCCAAGGGTTGGATCACACCAGCGTCAGAGCCAGGGATCAGAATCTCGCGAGTCAGCCCGCCCTGCTAAACCACTACACCTAGCCAAATCCTTCCCCGACGCCATAAGCGGTTTCACACGCAACCGGCCCGGCTTTCACGAAGCGTTAAATCGACTTGCGTGCTGACTTGCGGCTTCAAACGCATCGTGCCGAACTTCCAGAGCGTGGCATAATTATCTACTCGTGTGACATGTGGCCATGAGCGTGATTCATGGGACGCTCGCTCGAATCACTGGCAGATTTCGATCATGCACGCCGCGCTGAGAGTATTCCTGGTGTCAACGCAAGGGGCGTGTATTCAAACCACACGCACCAAGGCTTGCAGATGAGGTAGCCCACGTGCGAGACCGTCTCGTCCAGGCCATACCAGCGACCGAAAAGCACATTAACTCGTTGTAGGGCACACAGCGTGGGGTAAGTACTTAAGTCTCACCGATAACAAACGTCGCTGGTTGGATTCCTACCTAGGGCGCTCTGTCCCCCGCGTGCAATAATGTGCGCCATGACTGCGCGCACTCCTAAATTCACTGACGCTGCTGGCCAGCCGGTGCACACCGACATCATTGAAGAAAATGGTCAGCTGCGCCTGCAGCTGCGCAATGGTGACGGCGAGCAGATTCTGCTGCTGAATTTCTATGACGCGCGCCAACTCGCCGCAGCGTGTGAGACCTTCCTCAACCAGCGCTACGGCGCGGCGACGACGCTGGACGACAAGACTGTCGCCAACGATCGTCGCCAGATTTTTGGTTAATTAGCGCTTCTTGCGGCTGTAGAACGGCATCGGGGAAACCGTGCCGACCTTATCTCCAACGGTGACCTTGGTGCCGGTAGTGGACATCCACTTATCCAGGTAGGCCATGGCAATGGGCTGCTCCAGGGTCGGGCTGACAATCGCCGAGGTGATGTAGCCGACCTCGTTGCCCTCATCGTCGGTAAGCACATCGCCTTCTGCCGGTGCGGTATCGCCTTCGAAGGTGAGACCGACGAGGAGACGGCGCGGCTCCGGCTGGTTAATCAGCGCATTGCGGCCAATGAAGCGGCCCTTGGTGGGGCTGATCAGCGCGGCGAAACCGGCCTCTAGCGGGTTGTGTTCGCGGGAGAGTTCCTGGCCGTAGAGCGGCATGCCGGCCTCAATGCGCAGGGTGTCGCGGCAGGACAGGCCACACGGACGGATACCGAGGTCCTTGCCTTCCTCCAGAATGGTCTGCCAGACCTTCGTGGCTTCTTCGGCGGGGACGAACAGCTCGAAGCCATCCTCACCGGTGTAGCCGGTACGCGAAACCAACGTCGACACCTCACATACATCGAGGTGGGTGCAGGAGTAGTACCGCAGACTCGACACCGTCTCCTTAGCGTCCTCGCTAGTCAGACGCTGCATCAGCTTTTCCGCCTTCGGGCCCTGGACCGCCAGCAGCACAACGTCCTGGGAGAGGTTCACCAACTCGACGTCATAACCGCCGACGCGCTCCTCCAAGGTCGCGAGCACATCGTCACAATTGCGGGCATTTTGCACCAGCAGGTAGGACTCCGCGGCCAGGCGGTAGGCGATGAGGTCGTCGATAATGCCGCCATCTTCCTGCACCATCATCGTGTACTTCGCCTTACCCAGTGCGATGGGCTTCATGGCGGAGATCAATGAATGGGCAAGGAAGGACGGGGCGTCGGGCCCGGAGACCCGAATCTCGCCCATCTGGGACAGATCGAATACACCGACGGTTTCGCGGACGGCGCGGTGCTCCTCCTCCGGGGAACTGTAGTGCATGGGCACTTCCCAGCCACCGACAGTGGCGAGGTGGGCGTCCATCGCCACATGTTCGTTGTACAGCGCGCTGTGGCGAATCTCGGAACCAGTGTCGGTCATGGGTACAGAACCTCCGTGTGAGCCGTGGTGAATCGTCTCTATCTTATCGGTCACCGATAAGCACTAGTGATCGACCGCCGCCTCAGTACCCACACCGGTCAGGGAGCGGACTTCCATCTCGGCGGCGAGGTCGTCGAAATCATCCGGCTTGCCGACGAGGGTGCCGATAATGCCGGCGAGGAAGGCCAACGGGATAGCGACCAAGCCCGGTGACGTCAGCGGGAACCAGGCGAAGTCCATATTCGGCAGCATTGCCTTGGCGGCACCGGAGACCGCCGGGGAGAAGGCGATGAGCACCAGGGACCCGATGACGCCGGTGTACATGGAGGCCACTGCGCCGGTGGTGTTGAAGCGTCGCCAGAACAGGGACATCAGGATGGTCGGCACATTCGCGGCGGCGGCGATGGCGAAGGCCAAAGAGACCAGGAAGGCCACGTTCTGGCTCATCGCGAGGATGCCCAAGACGATGGCGGCTACGCCGAGCACAACGACGGTGATTCGAGACACGCGCACCTGCTCAGCCATGGTGGCCTGGCCGTTGCGGATAACTCCCTGGTAGAGGTCCTGGCCGACGGATGCCGAGGCCGTAATGGCCAGGCCCGCGACAACGGCGAGCACGGTGGCGAAGGCGACGGCAGAGACCACGGCCATGAAGATGGGGCCGGCGAGTTCGAAGGCAAGCAAGGGGGCCGCGGAGTTCGCGCCACCGGGGGCGGCGAGGATACGGTCCGGGCCGACCAGTGCGGCGGCACCGTAGCCGAGGAACAGGGTCAGCAGGTAGAAACCACCGATAAGCACGATGGCCCAGGTCACAGACTTACGAGCTTCCTTGGCGCTGGGGACTGTGTAGAAGCGCATGAGTACGTGCGGCAGGCCGGCAACACCGAGGACCAGGGACAGACCCAAGGAGACGAAGTCGAGCTTATGCGCGAGGTCGCCGCCGTATTTCAGGCCGGGCTCTAGGATTGCGCGGGCGTCGTAGCCTGCTTCTTTGGCAGTGTCGGAGGCGGCGTGGGTGTTAACCGCGTTTTGCAGCAGCTGGGAGAAATTACCCTTCACGCCCCAGAGGATGATGATGGTCATGATGATGACCGCGGCAACAAGCAGCACGGCCTTAATCATCTGCACGTAGGTGGTTCCCTTCATGCCGCCGATGAGCACGTAGGCGATCATGATGACACCCACCACGGCGACCACAACGGACTGCCAGATCGGTTCGTCAATATTGAGCAGCACGGCGACGAGGGAACCTGCACCGGCCATCTGTGCGACCAAGTAGAACAGGGTCACGAACAACGTGGAGATAGCAGCGGCGGTACGTACCGGCTTCTGGCGCAGTCGGAAGGACAGCACGTCGGCCATAGTGAACTTGCCGACGTTACGCAGCGGCTCGGCGACGAGCAGCAGGGCCACCAGCCAGGCAACGAAGAAACCAACTGAGTAGAGGAAGCCGTCGTAGCCGTTGAGTGCGATGGCACCGACGATGCCCAGGAAGGACGCCGCGGAGAGGTAGTCGCCGGCGATAGCGAGACCATTCTGGGTGCCGGAGAATTGGGCGCCACCGGTGTAGAAGTCGGAGGCTCGTTTGGTGCCGCTCTTGCCGACCTTGGTCACCACGGTCATGGTGGCCACGATGAAGAGCACGAAGACCGCGATATTGAGGATCGGGTTGCCTGCTGAGGCCGGGTCATTTTCGGCAAGGAAGATGACGTTATTCATGGCTTACTTGCCCTCCTTGATGCGCTGCGCGATTTCGCCGGATTCCATGGCCTCGCGGATAACGGTCTGCTTCTCCGTGAGGTTCTTATTGCCGAAGGTGATGTACCAGGCGGTGATCGCGAAAGTGGTCACGAACTGCAGGAAACCGAGCAGAAAGCCCAGATTGATATTGCCGATGAGCTGGTAGGTCATGATGTCGGGCACGAAGATGGCCACCAGCACGTAGGTGAAGTACCAGAGCAGACCAGCGATAGTCAGTGGGATGGCGAAACCGCGGAAGGTGGAGCGGAGCAGCTGGAACTCCTCCGTCTGCTGGACGTAGCGGTACTCCTCCGCCGTTGGAGTGTGCCGGGCCTCCGGCACGGGGTGTGTGCTCACGATGAACCTTTCCGGTTGAGGGGCAGCGCTTTTTCGTATTTGCAAAAGAAAATACATTAGGCGCGGCGAGCCGCGGAACTAATTCCGGAAAAACCGTGGAAATCCACCACTGACCAGTTAATTAACCATCATTAATGGCTTTACCCCCACATCCCCCCCGCCCTGACCAGCTATATCGCTATTTCCCCCGAAAAACCGGCGCCCGACGCTCAGCGCGCGCAGCAGCAGCCTCAGCAGCATCCGCAGAGGCCCACACCGCCTGATACAGCTCTCGCTCAGCCTCTGTGGGCACACCATCGTCGTTAAGCACCATCTTGTGATAGCGCAAACTCATCGGCGCATACCGGGAAATTTCGTCGGCAAGCTCATCGGCACGCGCGGAATCCCCCTCATACGAGGCGAAACCACAGGCCACCGCCCCAGCGACATCCATCCGAGCCGCCGCCAACAGCAGAGTGCGCGAACGCGCCCCACCGAGCAACACCTGAGCCCGGCGAATAGTCCACGGATCCACCGCAATCCCCAGTTTCACCGGAGGCACCTGGAACCAGGCGCCCTGACCCACCACCCGCAAATCCGCGGCCATGGCCAGCTGCATCCCCGCCCCCACCGTCGGACCCTGAATATCCGCAATAATGATGAGCGGACAATCCTGCATAGTGGTCAGCATCCGGCGCAGCTCAGCGTGGAAATCCTCGGCAATATGCGCCCCATCCAGATCCGCGCCGGCACAAAACGCCCGACCAGCACCGCGCAACACAATGACACGGGCGTCATCTCGCGCGGCGGCGGCATCGACACCGTCGGCAATGGCAGCACATACCGACGTCGACAATGCATTGCGGCGGTGGTCGCGATCAATAGTGATCTCAGTTATGGCGCCACTATGGGCAACACGAACCTCTGGGGCGTTCGACATGACTGTAGATTACCCGCCAAAAGTGCGCGGGTCGCCGCCAATTCGCCGATTCCCAGCAGTGCCGGCGAGACCCGCCAGGACGGTCATCGCCGTGTCGTCGAGACGGAAATCCAGCACGTCGAAATTTTCCGCCACCCGATCCGCATGGGCGGACTTCGGGATGGCCACCAGGCCGCGATCGAGATGCCAGCGCAACACCACCTGGGCAGGAGTGCGGCCCAAGTCGGCGGCGAGTTGCTTCAGCTGCGGATTGTCGAAGTCCTGGCCGCGACCCAGCGGGGCCCAACTCTCGGTAATAATGCCGCGCTTGGCATGCTCGGCGACGAGATCATTTTGCGGATACCCCGGGTGCAGCTCCACCTGGTTGACTGCGGGCGCTTCCGGCAGGTCAGCGAGGACCTCCGGGTAGAAATTCGCCACCCCAGCAGAACGGGTGAGGCCTTCGTCACGCAGCTCCATGATGGTTTCATACGTCTCGACATAGCGGCCGGCGGAGGGCACCGGCCAGTGCACAAGCAGCAGGTCCACATAGTCCAGACCGAGACGCTGCAGGCTCGCGGCAGCAGAGGCGCGGGTGCGTTCGGCTCCTTGGTCGTCATTCCACACCTTGGTGGTGACGTAGAGGTCCTCCCGGGAGACATCACCGGCGGCGATGGCGTCGGCAATGCCTGCACCGACACCGCCCTCATTGTCATAGAAGGCTGCGGTGTCGATATGGCGGTAGCCGAGGCTGATGGCGGTGCGCACTGCGCTGCGGGCAGTGGCGTCATCCATCTTGTAAGTGCCCAGGCCTAATTGCGGAATGCGGTGGCCGTCATTGAGCTGGAGAAAAGGAGTGTCGGTCATAGTTGCCAGTGTGCGCGTGCCAGCGCAACCTTGACAACCTGTTGGGTTTTTACAACACTTTGTCGTATGAGCCCAGTAAAACGTGGCCCAGAGCGGCCAATCTACAACCGGATCGGTGTCCTGCGCGCCGAACGCGGGCTCAGTCGCGCAGAGCTTGCCGACGCGGTTGCCGTCAACCGGCAAACAATCGGCGCCCTTGAGCGTGGCGACCACTACCCCAGCCTCGACCTTGCTTTTCGCATCTGCGAGGTCTTCGGGCTGCCAGTAGAAGCAGTCTTCTCCCGCGAAGAATTCACCCCAATGTCCGCCGAGCTCTACCAAGCGCACGTATAGGAGCCGCCCATGACTACCGCAGTACAACGGTGGACACACCACCGGGAACGCACATACGTACGCAAACAGAGCAGGACACAACACAGGTACCCGAAGCTCCGCACCACCCGGGGACGACGCCTTGTCGTCATTATCCATTGCGCCTTGATCGCCAGTCTCGGCTGCAGCGCAATCCCGCTGATTCTTGGTCTAAAAAACAACTCCGGGTGGGTGGTGGCGCCCTGGTTCCTGCTCACTGTCGCCATGCTGCTCAGCTGGAATGCGCTACAAGCCGTCACCGACAATGTCGAAAGCGCACCGGCGAGTTACCTAGACGAGTACGAATACGAGCGCATTCAGCACATGCGAGCGCTCAGCTACCGACTACTCGTCACAGTCAACGCGATATACATCGTTGCGTTGGCAATGGTCGGCGTTGTTGTCGTCAACACTGACCCCTGGTGGGGCGTGTACGTCCCCTACACCGCAGGCATTATTGCGCTCGTTGGTTGGATGGCGATCCTGTCCTTCCCCGCCGCCATATTCGCCTGGAACATGGCAGATGATTAAGGAGCAATTGATGAGCCTAGTTATCGATAACCTTGTGAAAACCTACGGTGAGCTGCGCGCCCTGGATGGGATGAGCTTCACCGTGCACCCCGGTGAAATTTATGGCTTCGTTGGCTCCAATGGCGCCGGCAAAACCACCACCATGCGCATCGCGCTGGGCGTGCTCGAACAGGACTCAGGTGAAGTCCGCCTCGGCGACCGCGTGATGGACGAAACACTGCGCCGCACTGTGGGCTATATGCCCGAAGAGCGTGGCCTGTACCCGAAGGAAAAGGTCGGCAAACAGTTGGCCTATTTCGCCCGCCTGCATGGTGTGGACACAACAACTGCCGAGCAGCGCACCAAGGACCTGCTGGAGACGCTGGGCCTGACCGAGCGTGTCGATGACAAAGTCGAGGAGCTCTCACTAGGCAATCAGCAGCGCGTACAGCTGGCTGCCGCATTGGTCCACAACCCCGACGTGCTGGTGCTTGATGAGCCGTTCTCCGGCCTGGACCCCATCGCCGTGGAGGTGATGGCTGGTGTACTGCGCGATTATGCAGCGCGCGGGGTGCCCGTGGTCTTCTCCTCCCACCAGCTCGACCTCGTAGAGCGGCTATGTGACCGCGTCGGCATTATCCGCGATGGCCGCATGCTTGCCGAAGGAACGGTGGCAGAACTGCGCCAGGTGGGGCCACGCCTGCTGCAGGTAGACGCGCCCGCCGCGCCGCAGGGTTGGGCAGACAGTATCCCCGGCGTCGTGCGCACCGAGTACGGCCAGCACACCCGCCTGGAACTTGCCGACGATGCCGCCGACGACGTCGACCAGCAGATCCTGAACACGGCGCTCAGCCACGGGCCGGTGCGCAGCTTCGGGCCGGTCACTATTCCACTTACCGAGCTTTACCAGGAGGTCATCACCAATGAAGAATAAATACACCGCCTCTTCTGCCATTGGCTCGGTGGCGGCCCGCGAATTGCGCTCCACCCTGCTTCGCAAAGGCACCCTGGTCACCCTGGTGCTCAGCATCGTCGCTATCGTTGGCGGCATTATTTTCACCGCCTACCAGCAGGACAAGGACTCCGCTGGGGTGGAGACCACCCCGATCGCCGTCGTCGGTAATGCCCCCTTCGCCGAGCAGCTACCCGATGTGGAGCTCACGCCCGCTGAAGACGAGGAAACCGCCCGCGAGTTGCTTGCCGACGGCGATGTCGACGGCGCACTGTTTCGCGACGGCGCGCAGTGGACACTGGTCGACGATGATATTTCCTCTACAACTGTGGAGCAGCTCCAGGCGAGCCTGACCGCTGCAGGCCAAGCCAAGGAGATCACCGCCCAGGGCGGGGACCCGGCGAAAGTTTTTGCTGCTGGAGCAGCCCAGCAACTCAATATCGAGCACACAGAGCAACTAGATATCGCGAAACTCCTTACCGTCGGTATCTCGCTGATGGTGATGCTATTCGCGGTGCTCATGTTCGGCGGTTATGTTGCGCAGTCGGTGATTGAGGAGAAATCGTCCCGCGTCGTCGAGATACTGCTGTCCACGGTGAAGCCACTCCACCTGCTCACCGGCAAAATCCTGGGCGCTGGGGCAGCTGGCTTGGTGATGGTGCTCAGCATTGGTGCCGCCGGTGTCATCACCGCCTTCGCCACCGGGCTTACCGACGGCTTCACGGTGCCGTGGACCACCATGGGCCTGATGGTGCTCTACTTCATCCTGGGCTACTTATTCTTCAGCCTGCTCTACGCCACTGGTGGCTCCCTGGTCAGCCGGATGGAAGATTTCGGTGGCGTGCAAACCCCGATTCTGCTGCTGGTTTTCGCCGTCATCTACGCCCCCTCGCTGGGATGGTCCAGCCTGGACACCCCACTGATGAAGGTTTTGGGGTGGCTGCCGCCGACGTCGATAAGCACCGCTCCCCTGCAGTACGCCATGGGCAATATGAGCCTGGGGGAAGTCCTGGCCGCCGCCTTCATCCTGGCCATCACCTGTGCACTGGTACTGCTGCTGGCCGTTAAGATTTATCCGCGCAACGTGCTGCGCACCGGTAAGTCCAGCGGTTGGATTGCCGCGCTGAAGGGCTAAAGCCACCCGCGGTCCTGCGCGGTGTGCGCCGCCGCAGTTCGGTTATCGGTATGTGTTTTCGCGATAGCCGAACTCAAGTGGTTGCGCACCGTGCCCTGGGAGATAAATAACGTCGCCGCTAACTGCTTAATGGACGCACCGGTCAAGGTGAGCCGAAGAAGCTCGCGTTCCCGATCCGTCAGCGGGTTATTCCCCTGCGCCAGCGCCTGCGCAGCCAGCTCCGGGTCAATAGCGCTACCACCAGAATGCACCGCGCGAATAGCATCAAGCAGCTGCTCGGCCGGGGCGTCTTTGACCATGAACCCCTTCGCCCCAGCGTCCAGGGCACGCCGCAAATAGCCGGCCCGACCAAATGTCGTCACCATCAGCACATTGCACTCAGTGCTGGTGGTGATTTTTTCTGCCGCCGCGATGCCATCCATCACCGGCATCTCAATATCAAGCATGGCGACGTCAACATCGTGGGCACTGAGGTAGTTAACTGCCTGCTCACCATTGGCTACCTCGGCGACGATATCGATATCGTCTTCCATCCCAAGTAGTGCCGCCAGCCCGGCGCGGACCAGGGTTTGGTCATCGGCAATGAGCACCCGAATGGGCATCTAACTGACCTCCACGGTGGTACCGGGATGAGTATTCGTCACGCTGAGCTCCATATTGCGCTCTGCGGCGCGCGCCCGCAGGCCACTGAGACCATTGCCGAACTCGCTAGTGAACCCAACCCCATCATCGGAAATAGTGAGCCGATCAGCGGCAAGGGTGACGACACAATGGCGGGCCCGGGAATGACGCACCACATTAGTCACCGCCTCACGCAGGCACATGGCAAATAACCGGTCTACCTCCAACGCTAGTTTCGGCAGCGCGTCTACGTCGGGAAGCTCAGCGCGGATATTGGCGGCGAAGAGGATCTCACGCGCGTGCAATAGCTGCTCACGGATACTGGTGCGATTGATCTCAGTCACAGCGGCACGCACCTCAGTAAGCGAATCCCGGGCAGTGGCGATAATGCCATCCAACTCGGCGCGGGCGGCCTGCGGATTTTTATCGATCAGTCGACTGGCCACCTGGGCCTGCAACGTGATGGCAGTAAGGGACTGGCCGAGAAGATCGTGCACATCGCGGGCGAAGCTGGCGCGCTGCTGGGTTAAGAAAAGCTCCTCGCGGTGCTTACGCTCCATCTCCTCACGCTCAATGGATAGCCGAACCCCTAATAGCGGCGCGGTGACCATGAGCATCTGCAATAAGAAAATCGGGCGCGCATCCCCACCAAGAGCCCAAATACCCAAACCACCACAGAAAAGAATCACCACAGTGGCGCCCAGGCCGGTGCGCAGCGTGTGGTTAAACACCCACAGGGCCACAAAATACGGGACATTAAAAAGAACCGGATGCCCAACTGCCGGGAACATCATCACCAGGCCCGCGAACATCACCACCATAAAACCGGTGGTATTAGCCATCCGGGGCAGCCGCGCTACCGGGCGGGGGTACACCATGCCGCATAGATAACTAGCGATGAAAACCAGCAACCCCGCCCAGCCGAGCGCTTTCGCCCCCAGACCAGCATCCCCGGCGGTTAGCGCCGGCAGAGCCGTTAATAAGAACACCAGCCAGCCACCGGCATAGATCAGGGTATTGCGGCGTTCCTTCGGCGTCAGCCGATCCGGGGGTTGATAGCCCATCGCCGTGCTCCTAACGATGTGTGCTGCGGCGGGAGGCGACTAGGCACACCGCGGCAAAAATGATGGTCCAGACAATGAGGTTGACGACCCCGACCCACAGTTCAGTGTCCTGCAGGGCCTGTGCAGACGGGGAAAAAATCTTGCCTTCCGTCATAGGCCACCGACTGATCGTAGCGCTGCCATACAGCGGGGTGAACTTAGAAATCGTCAGCATGAGCTCATCCAACGGGGCGAATAGATTGCCGAAGAACGCAAGCACCACAAGCAAACCCGAGGCACCAGAAACTGCTGCCTCTGAACGCAATAATAGGGCGGCGGCCAGGCCATAGAGAGCAAAAGGTGCCGCGGTAAGTACAACCAGAACCGCTGTGGCGGGCCAGACCCACCACTGGTCAATATCCGCACCAGTCACTGCACCGACAGCAAAAACCCCAATCACCGGGACCAGCGAAATCACCGTTGCCGTGATGACTTTGCCGACGATATAGCCCGTATCCGACAACGCAGTCAGGTTCAGTTGTCTACCCCACCCCGATGAGCGCTCCACTGCCGCTGCTCCCGCAGTGCTGGTGGTGGCAGTAACCGCGCCGTAGATCGCCATATTGATCATCACGAATGCCACCGGATTGCCCCGGCCCATCGACATCTCGGAGAGATTCGAGGTCGCGCCGAACATGAGGTAAAGCGCGATGGGCAACACCACGATGAAAAACATCGAGTCGAGCATGCGCAGATTTCGCCGCAGCTCCCAAGCGACATAGCGGAAGACAACCTTGGTGTTCATGGTCCCTACTCCTTAGCGGCGTCGTTCAGGCCGAAGAAAATTTCTTCCAGGCCGGGGCGGGCAATGGTGATATCCCGGATAAGCCGCTTCGACAGCAGCTCACAGGTGAGCGAGTCAGCATCGTGGGTGACAAAACTGACCGTGTCGCCGTCGACAGAAACAGTCTCGGCGGCAAACGTGCGCGGATCTTGCTCGCTGGTCCAGGTACCAGTGATGGTGCGGCCACGGTCTGCAACAAGGTCACTGAGCCGGCCATCGGAAATAATCGAGCCACGATCCATAAGCACCACCCGTTCCGCGAACTCATCGGCCTCATGCAGGTAGTGGGTGGCGAAAATAATGGTGCGCCCGTGGGCGGCCTCACTGTGCATGGTCCGCCAGAACTCGCGGCGGGCCGTGGCATCCAGGCCAGCGGTGGGCTCATCCAGGATGAGGAGATCCGGGTCAGTTAATAAAGACAGCGCGAAACGCAGTCGCTGCACCTGGCCGCCGGAGCACTTGCCGACCTTACGGTCAGCAAAATCAGTAGCCCCGGCGCGCTCGAGTACCTCGTCCACATTGCGGGGATGGTGGTGGCAGTCAGCGATCATGCGGGCCGTTTCAGCCACAGTGAGATCTTTCAGCAGGCCGCGTTCCTGCAATACCGCACCAATATCGCCAGCGGCGGCGGCCACCGAGGGGTGCTTGCCGAAAACCTCAATAGCGCCAGCTTCGGGCACGGCGAACCCCAATGCCATATCAAGCAGAGTGGTTTTCCCGGCACCGTTATGGCCCAGTAAGGCGACAATCTCACCGCGGTGCACGGTGAGATCGACATGGTCGACAGCGGTGAGATCACCGAATTTTTTAGTCAGGCCCGACGCGTGCAGCGCAGGGCTGTGCGTTGTCGTGTTCATACCTGCAATAGTGGCGTGAACAGCGACTATACAAAAGTGTCACCGATCCTGACTTTGCCCATGACATATGTCATGGGTGCAGCAAACGCTCAATATCCGCCGCGCTGCCATACGAAGCCTGGGCACCTAAACCACTAGCGGCGAAACCCGATGCTGCCGCGGCGAGGCGAGCCGCGTCGGCAAGGCTCATGCCCCGACTAATCCCGGCCATCAGCGCACCGACGGTCGCATCACCACAACCGGTGGTATCGACAACATCGACCTTATGCGCATCGATCTCAGTCACCCCGCTGTCTTCGAGAACAACTGAGCCCCGGCCACCCAAGGTCACCACGGCGGCGTGAATATTGTGCTTATCCACCAGGGCGCGGTGCACCTGCGGCCACGGGCCGGGCTGCACAAAATGGCCCAACTCGTGCTCATTGACCACCAGGACGTCCACTAATTCCAGCAGCTCAGGCTTGGCCTGCTCCAGGGGTGAGGGGTTACACACCACCGGCACGCCAATATCGGAGGCGATGCGGGCGGCAGTCATCACCGATTCCAGGGGAATCTCCAGACAAAGCCCCAGTACCTTCGCCCCACGGATCACATCACTGTGCTGGGTCACCACATCCGGGGTGAGGTCCGCATTAGCGCCAGCGGAGACGACAATGAAGTTCTCGCCAGCGTCATCAACGAAAATCAGGGCCGTACCGGTGGCCGTATCGACGCGCTGCACAGTGGAGGTGTCGACGCCAGCGTCGGCAAGCGCAGCCAACACCGTGTCACCGTGACTATCGGCACCAACAGAGCCGATAAAACCAACTTCCTCACCAAGCCGGGCAGCAGCGGCGGCCTGATTAGCGGACTTACCACCCGGCAGGATCGCCAACGCCCCGCCAGTGATGGTTTCCCCAGCACGTGGCAGGGCCCGGACTTGCACAGTGAGGTCCGCATTGGCGGAACCCACAACAGCAATCATGGCTTAGGCGTTCTTCGCGGCAGTCATCACTCGCGACATGAACATCTCCACGAAACGTTCCACATCGACGCCAATAGCTGCGCGCGTAGTCGGGGCGGAATCAGACAGCCGCATCTCATCGCCAATAGTGCGGCCACGGGTCGGGCCTTCCGTATCGACCTTCAACGCCAGATCCAACGTGGTCACCAGCGACGGGTCCAAGGCGACCGCAACAGCCAATGGGTCATGCAAACCGCAGCCACCCAGGTGCGGGGCCGTGGTGTCATAGGCGCGGATGTAATAGTCAGTCATCTCCGCCAGGAAGGTGCCGGCCGTACCCAACTCACGCCACTGAGCAGTGTGCTGCGTGGTCAGCAGGGTACGCAGGGTGACATCCAGGCCCACCATGGTCACATTCGCCCCGGAACGCAGCAGTTCATCGGCTGCCTCCGGGTCCTGGTTGATATTGGCCTCAGTCCAGGCATTGACATTGCCCGGGACAGTCAGCGCACCACCCATGATGACGATATTGGCCCGCTCGGCGAAGCTCGGGTCACGGCGCAGCGCCGCGGCCAGGTTCGTCATCGGGCCAGTGGCGACAATCGTGAGATCGTCGTGCAGCTTGGTTTGTTCTAGCAGGAAGTCCACCGCGGAAGTTTCCTCCGGGGTGCGGTTGGACTTGTCGATCTCAGCCTCGCCGATGCCATCAGCGCCGTGGATAAAGGCCGAGATCTCCAGGACCTCGAAATCATCCTTGGTCAGCGCGTGCGGCTCACCGGGGTACACCGGAACATTCTTCAGACCCAGCAGGTCGAGCACAGACAGCGCATTAGCCAGGCCATCCTTCATCAAAACATTGCCGTAGGTGCCGGTAATACCGATCAGCTCAGCATCGGGTGAACCCGCTGCGTAGGCGATAGCTAAGGCATCGTCGATACCGGTGTCGAGGTCGAGGATCAGCTTCATGGTTTACTCCACACCGAGCAGGTCGATGATGAACACCAGGGTCTTGCCGGACAGGAAATGACCGGAGCCGGCGGGGCCATAGGCCTTCTCCGGCGGGCAGATGATCTGGCGGCGGCCGCCGACCTTCATGCCCGGGATGCCTTCCTGCCAACCGGCGATGAGGCGTTCCAGCGGGAAAGTGATGGAATCGCCCCGGTTCCAGGAGGAATCGAACTCTTCACCAGTGCCGTATTCGACGCCAACATAGTGGACCTCGACAGTAGCGCCGGTATAGGCCTCAGCACCGTCACCGATGTGGATATCTTCACAAACCAGCTCAGTGGGGGCGGGACCAGTGGGGACGGTGATATGGGGTTTCGTCATTGACATTCTTTCAGTTTTGCATTCATGCCAACGGCCCCCGCCAAGCGGGCGGGGGCCGTTTACAGCACAGGGGGGGGGATTTAGCGGTCTTCGCGGGCGACGAAGCTGCGCTCGGTGTGACCGGTGTAAATCTGGCGCGGGCGGTTGATCTTATTGCCCGGGGTGGTGATCTGCTCGTTGAAGTGAGCAATCCAGCCCGGCAGGCGACCCAGCGCGAACAGGACGGTGAAGAACTCCGTCGGGAAGTTCATGGCGCGGTAGATCAGGCCGGTGTAGAAGTCCACGTTCGGGTAGAGCTGACGTTCGACGAAGTAATCGTCGGCAAGCGCAATCTCTTCCAGACGCATGGCGAGATCCAGCAGCTCGTCGCCGCCGAGATGCTCGAGCACCTCGTGGGCGGTTTCCTTGGCGATGGCCGCACGGGGGTCGTAGGACTTGTACACGCGGTGACCGAAGCCCATCAGGCGGACGCCCGGCTCCTTGTTCTTCACGCGGTTCATGAACTCAGTCGCGTCGCCGCCGTGGTTGTTCTGAATATCCTCCAGCATTTCCAGAACAGCCTGGTTGGCGCCACCGTGCAGCGGGCCGGACAGGGCGTTGATACCAGCGGCAACAGAGACGAACATATTGGCGCCGGAGGAGGCGACCATACGCACCGTGGAGGTGGAGCAGTTCTGCTCGTGGTCGGCGTGCAGAATGAGCAGCTTGTCCAGGGCGCGGACCACAACCGGGTCGACTTCGTAATCCTCGGTGGGGAAGCCGAACATCATGCGCAGGAAGTTCTCGCGGGCATTGAGCGAGTTATCCGGGTACATGTACGGCTGGCCCTTGGAGGCACGGTAGGCGTAGGCCGCCAACATCGGCACCTTGGCCATCAGTCGGTAGGTGGCCAGCTCGCGCTTCTCGGCGTCCAGCGGGTCGAGCTCGTCCTGGTAGTAGGCGGAGAGAATATTCACCGAGGAAGCCAGGGTGGCCATCGGGTGTGCCTCACGCGGGAACACGTTGAAGGCACGACGGAAGTCCTCATCCAGCAGGGTGTGGTGACGGATCTCGTAGTTGAAGGTGTCAAGCTCCTGCTGGGTCGGCAGTTCGCCGTGAATCAGCAGGTAGGAGACCTCGTTGAAGGTGGCCTTCTCAGCCAGCTCGCTGATGGGGTAACCGCGGTAACGCAGGATGCCGTTGCCACCATCGATATAACAAATCTTGGACTCGGTGGAGCCAGTGGCAACATAACCCGGGTCGAAGGTGGTCAGACCGGTGTCCTGAAGGAGTTTGCCGAGGACGACGCCATCATTGCCCTCAGTAGATTTGACGATGTCCATTTCGAACTCGCCACCGGGGTACTGGAGCACGGCCTTATTGTTGTCAGTAGCCACAACTTCCCTTTCGCTGGAATTGATGTCGTTCAGACAATCCGGCCCAGGGGCCGGCTAATGACCACGCTATACCGATCGCGTTCAGCGGCAGCGGGGGATGTCCCGAAGCGGGGTCAACCGGCGGTTAACTCGCCCATCCGAACAGCAGTGGGTTGAGGCACAGACTAGCAAACAATGTGAGTTTAGCAACACACTTTCAGAAATGTGTCCAGTTACCTCCACCCGGATGGAACCCCACCAATGCCGCGGTGGTGGTACTAACATCAGTAAGTATGCGCACGCCGCGCCTAATTGACCTTGCTTCCGACGAAAGGTTGCCCACCGACATGAGCGCCGAGTACCCCACCTTGCCCAGTGAACTACTCCCCGAGGACGGCCGCTTTGGTTGCGGACCTTCAAAGGTGCGCCCTGCACAGCTGCAGGCTATTACCGACGCCGGCGAAGACGTCATGGGCACCTCACACCGTAAGCCAGGGGTGAAAAACGTCGTCGCAGAGGTGCGCGAAGGCCTATCCGACCTTTTCCAGCTGCCGGAAGGCTACGAAATTGTGCTCTCCCTCGGTGGCGCCACCGCCTTCTGGGATGCCGCAACCTTCGGCCTGATCGAGAACAAGTCGATGCACCTGACCTACGGCGAGTTCTCCTCGAAGTTCGCCAAGGCCAGCAAGCAGGCACCGTGGCTGGCTGAGCCGCAGGTTATTTCCGCCGAGCCCGGCGACGCCCCCACCCCGGTTGCCGGCGAAGAAGGCGTCGACCTTATCGCCTGGGCCCATAATGAGACCTCCACTGGCGCCATGGTGCCGGTGACCCGCCCCGAGGGTTCCGACGGCCAACTGGTTGCCATTGACGCCACCTCCGGCGCCGGCGGCCTACCCGTCGATATCAAGGACGCCGACGTCTACTACTTCTCCCCGCAGAAGTGCTTCGCCGCCGACGGTGGCCTGTGGCTGGCCGCAATGAGCCCGGCCGCCCTGGAGCGCATTGAGAAGCTCAATAATGACTCCGACCGGTTCATCCCGGCCTTCCTTAACCTGCAGACCGCAGTGGACAATTCCCGGAAGAACCAGACCTACAACACCCCGGCCGTCGCCACCCTGCTGATGCTGGCCGACCAGGTGAAGTGGATGAATAATAACGGTGGCCTGGCCGGCATGGTCGAGCGCACCACCGCATCCTCGCAGCACCTGTACAAGTGGGCCGAGCAGCGCGCCGAAACCACCCCGTACGTCACCGACCCGGACAAGCGCTCCCTGGTCGTGGGCACCATCGACTTCGACGACGCGATCGACGCCGGCCAGATCGCCAATATCCTGCGTGCCAACGGTGTCGTCGACACTGACCCGTACCGCAAACTGGGCCGCAACCAGCTGCGGATCGGCATGTTCCCGGCCATCGAGCCGTCCGATGTTGAGAAGCTGACCGCTTCTATCGACTGGATCCTCGACAACGGTCTGGACAACTAAGCAGCACAACAGCGCCCTCGCTACACGCCGCATCGCGTCGATGCAGGCACAGCGGGGGCGCTGTCGCATACCATGAAGCTAATACACAGTCGTCACCCCAGGAGGTACTCACAATGCGTGAATTAAAGCCGGTAGCGAATCAGTCGCAGCCGGGCACGCGCATTGTGTGCGAGGTCGACGGGGAAGAGTTCGTACTCGCCGTCACCGACGAGCTGCGCGCCCTGATGGAGACGCCGACCACACCGCAGTCCGTCCCGGAACCAGAACCCGAAACCACTCCAGAACCGGAACCGGAACCGGCGGCACCGAAATACATCATGCCGCCGCGAGAGATCCAGGATCGGGTACGTGCCGGGGCCACTATCGACGAACTCGTTGCCGAAACCGGCATGCCGGTGAAACGCATTGATGCTTTCGCCCACCCCGTGCTCGCAGATCGGGCGCGGATCGCCGAGCAGGGCAAAAAATCGCATCCCCGCCGTGCTGACGGCCCGGCCAAACTCACCCTGCAGGAAATCCTCGCCGCTGCGTTCACCGCCCGCGGCCTGGAGCTTTCCGAGGCCACCTGGGACTCGCGCCGCGACCAGACCGGCCAGTGGATTGTCAGCCTCACGTGGCAGGCAGGCCACAGCGATAACACCGCCGAGTGGAGCTACCACGACGAGGGCGCGGGCAGCGGCACCACAGTTGCCCGCAACCAGGCCGCCGCGGAATTAGTGGACCCGGAAAATCACCGCCCCCGGCGTGGTCTGGCTGCGGTCTCAGAGACCACCCCGATCATGGCCCAGGAGCAGCAACCGGAGCCTGCCGACGAGGACCCCGATGACTCCGATTTCATGCTGAACCCGGAGGAAGAACGCCCGCGTCGCCGCCGCAGCACCGTCATGCCGTCGTGGGAGGACGTGCTCCTCGGCGTGCGCCCCACCGACCGGAAGTAGGACCACATGACCGTCGTGACAATCTGGTTCGTCTCCTGCGATGACCCGCGCCAGGTGCTGTTACGCGAACCCGACGTTGACCGAGGTTTTGGCCGGAAATACTTGGCCCAACTCGATCCGTCGCAGCCGGTGACCCATATCGCGGACTTTCCGCTGAACCGGTCCGCCCCGGCAGGCACCGCCGAGTTCTATATCGGTGGTTTCGACGGTCTCGCTGTGATCCAAACTGCCGTTGAGGGCCAGCCGGATATGACGCAGCTGCCGAAGCGACTCACCCGGAATATTGCCGCCGACGATATTTATGTCATCGCCGAAGACCCGGATAACCGGTGGGCTGGTTTCGCACACTTCCACGACGGCGCAGTCCGACGGGCCTTCGCCGCCACCGGCACCCGAATTATCGTCAACGATGGGCTGCCGCTGCCGGCCGAACGTGGGTACTGGGCTGGCGAGCACGACCCCGCCGAATCCGGCCGGCCCGGGGTGGCCCTGCCGTTCAAATCCGCCGAGTTGGCCCATGCTGTTATTGCCTCATGGTTGGGCTTCGACCCCACTGCTTCGGGCCCGGATGTGCCGGTGAGTGCATTCGCTGTAGATGGGCGCCTCTCGTCGAAGATCGACACCACCACAAAGAAGCGCGCCACCGCCCCGGATGAAAGCAGCGCATTCGACTACGACGATTACGAAGCCGTCGCCGACGACGACATCAACCCCACTGAGCGGCTCCAACAGGCCAGTGAGGCAACCCGCTCGGCGGCACAATCACTAGGTGAACAGATGCGCGGTTTTGGCCGCCGGATCTGGGACAAACTCAACTCCCGCAACCGTTAGCGCAACCGTTCATAGCAGGCCATCGCCGCTGAGGTGGCCACATTCAAGCTGTCCGTGCCGGGCGCCATCGGGATAGCCGCCCGCACATCACAGGCGCGCATAGCGTGTTCGGTCATGCCCGGGCCTTCGGCACCCACCACAATGGCGACGCGGTCAGCGTCGGCAAGCGCCTCCCACAGCGGCACCGCACCAGCGGGGGTCATAGCAACCACCCGGAAACCCTGATCCTGCAAACCCGCGAGACTGCGCTGCCAGGTTGTGGTGGTACCAGGCAAATGCGCATACGGCACCCGCAGCACATGGCCCATCGACACCCGCACCACCCGGCGGTACAACGGGTCAGCACACGCAGCGCCGAAAAGAACCCCGTCAACACCAAGAGCGGCCGCATTGCGGAAAATGGCGCCAATATTTTCGTGGTCCCCCACCCCCTCGAGTACAAGCACAGTGCGGGCATTGCGCACCACGTCGGCAAGCTCAGGTTCAGGGGCACGATCAGCGGCGGCCACAAGACCCCGGTGCATATCAAAACCCGCGACCTCAGCCAGGGTTTCCCGAGACACCTCATAAGCCGGGATATCGACCTCCCCCAGCTCATCGAGCTTGCGGGCTAGGCCAACAACACAGCGCGCCGGGAACCGAGACTGCAGCAACCGCGGCACAACCAACGACCCCTCGGCGATGACCAACCCCTTGCCACCAGGCAGATCGGGGCGGCGATCGCTGTGGTTGAGATCGCGGATGTCATCAAGCCGAGGGTCGGCGGGGTCATCAATGCGAATACGCATGGGCTAAGCGCCAAGCAGCTCGGTGACCGGGTCCACCGCGAAGTAGATCACGAAAAGCGCGGCAATGAAGTACAGCAGCGGATGCACCGACTTGCCGCGACCAGTAGCCAGGTTCATCACGACATACGCAATGAAACCGATGCCGATACCGTTAGCAATGGAGTACGTGAACGGCATGATGACAATGGTCAGGAAGGCCGGCAAGGCGATCGTCATGTCATTGAGATCGATATCGCGAATCTGGGCGACCATCATGGTGCCCACAATGACCAGCACCGGGGCGGCGGCCTCAATCGGCACGATCTCGTAAAGCGGGGTGAAGAACATCGCCGCGAGGAACAGCACACCGGTGACGATATTGGCCAAGCCGGTGCGGGCACCGTCGGCAATGCCAGCAGCTGAGTCAATGTAGACGGTATTCGACGACGCCGAGCACGCACCGCCGACAACAGCACCGGTGCCCTCAACGACCAGGGCGGTCTTCATATTCGGCAGGTTGCCATGAGCGTCGGTAAGCCCGGCCTGCTTACCCAGGCCCGTCATGGTGCCCATGGCATCGAAGAAATTAGCCAACACCAGGGTAAACAAGGCCATAGTGGCGGCGATGACACCGACGGAAGTGAAAGCGCCGAGCAGATCGACCGCGCCCAGCAGCGACAAGTCGGGGATACCGAACACAGGGTCCGGGGCCTGCGGTACCGCCAGATTCCAGCCGGTGGGTTCGGGCTTGCCGTCGACGAAGG
This sequence comes from Corynebacterium sp. TAE3-ERU12, assembly GCF_019209905.1. Taxonomy (GTDB): domain Bacteria; phylum Actinomycetota; class Actinomycetes; order Mycobacteriales; family Mycobacteriaceae; genus Corynebacterium. The sequence goes on along the minus strand of NZ_JAHUTM010000002.1, from coordinate 11,435 downwards.
ACGGGCCGGCGCCGGTGATGGCCTCCACAATCATGGCGATGATGGTGTTGAGCACAATGCCGATGAACAGGCCACCGGGCACGTTGAAGGCCACCAGCACACCACAGATGATGATGCCGAGGACGAATACCGCGGTCGGCCAGGAAGCAATCTGGCCGTTAATACCCAACTGCACGGGCACGGTGGTGCCGGCAGCGTCGGGGATGCGGCGCACCAAACCACCGTCAACCAGGCCAATCATGGTGATAAACATGCCGATACCGACAGTCATCGCGGACTTCATCGAACCCGGAATTGCATCAAACACCGCAGAGCGGAAACCAGACACCGCCAGGGCGACGATGATGAGACCGTCGAGCACAACCAGGCCCATCGCCTCGGGCCAGGTCATGCCCTGATTCGAAACGAACGTCACCGCCACCAGGGTGTTAATGCCCAGGCCGGTGGCCAGGCCGAAGGGATACTTGGCGAAAACGCCGAAGGCGATGGTGAGGATACCGGCAGCAAAAGCGGTGGCTGCGGCGACTGGGGCAATGCCGAGGACCACGCCATTGACATCGGCTACGGTGCCGATAATGAGCGGGTTTAACAGGATGATGTACGCCATCGCGAAGAAGGTGACGACACCTGCCCGCAGTTCGGTGCCCGTCGTGGACCCGCGTTCGGTGATGTGGAAATACCGGTCCAGGGTCCCGGTAGCTTTACTCTCGCTCACTTGGTGTTGGCTCCCCTCACATAAGTGATCGGACTCGACGCTGCTGCCGAACCGTCCTGGTTAGAATCGCACCTGTGAACCGTACTGGGCAAACCTTTTCGCAGCTTCCCCGTTGGTTAGCGGATCCGCGCCCGGCACTGGCCGTCGGCATCGCGGCGTTTTCCCTGGCCGCGGTGGTGGTCACGATAACCCACGGAGCAGGCTCGCACCTCGCCCATACCTGCTGGGTGGGGGTAATTCTGGGCGTCCTGGGCTGGGGTGTGTACCTGTGGCAACGAATTTCAGTCTCCCGCGGGGCGAAGTGGGTCCAAGACGGATTGGAGGACACCAGTCGATGAGACGACTACTCGTGGTGGCCGCTACGGCGTTGCTGGTGGGGTGCGCAAGTAGCCAACCGGCCGCGGAACCGGAGGAACTGACAGTACGGGTTATTGCCGAGCACCCGTGGGATTCGGGGTGGTTTATCCAGGGCCTGGAATTTGATGGCGACGACCTGCTTGTTGGTACCGGAATCGCTGGGGAGTCCCAGATACTGCGGTTGGCGCAGCCCTTGGAGGACCAGCAGGTCGTGGAGTCCGCGGAGGTGCCGGATAATTTCTTCGGCGAGGGCATCACCCGCATCGGGGCGGATGTGTGGCAGCTGACCTGGAAGGACCAGGTGGCCCTGCGGCGCGACGCGCAGACCTTCGATATCCGGGAGGAGATCCCGTATGCCCGCCAGGGCTGGGGAATCTGTGCCCGTGCCGACGGTTCGGTGGTCACCTCCGATGGCAGCGACGAGTTGGTGGTGCGCAATGCGAACAGCCTGGCTGAGCAGGCTGTTATCGAGGTGACCTACCGGGGTGAGCCGGTGACCGAGTTGAATGAGCTGGAATGCACCGGCACCGCAGAGCAGCCAGTGGTGTGGGCTAATGAGTGGCAGACGGACAATATTTATCGCATTGATGGACGCACCGACGTGGTGACGGCGCGGGTGGATGCCTCGGCGCTGCGGGAGATGCTGCCCCCGGAGCGCACGCCGATGAATGTGGATGTGCTCAACGGCATTGCCGCTATTGCTGGCACGAATCGGTTTGTGGTGACGGGCAAGTACTGGCCGGTTCTGTTCGAAGTCGAGTTTGTGCCTGCGCGTTAGACTTTTGCTCGATTATCTCGATCTCTGGAGGAACGTATGGCGAAAAGCCGACAGAAGTCACTGCTGAAGATCGGTGCCATCGCGGCGGTGGGCCTTGTCATTGTGGGCCTTGTGGTGGTGTTCGCGATGCTGCAGTCCGACGGTATCGAGGACCCGATGCAGGAGCCATTGACCGTTACCGTCGATGGTGAGGACTTCGAGGTGCTCCCCTACCGGGTGTGTGACCTGTTTGCAGGTGAGGACGGGTGCACGGTGGTGGAGGATAACGCGAAGCATATTGAGCTTGGCGAACAAGAAACCGCCACCCTCGAGGTATCCGAGGAAGTGGCGGCTAATGCGTGGGCTGTGCAGCGGTTCTTCGCCGATGATGTGCATAATTCCGCGACCAAGCACGATCCGGGGACTACCTCGACCGAAACTATTGCTGGTTCGACGTCGGCGGCTGGTTCGCGCAGTGCCCTGGGGGTGGTGGAGGTGTCCACCACGGTGATCGGTGAAAACGCCGATGGCGATGAGACCACCTACGGCATCACCTGGTCCGTGGTGAACGACGCGGCTTAGCGGTCGAGCTCCTTAGCCACCGCGCGCAGTACTTCTGCGGTCTGACGGCCCTGCTTGCGGTCGGGGTAACGCCCGGAGCGCAGGTCACGCTGGGTGGCTTCGAGCATGGAGATCATGTCCGAAATCATCCCGTTGAGTTCTTCGGGCTTATGCCGGCGCGCGCTGCGGGCGGGCCGGTCCTGCCGCTTGGGCCGGGTGGGTTCTTCCAGCACTTTGACGCGCAGCGCCTGCGGGCCGGGGCGGCCGTCGGCGAAGTCGTATTCGATGCGCTGGTTTTTGTGGAGTTCGGTGACCCCGTCGGGAAGCACGGCATGTCCGACGTAGACGTCCTCGCCTCCTGGGTTGGATACGAAGCCGAAGCCGCGCTGCTTGTCGTACCACCTGATTTTGCCGATGGGCACCGCGATCGCCCCTTTCTTCTGCCGTGTGTATTGAACCGTTCATCATAGCGTGCGATGGTCACGAACCATAGAAATAACAGCTCTATAACGTGACTTCGATCACATTTCACACTGCTATCAATAATAACATCTACAACATTCTGGCGTTAACCAGGCGATACACACGAATAAATACACACTGCCAGCCGCGAGCTCGACACACGCACCATAAAGCAATGTGACTATTCCGTGACCATTCGTTAGTTTGGGTCCACACCGCACGGGAGGCCTGTGCGCCACACCCGATGTAACCGACGAGAGGGAATACCCCACTTATGGCTCGCCACGCTAAGAAAACCCGCAGCATGTCCACCACCGCCAAGGTTGCCGCCACCGGCATCGCCCTTGGCGCCGGTGCCGCCATGCTCGCCCCGACCGCCAGCGCCGCTCCGATCTCCGACTGGGAGCGCCTCGCGCAGTGCGAGTCCGGCGGCAACTGGTCCATCAACACCGGCAACGGCTACTACGGCGGCCTGCAGTTCTCCGCCCAGACCTGGACCGGTTTCGGTGGCGGCGAGTTCGCTGCATACGCCCACCAGGCCACCAAGGAAGAGCAGATCTGGGTTGCCGAGAAGGTTCTCGCCCAGCAGGGCTGGAATGCATGGCCCGCCTGCTCCCGCTCCCTCGGCCTGAGCTCCGGCCCGACCCAGCGCCCGAAGCCCGGCACCGGCAACACCAACCCGGCCCCCGCCCCGGCACCGGCTCCGGCCCCCGCCCCGGTTCCGACCCCGGGCAATGTCGGTGATATCGATCCGCTGAACCCGCAGTCCGTCATCGATGGCCTTTTCGAGGCCGCCGATATCTCCAGCCTCGACAGCATCTTCCACCGCGCTATCGGTGAACTCCGCGACGCCGGTGTCCCCGTGCCCAACGAGGTCGTGAATATCTACAACCTGCTCCGCAGCCAGCTGCCTTTCTAAGCAGCCCGCGCTAGCAGCACACAAGCTGGGGCCTCATCCGTACCCACGGATGAGGCCCCAGCTTTTTTGTCACGCGCCGCTACCAACGTCGGCAAGCAGCACTTATACCCGACCTCCCCATGGAAGATCGGGTACAGCGGACCTCACGCGGTCTACTTATTAATGACGGTATGCGGGTGCACGTAACCCAAAGTGCTCGGGTCCACCGGGAAGGTGATCTCACCAAAAGGCGAGTCAGCACCTGCATGGTGGGAGACCAGCTCAGTCACCGGGTGCTCGCCGGGCTCAAGGTTCTGCGGCCAGCCCGGATCGACGTACTTCTTCTTCTCGACATTAGCCATACCCATATCATGACAGAACCGGGGCGGCAGTACCTAGTCACCACCAAATTCGCCCTGCCAATCACGCCCAGCGACGTATCGTGGAACACAACATGAACGCCTCCACACTGCCCCCGCTGCGAAGCTGGCTAGCCGATCGCGACCGCGACTACCTCACCGCACTGCTGACCTACCGGCCAGATGCGATCGCCCCGCCCCCACGTGATGCCGCCGCGCTGGCAGCACGGCTCACCCTGCACGACTCCGCCCGGCGCGTGCTCCCCCAACTCGATGCCCCCGCCTTAGCTGTGCTCGAGGCATGTGTGGATACCGGTGGCGATATGCACGCGGTAGCCGCCAGTGCGGTCATCGACGACGTACTCGACCGCCTCGCGGAGGCGGACGTCCCCGTCAAACACCGCCCCACGCCCGCCCGGTTGCGCACCGCCCTTGATGAACTACGCAACCGCGCCCTGATTTATGGCGACGGCCCCACCAAAACCGGTTCTTTTAGTGGCCGCGCCCGAAAAACAGACCCGAACCCACATGCGGATCTGCTGATGGTGGCCCCAGGTGCGTGGGAGGCCCTGCCAGCCGGGTGGACAGTGCTACCCGCCGCCGACCAGCCCACCACCGCCGAGCTCAAGGAAGCGCTGGGCGCCATCGATGAACGCCAGCACCGGGTGCTGCAAACGCTTGCCGACGCCGGTGGCCTGGGCACCACCCGCGATGCGGCACCAGATGCTGACCCGCAGCGCCCGGTGCCCCGCCTGATCGAGGCGGAATTGCTGCAACGCATCGACCCGAAAACGGTCCGGCTGCCCGACCGGGTGCGCGCCCTGATGCACGGGGCCCGGCTTCCCGAGGGCCCGGTTGCGCTGAAACCGGACAGCACTGATGCGCCAGATATCGCTGGTGCAGACGACCGGGGCGCCACAACGGCCCTGGAATTGCTCTACGCCATGGCCCGGCTGCTGGAGTTTTTGGGCACCACCCCGGTGCCGTTGCGCCGCGATGGGTTGCTGTCGGTGCGTGGGCAGCGTCGGCTTGCCGACGAGATGGGCGCCGATTATGAACGGTTGCTGCGTTTCGCCCAGTGCGCGCACCTCATTGCCTGCGGTGAGCCGGACCCAGCCCCGGCGGATGATTCCGGCGGCGACTACCTGGCCCCCACCGACACGGCCGATGAGTTCCTCGCCGCTACTGGCCCCGGCCGGTGGGCGATCCTGATCGAGGCGGTACTCACCGCCGACCCGCCAGCACCGTTACTACCCGACCAGCCGCCGCAACCCTCGCCGGCACTACGCACCGCGCTTGCCGACGTTGCCCTGGGCAGTGGTGGGCTGCCTGATGCTACGGCTGGGTTATTGCATTACCGGCCGCTTATCGCGATGCGCACTCCGGCGGCGGTATTAGATACCGCACTTACTGACCTCGAGGCACTTGGCCTCATTGTGTGCCAGGACCCCGGGTTCGCGGTCACTGCTGCGTGGCGGGCCTGCGCACATGGCGTTGACCCAGATGGGCTCACTGGCTTGCTGCCACCACCGGCGCGGCAGTTCATTGCCCAGGCGGACTTAACGATCCTGGTCCCGGGCCCGCCCGAGCCGGAACTTGCCCGCACTTTGGCGATGTTCTCGGTTGTGGAATCCCCCGGGGTAGCCAGCGTGCACCGGGTGACGGAGGAGTCTTTGCAGCGCGCTCTTGATGCGGGGTTAAGCGCCAGCGAACTGCATGAGTTCTTACGTACCCGGTCGATGGGGGAAGTCCCGCAGGGCCTGTCGCAGCTTATTGATGATGTATCCCGCCGGCATGGGCGGGTGCGTGGCGGCCCCGCGGCCAGCTACCTCAGGTGTAGCGACCCGGTGGAGCTGGCCGCTATCGAGACCTCTCCCGCAGCCGAGATCCTGGGGTTGCGTCGTATTGCGGACACCGTGTTGATTTCGCAGGCCCCGCTGAGTCGGGTCATTGACATCTTGCGCGAATACGGGCACACCGCCGTTGCGGAGGATGCTGCCGGGGCGGCGATTTCTTTCGCGCCCCGGCCTTGCCGGGTGCATCCGACGGCGCCGCGGCCCCCGGCGCACCCAGCCGCCGATGCTGGCCTGGTGTCGGTTGCCGTTGATGCAGTGCTGTCCGCCGGGACGGAAGGCACCCGTATCGGTGTGCGTGATGATCCGGCCACCGGCGCTGCGGCGCATGATGTGTTGGCCCGGGCGGCGCGCAATGGGCTGCTGGTGACCTTGGGTTTTGTGGACCGTAATGGTCGGGCGGGGCGCACCACGGTGCGTCCGGTGACGGTCAATGGCGGGCAGGTCGATGGCATCGACCCAGCCACTGGTGAGGTGCGTCGGTTCCTTATGCACCGGGTCACAGAGGTCGTCGTCGAAGACGCCTAGTGCCATAATGGCCACTTAGTCTCCAATACCCGGAAGGTGGCACCCAGTGGCTCTTGGCGACGGACCTCTTATCGTCCAGTCGGATAAAACAGTCCTGCTTGAAACAGGGCATGCCGACGCTGCCGACGCGCGAGCAGCTTTAGCGCCGTTCGCGGAACTCGAACGCGCCCCGGAGCACGTGCATACTTACCGGATCACGAACCTAGCGCTGTGGAATGCCCGCGCTGCCGGCCATGATGCGGAGCAGGTCGTCGACGTGTTGGAGAAGTACTGCCGCTTCCCGGTGCCGCAGCCGCTGTTGGTCGGTATCGCCGAGACGATGGAGCGTTACGGGCGGCTGACGCTCACCCAGCACCCCACCCACGGTCTGGTGCTGATTTCCTCAGACCCTGCGGTTTTGGCGGAAATTACCCGCCACCGCAAGATTCGTCCGATGCTGGGTGAGGCCATTGAGCCCGATACGTGGACGGTGCACGCCAGTGAGCGTGGCCGGTTAAAGCAGGAGTTACTCAAGGTTGGTTGGCCGGCCCGGGATGAGGCTGGCTATGTCGACGGTGAGGCCCACCCCATTGAATGGCGTCATGCTGAGGGCGATAGTTGGCAGTTGCGTGATTATCAGCGCGAAGCCGCCGATTGTTTCCGCGAAGGCGGCTCCGGCGTGGTGGTGCTGCCCTGTGGTGCTGGCAAAACCCTGGTTGGCGCTGCTGCGATGGTTGATGCCAAGCGCACCACATTGATCTTGGTGACTAATACCGTCGCGGGCCGCCAGTGGCGCGATGAACTGCTGCGGTTTACCTCTCTGACGGAGAATGAGATCGGTGAGTACTCCGGTGAGCGCAAAGAGATCCGCCCGGTGACTATCGCCACCTACCAGGTGGTGACCCGCAAGACCAAGGGCGAGTACCGGGCACTGGAGTTATTTGATTCCCGCGACTGGGGCCTCATTGTGTACGACGAGGTGCACCTGCTGCCGGCACCGGTGTTCCGCATGTCCGCGGATCTGCAGTCCCGACGTCGGCTGGGCCTGACTGCCACCCTGGTCCGCGAGGATGGCCGCGAGGGCGACGTGTTCTCCCTCATCGGCCCGAAGCGTTATGACGCCCCGTGGAAGGATATTGAGTCCCAGGGTTTCATCGCCGAAGCCGAGTGCGTTGAGGTGCGGGTGACCATGTCCGATTCGGAACGGATGGTCTACGCCACCGCTGAGGCCGCCGACCGGTATCGCCTGGCCGCGTGCGCCGAATCGAAGGTGCCGGTGATCCGCAAGCTATTGGAACGCCACGTCGGCGAGCCGACATTGATTATCGGCGCCTACCTGGACCAGTTGGAGGAGCTTGGCGACGCTCTGGGCGCGCCGGTACTGGACGGCTCAACATCGACATCGCGGCGGGAGAAGCTGTACGCCCAGTTCCGCACCGGAGAGATCCGCACCTTGGTGGTGTCGAAGGTCGCGAATTTCTCCATTGACCTTCCTGAGGCCGCCGTGGCGGTGCAGGTGTCTGGCACGTTCGGTTCGCGGCAGGAAGAGGCCCAGCGTTTGGGCCGGCTATTGCGCCCGAAAGCTGATGGCGGCGGTGCTGTGTTCTACTCCGTTGTCTCCCGGGACACCCTTGATGCCGAGTACGCTGCACATAGACAGCGTTTCCTGGCGGAGCAGGGTTACGCCTACAACATTGTGGACGCCGCCGACCTCTAAATCCTTAGCGAAAGACACCGAGCATGGCCGCTTTTGATATCACCGTCGACAACGAACACGTCAAGAAGTACAACGAATACTTCAAGGACGCGCGCCGCCTAGTTGCCTCCGCACTGGTGCTGTGCATCCTGGCTTTTCTCGGCGCTGTGCTGATTTTTGTGTTCGCCGGTACTGGGGCGTGGCAGTACACGGTCATGGCGGTACTGGCAGTGCTAATGGTGAGCTGCATTATCGCCATGATTGCGGTGCCCAAGCAGGTTGGTGACGCCCAACAGCTCTACGATTACTGGCCGCTGGTGCCTGCTGTTGTCGCAGAAGTCAATCCCCGCGATATCACCGTGCTGGCCTTGGTCAATCTTGCCTCCGACCCCCAGCAGGAACCGCGCTTGGCTCTGACGGTGCGGGCGGCAACGAATCTGCCGGGGATTCCCCGCAAGGTTGGGGCCCGCGTTCCGGCTATTGCCGTGGGCGGGCAGCACAGTTCGAAATCACAGTATTGGGACGAGGTCACCCCGGTGCCGGTGTGCTGGGCTACCGCCGATAAAGCCACCCAGCGCAATGCCGAAAAAGCCATTGCGAACAAGCGCTGGGCACTGCTGGAGGACAATATCGACAAAGCAGAGCAGACCCGCCTTTCCTCGAACCGGCTCTACCCGCTGGCCTAAGACCAGGCCCGCTGATTCGCTTCGTCGACGGCTTCCTTGCTGTATTCGCCGGCAGGATCGTCGGCAAGCTCACGGTGTGTCCCCGTGGCCTGCAGAATCTGCCGGGCAAGTGCGGTGATCCGACGGCGCTGTTCAGCAGGCGCGGCAATGGTGTGGGTGGCGAGGAATTCGTCGACAACCCCATCGGTGGCGGCTGCTAGTTCCGGGCCGCCGAAAGCGCGGTCATCGGCGGAACCGGTTTGGACATAGACCGGCGGTAACTTGCTGGGATCGGCGCGCACTGGGGACACCACCGCCGAGGCCGGGTCCAGGCCCTCCTGGCCGTATATCCACGGCACATCGGCGCTGCGGGTGCCGGTGAGGTCAATGGCGGGCATGGTGAGTGCCAGCAGGGCGGCCTCGGTACCAGTCAGGGCTGCCAGCAGGCAGGCGTGGGCACCCGAACTGGTACCCCACAGCACAGTATTAGTGCTGGTGGCGCCGAGGTTATGCTGCGCCCAGGCCACTGCGCACGCAATATCGTCAATGGTCGCCGGAAGCGGATATTCCGGGGCCAGGCGGTTGTCGATATCCAGCACCACTGCCCCACTGCGTTCGGCGAGGGCAGCGCAGTCGGGCCCGTGGGCATTATCTCGGTTGGCGCCGCCGCCGGCCCACCAGGCCCCACCGTGGACGGAGATCACCACCGCACCGGTGGGTGCGCTCGGCCGGTAGACAGTGGCGTTGATGGTGTCCTGCAGCCGGTATGGCGTGGGGGATTCGGGGAAGGCGTCGGCGCCACCGTCGGCACGCCGAAGTTCCCCTTCCGGCCAGCGGGGGTGGGGGTGCACGTCGATAACGACATTGTCCCACCGGGTCTGCGCGGTGACGTAGGCAACTGCGGGCGGTGTGTGGTCGACTCCGGCGCCAAGCACCAGCATGGCTGCGTGGACGACGGCGTCGGGGCGGCGCGCGGCGGCACCGTCGGCCTGGGCGCGGGCGGTGGCTACGGCGTCAAGCCATGCCTCGTCGGTGTCGTAGTCGCTGCGCAGTGGGGTGGTGATGGCTGGCCCGGAGAAGCAGCTGGTGTGCTCTTCGAGGTAGTCGACGAGCTGCTGCAGGCGAGCAGTATCGGTGGTGACTGGGGTGAATCCATCCTCGCTCATGGGCTTAAGTGTAGGGCGGGTAATCTACGTGGAATGAATGAGCGCACTGTGCAGCGGCTGCGGCCGCTTGGAGAAACCATTTTCGCCACGATAGGCACCCTTGTTGCTGAGCATGGGGCGGCGAATCTGGGCCAGGGAGCGCCTGCGGCTCCCGCCCCACCGGTGGTGCTTGAGGAGGCTCGCCGCCAGATTGCGGCGGGCAATAACAATTACCCGCCGGCCCGCGGCATTGCGTCGTTGCGGGAGGCTATTTGTGATGAGCGGCAGCGCCGGCTTGGTGAACGCCGTGACCCCGCTACTGAGTGTTTGGTGACTGTGGGGGCTACTGAGGGCATCACAGCCACGATTTTGGGCCTGGTTGAGCCGGGTGCCGAGGTTGTGCTCATCGAGCCGTTTTATGACTGCTACCGGGCGGCTGCGGCGATGGCTGGGGCGAAGGTGCGCACTGCGGCGTTGGTGGCCGACGAAGACGGCGAGTGGCGTCTTGATGCCGATTCGCTGCGCGCGGCTGTGGGCCCGCAGACGGCGATGATTGTGGTGAATTCGCCGCATAATCCAACCGGTGCGGTGCTTTCCGACGATGAACTCGCCGTCATTGCCGAGGTGGCTAATACATACGACACTTTGGTGCTTTCCGACGAGGTGTACGAGCACCTGGTTTTTGATGGTTTGACGCATAAGTCGATTTCTTCTTTGCCGGGTATGGCAGAGCGCACTGTGGTCGTATCGAGCGCGGCGAAGACTTTTAATATCACTGGTTGGAAGATTGGGTGGGCGTTGGGTCCGCGGGACCTTATTGATGGTGTCATTGCGGCGAAGCAGTTCATGACGTGTGTGGCTGGTGCGCCATTCCAGCCGGCGGTGGCTCGCGGATTATTGGAATGCCCGCAGTGGATTGGTGATAACCGTGATTTATTGCGGGAAAACCGTGATCACCTGATGCAGGCGTTGCGGGATATGGGTATTACTGCCTTCCCGAGTCATGCGGGGTATTTCGTGCTGGCTGATGCTGAGGTTTTTGGGCTCGGCAACGCGATGGAGACTTGTATGCGTATGCCCGCTGAAGTGGGTGTGGGCGCTATTCCGGTGTCGGCTTTTGTGATGGACCCGGATGAGCCTAAGTGGCGCAATTTGATTCGGTTGGGTTTTTGTTGTGGACGTCGCGATATGGATGTGGCGCTAGACCGAATAACAACACTGACCCCATAAACACGCACACCCCCGCGCCCCTGGTTTGGGGACGCGGGGGTGTGGGTATAGGAAATGCCCCACGCACCACCATGACGGCGGTACGTGGGGCATAACCATATTCTTTGTTTAAGGGCCGGCGGTGACCTACTCTCCCACACCCTCCCGGGTGCAGTACCATCGGCGCTGGCGGGCTTAGCTTCCGGGTTCGGAATGGGACCGGGCGTGACCCCGCCGCTGAATGCCACCGG